>JBKCPL010000040.1:0-47625 GCA_046309355.1 Bacteroidota bacterium
ATAAAGGTTCGTATTTTGAAGTTCGGTGCCGAATTGCTTCACGATACAGCTATATGCGTGGGTGAGCCTATTCAACTCTTCAACAGGTCAGACTCGAACTTCACCCGCTTCAGATACGATTTGTATAATCCGGCAACACAAACATCTACACTGCTCGATTCTATAAATTATCCAGCGCAGCGTGATTACACTTCGGATCCATTTAATACTGCAGGGCTGTATCAAGTCATTTCAACACCAATTCGATTCAGCAGCCAGATACCACCGGCAGCTTATCCTAATTGTTTGATGCGAGACACCGTGACTGTAAAAGTAAGTGAAGCCATTGCCGACTTTGATATTGATTCTACCAATGTTCCTAAGTTTAGCTTCATTAATAAATCGTCTAACGCGGTTGCATACGAGTGGACATTGTACAAAGAAGACGGTACAGTGCGCACATCTAAACAAGGCAATATCAACGACCCCGACTTCCGCGACATTGACCTTGGGCAGGATAAGGGAACCTATCTGATGTGTCTGAAAGCCATCACAGCAGATTCTTTGGGATCATGTGAAGACACCGTGTGCAAGCCAATCATAAATCAGTTCTCAACAAAAATTAAAATCTTTAACGTATTCACTCCGGGCGGGGAGGATACACAAAATGATCGTTTCTGGGTTGAGATAGAAGGACATGAGAAGTTTGAAATATTCATTTACAACCGTTGGGGAGGTAAAGTTTTTGAATCCACCAATCCTCAAAATCCATGGGATGGCTCGAACATGAACGATGGAAGCCAGTGCCCTGCAGGAGTTTACTACTACATTATTAATTACAAGCTAAAAGCAGAAGGTGAAAAATCAGTTAATGGAACAGTAACCCTTATACGCTAAAGCAAGAACGGCTGATGTACAAAAAGGCGGCCCCACGCAATCGCGTGGGGCCGCCTTTTCTTTTTTAATGCTATTACTGCTTTCATACTTATGCAGCTACGTATTAATTGGACATTACCACGATAAAACTATTAAGTGAGCGATACCTTCTTCAGTACTACACTTTGCTGCAAGCACAAAAAAGCCCCGTTAACGGGGCTTTTTTAAATTAACTGTAATGCAATTATTTTGATTTAGCAGAAAGCACCTCTGCCATTTTATTGCCAATATCAGCGGGGCTTTCAACAACGTGTAATCCACACTCGGCCATTATTTTCATTTTAGCGGCAGCTGTATCGTCTTTGCCGCCAATAATAGCTCCGGCATGTCCCATTCTTCGGCCAGGAGGAGCTGTTTGTCCGGCAATAAATCCGACAACGGGCTTTTTGTTTCCGTTCGCTTTTACCCAACGTGCAGCATCAGCTTCATAGCTCCCACCGATTTCTCCAATCATTACAATAGCATCGGTTTCGGGATCGTTCATCAGCATTTCAACAGCATCTTTGGTAGGCGTACCAATGATTGGATCGCCTCCTATTCCAATGGCGGTTGAAACACCCATACCGGCTTTTACAATTTGGTCGGCTGCCTCATAGGTTAATGTCCCCGATTTGGATACGATACCTATTCTTCCTTTTTTAAATACAAAACCG
This sequence comes from Bacteroidota bacterium, assembly GCA_046309355.1. Classification (GTDB taxonomy): domain Bacteria; phylum Bacteroidota; class Bacteroidia; order UKL13-3; family UKL13-3; genus CAYSBE01. Next base: position 1,569 of record JBKCPL010000040.1, read on the forward strand.
GGCATGATGCCCACTTTTGCCTCACCGGGTGTTATCACACCAGGGCAGTTTGGCCCAATCAATACACAACCTCTGCTTTTGATGTATTCTTTTACAGGAATCATATCTGATACCGGTATTCCTTCGGTTATACATACAATTACTTTTATTCCGGCATCGGCTGCTTCCATAATAGCATCGGCTGCAAAAGCAGGGGGCACGAAAATGATGGAAACATTGGCTCCGGCTTTATCAACAGCATCCTTAACCGTATTAAAAACTGGTTTATCCAGGTGCATTTGTCCGCCTTTACCGGGGGTAACACCGCCCACTAACTGGGTTCCGTATTCAATCATTTGCTGTGCATGAAAGCTTCCTTCGCTTCCGGTAAAGCCTTGCACAATTACTTTGGAGTCTTTATTAACAAGTACTGACATCTTATTTACTTTTTATAGTGGCGCAAATATGTGCTTTTTTAGTTGAAAAAAAACATGCGCTGAACTTCGCCAGTGGCCTTGGCCAAACAGGTATGAATATACGCTCGCTACGGTCAAGAAGGACAAAGTGAATCGACAAATTAAGTAGCTCAATATGGGTGTTAAGTCCCTAAACGGGTGTGTTTTCGATAGGACTTGGTGCTGATGAAAACTGTTTTTCAAAAAGATCTTTATATGTAGTAGGCCTGCCGATAAGATCGAGATGTGTGCCCTGTTCTATTATGCGTCCCGATTTCAGAACAACTATAGTATCGGCATTAACTACTGTAGATAAGCGGTGAGCTATAATAATGCATGTTCGGTTGTTCATGAGCACCTGTGTTGCCTGTTGAATGAGCTGCTCACTTTCGTAGTCGATATTGGCTGTAGCTTCATCCAGTATGAGTACTTCAGGATTATACAGCCAGGCCCGGGTAAATGCAATAAGTTGACGTTGACCGGTAGATAGTGAAAGGCCCCGTTCAAATACCTGTTGTTTATATCCATCCGGTAGTTTGCTGATAAACACATCCGCACCGGTTTTTATAGCAGCTTCTTTTACCTGTTCTTCGGTTATATGCTCATTGAATAGCCGAATATTTTCAAGCACACTTCCACTGAATAAAAATACATCTTGCGGAACAAGAGCGATGTGTTTACGAAGTGTTTCCAGGTTGTAGTTTTCTACGGGTATATCATCAATATGAATGCTTCCTGACTGATGGGTATAAAAGCGATTTATCAATTGCACAATGGTTGATTTACCCGAACCGGTTTCGCCCACTATGGCCAAGGTTTTTCCGGCAGGAACGGTAAAGCTGATGTTATCCAGCACCGCATGTTCATTACTGTAGCTGAATGATACATCACGGAAATCGATTTTCCCTTTTTGAACAGTGTAAGAAGTAAGTGTGGTCTGTTCGGTGCTTTCTGCATCATCGGTTAACTTAAATATGCGATCGGCTGCTACCATTCCCATTTGCAGGGTATTAAACCTATCGGCAATTTGACGGATAGGTCTAAAGAACATGTTTACGTACATGATAAAAGCAACCAGTATACCGGCAGAAGTTTGGTAATCTATGATTTGCAATGAGCCGTACCACACAATTAATCCAACCGATACAGCAGCAATGATTTCAACAACCGGAAAAAAAACCGAGTAGTAAAAAATAGAACGGATATTTGCATCGCGGTGTGAGGCGTTGATGGTCTTAAATTTTAGTAATTCTGCATGTTCGCGGTTAAAAAGCTGAACGATGTGCATACCCTGTATATGCTCCTGTACAAAGGTGTTCAGCCGGGCCACTTCGTTCCTTACCCGTTCAAAACTAATTCGCACCTTTTCTTTAAACACATAACCGGCATACAAAAGCAGCGGCAAAACCGACAGGCTAACCAGCGATAAGCGCCAATCGGTAGCAAACATCAGTATGAGAATGAAAAGGATTTGAAGCAAATCGCCAGCGATGTTAATCAATCCCTCACTATAGATATCAGCAATGGTTTCAATATCGGAAACACTTCGGGTAACAAGTGTTCCTACCGGTGTTTTATCATAGAAACGAATGCGTGAGTGAATTAATTTATCGTATACCTTTAAACGTAAATCGCGCAATACATTTTGTCCGATGATACCGGATATAATGGTGTTTAGTAGCTGAAAAACAACCTGTACAACAAGTAATACACCAATCCATATAGAAATGGTTACTAATCCGGCAGCGTCTTTATTCGCCATGTATGTATCAATGCATTGCTGCATCAGGTAGGGCCTGTAGGGACCCAGAAATGCAATGGCTACCGTAAGCAACAGGGATGAAAGCAGTAACCCTGAGTATGACTTAGCCAAGGAATAAATGCGCCAGATGAGTGAAAAAGTTCCTGCAGTATTTGATTGGGTCATGTAAAGGCAGAGAGTTTAGTCATGCAGGTGTATTGAACTTTTTGCATCAGTAGGCTTATGTGGTAGTCTCGACAGGAATCGAACCTGTATCAAAAGTTTAGGAAACTTCTATTCTATCCATTGAACTACGAGACCATAATAAAACGTGATGGATATTGCTTTCAACTTTACTTCTAATAAAGTTGGGATTGCAAATATAGGAGAATAAAACTTTCCTAGTTCTCGAGTATAATCTCAACCCTGCGGCATTTTTCTTTATCTAGTGTGTTTACACTACCGCATCCGGCCTCAGGCATAGACATTATTTTTGCTGTTTGTTTAGGTACGTTCTTAAGTGCCGTATTACAGCGGTTAGTTGCTAATTTAGCATTGTACTTTTCGGTTCCTACATCATCAGTGTACGCACGCATTTGTATAACAGAAGCTGTTTTGTTTGATAAAAACTTTCTTATAGCTGATATTTGTTTAACGTTTAACCGGTATGCATCAAACGCATAAAACAAAAGCAGTTTATTATTGCCAATGAGTGCATAAGACCCCGGAGTTACATCAGTTATATCATCCAAGGTAGCATCTTCACTATACCGATGTGAGTCAATCTTTTTATTTCTGTTTTTAGCTTGCTCACTTACCAGCTTTTCCAGTGCGAGCATACGCTTGTTGAGGGCATCAATTTCGGTATCCTGTCTGGTCAGGCGGCTAATTAAAGAATCAATGATTTCATTGCTTACAACTCCACTTCCAGGCTCCTCCGTATTTAACTTATCGGCAATATACTTGTTTACTTTGTTGCGCATTTCAACAGCCTGTTGCTTTATCTGCTGGCTATTTGTGCTACTGGTATCGCTTTTGCTTTTTTGTGCCAAAACAGGCAAGGCAAAAACTAAACTAAAAACAGCCACTACAAACCGGCTATACTTAATCATTGTACTTGGCTATTAAAAGTTCGAGTGATGTTTGCAATTCCTTAATGCGCTTAAGCTGCTCAATATTTTCTATCTTGTATTTTGATAAAATCTTTTCCAGATCGCGGTTTATTTTTGCCAGTTCGTTTTTCACATTTACTAGCCCGGGGTTTGATTTTTCAATGTTTATCAAGCCATTTATACGCAGGTTAATTTTTTCAATTTGATCCTGAATGATTGCTTCATCTACTACTTCCTGCTTTTTACGTATGCGTTTTTCCGGCTTTTTGAAGTTAAAGGCAATTGCAATTTCATTTTGCGCAGGTGCGAGTCTGTTCATATCGCTAGTATGATGGTAGTAATTGTATCCTATAACTACATTTTTAAAGTTAATTCCGAAACCCGCTACAACTGTTCCATTTGTTCTGTACCCTGTAGTTAAATTCAATACATCGTTCCAGGCACCGGTTATTAGTAAATCTACCAGCTTGGGCGATAGCGTGAAGTTGTAGTAATTTACCATAGGCTTCAGAGTATATATTTTTTCCTCATCCAAGAAAAATTTATAATTAGTACCAAGCACAAAGAAACTGCTTAAAGATTGTGCTCCGGTCGCCATCATGGGTGACGAAGCATGGATTTCAAACTGAGTTTTGTATCTGTAAACCAATCCGGCACCTGCAGTGAAATACATTTTATTTAAATCAGGTAAATTCAAATTGGGATCAGCCCTGTCAACTGAACTATTAATCAAATCTTCATTCAAATTTGTTTGCATAAACCCAACACTCAATCCAAACGTCAATTTATGGTCGTCAGTTAAGCGTATGTTTTTGCTGTAGGCACCTTCTGTATTGATAGTACGGAATGCCCCGTTCCAGTGATTGATAATTTTGAATCCCAGCCCTGTATTGTTGGCAAACGGGGTATGCAATGCAAAATTTATAGTTCTTGGTGCCGATTCAATTCCGCCCACCATAGTTCGTGCATTTAAAATGGTATGCAGATTGTCGTAGCTGCCGGCCATTGCCGGATTAGCTAAAAAGGGATTAAACAGGTTGGTGTAATAGCTTGACCTGTCTTGGGCATCGGCAGTAAAAACAAATGCTGCCAATACGATGAATGATATATACTTTTTCATATTGATGTGTGTTTAGGTGTTTTTATTATTATTTAACAATGTTTAGTGCGCCTTTAAATTCATCCCCATTTGCGGGATTCCTGAAAATGAAATAGTACACACCGGTTGGCAGCCTCTTTCCGTCATAGCTTCCGTCCCAGTCATTCTTGTAGTTGCTTATTATTTTATACACTTCCATGCCTGACTCGTTGTATATGGTTAGGCTATAATTGGCATACAACTGCACATTTTGCACTGCAAAGTAGTCGTTGATTCCGTCTCCATTAGGCGACATGAAATTATTAGCCGGCAAGTCCAGGTTAAGTTCAATTTCATCATTTACTTGAACAGTTATTACTGCGGTGTCGTATAATGCAGTGGGCTGATCGTCTTTTACAATCACACTTAATTTATATTCCTTTGTCTTTTCATAATCAAGCGCTGATACCACAGTAAGCTCACCGGTGTTTTCGTTCAGTGCAAAAGGTAGCTGTTCGGCATCAGTCAGTATATACTTCAGATTAGCACCTGCATCGGGTGAAGAGGACAACACAATGCCTACATCTTCTCCTGTAGCTGCCATCTCACTTATGTCAAACCGTTGATTATTAATTGTCGGTTTTTCGCTTACATCAGCTATGGTAATTACAAAGGCCCTATCTATCGTATCACCACCCGAATCGGTCGACTTAACGCGGATATTATAGGTAGATTTTACTTCAAAGTTGGCTGAGAAATTTGCCAGTAATTTATTCTGGTCAATAATGAATGAGGCATTATCTGCATCTCCGATGCCAGGAACAAATGCATAGGTATGGGCATCAACGGCATCAATATCAACAGTACTAAAATTGCCTACGATTGTCTGTTTCGGAGCATTTTCGTTGAGTACTTTGTTCGACAGTAGTAAATCAGTTGGACCATCATTGGCATCGGTAATATTAACAACAAATACGCGTTCGAATATTTCATTGGTAACATCGGTGGTGCGCACACGTATACTGTACGATTGTTTGGCTTCAAAGTTGAACGACAAATTAGTAAGCAAAGAGTCGTTTTGAACAGTAAAGCGAATATTGTCATTTGAACCTGTTCCACCGACAAGTGTATATACAAAACCTGATGTCTGGTCGGCATCGGTTGATGTAAATGAGCCAACATAACTACCAACCGGCAAATTTTCACTTACACTCAGGTTGCTAATAGTAAGCGCAGTTGGTGCGTCATTTGTATCGGTAACATTAATTACAAACTGACGAACAAACATATTACCTGCAGCATCGCTGGTTTGTAAAAATACCAGATAAAACTTCTTGGTTTCGTAATCAAATACTTCGGTAGTGCGGAGTTCATTTCCTACTATAAAAAACTTGTCGTTGTTATTGCCGTTTATATTTGCAAATGCATACGTAAATGCGTCAAGCGTGTCTTCATCAATGGTGCTCATGGTGCATACCACGGTGCCTATTACAGAGTTTTCAGGCACTGTTGATTTGCTTAAAATAATATTTGTAGGAGCATCACTGCTGTCCAGTATGGTTATAACAAATGCTTTTTGAAAGGTTCCACCTCTGCCATCATTGGTTGAAATTCGGATAGCATACGTTTTCTGCAATTCGTAATTAAACACCCGGTTTGAACGAAGCTCACCACCCTGAATTACAAAGGATGCATTATCATCAGAGCCCGTACCACTGACCAATGAATAGGTAAAAGTATTGGCATCTTCATCCGTACTTGATAGGCGTGCTACTACCGAACGGTTAGCTCTTTTTTCTGCAATTTCATCACTTGATAATACGATATCGGTAGGGGCATCATTTGCATCGGATATGCTTACATCTAACTGACGAATAAAACTTAACCCGCCTACATCGGTAACTCGTACACGAATGCTGTAAATGTTTTTCGATTCAAAATTAAATACCTCATTCGAGTACAAAGTGTCGTTTTGAATCCAGAACGAACCGTTATCAACGGCTCCTGAGCCACTAACAAAACTGTAGCTGAACGCATCATTCTGATCGGCATCATTTGTGTAAAATATGCCAATGAATGATCGGGTGGGTTTGTTTTCATCAATAGAGCTAGTGATTAATGTCGTATTTACTGGTGCATCGTTACTGTCTGTTATGTTTATAACAAATTGCTTGGTAAAGTTTCCGCCTTTGCCATCACTGGTTTGTATCTGAATAACATATAGCTTTTTCGATTCAAAGTCAGCTACCGTATTTATTTTAAGTTCATTTCCACTAATCAGGAAAAACACATTGTCGTTGTTGCCTCCGGTAGTAAGGCTGTAGCTAAACACATCGTTCACATCTTCATCAGTTGTGGTTAATGTTCCTATAACGCTGCCTACGGGCCTGTTTTCAGTGCTGTTCGCATTCGACAGTGTAATATTTGTGGGCATATCATTTATATCCAGTACGCTTATTCTGAAGGTATCTGAAAATGTTCCTCCGTTTCCGTCATTGGTTTGAATACGTATCAGCAGTGAAGGCAACGTTTCAAAATTAAACACAGCGTTTGTACGTAATTGATTTCCTACAATGCTAAACAAGTTATTATTCGAAGAACCCACACCCGCAACAAGTGAATACGTAAATGATTGACCGGCATCTGCATCTACCGTTGATAAAACCCCCACAACTGTTCCCAGTAGGGAGTTTTCATTTACCGAACTTGCACTCAGATTTACTGCAGTAGGCACATCGTTGCTATCGTTTACCATTATGGTAAATACTTTTTGAAAACTCAATGATCCATTATCAGTAGTGGCTACACGAATGCTGAATGTAGATACCGTTTCAAAATCGAGAACGGCCGATGTAAACAAGCTGTCATTTCGTATGGCAAACAGAGCATTGTTGTTTCCTCCTAATCCATTAACAAGGCTATACGTAAACGTATTTCCCTGATCAGGGTCAGTACTGCTAAACATACCGATAAAACTACCTGCCGGCCTGTTTTCATTAATGTTTGAAATACTTAAAGCAATATCTGTAGGCGCGTCATTTATATCACGGACATTAATTTGTATTAAACGGCTGTAGCTAACGCTTCCTGAAGATGTAGTGACATAAATATTGTATAAGCTTTTAGCCTCGTAGTTAAAGACACCATTCGTGCGCAGCTGATTTCCGGCAATTAGAAAACTGCTGTTGTCATTACCACTTATGCTGTTGTTAAACGAGTAAACAAATGCAATACCAGTATCCTGACACACACTGGAAAAAGAACCTATAAGGGTGTTTACAGCCATATTTTCATTAACAGTATCATTGGTCAGCACTATATTAGTGGGTACATCTATTACATTGGTTACGTCAATAGTAAATACTTTTTCAAAAAAAGCTCCTGCATTATCAGTGGTACGAATTCTAACCGAGTAGCTGTTTTTTGTTTCAAAATCGAATGCCATTGACGACCGCAAATTGTTTCCTGATATATTGAAGCTGCTGTTATCGGTAGCTCCGGCACCGGTAACTAAGGTATATGAGAATGTATTACTTGGATCCTGATCAATTGTACTAAGTTGTCCGATGACTGAATTGGCATTCAGGTTTTCCGCAATCTGATTGGATGTTAGAAGCACGTTGGTAGGAGCATCATTATTATCAATTACTGATATGGTAAATGTTCGCTGGTAAGTACCCTGGCTTCCGTCATTTACACTAACACGAATACTGAAAGAAGCCGCTTGTTCATAGTCGTAAAGTGCATTTGTATACAAACTATCGTTACTGATTCGCACATTCGTATTGCCACCGCTACCTGCTCCATTAATCAGCGTGAAGGTGTATGCACCTGTTGCGTCCGGGTCAATGGCGGATAATTTTCCGATAAATGTATTTACCGGTAGATTTTCTCCAATGGCCGTATTGGTAAGTGCAATATCAGTAGGAGCATCATTGCTGTCCGACACCGTTAAACTAAATTGCTTACTATAAAGCCCTCCGTTTCCATCGTTGGTTTGTATAAACACCACATAATTTTGCCTCGATTCGTAGTCGAATAATGCATTTGTACGCAGCTGACTACCTACAATAGAGAACTGTGCATTATCATTTCCTTGAACACTTACAAAGCTGTATGTAAATGAATTGCCTGCATCTTCATCAATAGTTGCGAAATCGGCAACAAAACTTCCAAGCGGTCTGTTTTCAGCTAAACTAACGCCAACATTGCTGCCGCCCAATTGGATATTGGTTGGCTGATCATTCTGGTCAATAATTACAATGGTAAATGCTCTTTCGAACGTATTGTTGGATATATCGGTAACGCGTATGCGTATGTTATAGGATGATTTCAACTCATAGTTGAATGTGGAAGAGGTGCGCAATAACGCCCCTGCAATATTAAAACTTCCATTATCTGCGCTCCCGGCCCCGGAAACCAGGCTGTACGAGTGGCTTTCGCCCAAATCCGGATCAAGTGCCGACAAGGTGCCGACCGTGGCCAAAGAGGAAAGGTTTTCATTAACTGTGGTATCGCTTAGGAATATATTGGTAGGAGTTGTGTTAATATCCTGTACTGAAATTGTAAATGTTTGCTCAAACGCACATCCGTTTGCATCGGTTGTGCGTATACGAATAGCATGTGAAGTTTTTTGATTGTAGTTTAATACACTGCTTGTTCTTAATTGATCACCTGAAATATTAAAATTGCCATTATCTGTGCTGCCCGAACCTGACACAAGCGTGTATGTGAATGTTTCGCCTGCATCGGGGTCAGTGCTGGTTAATGTTCCAACTACGGTATTTACAGCTAGGCCTTCATTAACTGTGCTGCTACTTAGATTGAGAGCAGTAGGTTGATTGTTGTTTCTAATAACAAATGGGCTTACGGTAGCACCATACGAAGCATTGTCTTGAAAATCAGCTGTAACTTTTGCATCATATACCGAATCGTTGGCTGCGTTGTATATCTTAAACGTAATGGTTTCGCCCGAAGGCACATTGCTGTACACAACCATTGATGCGATGAAGCGCCCGTTGATTACATTACTGGTAAGAACGGTTCCACGGCACGTAGCTCCTACAAATGCTCCTACACGGTTACTGGGGCTTAACAATTCAGTACAGTTTATATTGGCAACTGCTGTCACCGTCATTGAATATTGAAACGATGCCGGATTAACCGACCACGTTGGTGGGGGAGATGCTATACCCAATCGGAAAGTTAGCAACATAATTAAAACGGATACCAATCCTTTAGTTTTCATAGTCTGTTTGTTTAGTGTAATGAGTGTTTAAAAAGTACAGGCATTTATGCCTGTACTTTCAGGTATTATTTTTTAATGATTTTTGCTCTGGTTAGCTGACCACCTGAATTGATTTCGACAAAGTAGAAACCGGGTTTAATGTTCAATCCACGTTGTTCAGGTTCCCATAATACATAAGCTGATGTATTGGTTAATGCTTCATACGTAAATTCATCTACCTGTTTACCGGCAATATCATATACAGCAACAGCTAAATTTGGTGAGCTTATGTTTTGTATATACAGCGATACCTGGTTGCTAAATGGATTAGGAAATACGCTGATATTTAAACCGGTATTAAATGAGGCAGCAAAATTTTCACATGAGAAATTTCCGGCCGGTTTTATTTCAATCGGTTTAATAAGACTTCCCAAATGCTGATTAGCGCTAAATGTTACACGTCCCAGCATATCAATGGTATGTCCGGTTTGCTCATCCAGAAGTTTAAATTGTATGGCTTCATCAAACTGATTTGCACTAACAGTTATAAAATATAAGCCTCGGTTACCGGCTTGCGTAATGCGGGTTGCGCCACGTAACTCGTTGCCTGAATAGGCTCCCAGGCTTAATCGGCCAGACAAAGCTGCTTCCTGGCAAATTCCTGCATCAACCACTACACTCATATTTTGTTCGTAAACGTGTGGATTATAGCTGAAGAAATCACTTCGGTATAAATTAGGTACAGCCTGCGTTTTTCCGAACATGACCGAGCGGGGATACATGAAGCTGGTATTTGTTGCTGACCTATACATGTATCCTTTACCGGGTATTAGCGTATTTAGGTTACCAACCCATCCAATTACAGGATCATAAAGTGCAAATTGGTTCTGACTTTTTACCAAATCACCTGCTGTTGAATTTAACGATGAGAAGGCTTCGGTAACACTCAGGTTCCGTTGCGATCCGAATCCTATCCAGTTCCATCCAGCGTTAAGTTGTATCGGTCTTACAGATGGATCTATTTCAACACCTGTGATGGTGAGAGTATCTTTTGCGGTAACTCGCAAGCGATATGAATATTCAGGTTTTATACCGGCTTGTGGATTAGCCAATGAGCCCGCCCATCCGGCTTCTGTATTGTAATCGGCAAATTTACTTTGGTCGCGTAAAAGGTCACCGTTAGCCAATACTATGCGCTTCATTAACTTATTCAGATCATTTGAATCGGTCATCATTAGATTGAACGAAATCCAGTTCCAACCGGCTACTAATGGTATAGTGCTCGATAGTTTATCGGTTGCGTTAAACACCTGCGGATTTATTACACTTCCAACCAACTCATTTGATAAAAATTCCAGTTGAGGCTGCACGTCTGCATGTACTTTACCAGCTGCAGCATTCCATATTCTGAATTCCAGATGTTCTCCGGAGGGTACGTTGCTGTATACAGTTAAAAATGCATAGTAGCGGTCAATTTGTGGGAAATACTGCAGTGAGGCAATTCCACGACATTCGCCATTTACAAATGCAGCAAGCCTATCATCCGGATTGGTTGAAATGACGTTGTTGATTCGGATTTGACCAACAATACTCATCGCATTTTCAAAGCGTGCAGGATCTATTCTCCAGCTGCTTGGCAAATCAGCAAACACTTTAAGCCTAACCAACAAACCATCTGGGAAACCGAAGTCTGTCAACAATTGAACTTCCTGTTCGTATGAGCCAATATTTACATTCGGATCAACAGTAAGGGTAATTGTTCGTGTGCTGTTGGGTGATATTGTTCCTGATTGAGGCGATGCGCTTAACCAAGCCGGTAAATTTGAAATGCTATACTGCTTAACCGCTCCACCTGAGTTTACTATGGTAGTTGTAAAGGTTAGTGCTTCACCACGTTTTTTAGTGAAATTGAATTCCTGATCCTGCCACTTCACCTGATTTTTATCTATGTATGCAATCCATGTTTTAGGCGATTGCATTTTATTTCCATTCAAATCAAATACATCCTTAACGGTTATGTCAAGTGTTACATTTTCGATTAATGCCGGAAGTGTATTTGGTGTTAAAATAATTTTATCACCGTTAAGTGCATAGGTGAAATTGATTGCTTCAACAGGGCGTTGCAGCTTTATAGCGGGAGTCTGATTATTAAGTCCGCTACCAAGTGCAGTTGTACCACTTATACTACGGGCCGGTGTTTTAATATCAGCTAAAGAAGGAGTTAAAATAGGAACCCCCATATTTATAGTGTACTGTTCAAATGGAATGTAGCACACCAAATCTGTTTCTGTTCCTGCCAGTCGGTTAATGCGGTCACGCTCAATTTGCAGCTGCGAACGGGCCGAATTCCATAATCTGAATTCATCAATCCATCCATTGAATGCACGGTCAACCACTTCGGGTCCGAATGGCTGATATCCACGGGCACCAATCCAGAATTTATTTCCCGCAAATTGCTCCAATCCGCCTGAAGAAATAGTGTTCTGCTGATTTCCGTCAATAAATGCTGTTAAGCTGGTTGCTCGTTGCAACACCAGGGCAAAATGATGCCAATTGTTGTCAAAGAAACTGGTACTTACAGCTTCAAAAGTACTGCCCTTGTGTTTCACCAAAATTTTGCCCTGAGCATCTTTTTCGATGTTCCAACGTATAGAAGGGTTATTGTCGGTTGAGTCTCCGCGACCGTTACTGAACAATGATGTAACAGTACCGTCATTGGCGCCTTTGAACCAAAACTCGATGGTAAAATCATTTTCATTAACAAAAACCAGATCGCTCGCACCTACAGCTAAAGGTTCAGTATTTATACGGTAGGATGCTCCTTTAGGATTGATTTCCCAAACTGCATTTTTCATCTGACCGTGACGCATACGCACATAGTCTTTAACGGTTGTGCCAATAGCCTCATCAAATCTCCAGTTGGCCATTATACCGAATTCGGTTCCTCTAAGTGAAATATTAATAGAAGAAATAATTTCGTTTGATTTTCTTGTTCTGCTCCATAGCCTAAAATCACGCAAGTTCCCTTTAAAATCGTTGCCAATTGAATTAGAAGTTCTTCCGAAAATGGTTTTACCGCCACCCTCATATTGATTATATATTTTGGTGTTGCCGGTATTGATTACTACTCCGTTTCGGAATAGCTCGCACGATGACGAATCAAAATCGTACGATACCGTATAGTGATAGAATGCTACCGTATCGGTGATATCTATATTTGAGCTGACAGAGTCGTTGCCAATTTGGAAATAGAACTTATTCGAAGCATCAAAACCAATCTGAATATTTTGTGCTGCATCAATACCCTGTGAGAAGATAATTTGAGGGCCTAATGAACCACGCTTAGCCCAAAACTCCAGTGAGAAACTTCTCTTTGCCAGGTTTAATCCTGTGGGCACCTCTACATAGTCGTTGTCACCGTCAAAGTAAATGCTTGCTGTATTTTGAAGCTTACTGCCATTTAGCACACCTCTGATGTCGAAATTGCCGTAACTTAATGAAGCAGGGTCAACGGGCTCATTAAACTGTATGCTAATTTCATCGTTAGGTGAAAGTATACCGTCAGCCGGACTAGGATTTCCGAATGGTGCGGGGTTTACCCTGTCGGCCAAACCGCGGTTAACTTCTGATTCAACTTTTGCATCCGCATAGCCGGGTGCCGAACAGGTACTTACTGCTCGGATGTCATAAGGCCCATCCACCAGTTGTTTCATGTTCCATTTGTATTCAATAAACGAACGGTCGGAAGGTATAATGAGGTCTTCGGTGTCTTCAGGTACTTTATAGAAAGTCTCTAAAATATTCCACTGAGAACTTGATGCCGGTTTGTATTGGAAAGTAATATTTTTTAAACCACCGAAGTTATAGTCATAGTCGTAGATAATAACAGGCATGGTATCCTGGAATGTTCGGTTCAATGTCCACTTGTCTGCCGGTGTATAAATGATTGGTTTGGTACACGTTGGAATAAATTTAGCAGATACATATGCAGAGTCTACTATGTCATCATCACACGGTGATTTAAGAATAATTAAAATACTGTCGTAATCATAAAATAAAGGCCCCCTCTTTATGCTCAACGTTTTGTTTAATGTGGTTCGGAATGGAACGGTAAACGAACGGTTTGGATCTAAACCATCAATGGTGAGTATTGCTCCATTCGGGTTAGTTGATTCCACAACTCGCAGGTCGTATGTCTGATCGTCTTCTGATTCACTTTGGTTACCAAGCTTCAGATTAAATGTAGCCGCCTGTGCTGCCGGAACATTATATCTTACGGGTTCAGGCACTTGTATGGTAGGTACATGGCGCTGAAATGTACCATCGGTCAGCAATTCACTTTCACCATCCTCAAAATAAGTGCTTGCCATAACCGTATCGCGTGGTTTATAATAATGTGCATATTCAGGTCCTTCGTAAGGGCATGATGTTTGTCCTCCACGCAATTTGAACATGTGTCCGTTTCCGGTTCCGGGGTCTACTACATCTACCGATATGAGGTCTCCGGGGTCTCCATCTGTTAATGTATAACTGATGGTGGTTGTAGTGTCTGTAGATGTTCCATCATCGGTTGTTGTGGTTTCTCCCAATGTTAAGCTGCCGGACAGGTCAATACCTGAGCCACCTGCTAGTGCCACGAAACCAAAGGCCTCATCGTGGCTAAGATAAACTTCTTCAAATGTGGTTACCTCTTTTGATTTGGATACCGAAAATTCGCGAGTTAGCGTTGCTTGTCCGATACTGGTATTAGATGCTGATTGCAATATATTTCCTATGTTCAAGCGGAAGGCATCGTATTTTTCTTTTTCATTTCGAGCAAGTGCTTCTTTCCACAAACGAATCTGATCATTGAACATCCTAACCGAATCCGTTTCGTACAAGCTATCGGGAATGAAGGTGTAACTTGGGCCTGTTTTGTCCTGATTGTTCTGAACACGCGGGTCAGTTTTTGTCCGGATATTGCCCCAGATTAAATCGTCATTGTTTGTGCCGAATTTCTTCGCATAATCGTCATCCAGAGTGTCGTTGTATACAATATTATACCTCGGCAATCCATTGCGTTTCTTGCCATTTTGAAGTATGAGGTTTCTGGTTTTTATCAGGTTAGGAATGACAATATCCTCGATTTCCCCGGTTGTATATGCAAATGAAGTATTTATGCCGTTAGGGTCAATAGCCAGGTTCTGACGAATACCAATTCGGAAACCATTCACTGTATTAGGTGCGCATGTAACTCCGGGAATATTGCAATCAGATGCTTTAACAAGCAATAAATTATCAGCCAGACCAAAAGTGTAATTGGTTGCGTGACCGAAGAAGATATCCGCATTTGACCCAACCTGTTCAGGGTTAGAGCCTGTTGAAATGCTAAGTGACGAGCTAAGCGAAGTAACCAACTCGCCATTTTCTCCAGCAGTTGTTTCTTTAGTTACACCAAACCCTGCAGTGCCGCCAATCTCGTTTTCCAGCGAAACTTCAAATACTAAACCTACCGAAGCCTCCCATTTAGCCCCCAAGTGAGCAGTACCCATAAAGCTTCCGCCAGTATTGTTCAGATTTGAGTAGCGTTTAATAGTGTTATAAGAAGTATTTCTTGACCACGTAGCAGAACTTCCCGAACCCGGAGGGTCACGTAGTATCAAGTCTACTTTTTGTGGTCCGCTGGTGGTAAAACTGCTTCCTGCACGGGTTCGTCCACCAAATACATAACCTCTGAAAGGTGTATTCCCGGCATTGGGTAGCCACTGTGTAAAACGTGAACCATTATTTCCGGGAGCAAACAAGGTAACCGACATGGTTTTGGTATAGCTGTTAGCGGCAGGCACATCCGTATTTAAATTTGGCAATCCGCCCCTAAATTCATACAGCGCATACCCGTCAACCACATCCAGTATAACAGATGATCCATTACCGGCAGCCAGTCCGTTTTGTATCGATACAGAACCCGTAATCGGAACTTTAAATTCTTTTACCGGTGTATAATCAAAATTCTGATAGATATCAAATGCCCATATTTTGGCAGTATATGTACTGAATTGTTTGAAAACAGGCCATCCGAAAGGATTTGTGGGTACAAGCGAAATATAGTTTATGGAATCGGTAAACAGTTTCATTTCTCCCACAAATGACGAGTCTGTAGGTGTACGTCCTGTTGTGCGGGACAAAAACAACTTAGGAGGTGCATAGCAAATAAAATCTCTTCTGGTGTTAAAGCTGGCAGAGTCAATACGTACAACAGTAGTACCTATGCGTATGGTATCGTATACACGGGTGATAGTAGTTGCATTGGTTAAGTCTAAAACCTGCTGTATACCAAAACCTAAATTTGGATCATTGTTCGTTTGAATTTTTACTGTGTCGATAGTATAGATAAGCGGAGGCAGGTATGTAACATACTCTCCCGATGTATCGTTGGTAATCACCGTTATTTTACTGCATCCGTTTCGCAGTTGTGATTTGAAGTGTATACGTGTTTTCCCGATATTGTTAACGGATTTACCCATTCCGGGTTTTTTTGCAGCTTCTATCGCTCCACCAACAGCTCTACCCACTACCTTTACTAGGGTAGAATCTACGAATGTGATTCCGGCTACACTGTTTTGAAAATTGAATGACGGAGTTGGCAAAGCCGGGAAACGTCCCTGACTAAAAATATGCCCATCCTTAAAAGCGGTTATAACATGGTTGCCTATAGGGACTTGAAAATCGAATTTGCCATCTACATCTGTTGCCACTGGTTCACCATTGCGCACCACAGTTTGCCCGTCTATTTTGAAATTGATACCCTCAGCCGGGCAGCCCAATGTAGCGCCACCAATAGGCACATAGTTAACAAAACCACTAACGGCAAAGGATGATATATCTGTGAAATCCTGCTGACTATGACTCACCGAACCTTCACCAATAAAAACATTACGATTAATAGGTGAAAAACTGTGTGTCTCATAGCTTGGTGTAATAATGAAAGGCTGACCTGTTCCTGCATAGCCAATATTGGTCACTACATACGTGCCAGAAGCATCGGTAAAACTTGCATGTGCCAGTTGAGAGCTGCTGGGAATATTGTTGCTGTATGTTACGTTGGTCATACTTCCGTGTTGTTCGTTAAATGCCTGGCCTACTTTTGAGTAGTCAAAAAAGCCATTGTAACCAACCATATTTTCATCAAATGTGTAGTATGCCTTGAGCTCAGTATCGTCTGGGTTTACCCTTCGGCTGTAATCTTCAGATACTTCCTGCGCTGATTTTTGCCTAGCATATACACGTACTTCATCCAAATTTCCTACAAATGTCGAACCCATTGTAATGGAAGAATTATTTAGTGGAAACAGCGTATAGGCTCCTAAAGCCAGCGCTGCACTGCGAATTCCGTTTAGATATACAACCAGTGAATCGGCACTTACCACCCCCGTTGCCTGATTGTAATTGTTCGATAAAAATCCGGTAATACTACTTACGTTTTGTGTAGTGCTTCCGTTGTTTACGAACAACGATAATTTGTCACCGACTAACCGCAGCATAATACTTTTTGAGCCGGAATTGATTCGGATTAATTCCTTTGTACCGGTTGTGTTGGGAGTAATGAACCAACACTCAAAAGTTGCACCAGTAGTGAAACTGAGTTTGGAAGATGCAGGAACCGTCATCGTACCCGATGTGTTGGCAAAGTTGACCGAGGCACCCACAAATGTGGTGGCAGCAGGCGTAACTTGTACGCGCGCATTTTGAACAGCAATTCCTCCGCTATACGTAATCGCACCACTTACCGTACCGAATGCAGTTCGGAATCCAATATCTTCAGTGAAGTTTGAATAACGCGTAAATCCGCCACAATTCAGTACACCAATAATTGTATACTTATACAGCACACCTGATATAGATGAGTTGTCAATAAAATTGCCTTCGCCCATGCCTGCTGTTCCAATCAATATGGAGTCGTTTGTGGTGCCGAATTGTTTTCTGAATATACGGTATTGCGTAAGTATATCAACGTTTAAAGTGCTCCAGCTGAGCTGAACCATATTGGTAAAATAGCCTTTGCTTGCTGTGAGTTTAAAATTGGTAGTATTAAATGATGTGCTTAAATCAGGGAATATGCGCACCACACTACTTGCATTGGAAGGATTACCGGCCGGGTCACAATTATTTCGTGCTCTTATGGTATAGGTATAATTTACACAGGCTAAAACAGAATTATCGGAAAAGGTTGTAACATTAGGTCCAACATTGAAGTTAGTAACACCGGCTTGTCCTTGTATCGACCGTTCCACTATAAAACCTGTTTCGTTGTTCGAGTTATCCGTCCAGTTTATGATAAAGCCATTATTGGTACCATTCGTAGTTACTGTAACACTCGTTGCCTTTGCCGGTATATCAGGGGCAAATCCTGTAAAGTAAGAAGGAGATGTAGTTTCACCACACGTACCTACTGTTGCCACTTTATAATAATAGGTGGTATTTTTGGTTATACTCGCATCAATGTAGGCTCTGTCAGATCCGGGCAAAGTGGCGATTACTGTATATCCCGATGTAGGATTTGTAGATCGAGATACCTTAAAGTTAGTGGGATCAGCGTCATTAAATGTCCAGTTAATCCGAATTTCGCCATCGCAACTCGTTGTAGTAGCAGTTATACCGCTAGGCGGTGATGCAGAGGAGTTTTTTGAACCTATGGCAGTATTGGAAGGGAAACTAGCGATGATGCCGTTGGTTGAAGTCGTTTTATGCACAGCTTTTATATGATAGGTATGAGAGCCTTGGGGTGCGGTAACATCATCGTATGAATTAGCGGAAGAATTAACCTGAGCCAGATAAACATTGTTTCGGTATATTTCCTGATTGTAAGAGCATGGAAAACTACCCGGAGCAGACCAAGTTAAAGCAACTTTATTACAGTGGTCGGCATTAGTGGCCGACAAAGTAGAAGGCGCATTGAGTACCGGTAGCGGAATAACCAACTGTGAGCTGCTAACCGTGTGCTGCCAAGTAGAAAATGAACCGAACGAACCTGCTGTGGCGATTGTAATAAAACCAGATCCGTAGGCATCGGCAGGTATATTGCTCCATATAAAATCAATGTGGGATTGATTGGATGTTACATTGGTTTTATGGCCTAAGGTAATGTTTTGAGAACTTTCAGGTCCCAGAGAATACGTTCTCGTTTCCCCCCACCAGGTTTCATCCCAATCGTTCGCTTTAGAATTATTATTAATAGCCGAAGCGAATGGAATCCAACTGCTGCTCGAATTTTTATAATAAAACGTAATGTTATTAATGTCCTGATTTGGAGTACCCCGCTCCATATACATAAATCGAACCTTAAGCCTTCCACCGCACTGTGTATTATTCTCACCATTCATGTAGAATGCATATACGTGCGTAAGTGGCTGAAAACCGGCCTGGCCAAATGCTCGCGTAAGTATAAGAGTTGTAAGCACGACCGATAAAGCCAAATGCTTCATCAGGCTGTTTGTATGGGTTGTTTTCATAGACGTTGATTAAGTGAGACTCAGCAAATAATGTGTAAAAAAATAGGAAAACTTTGTAAACACCCAAGAATCAATGTTAATTTTAATTACATTAATAATTATTTAATGCACTATTTTTATCAATTAGGTATTATTTATCGTTCGCCTAGGTATTTTTATGGGTGAAAAGTTACTGACTTAATAGGCATTAATATTCATTGTCTTTCCTAGTTCTCAACCTTTCATTTAAAATAAATACTTTTGAAAACCAACAATGCCATCATTAACTATTCATGCATTTATTGAATTCACTGCTCAGGAACTGAATGTGCCTGTTGCTAATCTGCATGAAGAGGTATTGTATAAGGCCATACCCACCTGGGGCTCACTTAATGCTCTCATTTATCTTTCCCGCATTCATAGCGAAACAGGAGTGCTGCTTTCGTCAGCCGAACTTTCTAACCTGCATACCCTTCGTGATTTATATGAACGAATAATATCAAAGCAGCATGACGCTCAGTAGGTTCAATGGAATTTCAATATCGGGCATTGTAAACGTATTACCGCACCAACGGGTATATAATGACACATCAGAACTGATAGAATCGCAGCAACGTACACAACTGATAGAAGTAACGGGAATAAACGAGCGAAGAAGGGCAAAACTAACCTGCATTGAACACTATTTCAGTTATGGTATGGATAAGCTGTTGACACATTTGCAATGGGACACTAAAAGCATAGATATTTTACTTTGTGTAACCCAAACAGCATTTCCTTCTATGCCGGCAGTTTCGTGTGTGTTGCAGGCCAAACACAATCTGAGTTCTGATACGCAGTGCTTCGACATCAATTTGGGTTGTTCGGGTTATGTTTACGGGTTACAAACGGCAATGGCGCTTCTTCAGTCTGTTGCAGGCTCCAATGCTCGCGCTATTTTGTGCTGTGGGGATTTATCAAGCCTTTTACTGGATCCAAACGATAAAAGCACACAACCGGTTTTTTCAGATGGTGTATCGGTTACTGCACTCAGTTTATCAGGACAAAATACACCTGCTTTCTTCAATACGTCAACGTACGGAGATGGAAAAAACGCTATATACACAGAACTGAACGGCAATAAAGAAGTGATGAGGTTAAACGGAATAGATGTATTTAGTTATTCTGTGCGGTACGTTCCTGCTCACGTAAAGGCCCTGTTGCAGTTTGCACATACAGATACTCAAAATACGGACGCATTTATATTTCATCAGGCGAATAAGCTTATCAACGGAGCCATTTGCAATCAACTTCATATTTCTCCGGACAAAGCACCGGAAACCCTATCGTTGTATGGAAATACGGCATCTGCCAGCATACCAATTACACTCGGTAAATATCTAAGTACGTCATATCATAAGCCGGTAAAGGTACTGTTATGCGGATTTGGTGTTGGATTTTCAATAGCATCGTGTTTGCTTACTGTTGATTCTGATTTATTTGTAAGTACGGAAGAATGGGAGTAACCTTAAGCATAGTGATACCGATTTACCAATCGGAGTTGGTGATTCCTGAGCTTGTACATAGGCTTACATCATGGATGCATAAGACTAATTACACGATGGAGTTTGTATTTGTCAACGACCACAGTCCGGACAATTCAGAACACGTTCTATTAGCAGCACTTGCAAACGCAGGTGTTTTGTACAGGTATATTTCACTTGCTAAAAACTACGGTCAGCATACTGCTACAGCTATAGGCATGAAGTATAGCACAGGACAATATGTGGCAACTATAGACGATGACTTGCAACACAATCCGGAAGACGTGGGTGTGTTGCTTCAGCACATCATATACACACACTGCGATTTAGTTTATGGCACGTATGAAACGAAGAAACACTCAGCTTTTCGGAATGCAGGCACCCGGATACTTCAATGGTTGCTGCGCAAAGAAGGCAGGAAATTTTCAATGGTAACATCGTTGCGGGTTATGAAACGACAAGTGTTACAAATGCTCCCCGAACAGCCGCAGAAAATATTTTTTCTGGATGATGTATTGCTGCTTGCCTCTGCAAAGGTTGATGCAGTTACTGTTACGCATTCTAAAAGAAAAACCGGTAAGTCAGGCTACTCGTGGTTTAAGTTGGTCAATATGGCTTTAAGCATTTTACTGCTTCATTCCTCTTTTCCGTTAAGGCTAATCAGCCGTAGCGGGTTATTCATATCTGTCGTATTTTTCCTTGTGGGCTGCTATTATATTTATAAGAAATACATGTTTGATGCCGTTCTTGGCTACACGTCTATCATTGTTGCCATATTTTTCAGTACGGGTCTTATATTATTCTCACTCGGCATAATTGGTGAATACATCAGGCGTATGTGGGAACACGCACAGCGTTTAGACGCAGTGATTATTGAAAAGAATATAAAAAATGGTGAATAGGGTCCAACTTGTTCCCCTCGGTAAAGTTCATCTTGAAATGATTCGTGCGTGGCGAAATGCAGATGAAATTAGACATCAAATGGAGTATACGGCACTCATTTCTGCCCAACAGCAGGTGGAATGGTTTGCCTCGCTAAGCCCAGAAACAGATTATTACTACATTATAAACTACATAAACACACCTATTGGCTTAACACAGATAAATCAGGTGGATGTGTTACACAAGCATGCTAACTGCGGATTGTTCATTGCCCGTCCTGAGTTTACCGGAACAGGAATCAGTTTGGCAGCCTCGCTGCAGCTTCTCGATATGGCTTTCTATCAACTAAAACTGAATTATGTTACCGCAAAAGTGAAGAACACAAACCATAGCGCTATAGAGTACAACACACAACTGGGATTTAAGACAGATCTTCAGCTAAACGTTGATTTTACAAGGTACAAAGTTACCCGCGAAGCTTATGAAGCTTTACGTAATCAACTACAGTATCTGGTTCGTTACGTTTAAAGAGTGTTTAGCGCTCCAGTATACGCCACCGCACCTCATCCACAATGTATTTGATTTTTTGCAACATGCTTAGCCCTTCCAAACGAAGATAATTTAGTGTAAACAGGCTTGGGTTTAGCATCCATTTAATGGCTCGTTTGTGCAAAGGCAGGCTGTAGTATGGTAGTTTCTTCAGTGTAAGCTTCGGTTTTAATGGAGGATATACAGCATTGAAGAATACAGACTTGTTATATCTATAAAGCTGCTTATTGCGTTCGGGCATTACTTCGGCACCAATATGAAAGGTCAGGTGTGCTTTGGTCAGATAAAGAGGATTAGTTGCAAACGCAGCCATATTGTGTACTAGTGCTACTTCAACAAAGGGAATACCGAGGCATAATTTATTAAGTATAAAATGACTAATCAATTCTTTTTTGAATACAAAGCAATCAAAACCCGGATGCGAAAATCCAATGTCAGCAAACAGTAGAGGCAGTTCAGGTTGGTTCAAGTATACATGAGACAAACGCCTTCGGTTTATACTGATTGCATCATGACCTCTGTTGATGTAGCAGGCAACAGCATCATAAAAATAAGGCATCAACGCAATATCAGCGTTCGAGTAAACGATGTAGTCAGCTTCTGTCTCAGCCACTTTACCTAATATCTCATCAATAAATGGCAACTGTGGCAGATAACTATTTGAATAAATATCCTGTATACTGCTTTCGAGCGGACTTAATAAGTTAAATCCATCGGGCACAATATCGGTTTCATTGCGGAAACACGTAGCAAATAAATTAACATTAATTTCTGATTTTGTAAATGCCTTTGCAGCTAAAATACTGCTGAATGTTATCGGCTGAGTCTTGTATAAATCAGCACGATCATTTACTTTCACGGGGTTAATAATATGTGCCAGTCTAATCAATGAAACAAATTTTATTCAATAATATCTCCTATTCGGCACAATTAGCAAAAAATATTGCGCATCTTGTAACAGACTATGAAAGTATACGCGATAGAAAATATTCACGGCTGTGTATTTCATTGTTGCAGAAGAAATATATTAAATCACATTTGCTTCTTACACATTCGGCTACCGGTGCACTTGATTTGATTGCATCACTGCTTAATATCAAGGAGGGTGATGAAATCATCATGCCCTCATTCACCTATGTATCTACTGCCAGTGCCTTTGTCGGCAGAGGCGCAATTCCTGTATTCACCGAAATAAATAGCCACTCATTGTGCATTGATCCGGATTGTGTAGAAAAATCCATTACCGGAAAAACCAGGGCTGTTATAGCCGTTCATTATGGCGGACATGCAGGCGATATTGATCAGCTGAAAGCTATCTGTAACAAGCATAATCTTATTCTGATAGAAGATGCGGCTATGGCATACGGGTCATACTCAGGATTAAATCCACTGGGTACCATTGGAGATTTTGGTGTGGTAAGTTTTGATTTAACGAAGCATATCACAGCCACACAAGGAGGCTTACTGCTGGTAAATAATCCCAAGTATGCAGCACGAGCAAATCACCTTTATGAGGTGGGTACAAACCGGCAAGATTTTTTGAATGGAAAGGTGGCTCATTATGAGTGGGTAGACTGTGGTTCGAAATATCAGTTGAACGAATTAAGCGCGTGTGCATTGTACGATAGCCTTAGCAATGAAAAAACAATTCTGAAGTATATGCAGAAACTCACGGATGAATATGCCGTAAATCTTAAATCGCTTGTGGATTCGGGCAATGTAAAAGTATATGATGAACAGCGACTGAAACAAAATTACCATGAATTTTACTTGCTGGTAAAAACACCTGAAATACGAAAACAGCTTATCCAATTTTTAAGCCAAAATCATATACAAGCCGTATCGCATTATTACCCACTGCACCTCTCAGCAATGGGAAAAAAATTCAATCACCGATTAGATTTACCTGTTACTGAATACGTGGCCGATTGCATAGTTCGTTTACCCATGCACCAACAGCTGAGTATGTCAGATGTTCAACGGGTGGCTTATACAGTATTGTCCTTTTTCAATCCCTAGCGCGAATGGCATACAGTAAGAAAATAACACCTCAGCCGGATAGTTTTTCAGTTTACCTCCAGAAAATTTGGACATATAAATCACTGATTTGGATTTTTGCGTTACGCGACATGCGAGTAAAATATGCACAAACATTCCTAGGATTAGGCTGGAGTGTTTTCCAACCATTAGTATACGTTATTATTTATAGCTTTTTCTTTGGATACATTTTAAACTGGAAAACGCAGGGACTCCCTTTTCCGCTCTATGTATTGAGCGGTTTGATTGGCTGGAACTTTTTCTCTTACATCATCTATCAAGGTACGACCAGCGTTCAAGAGTCAGGCAACACAATCAAAAAAATTTATTTCCCTAAAAGTATTCTGCCACTTTCAAAGGTTCTAGTCGCCTTTGTTGAATTGCTTCTTAGCACACTCATTTTTATACCATTGATGGCATATTACCGGATGGGTGTATCATGGAAAATAGTTCTTTTTCCTCTGCCGGTTTTATTTAGTGCACTTTGCGGTTTATTACCTGTTTTTTGGATTGCTGTTTGGGCATATAAAAAGAGAGATTTATTGCACCTTTTACCACACTTTGTTACTTTCGGTATATGGCTTACACCGGTATTCTTTTCAAAAGATATTTTCCCTGAACGCATCAAAACTATACTTGAACTCAATCCGATGACAAATGTGGTGGATATGTGGAGATGGATTTTGTTTAACTACGGAGAATTTAATGTGTTCTGGATATTCAATCTTTTAATTGTCTTTTCGTTGTGTTTAACAGGCATGTTTTTATATAACAAAAAAGAAAGCGAGTTTAGTGATTACGTATGAGTGAACATTTGGCAATTAAAGTTAGAAACGTATCCAAGAAATATTCATTGAGGCATCCAATGACAGATGCTGATGGATTAGTTACACAGGAACATTGGGCGCTTAAAGATGTATCGTTTGATGTAAAAAAGGGAGAATCTGTAGGTATTATCGGGCCAAACGGCAGCGGGAAAAGTACATTGTTGAAAATTCTATCGGGCATTACAAACCCCACTTCTGGTGAAGTGGAAATATTCGGAAAAGTAGCAAGTATTTTAGATGTAGGGGCTGGGTTTCATCCGGAGTTAAGCGGTAAAGAAAATGTATTTTTAAATGGCCGTCTCTTAGGTTTTAGTTACAAAGAAATTAAGTTAAAGTATGACAAGATTGTTGCCTTCAGTGGAATCAACAACTTCATCGAAGAGCCTGTAAAAAACTATTCAAACGGCATGTATTTGCGTTTAGCTTTTAGCATACTTGCGCACCTTGATTTTGATATCTATTTATTTGATGAGGTGATGAGTGTTGGGGATGCTTCTTTCATGCAAAAGTCAAGACAAAAGATCGCAGAGTTAAAATCCTCCGGGAAGACAATTCTTCTGATTAGCCATAATCTCAATGAGTTATCGTTTTGCAATAGATTAATTACGCTTGATACAGGACAAATAAAACAGCAAGGAAACGAACAGGACATTTTAGCAAAATATGTATTAGCAGCCATCGAGAAAACCGAACAAACGGTTCACCAACATCAAGTGCGTTTAACTTATTTTATTGAAGAAAAAAATAACTCCACCTTATCTCTTTTGTCATTATCCATTCACCAGAAAAAATCGGAAAAAACAATATTTTCTACTAACAATCCTTTATTTATTGATATAGAATATATGAAGCATAAGAGCGAGGATACAATAGAGCCATTTATAGTCGTTTCGGATGCAAATGGTATTGTAGTTTTCGTATCATCTCCTATTCTTTCTGCCTCTGTATTTAGCGAACAAAAACAAGGTAGATATTTAGTTTCTTGCGAAATACCCGCTGGTTTTCTGAGTTCTAATATTTACTCGTTAAGCTTAACATTTGTAAAAAATAGCCGTGTATTTAAAGGCTTCCCAACGGATACTTCCTTAAATTCAGACCAAATTAAGCAAGCGCTTTCTTCGTACGGAATTTTAGCTTCATATACTAATCTTTTGTTTTTTAGGGCAACAGTAGTATTGGAAAATTTTATTGATTTGGGGCAACTTAACATGCCGGTTGGCCTCTTGCTTCCTCTGTTTAAATGGGAAACAACCGCTTACGATTAACGAGGTTTATTTTGTTTTTTTCCATCCAACAGGATAATTGCCAAAAGCAACTATCTGATCCGCTAGCTGATGTGTCTCCCTATATGTGTCAACCGCTTCTCTGCATCCAAACATGCTAACCTCGTAATCGTCTAAAATACACCAGCCACCCGCTGTAAGTTTAGGATACAGCTGCTCTAGAGTGTATAACGTTGGATCATAAGCATCTACGTCAATGTGTAAAAATGCTATTGAATCAATGGAAACATCGATAAGTGTATCTTCAACGAAACCCTCTATTATGTAAACACCTTCTTCCAGATCAAATTTTTCAAATAAACTCTTTATACCCTTAGCAGATGATTTACTTTCAAAATACTCATTAGATCCAAAAAGACTTATCGACTCAATATCCTTCTTTTTTGTCAAGTTTTGCTGATTAAACCCTTTGAAAGAGTCAAATAACCATAGGTTACCACTAAATCCTCTCTCTCTAAAAAGTGACCATAAATACAATGCAGCACCTCCTTTGAATACACCAACCATTACTGCATCACCTTTTATTTTATCTATACAAATTTGATCAATAGTAGGAACTATACTCTTAAAAAATGGTTCTTCGATAAGCGTTAAACAATCTTCACTCGAAATCAAATGATGTACTTGCTCCATAGAGTTTATTATTAATGGTGCCTTAATATGTAAGAAGATCTCATTAGACCTAGAATTGATTAATGACATGTGATTTACGACTGTAATTATAAATTATAAAACATAACCAAAATACATAAATAGTTAAACGAAACTGACTAAATTTGTTTAGTGCAAAAACTGAAGATAGCAGGTAATTATTTCTTAGTTTAACCTCCGCAAAAATACGCAAAATGAAAATTCTTGACCCCTTACACGAAAAGTCGTTTAGAGAAAATGGATATTTTATCATAGAAAACTTTTTCTCAACCAATCAAATAGAAGAGTTGTATACCTACTACAAATCATGGGGATTTCAAGAAAATCCTGAATTAACCTCAAGTATAAAGCGATCCTCTTACGAAGACAGTTCAAAAATTAGCAATCATCTTAACTCCTATTTTTCAGGTGCATTAAATCGCTACTTTCAGGAGTATCAAATTGGCTCAGGAGTGTTTATTATGAAAGGTAGTGGGGAGTCAAGTGTATCTTCACTGCATCAGGATTGCAATGTAGTGGATGAGCGAAAATATGTTTCTGTAACTATTTGGTGCCCTTTGATTGATGTAGACGAGCAAAATGGTTGTTTACAAGTCATTCCGGGAAGCCATAAATGGTTTTCTGTTATACGCTCATTCAATACTCCATCATACTTTGTTGATTTTGAATTGGTGGCCGAACGGTTAAGAGCACTTCCAATGAAAAAAGGCAGTGTTGCCGTATTTTCACATAGCCTTATACATGGATCAAAACCTAACTATTCCAACACCTACCGCCCTGTTGCTTCGTTTAGTCTTACTTCTGCAAATGCAAAACCAATTCATTATATCCTCAATAAAAACAAATTTCAAGTTTGTATTGCTGATGAGGATTTTTTCTTCAATAAATCCCCAAAACTGTTTGCAGGTGAAACAGATATCGGTGTAACAATAATTGATGAATTTGAATGCAAGGATGAACATCTGTTTACAAAAGACCTTGTATTAAAAGCATTAAAAGAAAACCCGTTGTAACAACCTTATTGTTGATGCTAAATCAACAATTTTAAACCCCAGTAATAGTGTAAAAATACGAATAGAGAGTAAATGAATTTACAGATAGCTCCACCCAAATTTTTAATTATTGAAATTACAACAACTTGTAATTATAGATGCAAACAGTGCCACCAATGGATGACCAAGGAGTCTCCGGAAGCACTATCGACACAAGAAAAATTGCGGGCTATTAGAGAATTAGCAAAGCTAAACCCTGATGCAAAAATTATTTTAACAGGAGGAGAAACTATGCTAAAATACGATGAGTTTATAACTCTTTGCAAGGAAGCTAGAAGCCTAAATATTCCAGTTATTGCGAACACAAACGGCTCCTTCATAACAGACGAAAATATGCAAGAGGTGCTGGAATACGGCCCTCATTTTCTGTTGTTATCGCTCGATAGTCACATAGAAAAAATCCATCGATTCATTCGTGGAAACTCCACCTCTTTCCATCATTTAAATAATATCATACCCAAACTTGTAGCATTGCGTAATCAGCATAATTTCAAAACAACCATATACACGCATTCTATCATATTTAATGAGAACATACACCTATGGAAAGAATACATTGAATTTGCCCGTAATCAGTTGAATGTTGATGCGGTATATTTTCAACTACTGAAAGAAACACTTCGTAACCAACAAGTTGGTAAAGACCCCTTTTTTGAAAAATACTTTTTTAAGGATTTAGAAAAAACAGAACATTACATCGATGATATTATAGAAGCTTATAGAAATGATCGGTTTATGGGAACAAAAACCTTTGATTTAGAACTGATGAAAAAAGAGATTTATAGGCCAAAAAACTTAGAACACGGAACTTGTGCGTCAGCCCATAAAAACATATTCATTGATGCTAATGGTTGGGTTCAATTATGCTTACACATGCACGAAATAATGCCTCTTGATTCGATTGGTAATTACCGAAATCTCCAATTAGATAGTATTTGGCACTCGCCACATGCTAAGCACGCGAGGGACATTATGTTTGATTGTACAAAAAATTGTGGCATGTTAAACTGTCATAGAAAAACAAGCAATGATCCATACTAATCAGTTTTTTTTGAAATTTGCTATTCATAAAATAGCTCAAAACTTTTTGACCAACTCTTGTGCAACGAGCATTAACACCTTTTGGGAAAAATTTATCGGAGAAAAAATATCATATATAGGTTTTAATTTTGAGAATGGAGAAATAACCTCCGTAAAAATTTATTTAGCTGTATTCACCAATACCATCTCTGTAAAAGAGTTCCCAATTTCACCGCTCTATTCCAAATTTGAAGAAAACCTCTCTAACAAAAGCCATTTGGTTACAGAAAAATTTGCAAATGGTGGTGGTATCACCTTCTCTATTAAACTAAAGAAAGGCCATGAACATTTAGAATACGGTTATTACATGAGGTGTAAACAACTTACATCACAAGAAAGTATGCTTGTTAATAAACTGTTTAAACCATTTGATGCGCCAATTTTAACCGACTCGCTTGGCATTTATAATACTATCTTTGATGGTGAACAGCAAACACATGTGTACGGATACACAAATCCATCAGACTTATTCCCTGAAACACAAAAGGATTACGTTAATTACGAAAAAATAAGAGGCGTAGAACTTGCTAAAATAAACAATCCGGAGAAATTGAAATACATTTATTTGGGAGGTGAGGATGTTTTTAAAGAGGTACTTTTAACTCAAATCCCTCATGAAATTATTTCTTTTAAAAATGCATTTGCACTCAACTTTGTTTGCCCGGCATTTAATCTCAAACACAAACTTTGCTCCGTTTACTTGACCGACTTTTCAAATAATTCTATGTTGCCAAGTATTCAACTCCTTACTAAATTCTAAATTCAATTATGAATAAGGCTAACGTTGTTCTATTCACCTTCATAAAATCAAATGCTATTAATGCTGTATTAGGCAGCATTCATGAGTATAATCCTGAAAAGCTTTACATAATAAGTGATTTGCCACGAAACGAACTAGATAAAGAATGTCAAAAAATTATAAACAATACGATTGAATCCTTTAAAGGAAAAATTAATATCGTTAAAATTACACCTCCAACGCACATGGGTATCTCCAAAATAGTTGATTTTGGTTTAGATACTATTTTTAAAACGGAGGAACAGCTTATTATTTTAGAAGATGACACCATTCCTTCCTCTACTTTCTTTGAGTTTTGCAATATGTCTTTACATCATTACCAAGAAGACAAAAGTATAAGTTCGATTATGGGTACGAACTTATTGCCAAATCAATTCCATACAGGTGCCTTCACCAGTAAATTTGGATTTCCTTATTGGGGATGGGCAACTTGGAAATCTAAGTGGGTTAACATGCCAAAATCAGATGATTTTTTCGAACTACACCTTTCAGATGATTCTATATTAAATGAAATTTTACAAACTTTTTATGGAACAAAAGGAATGAATATTTCATGGGATGTTAGATGGAGTATTTACCAGTACATAAATAATCTTAGGGTTTTACTTCCTGATGTAAACTTGGTATCTAATGATGGATTTAATCAAATGGCAACATTTACAAAAAACGAAAATTCTGTCTTCAAAGGTTTACCCGCAATCACCTTAAGCTCCACTATGAATTGTGGCATTATTAATAACAGGCAAGCCGAGCTTGAAACTGAATATCTTAATGGAATTCACTACTTTTTAAACGAGTTTAAAAACAATTAACTCCACTTTTAACTCAGGTAAGCAAACATTTTTATGGATTTAACTGATATCTCATTTTCACAAAATCCATACGCATTTTATTCGAAACTGCGTAAAGATGGAAATGTGCATTACATTGAAAAAAACAATATTTGGCTTGTAATTGGCTACAACGACATTAAAAAATGTTTGATTGATTTTGATCACTTTACTTCTGAAGGAGAAAACGCTTTCGACCCCATTCTACTGAATTGTGATCCACCTGCACACACCAAACACCGAAAAATTTTAGTTGCTGAAAATGGCTTGTTTTCTCCAAATCGAATTGACTCACTTGAAGAACAAAATCGAGAAATTTGTAGAGATCTATTAGAGCAATTGAAAGGAAAACATTCAATCGAGTTTCTGTCGGAATTAGCAATGCCGTTTTCTACATTGGTTATTCTAAACTTGTTGGGTATAAATACTCAATCCACTACATCTTTGAAGGAGTGGTCGAGTGGAGCTGTATTAAACACCTCTTTATACAATACTCAATTTGCCAACGAACAATGGAATAAATTGAAACCGCTTGTGAGAAAGTGGATTGAGGAGGCCAAGATAAACGGGAGTAGATTTGGAATTGCTGAGCTTTTTTTAAAAAAAGAAAGCGACTTCTTGAATGATGAAAACAACTTACTCGACTTAGTTAAAATACTTCTATTGGGAGGTAATGAAACTACACCCAATTTGGTATCTTCCGCGCTCCTCATTCTACTTAAAAAACCAGATTTACTTGATAAAATTCGAGAAAATCCAATGTTGCTCTCCGACTTTATATATGAGGTTTTAAGGTTTGAAGCGCCAACCCAACTTTTACAACGAACTACTAAAAAAGAAATTCAGATTGGTGGATACACAATTCCTACAAAAGCAACAGTTGCATTTGGAATTGGTGCCGCCAACCGAGATCCAGAAGTGTTTCAACATCCTGATGAGTTTGACATTGACAGGCCGAAAGAAAAAATCCTATCATTTGGATTCGGCCCACATTATTGTTTAGGAGCGCATTTGGCAAAACAAGAGGCACAAATAGTACTTGAAGCTTTGTTAAACAACTTTCCTGAAATGGCATTAACAGATAATTTTACTCCGAAATATCGTTACTCAAGCCATGTTCGTGGCCTACAATCATTGCCTGTTTATACCACACATACGAGAAACAAAATAACCCATAGCAGATCTTTGGCTAATGACTTACTGACTAGCTCATTAAATAAATACTATCATTTTCCCTCCCTAGAAAACTACCCCCAAATTAATCCTAACGGTTGGCATTATACCTTTCCATCTCCTTTTGTTCATGCTAATGTAATGCATGCCTTACAGAACCTCAACGATAAAAAATACAATGAACTATTACAAAAGGGCATGCAGTTTTTACTTCAACAAAAAGAAGCAAATGATACTTGGAGATTTTGGAAAGTTAATGAGTGCCGCAATCCCGTTCCGCCAGACATTGATGATCTCTCTATTTGCTCCGTAGTGCTGGAGCGAGCGGGATTACAACTATTCAACAAAGAGCTTCTTTACGAAAACATAAATGCGGATGGTTCCATAAAAACATGGATTATTCCTGGTTTTTCAAAGCTATTTAAGTTTCCACGGCTGGTATGTCAAGCACTAGTTAATCATAACAAGATATCGCAAACAATTAATGCTCATATGCTTCATGCTGATGACTATGAACTTGGCGTAATGGCAAATGCTTTATTATATCTTGGAGAGAATGAAAAAACAACACCTGTAATTGATCGTTGTATTCAACTTTGGCAAACAAAAACAGATCAACGTAATTTTTATGATAACGACCTTGTTGTAGCTTTTCATTTAGCTAGGGCATATCATTCCGGTATTAAGTCGTTTCATGTTATTATGGATGATATTATTAAACAAGTTAATGCATACCCCTTTCATCCATCTCTTTGCGAGTCGATATTGGCACATTTAATTGCCATTTATTTTAACCACGAATTGCTTATGAGAGAAACCAAAGCAGCCATAATTGAGCACCTAGATTTAGATCAAAAGGTATTTGCTCCTTATAAATATTTCACCTCCAAGGATAGAAACTATTACGGTGGATCTGATTGTTTAACCGCTGCTTGGTTCTTAGAGGCTACTCAAAATTGGTGATCGGATGATTCAGTTTGTAAAGTATAGAATCAACTCGTTTGCAACACATAACCTATTGTTGTATTCTAATTTCTTTATTCTTTTTCTTGCCTCATTATCATTACAAAATACTTTAATTACAAAAGATGTATATGTTACCGTCCTATGCTATTTAAGTATTGGTATATGTGGGTTTTTAATTAACGATCTGTTCGACAAAAAGCAGGACCTGATGGTGCATAAAGATAATATCACTAATTACTTCCCTACATATTTTATAGTTACATTAATTCTTGTCTTGACATTCACATCCCTTTTTGTTTTACATATAATTTCTCCTTACATCTCTTTTCTAATTATTATACAACTCTTTCTATTGTTCATCTATTCCAATAGGAAAATACGATTAAAGGAAAAGGGTCTTTTTGGGGTAATTACAGATGCTGCTTATGCTCACATAATACCGGAGGTAATTCTGCTGGTTATAATAAACAAATACACAACTATGTTATTTGTTCCAATCAGCTTTTTAGCGCTGTCTATCGCTATTGGTGTTAGGGATATCCTCATTCATCAAATAAATGATATACAACTCGACAGGCAAAGTGGAACACATACATTTGCCATCAATCATCCGGATTTGTCTATAAAACTTATTCAGGTTACCAATAATCTGATTGGACTTCTTTTACTCTTCTTCCCGATGGAGTTATACCTAAAAACCGATTCAACAATTATATTACTTATAAGCGTTCTCCTCTTGCTTCTATTTGTTACAGTTAGATTGATTGCTAACGACTATTTTGACAAGACCTCAAACAACGGGTACTTACGAATTTATGTTATAATTTCTGCTTTGATATTGGCTTCATACCTAATTAGACAACAATGCTACCTGTTAATTCCTCTCCTTTTGCACCCATATGCTCTTTCATTCTTAAAATCAATTTTTCACTTTTTAAGTATTCGGCTTTTACATGGATTTAAAATAGTTGGTGGATACCTATTCATAAGCGCAATCCCAAGAGCTATAAACCTGTTTATTTATCTTGTATTTAAATTTTTAGGAAAAGACCTCAAAGAAAAGCCTCTATACGAACAAAAAAACGAACCCGAAATTTTCAAAAAAATAAGACGATTCTTTTCGAGCTAGATTAGACGCGAAAAGACGAATTAAATTAACGCCATTGGTGTATAATTGTACTATTAGTTATCAAACCTCATCTTTAAATCATGTGTGGAATTGCAGGATTAATATCATCAAGCGAGCCGGTAAGTAAGTCCTTGTTTACGCATATGGTAAATACCTTGCAACATCGTGGACCCGATGATAGTGGAGTATTTCTAAGCGAAGATGATTTTATAGCACTTGGCCATAGGCGACTTTCTTTTCTTGATTTATCTTCTGCTGGTAAACAACCCTTAAAGAGTTCGAACCAAAATAGCTGGATCACATTTAACGGTGAAATTTATAATTACTTAGAGCTTAAAGAAGAACTTAACACCCAATACATATTCCAAACAGAAACGGATACTGAAGTAGTTCTTGCGGCCTATCAAACCTGGGGAATTTCGTTCATTCATAAACTAAAAGGCATGTTTGCTTTTGCTATTTATGATGAGCATAAAAAGAAGCTATTGTTAGCAAGAGACAGATTTGGAATAAAGCCATTGTATTATGCACATGCCGGAAAGCAATTTGTTTTTGCATCGGAATTAAAGGCAATCGTGGCATCCGGTATAGTTGATAAGCAAGTTGATTTCTCATCCTTCACAGATTATTTTGTGTACCGTTACATTCCGTCTCCAAAAACTATTTGGAAGGATGTGTACAAGTTGCCTCCGGCAACCTTTATGGAAATTGACACCCAAACATTAGCACAAGAAACCGTTGAATATTGGAACCTTAATTCATCGAACAGTTCGCAACCCGATGACGATTTGATAAGAGAGATTGATTATCTACTCAAGCAATCGGTAAAAGAACACACACGCGCAGATGTGCCCATAGGCTCGTTTTTAAGTGGTGGCTATGATAGCAGTGCCCTGGTAAATTACATGAAAACGATTCACCAAGATCCCGAAACGTTTTCTATCGGCTTTTCGAAATGGGAAAAAAGTGAAGATCAATTCGCAGCAATAGTAGCGAAGCATATAGGAGTAAATAATACTGCAGTAGTTGCTGATGAAGACAGCTTGCTACTTATTGATAAAATGGCCGAAGTGTACGATGAGCCGATTGCAGATATTTCTATTGTGCCGACCTTTATGGTAAGTAAGCTAGCACGCACTAAAGTTAAAGCCGTGCTGAGTGGTGAAGGGGCTGATGAAATATTTGGAGGCTACACCTGGCAACATGAGTTTATGAAAAAAACCAATGCAAATTGGCTTACCCAATTACTAGGTAAAAAATCAGACACTGTTGGCTTCTACGCCCAAGCCATGGCTATGGGTTGGTTTGACTCAGAAGAACTAAAGCGTATGCTACACCCGCGTTTACATCAATTTATTCATGATGATGTGCATTGGTTTTATCGCAAGCACTATAAATCAAACTTGAGTCCATTAAAGTCTATTCAATATCTAGATATGAAATGTTTTATGGGCGAACTGGTATTGACCAAAATAGATCGGGCAAGTATGGCTAACTCGTTAGAAGTGAGAGTCCCATTTTTAGATCATACGTTAGTTGAAAAAGTATTTTCGCTAAATGAATCCAGTTACTTCAGACCAAATCAAACTAAGTATTTATTGTTTGAAAACATAAAAAATAGTCTTCCACATTCTATTCTGGAGAGGAAAAAGCAAGGGTTTGTTGGCCCCGATAGCTACTACATGAACTTAGATTTTTATCGCAGAGAACTCGCAAACAGCACACTTGTTAAAGCCCAACTAGTGAACCAAGGCTATATTGACGACCTCTTGAAAGAGAGCTACAATTGGAAACTTTGGAAGATTTTAGTTATGGAAAAGTGGTTTAAACGCTGGGTTGACTTAGCATAACCTGTATATTGCAGTTGAATACACGTACTACAATGCCCTCCATTTTAATTACCGGTGCTGCCGGATTTATAGGTTATCACCTGCAGAATCAGATGCAGAAAAAACATCTTGCCAGTGGCATTGATTTATTGGAAAAACCTACTCGGCCTGTTGCTTTAAGAGCACAAAATCTCCGGTATTTAAGCCATGGAAATATACATTCAGCGTTTATAGATGTGCTTGAAAATAAACCCGATATTGTTATTCATTTGGCTGCCGAAACAGGTGTATCAGCTTCGCTTCTCCACCCCGAAAAGTATTATGCTACTAATGTTCAGGGTACATTTAATGTACTGGAGCAATGCAGAAAGAATGGAGTAAAATACTTTATTTATGCAAGTAGTTCGAGCGTATATGCTCCTAATCAAACAATAATGTATGAACATTCAGATACCTCGCTTCAACTTTCATTTTACGGGACTACCAAAAAAATGACCGAGGTAATGATTGAAAATTATTGTGCACAATTTGGCATAACAGCTATAGGTTTACGCTTTTTCACAGTATATGGTTCTTTTACCCGACCTGATATGGCTGCGTATAAATTTATGCAGGCTATTGAAGAAGGGAATAAAATTATATTGTACAATACTGGTCAGGTTATGCGCGATTTTACACATGTAAGTGATATTGTAAAGAGTATTGAGTTGATTACCGAGAAAATAGTCACTGAAAAGCCTGCAACTCATCGCATTTTTAATATCGGTTTCGGTCAGCCTGCATCGGTCCTGCATTACGCTGAACTAATAGCCGAATTACTGGGTAAGCCAATTACGCTTGATTTTAAACCCCTGCCACCCAATGAACTGCTAAGTACGCACAGCAACTCCGATAACCTGTTCAAGTATATTGAATTCAGGCCACAGGTTACATTACAAGAAGGTATTAAAGAAATGACGGACTGGTTTAAAGGCACTAAGTATGCGTAAGGATGTATTTGTATTTGTGGTATGCGGATCTAAGGAACATACAGACACCTTGAATTTTTCCCTTAATTACCTCACGAAATACTCAAAAAAAGAGATTTGGGTAATTACAGATAGCAGCAGAAATGAAGATACAATTAATCATTCAACGGTAATAGACATTAAAACGCCAGAGCACCTTACTCATCATCAGGCAAGTATTTATCTAAAAACAGGAATTCATAATTTTATACCAAGTGGTAACCGTTATTGTTATTTAGATACAGATGTGATTGCTGTTTCACCGGATTGCGATAAAATATTCGATGAGTTTATTTCACCTATTCGGTTTGCACCGGATCATTGCCGAATTCGTAAGTTTAGCTCGTATGCGGTTAACTGCGAATGTTTGAAAAGAAGAGAAGCGGACCGAAAAAAGTTCACTGGTTTTGTTGAATCCGTTCAGGGCAAAACCGTTACAGATGAGCTACTAAAAGCGAAGAGTAAGGTTTTGCAGCATGAGTTTGATTTACTAAAAAAGTCACCTGTAAAAAAAGCAATCACTGCATTACGCTTCTTCACCAGCTATCCCTTATTTAGGTTTAACAATACATTTTACTTCAATAAAAAAACCCGCACATGGCATGATCACAATGGTGATATAGTGATGTATGAAATGGACATTGCCCGAATGCAGAAGGAAACAGGTTTAACTTACAATAAGTGGACACATCGCTGGTTGAATAAGCAAGGGGAGGATATTTGGTTTGATGAATGCAATCATTTATCAGATTATATCTATCACACATTTAGCATCGAGATAAAAGATAAGAACTGGCAACATTGGAATGGAGGAGTATTTCTCTTTACCGATGAAAGTCACCCTTTTTTAGATGCATGGCACAGTAAAACCATGCATATATTTAATCTGTCAAATTGGAAAACACGCGACCAAGGAACCTTAATAGCTACTGCATGGGAATTTGGTTTATCAAATCATCCAACATTATCAAAACAGTTTAATTTTATTGCGGATTACAATAACAATGGTGTTCAAATTAATCGAGAGCTTAATCGAATAACTGATGATGGTTTTACCACTTTTTACCACGCATCATTGGTTCATGTATACCATCACTGGATGGATAAAACATGGCCTATATGGCAATGGATAGAAACAAAATAATTTAAGTATGAGCGGCTATTTGAATACATTATATTTGTTAATCAGATAAATTTTGTCACTATTCTGTACCATATCAACGACTTCACATTTATTTAAATCGCTGGCTCTGGCAGATAGCTTGAATAAATTTGGATATAAGCTTTATGTCTTGCTGGTAGATGCTGAAAATACAACATCATTTACAGTTCCGGATAATGTAAGTCTGTTTAATTTAAGTACAATACACACTCCTATTGTTTTGGCTATCATTAATAAATACAGTACGAATAAGGATAAATTAAGATGGGCTTTAAAGCCTGTGTGGTTGACTAAGTTATTGAGTAATTCGGATAAAGTCATTTACGTTGATAACGACATTTACTTTTACACAGACCCAGGCTTTTTATTTGATGAGCTCTCTCACCATAGGGTTTTACTGACGCCCCATTTTTATCCTGCGAATCCAACTAAAAACCAAAATTGGCTTGAAGCAAACCTGCGTGTCGGATTATTCAATGCAGGCTTTTTTGCAGCAAATCGCCATGCACTCGATATACTGGAGTGGTGGTCTGAATGTTGTATGTACAAGCTAACCAAAAGTGCCTCACGGGGATTATTTGATGATCAGAAGTACCTTGATATACTTCCCGTCAAATTTGATGGAGTAAAAGTACTTAAGCACAAAGGATGTAATCTGGCAGGATGGAATGCCATGGAATATACGTTACAAGCTAACAATGAGGTTGTATTGATAGAACGAGATACCCCCATAGTTTTTATACATTTTGCCGAGCTATCGATGCGTCTGTTTTCAAATCAGGGATCAATCTTTTTTCCGTATTATCAGACTTATATTGATACTCTTCGCAAGTATAAAAGCGATTACATGTTTAGTAGAAACTATTTTTCGTACTATCAGATTTCCAGCTTTATACAGTTTTTAATTTGGAAGGTTAAACGAATGATGGAATAGATAATAGACAATATGCGGAATACGATATCTCCATCGACTACTACGAATACACACACACGAAACTATTATATAGGTTTATCGCTGTTGATCTTGCTTGTTTTTGGAAATACAGTACAGAACGGGTACAACATGGATGATGATCTGGTAACACAGCATCACCGATTTACATCAAAAGGCTTTGAAGGTCTGAAGGATATTGTTTCGAATAGCTACTACAGCAATAACAGCGATATTGTTTTTGGGTATCGTCCGGTTACACATATAACTTTTGCGATGGAGCATCAATTTTTTGGCGAAAGTCCATTTGTTAGTCATTTGATTAATATAATACTGTATCTGATTAGTACTTTAGTACTGTTTCATTTGCTTTTTAAGTGGTTCGGTGCAGCTAATTTTTGGATACCGGTGATAGCAGCATTTCTCTTTGCCGTACACCCTATTCACACCGAAGTCGTTGCTAGCATAAAAAACAGAGACGAGATATTAGCTCTGCTGTTTGCATTAATTAGTGCACACGCCCTTCACTCATATAGCATCCATAAGCGTTGGTATCAGTTGCTGCTTGCAATTGTGCTTTTTATTATCGCTTTATTATCTAAGAAATCTGTCTATCCATTAGTGGTTATAGTACCGCTTATCTTATACTTATTGAGCTTAGCAAGTAGCAGAAGGATTATTGTTTCTTCTCTTCTTATGATACTACCATCAGCGTGGATCACAGCCGATTTTGTATGGCAAAATGCTATATTTATATTTTCAGTAACGAGTATTTTATTAGTAGCGCTATTTTTTCTGGCATATATTTACAAGCATCCCGGTTACATAAAAAAAATACTGTATCTACTTAATAAATCAGGGATACACCTTGTTGTTATCATACTGCTTTTTGCACTCGGTTTTTATCTTAACGATTGGGTTTGTTTTGCTGTAGCAACACTCCTGTTTGTTGTAACAACTATGTCCAACCCTAATAAATATGGATTTCTGTTGGTTGTACTAAATTCGGCTATTGCGTATTATTACAATTACAGAGACTTAACATATGTAGTTCTGCTACATGCGTCATACCTGGCATACGTTCAGTTTAAAAATGGTTTCAAAGATCTTAAAACTACTGCATCTGTTCTAATTGCCCTAAGTGTATTCGTCATGTTGGTTAGAAATTACATCTCACTACTTATTCTTATACAAATTGTGTTGTTTTATTACCTCCTAAATAAAAAACCTATTTACGGATTACTGGTTGCACTTCTGTCTATTGTATTCAGTGTTTACTTTTTTAATGTCCCTATTTATCAGTGGCTACTGCTGCTTATTTCGCTAGTAGAAATAGC
This sequence comes from Bacteroidota bacterium, assembly GCA_046309355.1. GTDB lineage: Bacteria > Bacteroidota > Bacteroidia > UKL13-3 > UKL13-3 > CAYSBE01. The sequence goes on from JBKCPL010000040.1 coordinate 41,675, forward strand.
TAAGAAACATATAGATCGAATAAAAAACGAATTATTGTCTCAGATTCTAATTACACTTTTTCTCATCACACCCTTATATATCGTTATCAGTAAAAGCAATCAACCATCTAAAATAGTGCACGATACTGTCAGCGCATTTATACCTTCAAATAATCAAATACCAGCAATCATAAATGCCTCAAAAAAAACCGATGGGTTAAAAGAAGGCCGAAATCTGCATTATATTGAAAATACACTGGTCGCGCCTCACACGCCCGTTGAAAAGTGCTTTACAGGACTTGTTACGATGGGTGAGTATTTGAGGTTAATGGTTTTTCCTTATGAACTTTCATTTTATTATGGGTTTGCAATACTAGAAACCGCACATGCAGGCAATTTTAAGGTTTGGCTGGCATTGATTTTTCACGTGTTGTTAGCAATGATTGCTTTCAGATACAGGCATAAAAGTATTGCTATCCTTGTCGGATTTGTGTGGTACGTTACAAGTATATTTCTGTTCAGTAATTGCATTGAGTTGGTAGCCGGTATGGTTGGAGAGCGATTGGCTTACACTGCTTCAGCAGGCTTTTGTCTTTTCTTTTCAGCAGTTGTAGTATCAATTAAACCCGACCTAAATTTACAAAAACCTCAATGGGTTGAATATTGTCTATTATTGGTCTTACTCCTGTTTAGTACACGAAGTATAATGCGAAACAGTCAGTGGAAAGATCCTGTAACTCTGATGCAGAACGATATTAAGCATCTTGATAATTCAGCTCAGGCGCATCACTTGCTTGCCATAAATTTATTATATGCAGCAGGCAATGAAAAAAATCCCCAATCATCAGCACAGATGATTGAACAAGCGAAAGTAAGTTTGGAGAAGTCCATATCTCTTTACCCGTATTTTTTCAACACACAATATGAACTTGCGAGGTTGTATATCAGCCAATCAGATTGGAGCGGAGCCCGACAAAAATTAATCGATGCCTTTCTATTGGATACTACTAATCTGTTTGTGCTTGAATCGCTAGCTAAAGTGTGTTTTGAATTGAATCTTCCCTTTGAGACCGAATTATACGCGAATCAATTTATTTCGTATATGCCATACAATGAAAACATACATGAAATACTGGCATACACTATGTTTATCAATGAACAATACGATAAAGCTCTGATATACGTGCAAAGGGGTCTTAAGTATTTTCCTTCGGGGAAAAATCTGCAACCGCTTATGAAAGATATTGAACAGAAGATAGCTGAGAAAAACCAGCTGTAAGTATGTTTTGAATGTGCTTATTTCACCACACTGCCCGGCTCTATTTCTTTTTCGGGCCCCACACTGTATAGCTTTCCAAAATCATTGCCCGCCATAAGTAACATTCCCTGGCTTTCAATACCCCTTATTTTGCGTGGCGCAAGATTCGCCACCACCGTTACCAATTTACCTACCAGCTCTTCAGGTTTATAATACTCAGCAATACCACTTAATATAGTTCGTTTTTCAAATCCTAAATCAACAATCAGTTTAAGTAATTTGTCAGCTTTAGGCACGCGTTCGGCTTCAAGTACTTTTCCTACACGAAGGTCAAGCTTATCAAATTCATCGTAAGTGATATCAGCTTTTAATTGATGCAGCGTGTTAACTGCAGTATTTTCTGACTGTGTTTGTTTCGTTTTTTCAAGTTTTTTCAGCTGTACATCAATGGTTTCGTCTTCTATTTTCTCGTACATCAGCTGAGCCTCATGAATGGTATCACCTTCTTGCATCAGCAACATACTTCCTATATCATTCCAGTTAAACGACTTGCCTAGCATACGTTCAAGCGCTGCAGATGAAAAGGGTAAAAACGGCTTCATCATCACGCTGAGGTTGGCACAAATTTGTAGTGCCAAATTTAATACAGCAGCTGTTTTGGCTTCATTGGTTTTTATGAGCTTCCAAGGTTCATGATCGGCTAAAAATTTATTTCCCATTCGGGCCACTTCCATCATCTCAAACAATGCCTCACGAAACCGAAACTGTTCAATACTTTTCTCTATTTTTTCTTTCGCCTGAAAAATATGTGTGGCAACTACGGCCTCTTCAAATCCTTCTTCGCGGTAATTGAAGGATGGAACTTTTCCGTCATAAAATTTGTGGGTAAGTACAATTGTACGATTTACGAAGTTACCTAGAATTGCAACCAACTCATTGTTATTGCGTGCCTGGAAATCACGCCACGTAAAATCATTGTCTTTTGTTTCAGGAGCTGAGGCACACAAAGTATAGCGCAGCACATCCTGTTTGCCCTTAAACTCCTCCAGATACTCATGCAGCCACACAGCCCAGTTGCGGGAGGTTGAAATTTTGTCGCCTTCCAAATTCAGAAACTCATTGGCGGGTACCTGCTGTGGCAAAATATAATCTCCATGTGCCATAAGCATCATGGGAAATATAATAGCATGAAATACAATATTGTCTTTGCCTATAAAATGGACCAGCGCTGTATCTTCTTTTTTCCAGTAATCTTCCCATTGCGTATCGCTCTTAAAATATTCCTTGGTGGCTGATATATATCCGATGGGGGCATCAAACCATACATACAGCACTTTACCATCGGCATCAGCCAAAGGAACAGGTACACCCCATTCCAAATCACGGGTCATGGCGCGAGACTGCAACCCCTCATTCAGCCAGCTCTGGCATTGGCCCTTTATATTCGACTTCCAGTTTTCAAACCGGGTAATATATTTTTGAAATGCTTCGGTTTGCTGCAATTCGCCCATCGGTAAAAACCAGTTTTTAGTTTCTTTAAGCACGGGTGTTGCCCCACTTAACGTTGATTTTGGATTAATCAAATCGGTAGGGCTGAGCGATGTTCCACACTTCTCACACTGATCGCCATAGGCAGATGGATTTCCGCAACGCGGACATACACCGGTTATATAGCGATCGGCTAAAAATTGCCTAGCCTCTTCATCGTAATATTGCTTAGTAACTTCTTCACGAAAAACGCCTTTATCGTACAGATGTCTGAAAAACGTTTGAGCTGTTTGATGATGAACGGGCGAAGTGGTTCGGCCGTAGTAGCTGAATTCTATACCAAACTCAGCAAACGAAGCCTGCATCATGCTGTGGTATTTATCTACAACGGCCTGAGGCGTAGTACCTTCTTTTTTAGCTTTAATGGTAATGGGTACACCGTGCTCATCACTTCCGCAAATAAATACTACATCTTTCCCCCTTGCCTTCAAATACCGTACATAAATATCAGCAGGAAGATAGCAACCTGCCAGATGTCCAATGTGAACAGGACCATTTGCATAGGGAAGCGCAGCGGTTACTAAATAGCGTTTGGGCTCTTTTATCATGGGGTGGCAAATTACATCAAATATTGTGAGTTATAAAACCGGCCGTTCATCTGTATTCGATGCCGCTTATTAGCTATTCTGCATGCTTGGTGCATTCGTTTTCAATTGCTTTATCAATGCAATGACAGCAACTGCAGTTACAATAACCTGAAACATATTTATCAGATACGATACATCGGTAGCAAACGGACCTTGATGCATGAAATAATATTGCTCGGGAAACTTGCCGTATTGGTAGGTTTCAAAAATGCCGGGGGCATTTATGTGCAAATAGAAGTGAGATAGTGCAAGGCTTATGATAACCAGCATCCATGCGAAGGGAGTTTTTATAGCGAATGAATTCAGCCACAGCAAAGCAACACAAACGAAGGCAGGCCATGCATTAATAAATTGTCTGCTTTCAGTTCCTAATGCCAGGATGGAATAGCAGAACAAAAAAAGAACCGGTGCAAGTCCGTAAGTAGAGGCCTTACTCAATACGGATTTGTAGTTAAATGCCACGAGCAAAACCACCGGGCCAAAATACATAGTATGAAACACCAAAAAGGCTAATGGATTAGAAAACGATTGCTGGAAAATATTGAGTAAAAATGTTTGCGTGGTAAATACGGTCTCGGGTATTGTATATACTGTAGCCATAATCCATTGCAAGCCCCAATAACTAGCAGCTAACAGTCCGAATAAAAGCATTTTTGTATTATGCGTGTAATCAAACACCGAGCCAACACTCAAAGACGCATTAAACCCTTTTCCCAGTCGATACACGGTAATTAACACCAGTAAAAAACTCACATGCATCCACGTGTGGTTAATATGCATCAGGTACTGCGGCTGAATAAATGCATGGCGGTTAATTTGATAGGCTGCATACAATACGATAAGCAACAACAGTAGCCCCCACCTAAGCGGCATGCTTAAACGTATCAATACGTTACGTAACTTATCCGACTCGGGGTGAATAAAAAGCACAGCCCCGGTAATAAAAAATAGCGGATAGGTAAAACTGCCCGCAGCCAGCGCAGCGAATTGCAACCACTTCACACGTGTGAGGTAAGCATAAATAAGAAGAAATCCGAAAAAGTAGGCAAACACATCGGTTAATACCGGGTAGTAAAAGGCCTGCTTTAAGAGGGCGAAATTTAAAAACAGCGCACTGAAGCCTACGATTTCCGTTTCTTTACGCAACTGCAAACGAGTACATAGCCTGAAAAAAAGTAAAGCCATACTCAGGATTAATACCACATTCATCCATTTAAATGTATTTACTACATGATGCGCCTCTGCAGGCATTAGCCCGAACAATTTAAGCACTGCATGCGCACATACGGGAGGAAGCAAACGGTAAAACTGGTAGCTGTCTATTTGTTTGTTTGCCCACATTGCATCTACATCCTTGGCTAATGTTGAGTAGTGTTTGCCATCCCATCCTGTACCGCTATTTACCGGTATAATTTCGCTTCCGGCACCTATTCCTATGCATACACAAAGCGATATGAAAAGTATGTAGCGATGCATCTTTAACTAGGGTTAGGTATCAATACGTTTGCAAAATATGCAATTCGTATTCAATAAATTGTTGTTTTATACTAAACATTATCTGTTAAGTTGCCGTAAAAAAGTAGATTTTTGATGTAATACTTAACACATTTGCACCACTTAATGTATTCACTATGATTAACTCAAAAATGATAAAGAAGCTATTATTAATATATCTTATTGCGTTGGCGCATTTATCAAACGCACAATCCAAAATTGACTACAGCCAATTAAGGCTAAACGATAGTGTGCGTGTTCAAACGGTATACGGTTCTTTCTACTACGGGTTGTTTTTAGCACAAACAGATTCGCTGCTCAGCTTACACATAAATATGGTGTCGGACACACTTCAGTTGGCTAAAAAACAAATTTACGAATTGGAAATATTAAGCCAACAACCTCCGGTTGCGGAAGCACAACAGCAACCACCGGCAGTGGACAATAAACAATCTCCTGCATTGCCCCCAGTACCCGGTAAGGGTGTACAACCGCCATCCGGAGCAAAAATGGCCCTGCAAGTACTAGCCGGTACGGGAGGTTTAGGTGTAGGTGCATTAGGCGGAGCGCTAGGCGGAGTAATTATTGGAGGTGGCCTAACAGGATTTTCCAACGAAGGAGCATTGGCAGGTGCTGGTATTGGGGCAGTTGCAGGGGGTTTGTTGACCAGTTCGTACTTAATATATGCGATTGGTAACACCAAAGAGGTCAAGGGAAAGTTTCTAAAAACATTAGGCGGTGTTATTATTGGGTCTATTGGTACCATTCCAATCTCGGCAATAGCTTCTCAGGTTACCCCATTAGCAATACTCGTTCCTTTTGTTCCTGCGTTTGTTGGAACTCTGTTTTATAACTCCACTCGGTATGCAATTCCCAAACCGCTCGGAAGCGGATTGCTTCCCCCACCGCCTTTCTCCGGCCCAGCTTATGGTATGGGTGGCCGTCCTGTTTTTCAGGTCAATTTGCTTACGCTTACGTTTTAATTTATCGGGCTGCTGCGTTTCCGGCTATATATCCTGTGGTCCAGGCTGCCTGAAAGTTAAATCCACCGGTAATGCCATCAATATCCAGTACCTCACCGGCAA
>JBKCPL010000041.1:0-39873 GCA_046309355.1 Bacteroidota bacterium
TGGACAGTCATATAAAAGCTTTATATTTGAATCATGGAGAAGGTTCTAAAAATTACAACCATAAAGGAAGTCGGTTCAGACTTTGCTTATTGGTCGACCAAAAGCCTTACTGAGCGTTTAGAAGCCATTGAGATTCTTAGACAACACTATTTTAGCTTAAAAAAGGATGTTCAGCCAAGACTTCAAAGAGTTTGTCGAATTATTAATCAAGCATAAAGCAGAATATCTAATTGTTGGGGGGTATGCTGTTGGTATTCATGGACACCCTCGTTACACTGGAGACTTAGATATTTGGCTGAATCCGACCAGTGAGAATGCTGAAAAAATTTTAGCGTGTGTTAACGAATTTGGATTTGCCTCATTTGGACTCAAAAAAGAAGATTTTATCAAAGAGGGTAACATTGTTCAACTTGGATACCCACCACTAAGAATAGACCTACTTACTCAAATTGACGGGGTTACATTCAACGAATGCTATCAGAATAAAATACAAGTCGAAATAGATGACATTCGTGTTAATTTTATTGGTTATAAAGACCTTTTAACAAACAAAAAGGAATCCGGTCGGCTCAGAGACTTAGACGATATAAATAATCTTTCGTGAAAAATTACAGCCTATAACAGAGGTCGTGGCGGCAATTGGCGCTAACGTGCAGTGTTTGGGTATTTCGTTTCCGTAATTTCTTTATCTTAGCTTTACAATTAAACGTCACGCATCCCGATAGCTTTCTGGAGGCAACATCGCCAGGCCGCGAAACGTTATAGGTATAAGCATACTTGACGACTCAACCGCATAAACAAACACAAAAAAATGGATGAAATACTAAGACTAACATTGCCAATTTATTTTATTGTTTACTTCGGACTTGCTTTTGTTTTAAAAAGCGTAATTGTTGCAAGACGAATTGGAAAAAATCCGCTGGTGTTACCAAAAGACGACAGTGCATATGGATTAATCGGACTCTATTTCAAACTGACGCTTTTCGCTATGTTTTTGTACGTTTTAGCGTATGCTTATTTCCCGACTTGGTACACCTACTTTTTGCCAATTATTGTACTCGACAAATTAGCGGTTAAATATATCGGGATTGGGCTTTTGACAGTTGCACTTGCATGGACAATTATTGCACAAGGTCAAATTAAAAATTCTTGGCGGATAGGTATTGACACCGAAACGAAAACCGAACTAATAACGACAGGACTTTTCAGACTTTCAAGAAACCCAATATTTTTTGGGATGATATTAAGTTTGCTTGGGTTATTCTTAACAACACCAAACGCATTGACAGGGCTTTTTCTGGTTTTAGGCTATGCTCTTATTCAAATTCAAATCAGACTGGAGGAAGAGTTTTTAACCAAAGAACACGGACAAAAGTATGAAGCATACAAACAAAAAGTAAGACGACTACTCTGACAGCATGCCGCTCATGCCATAGATAACCGTTCAGTCAATGCATGAAAACGACTTCCGTGCGAAAAAAAGCACCGGATGCTGGCTGTGAGCATTTCACGTGTTATATTGCTGATGTGAAACGATTCATTTGTATCGCCCTGCTTTTTACTTTTTGTACCGTTCGGGCTCAGCAGCCTCGCGTGGCTTTTGTTTTGAGTGGTGGCGGAGCAAGAGGTTTTGCACATGTGGGTGTTTTGCAAGTACTGGAAGAAATTGGATTTAAACCTGTTATCATTACCGGCACAAGCATGGGCAGCGTAGTAGGAGGGATGTATGCCATAGGGTACAAAAGCGACACGTTACGAAGAATTATTGAAACAGTTGACTGGAATGATCTGTTCTACGATAAAGTAAAGCGTGAGAATCTGAACAGTATAGCACGTGAACGGTACGACCGCTACGTAGTGCGGCTCGATTTTGAAGGTAAAAAAATAGTATCCTACAGCGGTTTTGTGAAGGGCACTAAAATGCATAACCTTCTTACCAATTTGTGTTTGCCGGTTTCAGGTATTACTGATTTTAGTAAGTTTCCGGTGGCCTTCAGCTGCATCGGCACCGATATTCAAACAGGTAAAAAGGTATTGCTCAATAAAGGTTCGTTGCCCGATGCTATACGTGCAAGCATGGCTATTCCTTCACTATTAACCAGTGTAGAACTGGATGGCAAAATACTGGTAGATGGCGGACTTACACAAAACTATCCCATTATTGAAGCCAAAGAAATGGGGGCTGATTACATCATAGGTGTAGATGTAGGTACCAAATCAACACGCGATGAACTGAGTTCATTTTTAAATATAATGATGGAATCCATGTTTTTACACGGCTATCAGAATTACGAATACGAAAAGGAATTTTTATCCATTAACATCAGACCGAAACTTGATGGGATTTCGCCACTTGATTTTGATAAAGCCGATTCGATAGTCAAGTTGGGTGAGGCTGCAGCTCGTGCACAATACGCTGAACTTAAGCAGTTGTATGAGAAAATATATGGCCAAAAACCTGCCAAACAAATCGTGACAGATACCAACGGATTAAATAAAAGATACCCCGTATCGCATATTCAGTTTGAAGGCCTGCAGCACGTTAATGAAATACAAACCCAATCCGTTGTTCAACGGTTCGAAGGAGAAAAGCTGACATCGGGCGAAATTCAACGCTTAGTGGATGATTTATACAATACCAATCTTTTTTATGAGCTGCAATACAGTTATCAACCTAATGAACATGAGGGAACGCTGCATGTGAAGGTAAAGGAAAATACACGGGGTGAGTTTGATTTTGGCATCAACTATAACTCCTACCATGAGGCCAGCTTATTACTAGGCTTGCAGATTAGGCGTGCCATTTTCAAAGGTGCTATATTAAAGGCGGATATTCGTTTGTCATCTATGCCCAGGCTGGATGTAAGTTATATTTATCAGTCGCGGTTTAAACCCTCCCTGAGTATTGATGCTTCTGTCAATAATATTGAGCAAGGCCTGTTTCAAAACGGAAAACGTATAACCACCTCGTACAATGTGTTTAGTTCGCTGTATCTGCGTAGCCGAATACATATTAGCAATAAACGATTAATAGGCGCAGGATTCGGATTCGAAAGTTTGTCTAACCGAACAGATGCATTTATTGAGCTTGACAAAATAAAAGAATTGACCAGCACAAACATTGCACATAACATTCATTTGTTCTACAGGGCCGATACACGCGATGATATGTACATTCCAGTACGTGGAAGCAAAACCCTGATTGATATTTACGTGGCCAATTCAAAATTTATACTCAATCAAACCTGGGTAAACATTTTCTTCAGAACAGAAAAACACATAAAGCTAACTAGCCGTTGGCACTGGGGCAATTACCTCAATGCGGGCATGAATACCAATCAGCTACAGCCGGGAAAAAATCAGTACATGTTTACCGTAGGCGGTATGCTTGATATGCGTTTCCGAAATTATATCCCATTTGCCGGTATTGAATTTGGTCAGCTTATGACCAATAACATCTTGCACTTCCGTACTCGTCCCGGTTTCCGTATTTTCCCTAACAGCTATATAACAATGCCGTGCGATGTCATGCAAACCTCGGATACATTTATGGATATGAGTAAGTTAAATTTGATATATGCAGGAGGCTTAAGCTACGAATACCGAAGCCCATTGGGACCTATACAAGTTAATGTAAGCCGCTCGAATGTAAACAGGAGCTTGAATTTTTTCCTCAATATGGGATTCTGGTTTTAATAACTCACTCTCAGCGTAAGAAAAATAGTTCTTCCGGCACCGCTTATTCCTGAGGCGAATGTCCTGTAATAAGTATCGGTAATATTTTCAATACCTGTAACCAGTGTCGTTTTTATTCGGTGGTTTGTAAGCCTTATGCTGCTTGCTACATTTAGTGTAAACCAGGCAGGAGTTCCGTTAGCTGTAGCATAGATGAGGTTATCTTCTCCAAACAGGTTGTAATCGGATAGGCGCTTTGCTCCCTGATAGAGGCTGTAGCAGTCTAGTGTAAATGCACGCCCTGAAAGGATAAAACCGCTACGTCCGTAAACAGGAGGTATATGATCGAGTGGGTAGGGGATGGTATCTGTTTTTATTCGGCCGTATGTGTAATTCAGTGTGTTGTACACAAAAGCGTTTTTATGAAGCAGTAACCGCAGTGTGGATGAAAATCCATAGAGGTAAGCCGATTGAGCATTTTGCTGCATTACCACACGGGTATTCTGATTCTGAAATACGACAGAATCACTGCCATTCAGTTTTGCAGGCTGTATAGTTAGTGCATCATTTAGTAATGTATACCAGGCGCTGAACTGCCAGTAAATATATCGTTGTGGCTTCAGAGTAAAACCAACTTCGGCCTGGTGTGTGTATTCACTTTTTAAGTTTGGATTAGGAATAATTACCTGGGTATTGCCTGCTGACTCGAATATTTTTCCTGCGTCATCCACGTTAGGAGCCCTGAAACCGGTTGCATAATTCACAAACGTGCGGATGGCATTTGTTGGCTTAAATACCATACCCACATTATACGTTGCTTGTGCATTGAACTGATGGAGTTGTGGTGATGTTTCCAAAAATGGGAAAAACGATTTGTCACGGAAAACCGCATGCAGGTATACAGCGCTTAAGCGAATACCTGAATTTAAAATCCATTTGTCACTAAGCTCACGGTTTGCGGTGGCATATAATGCATACGTGTGCATTTGACTTCCCCCATCGGGATAACGTGTGCTTTGTGCAGAAATTTCTCCGGTATTTATATGTATGCGGTTTGCATCGGATGTTACATAGTTATACTGATACTCTATGCCATAGCGCAGTTCATTTTTACCTATCTGCAGCTGAGCATCGCTATTGATGGCGAATACATTTACCTTTTCGTTTCTATGGGTAAGTAGTGGAGAATTGAATGCGCGGCTATGTCTGCTTTCATGTATGCGCTGGTACGAAATGCTGGTACGCCATTCGTTATAGAACTGCGTTTTTTTACGTCCGATAAGTTGCACTGCTGCCAATGTGCGTAGTTCGGGGCCATAATACCACTCAGCAAATTTAAGTCTTCCGGTTTTCGCATCGATTTCTGTAAGCCTGTCATACCGGGGTACTTCGCTAGTGTTGGAGTAATGTAAATTAAGGCATAGCTCCCAATGCGAGTTGATGGCATACCGAATTTTTTGCAACAGATCTAGCTGACTGTATCCACTTTGTTTTTGAATGAGGTTGTTTTCGTTCTTAACGATTGCATCATTTCCGTTTAATCGTGTTTGAAATGAATCACGAATGCCCAGATTGCCCCATGCATTATTTCGCACAGAGCCTTGACGTAAATCATTAAAAACCGAAAAGCTAACCGCAGTAAGCGATGCTGTTTTTTTACCTGCAACCGAGTACTGGATATGATGTTGCCAGGCTTGTGCTGCTGATTGATATCCGGATGAAGCAGCAGCGTGATGCTCCACTTTATTGTCTCTACTAAATGATGGCTGAATGGTTGACAGATAAATGACACCGCCCAATGCATCGCTACCGTACATTACAGATCCGGCACCAAACACCACTTCAACCCGGTCGGTAAGCAGCGGATGCACCCGCAATACATTTTGCAAATGACCACTTCGGTATATCGCATTGTTTAAGCGTATGCCATCCACAACCAGTAAAACCCGGTTAGCCTCAAAACCTCTGAGAACAGGACTACCCCCACCCAGCTGGCTTCGTTGAATAAATACCTGTCCGGTTTTCTCGAGCATATCTGCAGTATTTAACGGATTTAGCCGCTCTATTTCACGCTTAGGCACTACAGAAATGGTTTTAGCTACATCGGAAGATGGTTCTCTGAATTTACTTGCTGAGATGGTAATTTCATCGATGGTCAGCTGACCGGCTTCCAACGCCACGCAGTATTTTTTTTCCATCAATTGTACAGCAGTGAGTGTAACAGGTGTATAGCCGTGCGCTGAAATACGGAAAGTAGCATTTTGTTTGATGGTTTCTTCATCAATTGCTGTCACTCCCGACTCATCAGTCAGGTATATAAATCGATTTTTACGGTTTTCTGCTTCCCATTCTGCACGTATTTCGGCATGAGGTATCAGGTGCAGGGTGTATGCATCCGTTACGGTAATAGTAAATTGTGCGCACACAACGTTTGCACGCGTTATTGAAAGAGCAAGAAGTACAAGACTAATTACAGCGAACCGTTTCACAGGTTCAAGATAAGCCGAATTCAGGATTTTTTAGCCAGATTTTCATCAAAGCGTACTGGCGAAAAGTAATACAGCATAATGACGCGGGCATAGCGGTAAGTAAAAGGCGATGCCAGTATGAAAGATCCGATAATACACGAGAGGTATACCCAGCTGTCCGGATTTTGGCCTATGAAGTAAACGGCAGCACCTACTACCAACATAATGGCAACGGTTATGGCATAGCTCACATACATGGCTCCCCAGTAAAATCCGGGTTCAATTTCATAATTCAGGTGGCACACCTCGCAGTGCGTGTTCATGTGCATGAACTTTTTCCTAAAAGTGCCTGTAGAAAACATATTACCCGACTGACATTGCGGGCACTTCATATGAAGCAAGGCATTTGATTTGCCATGCCGGTAATGCGTATCCATATTAACTGGTTTGTACTTTTTTGCGCTTGTTAATAAACCAAAGACCGCCAAAAACGGCAGCAATCGTATAAGGCAAAGCTAACAGGTAAAGTATTCCGTTATTTAAACCGTTGGCCGCATTTGAGCCATTTTCACGAGCGCTTTCTACGGCTGTTTTACACATGGGGCATTGCGCTGAAACATCCGTTACGCATATTGCCAGCACCAGTAAAACGATAAGTACGGAGTATTTTTTCATGATTAGAATGAATAATAAGGTGAGATCATCAAATACACGATTACACCGGTAACCGTTACATACAGCCATATAGGAAAGGTCCAGCGTACCAGCTTGCGGTGTTCATTCACACGCATTTGAATACCGTAGTAAAAGGAAAGCAATACAAGAGGCAACACAACAGCTGCCAAAATGATGTGGGATATAAGTATTGTTAAATACACAGGCCGAATAGGATTGTCCAAAGGGAACTGTGTTTCATCAGCATAGAAGTGAAACAACACATACGATACCAGGAAAATACTGGACAGAACAAACGTAGTAATGTTCAGCTTTTTATGTGTTGCGATATCTTTACGTTTTATAGCAGCTAAGGAGAGTAGCAGCAATACTGAGCACGTTGCATTGATTATGGCATTAAGTTTTGGCAAAAAGCTAACAAAATCAGGAATAGCATCAGGCCTTGGCAATATTTTACGGTTTAATACGATAACTGCCATGAACACTACCACGGATAGTGTCATCACGATTCTAAAATACAATTTATCCGTTGCGTTTGCTTCGTTTTTGGCTGTATTCATATAGGAGTACTTTTATATCTTCTTTTAAACGTTTAATCTCTGTATCATCAAGTCCATCATACATTCCGCGTATGTGCCTGTCTTTATCAACTAGAATTAACTGTTGACTATGGTCAATTGTTTTGTCTTCTTTTGAAACGGGTAAAAGAAAGCCCTGACCTGCGTTGTACACCGATTCATATGGACCTACGCCAAACTTCCAGATAGCGGGATCAGCTTTTAGTTTAGCAGCATAGTTAGCCAATACCGGTACACTGTCATTATCCGGGTCAACCGTTATGGATAAAAACTTAACCTCACTGAATTCTTTCATCTTCTCGTACACCGTTGCCACTTTTGCATTCATGGCGGGACATACATCTTTACACGATGCGAAAAAGAAATTGGCTACGTACACATAATTATCAAATTCTTGTTGAGTAAACGGTTTCCCTTGCTGGTCGGTAAAGCTAAATGGGGGCACCTGATAGTAGATTGTATCCAACACTTCAGTGCCATCGGGTGGTATACGTTCACCTATGTAAGGCAATGAATTATAGTTTTGCTTGCCCAAATTAAGCACCCATAAAACGAGCAAAGGGACTATAATTAGTCCCAATGCCAGTACGAACGTTTTCTTATTCAACATGATTATCTCGATGCTCCGGTAAAATCTCCTTCTATTAGCATGAGCATAACCAAAAATGCCACAAACAGCATTGGATAAATAATGAAATTAACCAGCCATTTGCGTTCAAATTTCATGTGCATGAATATAGAAACAATGTAAAAGGCTTTCACAATTCCCAATACGATGAATAATACATTCTTCATCATTGAATGTGTACTTAGCAGCATGAAGTATAAGCCAATGTCAACGATTGTTAATACGAACAGAATCCAGAAAGTTCTCCAGATTTGCTGTTTCATATTTGAAGGTGTTTCGGTGTGTTCTAAATGTTCTGTATGTTCCATAATATGTATTTCTTGTTAGGTGTTTAGCAATATCAAATAAGGTAGAAGAAGGTAAATACGAATACCCAAACCAAATCAACAAAGTGCCAGTATAGTCCCACTTTCTCTACCATTTCATAGTGGCCTCGTTTTTCGTAGGTATCATTCAACACATTCAGGTAAATGATAATATTCAGCACCACACCGGAAAGTACGTGAAAACCGTGAAATCCGGTAACGATGAAGAACAGAGCAGCAAATGCTGTAGGTCCGAAAGGATTGCCATGTAGCGAAGCACCTTCAGTAATAAACTGGGTCCATTCCCAAGCCTGACAACCTAAAAATGCAGCTCCGCCAAATATGGTCAGAACCATATAAAAGGCCACCTCTTTTTTAGCCATACGGTGACCTGCTTCAACGGCAAGTACCATAGTTACGGAACTAAAAATCAGTACAAAAGTCATTAAGCTCACAAAAAACAGTGGCAGGTGTATACCGTGCAGAAAAGGGAAGTGGTTAAATACCAATTCCGGTAACGGCCAGTGCTCCGTTGAAAACAATCCGGCCGAGTGCATTTCTTCTACGAAATTATCGGACACGTGTTGCATGGGTTTTACAATTTCATTGGCAGGCGATGATGGAAAGCTGTAGCGAATAAATCCATACGCAGTAAGCAATGAGCTGAAGGTAAATGCATCCGAAAGGAGGAAAATCCACATCATGAGTTTACCGTAGCTAACGCTGAATGGAGAGGATCCACCGCCCCAGATGTTCTTTTTACTTGATGAGAGTGTTGCTGAGTTTGACATATTTTCGGTTGAGTAAATGGTTTATCTGTTTAATAAGAAGAAAAAGTAAAGGTATATCCACATTAAACCTACGAAGTGGTAGAATGTGGTGCACAAATGTATGCTTAACATGTTTTTTTTATGCACCTGAAAACGAAAGGCTTTAACGATAACAACGGACACAAATCCGACCGCAATAATCATGTGTATGAGGTGCACTGCCGATATAACGTAAACAAAACTTTCTGAAGCGCTTCCGGCCAGGTATACATTATCGGCAACCAGTTGTTTCCAACCTGCGTACTGGCAGAGCATAAATACTATCCCAATAGCCAAAGCAAGAAATAGCTGTGTTTTCAGTTTGCTTAACTCATCGCGTTTGGCAGCACGGTAGGCCAGTTGCATAAACAGAGAGCCTAATATAGCCACGGCCGTATTGTAAGCAAACATGGTTGGTAAGTCAAAAATACGCCAGTTTCCATCGCCACGTTTAACAATGTAAGCACTGGTAAATGCTGCAAATAGCATTACACTGGCAACAATAAGTAACCAAAGTAAAAATTTCTTGGGATGAAATACCTGTTCACGGTTCATGTCATCTGTGCTCCGGGTGTTCAATGTTTGACTCATCATAATTTGTCGAATAAATAAGCAAGTTGTACAACGGGTAGATAAATAAATGAAGCGAACATTAGTTTTTTCGCATCGCTGGTTTCACAGGTTTTATATAGGCGAATAGCATAGTAGGTAAGAAGAAGAGCTGCAGCTAATGCCACAAAAGCAGAAATTCCTCCGGTTACATGTTCTGTATAGGGCAAAATACCTAGGGGTATGAGCACCAAAGTAAAGAGCAATACCTGCAATGCACTTTTTTTATTGCGGCCATATACGGGCAGCATTTTGAAGCCTGCACGTTTATAGTCGTCATCCAGTATCCAGGCAATTGACCAAAAATGTGGGAATTGCCAGAAGAATTGTATTCCAAATAATAGTATGGCTTCTGTCGTAATGGTTCCGGTAAAAGCAACCCAACCAAGCAGTGGAGGTAAAGCACCGGGGAAGGCACCAACAAAAACAGAGATAGGCGATACCCGTTTAAGCGGAGTATAAATAAAGGCATAAGCCAAAAGGGATGCAAACGAAAGCCATGCACACAAAGGATTTAAGTAATAGGCAATACTGAAAACTCCAACACAGCCAAAAACAATTGAAGCTATAGCAGCTTCGGTTACCGACATACGTTGGGTAGCCACCGGCCTGTTAGCTGTTCGAATCATCAGTATATCGTAGTCGCGTTCTATTATTTGGTTGATACCATTGGAAGCAGCCACTACAAAAAAACCGCCCACTGCCAGTATCCATACTTCGTTCCAATTAATAGTACTTAACCCGGAAGCGGTTAAATAGGTAACCACAGCTGAAAAAACCACGAGCAAAGTGAGCCGGGTTTTTACCAACTGATTGTAATCAGTCAGCTTTTGCTTCCAGCTAAATTCTGCAGTTAACTTATGTGCTATTGCTTCGTTCAATTTTTTACAGGTATATAGTTTGTTTTACTAAAGAGTACAATTGTTATAAACAGGTAATTTCCGGCAATGAGACTGCCTGTAAATAAATGCAGGCTTTGTACATATTTCGGAAACCCCATTGTGTCCAATACTTTACCGCTTAATATCTGAATTGCAACCAGTATTAGTGATACCAGGGCCATTTTATATAAAATACTGTTTCGCTCAAATGCTTTTCTGAATTTACGAACCATAAGTACGGTAAACACCAGAAAAACCAGTGAGAAGGAGCGGTGAAATATGAAATTCAGCGAATCACGAATTATTCCGGTTTCGCCTGTTTCATCATTTAATATCAGCTGAATCCAGTTGCTTCTGTTCGATTCACCGCTAGCTAGGGCGACTGAATCTATGGCTTCTCTAACTTGGGTTCCACTAATAACCTGAATGGTTGTTAGTATCATCAACACAATCATAGTGCCTTGTAACGTGGTATCTCCGTTAAGCACCGTCATGTAAAATGGTTGAGAGCGAGTAATGGTATAAATGAGCAACCCAACTATAACCAGAGCAACCAACATATGTATGGTAACCATCCAGTGAGCCAGATTGCTGCTAACTACCTTCGATCCTATCCAACCCTGGAATCCTACCAGCACAAAAGCCAGAAAGCTTAGCCAGAAAACAGTTTTATCTTTTTTCAGATACGGTATGGCAAAGAACACAGTCAGAAAGATGAAAAAACCTGTGAGCACACCAATCAAACGGTTAATGTATTCCGTCCAGGTTTTAAACACATCAAAGTCGGCAATCTCATGACCTTCCACTTTGAATCTTTCTTTATAATCGACAGGTAGCTCGTTCACATCGGTAGGAGGAACCCATTCGCCAAAACATTTTGGCCAATCGGGGCAGCCCATTCCCGAACCTGTGCTTCTAACTAGCCCGCCTACAAGTATCAGAAAGAAAACCGATGCTATGGTTAATATACCAAAGCGTCTGAATCGTCTTTCAGATAGTTGTTCGTTATCAGACATGCCTTTTTTAACGGGCGAATCCGAATAATTTTTTCAATGCCGCAAACATAACTACCTGGGTTGTGGCCTGAGGTGCAGATGTTTTGGAAGGATGGTGAACCGCAGGATCGGGTTCCTGCATTTCATCCACTTGTCCTTCTTCTGGCGTATTTTGAGGTATAAAGTCATCGTCAGCACCCGGCTTGCTGTAATCATATGCCCAGCGATACACGTGAGGTATTTCTCCAGGCCAGTTGCCATGCAAATGCTTTACCGGTGCAGTCCATTCCAGTGTGTTCGACTTCCAAGGGTTTTGTGGAGTGCGTCTGCCTTTGAAAATATTGTAGAAGAAGTTAAATAAGAATATAAGCTGAGCAAAACCACCTAGTAGAGCCGCAATGGTAATGAACTCATTCATATCTACAAACACGTTAAACTGATCGTAAGCAGTATTTGCATAATACCTGCGCGGCACACCGGCTAATCCCATAAAGTGCATGGGGAAAAATACGCAATACGCAGAGATAAAGGTAAGCCAGAAGTGAATATAACCCAGAGAGTTGCTCATCAGGCGTCCAAATAATTTAGGATACCAATGATAAATACCGCTCATCATACCGAAAATAGCAGCGCTACCCATTACCAAGTGGAAGTGAGCTACTACGAAATAGGTATCGTGAAGATTAATATCCAAAGCCGCATTTCCTAACCATATTCCGGTTAATCCACCGGTAATAAAGAAGGATACAAGTCCTATGGCAAATAACATGGCCGGAGTCAGGCGTAAATTTCCCTTCCACAGAGTGGCCAAGTAATTAAATGTTTTTACGGCTGAAGGGACAGCGATAATAAGTGTTCCAAGCATAAATACCGATCCGAGGAACGGATTCATACCGGTGATAAACATGTGGTGTCCCCAAACGATGAATGACAAAAGTCCGATTGCCAGAATTGAACCAATCATAGCACGGTAACCGAAAATGGGTTTACGTGAATTGGTTGCAATAACTTCGGATGTAATACCCAAAGCAGGCAACAAGATAATGTATACCTCCGGGTGACCTAAAAACCAGAATAAGTGTTGGAACAAAATGGGTGAACCACCCACACGCTCTATACCTCCGGCCAGGTCAGCAGGAATATCGTTCAGGTAAAAAGATGTGCCAAAGCTACGGTCCATAACCAGCAACAAGGAACCACCAAAAAGTACAGGGAATGAAAGTAGACCCAGTACGGCAGTTATTAAAAATGCCCATATAGTAAGAGGAAGACGTGTCATCTTCATACCCTTGGTGCGCATGTTAAGCACTGTTGTAATGTAGTTGATGCCGCCCAACAACGCAGATACGATGAAGAAAATCATTGAAACAAGCCACAGGGTCATACCTGTGCCTGAACCCGGTATTGCTTTAGGCAAGGCCGATAAGGGTGGATATACTGTCCAACCTGCTGAAGCAGGACCGCCATCAACAAATAAAGAGGCTGTTAAAACGGCCGATGACAGAAAGAAGAACCAGTATGAAAGCATGTTTAAAAAAGGCGAAGCCATATCACGGGCACCGCACTGCAATGGAATAAGCAGGTTACTGAACGTACCGCTTAAACCTGCGGTCAGTACAAAAAACACCATGATGGTACCGTGAATGGTAATTAATGCCAGGTAAAAGTTGGGATCTAGCTTTCCGCCTTTTCCCCATTGGCCTATAAGACTTTCAAGAAAAGGGAACGTCATGTCCGGATAGGCCAACTGTAGGCGGAAAATAAGTGACATTGCCATACCCAACGTGCCCATAATGATACCCGTTATCAGAAATTGCTTAGCAATCATTTTGTGATCCATGCTAAACACGTACTTCGAGATGAAGCTTTCCTGATGATGACCATGATGAGCATCGTGGCCGTGATCGTGATGTGATGAATGTTCGTGGCTCATAATTATTTATGGTATTTATTCTTAGTTATTTATATGCTTAATTACTGGCTATTTTTTTGGTAACTTGTAGTCCGGCTTGAGAGTTGTTATCAGCTGCAACAGGCGTGCTCATATCCACAAGTTTAGTTTGAGTTGCTAACCACTTATCGTATTCTGATTGTGATACTACAACTACTTTCATTTTCATGCGGTAGTGAGCGCTTCCACATATTTTGTTACACAATAATATATAGTCAAACTTTGGATTTTGCTTTTTGTTGCGCATCTCAGCAGTAGTCAATGTCGGTGTAAAGGTAAACTGCGTAGGCAAACCCGGCACAACGTTCATTTGAACACGGAAATGCGGTAGAAATGCCGAGTGAATGACATCTTTAGCGCGAAATTTTAATGTTACCTGCTTGCCTACAGGTAAATACAGCTCATTGGATACGATATCATCCTTCGCTTTTTCATCTTTATACGGATCAACTCCCAGTGCATTAACCACGCCAATAGCTCTGAAATCGTGAGCACCAAGCTTGCCATCTGCACCTGTGTAGCGTGCATTCCAACCGAATTGGTATCCGTAAACTTCCACATTCATCGCAGCTGTTTTTTCTACATTCATAATATCATTCCATACTTTAAGTCCGCGAACAACAAGTACGGTAAGCACAATAGCAGGGATGATAGTCCAGATGAATTCCAGGCGGTGATTGTCGGGGAAGAAGAGGGCTTTGCGTTTGCTGCTTTGCTTGTAGCGGAAGGCATACCAAAAAAGTAAAATCTGCGTAAGCACAAACATTATTCCTGTTATAATAAATGTAACCCATAGCATATTGTCGTATTCAGCACCATGCTCAGAAGCGGCATCAACGGTGTATACAGAAAGTTTACCATGTACAACTAATTCCCAGAACGCAGCTACCATACCCACTACCAGAAAGGCTATGCACATACCGGCATTAATAGCTGACCAGTTAATCACTTCTTTGCCACGTATTTCACCAACCATATTTAGTATTTCCAGTACAAGACCGATAACCAGGAACAACAGCACTACTATAACAACTAACATCCAGTTAATTTTACCTCTCATCGTAGAGGAAGTTTCAGCAGCCGGGGCATCCATAGTTGTACCCGTAGGCGTGCTTGAAGCAGCCGTTGCGGTTGCTGCGGGCTTATCACTTTCTGCCTTTACATACTCAATGATCGATTTAATTTGATTGTCATTCAAGTTTTCAAACGAGGTCATCACTGACTCGTTGTACTCTTTATATAATGCTACAGCAGTAGCATCACCCGATTTAATCATCTTTTGAGAGTTTTTAATCCAGCTTAAAAGCCACTTTTCATCTCTGCGTTTGTGCACGTCCTTAAGTGCCGGTCCTACCACTTTGTCATTAATGGCGTGACATGAAACGCAATTGGCAGTAAATAGCTTCTCGCCTTCTTCAACGGATTGAGCAGTTAATTTTGTGCTCAGAATAAGTGTAAGTAATGTTAGTCGGGTGATGAATCGGGTAATGATTTTCATTTTACAAGTATTTTTTGAAATGACAGGTCTGTTTTTCAGCGTGCGAATGTATGGTATTTTCAACCAGTTTACCAACTGCTACATATTTTTTTGACGTGAACGAATACAAGCTGTGGAAGGCTTTGTTTATAACCGTTTAGATACCCGGGTTATTTACCTGATGGCTTGGTATTTATGGTTGGTTTTGCCGGTGTACTCAATTTAGCAGGCTTAACATTTAGCGTATCTTTAACAAGTACGGATTTTCCGCTTGGCAGGGAGTCTTTAGGCTCGCTAACCTGGCTAGATGGTTTTGGAATAAATGTGGGCCATATACGCACTCCGTAATCTGTTTTGCCGCGAAGCATATTTCCTACAGCTATGCTTTCGTTGTTTTTAGAAAATGCCACACCTTTTACGTTTTCGCCCTCAGCAGTGATGGAGCTTATCAGTTTAGCGCCATCGGTTTGCCAAATACGTACTGTTCCGTCATTGCATCCGGTTGCTGCGAAATTGCCATCACGGGTAAAAGCAACAGCCTGCACTTTCCAGCAGTCAACGGCCAGTTTTTTTACTTCTTTACCGGTAGTTAAATCCCAGATTCGGGCTGTTTTGTCGTTCGAACCACTGAGTAAATATCTTCCATCAGCGCTAAGCGCAATACTGTTGACCACATCTGAATGGCCCGTAAGATATCGGGCAATCGTCCAAGTTCCTATCGTGTATGCCTTTATTTCGGTTTCATTTCCCGCTACATACAATGTTTTTCCATCGGTACCCAGTGCAAACGCATGCACACTATTTCCATTATCTACTTTCTTAAGCATTTTGCCGCTTTTGATGTCCCACAAGATAATCTGACGGTCTTCGGCACCGGAAAGTAAAAATCTGCGGGACGGGTCGATAAGCAACGCAGTTACACGACCGGTGTGCCCTTCGAGTAATTTCGCCATGTTAAAAACAGAGTCCCAAATGCGTATGGTATTATCCGCTGACCCGCTGGCAAGTAATTTGCCATCGCGGCTGAATGTTATGGCAGATAGGGGTGCCAGGTGCGCATCGGGTATAGATTTTACAAGTCGGTTAAGGGAGTCGTTGGTATAAATGTTTATCACTTTATCCCATCCGCCACTGGCTATCCACTCTCCATTGGCGGGTGTAGTCAATGCCAATACATCGTTGGTATGTCCCGGAAGAATTTTGTTCGGCTTATTCACTTTTGACTGAGCCCAAGAAAGTTGAATAGTGAAATAGAACAGAATTGGTAGTATTAGTTTTCTCATGAGTTCAAACATGGAAAAAATGTGCTGGAAAACCTGCATACGGTACCATAATTATTTTTGCACAGGTTTTCACCGTTCGTTTGATTTTTTTATTTCATCGCTTGTGGTCTACTTTTGCAACACATTGTTTGACTTGAAAACAAGAATTGAATTTATTATAAACCCCATATCGGGTGGAATAAAAAAGCAGTCACTGCCTGATTATATTCTGTCACATACGGATAAAAGCCTGTATGATATTCATTGTACGTTTACCCAATCGGCTCAGCATACGAAAGTACTAGCACGTGAAGCAGTGTGCAATAACGCAGATATTGTTGTAGCAGCCGGTGGAGATGGTACTATTAATAATGTGGCAGAAGCACTTGCAGGTTCGCAGGTTAAGCTAGGCCTGATGCCGCTAGGGTCTGGAAATGGATTGGCCAGGCACTTACACATACCGTGCGATAAGAAACAGGCACTGGAGCTTATAACCGGCAATCATGCCTTAAAAAAACTAGACACAGGCACAGCCAACTCACATTTTTTTGTAAATGTTGCGGGTGTTGGATTTGATGCGCATGTAAGCGGTAAATTTGCTATAGCTCCCAAACGAGGTTTTATATCGTATGCCAAAATAACTCTGGCTGAATTTGCCAGCTATAAATCCAGGACATATAGGCTAACTATTGACGGGAACAAGCATACACTAGATGCCTTTCTACTATGTGTAGCTAACGGTTCGCAGTACGGGAACAATGCGTATATAGCACCGGAGGCTTTACCCGATGATGGACTTTTTCACATTACCGTACTAAAGCCGTTTCGGATACTCGATATGCCGGCCATTGGATACCATCTTTTCGCAAAAACGTTGCATAAATCAAGGTACGTAGCGTGTTTTACAGGGCGTCACATTTACATCGACCGCCCATCAGCCGAACTTATGAATATAGATGGAGAACCTGTACATGCAGATAGCAGTATCGATATCCGTTTAATGCCTTCACAATTGAAAATTATAGTACCTGCATGAGTAATAAAAATAAACGAATAGAGGGTGTTGTTTATTCGACTGACGCTAACTTTAGCTACGAATACAGCAGTACAGAACAACCTGCAACATTGCCACCAGCCCAACAGCAATTAAAAATTTATTTAGACCGTAAAGGTGGCGGAAAGTCTGTTTCACGCATTAATGGCTTCATCGGAAGTGAAGAGGATGCTGAATTGCTGGCAAAAACACTGAAGCAAAAATGCGGTGTCGGGGGTAGTGTAAAAGACGGTGATATACTCATTCAAGGCGATCATCGCGATAAGCTTGTTGCTTATCTTACTGATTTGGGTTACAAAATAAAAAAAGCAGGAGGCTAATAGTTTTTTTCATATTTAGTTTAATTTAGTACAGCACATTTAATACTAAATTAATGCACATGAATGTTTTAGTGATCGAAGATGAGCCCAAAGTGGCCTCCTTTATTAAGCAAGGACTCGAAGAAGAATCGGTAAACGTAACAGTGGCAGATGACGGGAACAAAGGATATGCGCTTGCAAAAGCCAGCGACTACGATGTGATTGTCATGGACGTGATGTTGCCCCATATAAATGGATTTGACCTGTGTAAGATGCTGCGTAACGATGGTATGTTAACACCTGTGTTGATGCTAACAGCATTGAATACGACAGATGAAAAAGTGAAAGGATTTGACTGTGGTGCCGATGACTACCTGGTAAAGCCTTTTGATTTTAAAGAGTTGATTGCTCGAATTAAGGCGCTGAAAAAGCGTAAGAACGAAATTGTGCAGAAGGCGCAAATACTGCGGGTAGGTGACTTAACGCTTGATATGGATGCACGGGTAGTTAAACGAGAAGGCAAACGTATAGATGTAACACAAAAAGAATACGCACTACTTGAGTACATGATGAAAAATACCAATAAGGTTATATCGCGCAATGACATAGCTCAGCATGTGTGGGGTGTTGATTTTGATACGCGAACCAATGTTATTGATGTGTACATTAATTTTCTGCGTAAGAAGGTGGATAAAGACCACAAAGTAAAACTGATACATACCGTTATCGGAATGGGTTATACCATTAAAGAAGTTGCGTGATATGAATCTGTTTAGTTGGTATAAACCCAACATTAAGCGAAGGCTAACATTTAATTTTGCGTTGCTGGTATTGTTAATGCTCTCCGCATTTTCATTCGTTATTGTCGAATACTATTCGGCTCTACGCGAATCAAGTTACCGAGAGCGTTTGCATAGCAACTCATTATACATTGCCTCTAACTTATTGCTCGCTGATTCTGCCATGCAGGCCGAATTTTATAGGTCAAGCATGAATACCTTAAATAACCTGAGAGGTCAACGCTTATCTGTTCTGGATTACAAAAACGAGGTAGTAGCTGTATTTAATCAAGGTGTTGATTTATCTCGCTTCGATTTGATGAAAGTGAGGCGTGAGATGGATATGCGTTATATTGAGAATGATACCCAATATGTGGCGTTTGATATGAGAAAAGGAAGCAAAAGGTATATCGTGTTATCGAGTGCATATGACTATGTTGGGTTTGATAAAAAAAATGCGCTGAATAAACTGATTTATATCTTGCTCCTTGTTTCAGTGGTTGTGGTTATTAGCGCAGGTTATGGGTTTGCTGTTCTGTCTATGAAACCGGTAAAACAGATGATAGAGCGAATACAGAACATTACCGGTGCCAACCTGCATTTGCGTATATATATTAAAAATAAAGATGATGAATTAGCGATGCTGGCCAATACCTTTAATAGTATGCTTGACCGTATTGAAAATTCGTTCATTTTAGAAAAGAGTTTTGTAGCCAATGCATCGCATGAATACCGCACACCTGTTACCTCCATGAAAGGACAGATAGAAGTGGCATTGATGCGTACACGAACAGCCGATGAATACAAGCAGGTTTTGACTTCATTGCTTGAAGATTTGGATGGACTCATTAACCTGCATTTGGCGCTGTCTGAATTAATGAAAGCACAAACATCGGAATCCGCACATCAATTTACCTATATTCCGGTGGTAGAAGTAATTGGCGAGGCACAGGCCGATTTACTTAAAGCCCACCCTGAGTATTCTGTTGAACTGCTGGTGCATGAGTATCCGCTAAATCCGGATGAGAGTGTAGTTTTGGGAGATGAGTCGTTGCTTAAGTCAGCATTTAAAAACCTTATGGATAACGCATGCAAATTTTCCGAAGACCATTCGTGTCAGGTTGTTATCCAATTTGTACGGGGCGAAATACGCTTAGATTTTAAAGATAAAGGACCGGGTATTTCAGACAATGATTTACCCTATATTTTCTCACCGTTTTACCGTGCTGAAGAATTGAGAAGTACAGAGGGTTTTGGAATAGGACTTTCTATTGTTAAACGAATAGTGGAAGTGCACAAGGGCCGTATCAATGTCAAATCAACTCCAGGCAATACCGTGTTTTCGGTTGAGTTGCCATCCAGCAAGGATTAATTTTTTTTATCGTAAGGGCAGTGTTTGCAGCCATTGCCACAACAAAACCCACGTAGCAATAAATACTCAGCAGTGAAAACCATATACCCGTTTTCATTAAAGTAGTAATGTTTTCCCTCTTCCGGTTTTATGCGTTTAGAGGTGCACTGTTTATCGCCCGGTGTGAGTGAGTTATCTTGCATAAAAAACCATGTTTCCTGTATTGATTCCTGATCTAAATTGTCCGATAGCCGCTCCGTCAATCCGGTAACGATAAACCACTGACCGCTGTGTGTAATCAATGGCATCTGTTGCCCATAATTCATCTGTAAACGGATTGTAGTTTAGTCCGTAAAACTGACGACCCGATGCAGAGATAAAGGGGATAGGGACGGCACTCTCATCTATTGCCTGCAAGGAGTAAATATCACCCGATATCCAGAAAAGTTGTGTACGTGATGTATTGGTACACAATCGCGTAGCAGTCGGTTTATGGAGTTGAATTATTCGTTCCACGGTGTCGTAGCCCGTGTGTATGCGGTACAATTGTGCGTCTGTTCCCTTGCCGGCATCCCCGGTGCACAGCACCCACAGTTTATCGTTTGCATCTAAAGCCAAGCTATTGCTTCCATACGATAGCGGTATGGAATCGATAAGTTCATTTGTTTGCTCATTCAGCACGTAAAGTTTATCTCGATTAATGGAAGTGATGTACAGCTTACCTCGGGTAAAAATCATCTCATCATGCCAACCGGGACATTTAATATCTTCAGTAATGCGACCTTCAATAGGGTTAATGACTTTAATACTATTCGCGTAGTACTCACTCACATAGCCTTTGCCGGCATTTACCCAGGTGATATACCTGGGCGAATGAAATCCGTTAATGGTTTGTTGTTTCTTAAAATCGGAGGGTGAAACAATTTCAATTTTCTGAGAATTATTAATAACCAGAAACAGCTTAGTTGAAAAGTATGATGCCGACTGGCAAACATCGCCTAGCGGATTATTATTTGAGCGGCTAAATGCATTTTCAATTACTGATTGACGGTCTGTATCGTATACAGTTATATCAGCATTGCCCCACTGAAAATTTCCCTCATCACATAGAACTGCCAGACGTGTGCCGGCCACCGGTAACAGGTCTTCGACATTCACCGGTGGTTTTTCATCGCATGATTGCAATGACAGCACGGCCGCCAGAAACGCTGTGTTCAGAAAGCGTATTGTATTCAAGTCAATTCTATGCCGCATGTAGTTGCAATCAGCGTTTTATAAATTTAAGCGATTGGATGCCTCTGTTTAGTTGAAGATAATACAATCCTGCCGGCAGCTCAGAAATATCTACGGTATTTGCATGGATTACAACTTCGTGCATACGCGCTCCGGCAGCATTGTATACAGCCATATCGTCAATGGTTGGTGTGCCCACTACTTCTATCTGTGATTCAGCCGGGTTGGGATAAATGCGATAAGCGTATTTATCCAACGTGTTTTCGTGTACGGATTGACTACTATTTTTATCGAAACTGAAATCATCCAGTGCATAAAATGCAGGCGTATTCATGCCAAACAAACCGGTGTCGGATGACGTAAGGGTGATAACGATGCTATCAACCGTTTGCAATGCAGTCAGGTTTATATTTTGCCAGGTATTCACAATATAATCTTTTGTGGAGTCGGCAAAGCGATAATCAGCCAGATAAAAGGTAACTGAATCGCCTGATCTGCTGCCATTTTTATATCCGCTAAATGTAATCAGAAACCAATCGCTGTCGTTTCCGGTAACACCTCCGAATTTTTTAGCAAACATATCACCGTTTCGCATGCTGAATGTTGCATATGTACTATTTGTAACTCTCACCGCTAGCGGGCGTATAGGGTTGCCATTCGTTTTAATGACTGCATTGGCCTGTCCCATCACATAGGTTGGTGAATTGTAGCCGGAAGCAGTTATTGCACTATACAGATTTGTATAGCCTGCTGTAGTTGAATCTCTTTTGGTACTAATGGCAAAGCCTTCACTCCAGAAACCCCCGAATGACGTGTCGTACGCATTGGAAAAAACTACTCCCAGTGTATCGAATCCCACCCATGTGGTATCTAATGCTTTGCTTGCGCCATCATTAAACGTATCGGACGGAAGAATAAAATTTTCAAATGTAACGGTTGATTGAGCACCTGCTGACAAGGTGAGAAGTGCGCCTGAAAGAATAAGTAGTTGTTTTTTCATGTAGTTGATGTTTAATTAAAGTGTATAGGATATAGTAAACTGGTAATTGCGACCGGGCATAGGCCTGAATGGCATAATCGTGTAAGCCTGATTGGTTAAATTAAATGCATGCCATGTAAGTGCAAACTGATGTAATTTCCGGTATATTCTGTAAGTAACAGCTGCATTTGTCGTGTGATATGCATCAGCCGATTGCGAATTATCGGTAGTGATGTACCGCATGCCTGTGTACTGATGCGATAGAGCTATGCTCACCAATCGGTGTTCGATAGAAAGCTGATGCTGATGCGTGAGCCGTGGAATAAAGATAACATATTTATCGGCTGAGTTGTCGCCCGGCCTTATCGATTCTTTATTTTGTGCATGCGTGTAGTTCATCTGAATGTTCCATACTGCCCGAATGCCATTCGCTAAATTTACAGCTGCACGGCCATAAAATTCTGCACCTTGTGTATATGTTTTTCGTGCATTTAGCGGTTCAGGATCCATGCCTCTCATCAGCCAGATAATCTGATTAATCATGAGTCGCTCAAAATAATTTACCCCAACCTCGGCCTGTGCATGCGACCAATGATTGAGTATGCGAAATCCTACATCTCCGTTCCAGCCCGACTCGGGCAACAGTTGACTATTGCCGTACGGTTGCCAGTACATTTCATTCAATGTTGGAAGCCTGTATGAACGTGCCACATTACCTGTTAGTTTCAGTTTTTTATGCAGCTGAAATTCTACTCCCAGAGCCGGCATGAAAGGCACACGTCTGCCATCAGCCAGTTCTATTCGACCGCTCTGATGGATGCGTAGGCGATTACTGTTGTATGCGGCTGAATAGTACCATGCTGCTCGGTTCAGTTCTTTTGGCGAATGGTATCCACTATTTTCGGCTCGTGCAAACGTGTAGTGCAATCCGGATTGGAACCTCAGTTTTTGTCCGATTTTTTGGATGAATTCAACCTCACTCACCCACGTCACAGCATTCATACTGCTTTGAATTCCGCTTGATTGTTTGGTGTAATTCAGCTTATCGTTAAACAGGGCAGTTCGGGCAGCTACCATTCCTGTTTTGCGTTTCAGGTTCCAGTTAAGCGCAGTACGCAGTGCATAATCCGTTTGTCGAGCATCCGATGCAGGCTCGGTCATGGCTGAAGGCAACTCCATATTCTGCTGTTGCCACCAAGTATTGAGCTGAAGTGTTTGCGTGGAAGAAATGCGCCATAACTGATCGGTTGTAACCACCCAGTGGAGTTGTTGAGCATTGGCCATACGTTGTGTGGGGTTGCCGGGTAAGGATGTGTTGGCAAAAGAAAAATCGTTGCGGCTGCTCAATCGCATTGTTTTGGCACGTATCGCATATTTCCCTGTTGAATATCCTAAAGAAATGAATTGTCTGTTAAAACCGTAGTTGCCTAGTGTAAATGCAGCTTTCGTGTTCCATGATTTGTCAAAACTTAATCGGGTATTTAACAGCACACAACCACCCACAGCACCGCTCCCGAAAAGCGCTCCGTTTCCTCCTGTTTGTAATGTAATATCATCTACCCAATCAACCGGGAACAGGCTTAAGTTGAACAGCCCGAGTACATGACTCTGCAAATTAAATCCATTCCACAATACAGCAGTTTGTTCAGCTGTAGATCCCCTAAGAGATACAGTTGCCGCTGTCCCATATCCGTAACTTCGTACCACGGCCGGTGTAGTATGTGCCAACAAATCAGCCAGACTCATGGTGTGGTAGATGTTGCGTATACTGCTGTCTATATAAATACTTCTGTAGCCGGCACGGTATTGCTGAAAGCGGTGTGCCTGTATCTGTACCTCGGCCAGCGAGTCGTGCAGCTGGGCCTGTGTGGCTGATGCAGCCAGTAAAGTACAAATGGTATATACAATCCGCATGTTCATTTCAGTAGTACATTAACATGCAACAAACGGATAACGGCAACAAAACGAAAATACAAAGGCCTACAAGGCTACTGTTTTCTCATTTGGCTTTTTTTCCCGAAAGCTACATGATCTATTTTGCATGAGGCAGGTCTTCTGACTTTCCTTTTTTACCGGGCTGCCTTCCCATCAGCCTAAGGCAGACAGTGGCGAAAGTTGCTCGGTAAAGTGATGCACAAATAGTGCAACAAGGTTACAGCAGCGGGTACTGTTCAGGATTTTCACCTGATTCCCTTTTCATTCTGAATACATGCAAGCGTGAATTCAGAAACCAAATGCACTACAAATATAGAATTTGTTTACTATTTGTATAACTTTGGTTAAACATCCACACCGATAGCCCTTTGCTATAGCTATCTAAAAAATATATCCACATCAGAACAAATCACACACTTATGACACCATTGACAAAGAAACTACAATCCGTATTTTCAGCCCATGCCAATCAAGTCAAGGCTGCTGAAATGAGCCGGTACATGAAAAATCATTTTCCATATTTCGGCATCAGTAAACCCGAACGTGCCCGCATACAAAAGCCGTTTATTGAAGAATGCAAGCAATTAAAAGGAACAGAACTCACACTATTAGCGCGCCAGCTTTGGACATTGCCGCACCGTGAATTTCAGTATACGTGTATGGATATGCTTGATGCTACACGAAAAGCGGCAGACGAAACTATGCTGAATGTGTATGTTGATCTAGTGACTGAAAAGTCGTGGTGGGATACTGTAGATATACTAGCCTCAAATTTGATTGGCAAGTACTGCCAGCCAAACCATACTCCGTATAAGTCCATGTTTGTTAAATTTTCAAAGCATGAAAATATCTGGTTGAACCGAGTGGCTTTGTTGCATCAGTTAAAATACAAACACAACACGGATGAAACGCTATTAATAGCCTGTATATCCCATTGCAAGCATAAAAAAGAATTCTTCGTGCAAAAAGCAATCGGGTGGGCACTGCGCCAACATTCACGGGTGAATCCGGTATTTGTCGCGAACTATTGTAGTAAATATCCACTAAGTAACCTGGCTAAACGTGAGGCCATGAAGCTCATCACCTCTGCTTAACTTGATACAGTATGACAAAAAAACTTTTACTTCTGCACGGTGCGTTGGCAACCCGA
Source organism: Bacteroidota bacterium (assembly GCA_046309355.1). Classification (GTDB taxonomy): domain Bacteria; phylum Bacteroidota; class Bacteroidia; order UKL13-3; family UKL13-3; genus CAYSBE01. The sequence goes on from JBKCPL010000041.1 coordinate 25,094, forward strand.
CATCAGTTTGATAACCTATTGCCTGAACTGAATACTTACATACAAGCAGATGCCATCAATTTTACCGGTCACGGTGGATTACATATACCTATTCACGGCTACTCGTTTAAAGCATTTGCTCACGACATACTGAATTATGCAGATACGCATGGCATAGAACGAATTAACCTGTTCGGCTATAGTATGGGAGGTTATGCAGCGTTCTATTTTGCCAGGCTTTTTCCCGATCGTGTCAACCGCATCATGACATTGAATGTGAAATTTAACTGGGATCCGTTAACTACTGCCCGTGAAACGGCATTGCTGGATGCAGAGAAACTGACTACCAAAGTGCCGGGTTATGCCAATCAGCTCATGATGCAGCACGGAGTAAATGTGTGGAAACAGGTGCTGAGCAGCACAGCCGATATGATGCAATCGCTTACCCGCGATATTTTGCTTACCGATACCGATTTTAGTCAATTGAATATTCCTGTGTTGCTGTCCGTGGGCGACCGCGATACTACTGCCAGTTTGCAGGATACGCTTCGCATATACAAGTTGCTTAAAAACGCACAACTGTGGGTTTTGCCCGGCACATCACATCCGCTTGAGCAGGCAGATGATAAAGCACTGCTGCATCAGCTGATTCGCTTCTTTACAGATTAACTCTTGGAACCAATCAGCAGGGTTATTTTTCCTGCACTTCGTACATATCAAGCCTGCGGTCTTTCCAGTTCAACACCGTTCCGGTATTACGCGCACGTTCAATGTCGGCCAGGTCAAGGTCGGCAATTACTACTGTTTCTATATTGGTACTGCACTCACCGGCAACAGCATCGGGAGGAAAGGCAAAGTCGCTGGGAGTATAAATGCCGGATTGTGCGTAGTTGATATCCATGTTTTCAACAGATGGAATATTGCCAATGGTACCTGCTGTAGCTACATAAATCTGATTTTCGATGGCCCTTGCCTGAGCACAGAGTTTAACACGCAAGTAACCGTGCTTTTCATCGGTTGAAAAGGGAACGAAAATAATTTTTGCTCCTTTCTGACAGGCCACTCGTGCCATTTCCGGGAACTCAATATCGTAGCATACATTGATGGCTATTTTTCCGCAATCGGTATTAAACACCCGAATTTCATTGCCAGGCCGCACTCCCCACCATTTCGATTCGTTGGAGGTAATGTGAATTTTGTATTGCTTGTCGAACGTGCCGTCACGCTTAAACAGGTAAGAGATATTGTACAAGTTATCGTCCTCAATTTGCAGGTGAGTGCCGGCAATGATATTGATATTGTATTCCAGCGAAAGACGTGAAAATAACTGCAGGTAATCTTCGGTGTACTTGTCCAGTTTACGAATACTGTCTTCAGGGCTCATGCCTTTGTAATCGTGCAGCGACAACAGTTGTGTTGTAAACAACTCGGGAAAGAGAACGAAATCTGATTTGTAGTTTGAAGCCACATCGGTGAAGTATTCGCACTGCTGTGCAAACTCTTCAAAGTTGCGCACTTTACGAAGTTCATACTGAATGCAGCACACCCTTACCTTTTTCATGATTACACTACGTTCGCGGCTGGTTTCCGGAACATAATCGAGGTTTATCCACTCCAGCAGAGTTGCATATCCTTCGCTGTCGTGGTCATCGGGCAGGTAATCTTTGATGATGCGCTGTATGGTAAATCCCTGCGAGAGCTGAAAGGTAAGCACAGGGTCTTTAATCTTCTTTTCTATCACCCGTTTTACATAGGCACGTATACCGAACTTGTGCGAATACTTATGATAATTGGGCAATCGGCCACCGATAAGAATGCGCGACAGGTTTTTATCCACACATAAATTACGCCTCATTTCGTACAACCTTCGACCGATTTTCAAACCCTGATAATCGGGGTGTACCATCACTTCAATACCGTACAGCGTATCGCCATCTTCGTCATGATTAGTAATGTAACCGTTGTCGCAAATTTCTTTCCACGTGTGGTCATCGTCATAGTCGTCCCAGTTAATGATGAGGCTGGTAGCCGAACCTACAATTTTACCTTCGTACTCAATCACCTGCATGCCTTCGCGGAATGTGCGGTATTGACTATCGAGCATTTCATAGCTCCAGGGGTCGTTATCGGGGAAACATATTTTTGACAACTCAATGATTTCATCAAAATCATGGCGTTCGGCTATACGTTCAATTAATTTGGGTTTTCGTGACGAGCGGGTTTTCATGCAATCGTGAATAAGATGCACAAAGGTAAACAATTGGAACAACTCTAATTTTTTAGCGGCATTCACTACCTTGCGCCCAAACATTAACCTTCATGGAGCTAAAAAATACAATTGAACAAGCCTGGGAAAACAAGGAGCTGCTGAAAACAGACGAAACCAGGCATGCCATACGCGAGGTCATAGCTATGCTCGATAAGGGATTGCTACGTGTAGCCGAACCCATAGGAAATGGCTGGCAGGTGAATGAGTGGGTGAAGAAAGCGGTTATCCTGTATTTCCCCATACAGCAAATGAAGACACTTCATGCAGGTCCGCTTGAGTTTTATGATAAAATGGAGCTTAAGCAAAATTACGGTGAGTTGGGTGTACGCGTTGTTCCGCATGCAGTGGCCCGTTACGGAGCATTTTTGCAGAAAGGTGTAATACTTATGCCATCGTATGTAAATATTGGAGCTTATGTAGATGAAGGAACGATGGTAGATACGTGGGCAACAGTAGGAAGCTGTGCGCAAATTGGGAAGCACGTTCATTTGAGTGGTGGTGTGGGCATTGGCGGAGTGCTTGAGCCTGTGCAGGCTTCACCTGTAATTGTGGAAGACAATTGTTTTATTGGCTCACGCTGCATCGTAGTGGAAGGCGTGCGTGTAGGGCGAGAGGCAGTGCTGGGTGCAGGTGTTACGCTTACCATGAGCACAAAAATAATTGATGTTACAGGCAGCCAGCCTGTAGAGCATGTAGGCTATGTACCGGAGCGTTCGGTGGTTATACCCGGTAGTTACACCAAAACGTTTGCAGCCGGAACGTATCAGGTTCCCTGCGCACTTATCATAGGTACACGTAAAGAATCAACAGATAAAAAAACATCGCTGAATGATGCATTGCGCGATCACAGCGTGGCGGTATAAATAGTAGCAGGAATGAAAATCGGGTATGACGCCAAACGTGCATTCAACAACGGCAGCGGCTTAGGCAACTATGCACGCTGGCTTATTCGTTCAGTTGCTGCTGCGTACCCGCAACACGAGTTTTTTTTGTTTACTCCAACCATTCGTGAAGAATACCGCTCGTGTTTCAGTGATTTGAAAAACGTGCAGGTAATTTCACCAACAACTGCATGGGGTAAAACCTTTCACAGCCTGTGGCGCACTTACGCTATAGCACGTATGTGTACACGCTTAAATCTGGATGTTTACCATGGATTAAGCAATGAATTGCCGGCCGGCATTCACCGTTTTTTGGGCAAAAAAATGGTAACCCTGCACGATGTGATTTTTATGCGTTATCCCGGTTTTTATCCGATTACCGACCGTTTCTTTTACCGCAATAAGACTTCGTATGCCTTACATGAAGCCGATTCCGTAATCGCCATCAGCCGCGCTACCCAATCGGATATTATGCACTACTTCGGAGCCGATGAACATAAAATAACCGTGATAGGCATGGATTGCCATGCATCTTTCAGAACAGAACCTGAAGCGGAGAATATAGCACGTGTGCTGAGCAAATATGAACTACATACGCCATACCTACTCAATGTAGGTACACCCGAACCGCGCAAAAATCAATTGATGCTGGTGCGGTTGCTTAAGTCATTGAAAAATCCAGCTGTAAAGCTAGTTCTTATTGGCAAACGTACAGCGTATGCAGATGAATTGATGAGGCTAGCGCACGAATTGCATCTTACTGACAGAGTACGCATGCTCCACGGTGTGCCTACTGCCGACCTGCCTGCTATTTACCGCAAGGCTTCGCTTTTTGTTTATCCATCGGGCTACGAAGGTTTTGGCATTCCATTGCTCGAATCGATGTGTAGCCATGTACCGGTTGTAACCTCAGCGGTTTCCAGTTTGCCCGAGGTGGTAGGACCGGCTGCAGTGCTTGTTCAGCCCAACGATGATGCAGCTATGAAACAAGCAATTGATCGTGTATTGGAAGATGAACCGCTTCGCTTGAAACTCATACAGGAAGGGCAAAAACAGTCGCAGCTTTTTTCTACAGAGGTATTAATTCCTCAGCTCATGAAGTTATATACATCGTAATAAGGTTTATTGTGGAAATAAAGGGTGTGCTGTGTGCTGTCTTTAGTGCTATTTTCGTGCATCAAGCAAATGCCCATGGAAGATAAACCACGCATAAAAAAACGCAGAAAAATATCCTACCTGCCATCCATTGTCAGTATAGCTCTTGTACTGTTTATGCTGGGACTATTCGGCATACTCCTAATCAATGGCAATAAGCTTAGTATTCAACTGAAGGAGAACTTTCAGATAACTGTTTTTTTCAGAGCCGATAGCAAAGAAGAAGATCAGAACCGCGTGTTCAAACTATTGTCGCAATCGGCTTATACAAAATCAGCCCGATTCGTAAACAGTCAAGAAGCTGCACAGGTATTCTCACGCGAGATTGGTCAGGACTTTGTTCAGTTTTTAGGATTTAATCCATTACTGCCTTCTGTGGAGTTGCATGTAAAGTCAGACTTTGCCAACGCAGATGCCATAGCAAGCATTGAACGTGAAATTAAGCGATTCAGCGAAGTACAGGAAATTGTATATCAGCGGTTGTTGATCGATGAAATAAATAAAAATATACGGCTGTTATCATTTACCCTCATCGGGTTGAGCTTGATTTTTTTAGTAATCACCATTACGCTCATAAACAATACAATCAGGCTTAATTTATATGCGCAGCGGTTTATTATAAAAAGTATGCAAATGGTGGGAGCTACACACGCGTTTATCATTCGTCCGTTTATGTTGCGTTCGTTACTTCACGGGTTGTATGGTGGAGTTATAGCCTGCACCTTGTTGCTTTCTGTTTTGTATTCCATACCGCGCTGGCTCGATGGCATTGACAAGCTGTACGATGCCACACAATTTTTTTTATTATTCGGAGTTATTATACTTGCAGGTGTGGTCATCACCGTTGTCAGCAGCCTGATTTCAACCAATCACTACCTGCGTATGAAAATAGATGACCTGTATTAACAACCTTTAAATAACACAATCATGGCAGATAAAAAAATTTCTCTCAAAAAAACAGATAAGCCTGTGCAGGCCTCTGAATCAGCATTTCTGTTTTCACGTATAAATTATCTACTCATGCTGGTAGGTGTAGTGGTTATCAGCATTGGATTTATGCTCATGTCGGGTACAGAAGACATATTTAACACCACCAAACTTACAGTAGCTCCTATTGTGGTGGTTGTCGGTTTTGTGATCGAGGTATTTGCCATAATGTATAAACCCAAGGCCGAATAAGCACCATGAGTTTGCTGCAGGCTATTCTTGTAGCCATTATTGAAGGGCTTACCGAGTTTTTGCCCGTATCATCTACCGGCCACATGATATTGGCTACCTACATCATGCACATTCATAATCTTGAATTTGTAAAAACATTTGAAATTGTGATACAATTGGGGGCCATACTGGCTGTAGTGTACTTGTATTACAAACGCTTTTTGGTCGGGTTATCCATTTATTTGAAACTGGGCGTAGCTTTTTTACCAACGGGTGTAATCGGTTTTTTGGCCTACAAATCCATTAAAGCGTATTTGTTTAATCCCGTTACGGTAAGCGTATCGCTTATTATCGGTGGCGTGCTGTTAATCGTACTCGACAAATGGTCGGAAAAAAAGAAAAGTGCGTATGCTGATATAGCGGATATACGTTTTGTGGATGCCCTTAAAATTGGTTTTATCCAATGCGTGTCTATGATACCCGGAGTGTCGCGTGCAGCGGCTACCATATTTGGAGGCATATTATCCGGTTTCAATCGGGTGCAGGCAGCCGAGTTTTCATTTCTACTGGCTATACCTACCATGTTTGCTGCCTCCGGCCTCGACCTGCTGGAGTCTTACAAAACCATACAGGCCGAACAAATCAATTTACTGCTAGTAGGCGGTGCGGTAGCATTTATCGTTGCGTTGCTTGCAGTTAAAGCATTTGTTAGTTTCTTAACCCGCTATGGTTTCCGGCATTTCGGTTATTACCGCATTATTCTGGGATGCGTGTTTCTTGTTTATGCCTACTACAGCGGAATGCAGCTTACCGTTGATTAATGCTGCATGAAACCCGATTTTACCAACGGTGCTATTTTGCTTATTGATAAACCTATAGGCTGGACATCATTCGATGTGGTGAACAAATTGAGGTATGCACTGCTTAAGCATGTTCATCTTCAGCAAAAAAACGAGCCGGGAGTAAAACGGAAAATTAAAGTGGGACATGCCGGCACACTCGATCCGCTGGCTACCGGTTTGCTGATAGTGTGCGTGGGAAAGGAAACCAAAAACGTAGATACCTACATGGCCACCGAAAAAGAATATACCGGCACGTTCTATCTGGGAGCCACTACACCCTCTTACGACCGCGAAACAGAAGTTGATGCAGAGTATGATTGTTCAGCAATTACAGCCGAACGTATTGCATCGGCAGCAGCGCAGTTTATAGGTGTGCAGCAACAAATACCACCGGTATTTTCAGCCATTAAGCAAGATGGGAAACGATTGTATCAATCAGCACGTGATGGAAAACACGTAGAGCCCAATCCGCGCACCATAGAAATTCTCGAGTTTGAAATAACCGGTATTCAAATGCCACTTGTGCACTTTCGTGTAGTGTGCAGTAAAGGCACATACATTCGGTCATTGGCACACGATTTCGGTAAGGCTTTGGGTGCAGGGGCCTATTTGTACGAACTCAGGCGTACACGTTCAGGTAATTTTCAGGTGAGCGATGCCATAGGCGTGGAGCAGTGTGTTGCCAGGATACAAGAAGCTGAATCGTAAACGATACGTGTTAATCACCAGCGAGTGTGCGCAACCCTGTGCTGTAGCATTCCGTTAAAATCATTTATTTTGCCACCACTTAGTTTTTGTTCATGAAAATATACCGAAGTTTAGATGAACTTCCTGTAATACCCAATGCTATTGTTACACAAGGTACATTCGATGGTGTGCATGTGGCTCATCGCACCATACTTAACCGATTAAAACAACTGGCCGGTCAATACGGTGGCGAAACGGTGGTGATGACATTTGATCCGCATCCGCGCACTGTACTTTTCCCCGATGATCATGGATTGAAGCTGTTGCACACACTCGATGAAAAAATAGAAGCCCTTCGCAACGAAGGCATACAGCATCTGCTCATTTTGCCCTTTACACGTGAGTTTTCACGGTTATCCTCCATGCAGTTTATTCGCGATATCATCGTAAATAAAATAGGAACTAAAATTTTGGTGATTGGCTACAACCATCGTTTTGGTAAAAACCGCGAGGGCTCATTTGAACATTTGAAACAATATGCACATACCTACGGATTTGAAGTAGAAGAAATTCCCGAACAGGATATTGATCACGTATCGGTCAGTTCTACACGCATTCGCAAAGCACTTGAAGCAGGCGATGTTGCCACAGCTGCCAGGTATCTGGGAAGGCCATATGCCATTCACGGAACAATTATTCATGGAAAAAAACTGGGACGAACAATTGGTTTTCCTACGGCCAATATTGAAATCTCGGATGAGCTGAAACTAATACCCGCTAACGGGGTTTATGCCGTTCAAATACTTATCAACAACCGCTTATACAAGGGTATGCTCAATAGCGGTTATCGTCCGACAGTTGATGGAATGACGTATTCTATTGAAGTTCACATTTTTGATTTTAACGAAGATATATACGACCAGATAGTGGAAGTAAGGTATGTGGATAAACTGCGAGAAGAGCAAATGTTTAGATCGGTAGATGCACTGCAAAATCAACTGCAAAAAGATAAATTGCATGCATTGCTTAAACTTCAACGAACCTCTTAAACGGCTTCATGTACTTACGCTATTTACTCTTACTGGCATTTGCCTTTTGTGTTTCGCTGGCACAGGTACAGGCGCAGGTTACTGACGAAGAAGAAGACGAAATAGAAGAATACGAATCCGATTCGTTGTATATAGAAACAGAAGGTGTGTTTGACGAAACATTTACCGGCTACCGCGATATTTATTACTGGGATGTTTTACGCGACCCCCGGTTTACATTCGATACCATGATGATACCGGCACAAGGTGTATACCCTGCAGGCTGGGATACGGTTACCATCAATCCGTATAAAGTTTCGTTTACGGAAATGAACGATACCGTTTTGCTAGCATTGCGCGACAGTATGGACTGTCGATTTCATCCCCCTGCCATTGGCGATATTTCATCCGACTTCGGATTTCGAAGATGGGGCAGAAGAGCAAAATTTCATTACGGAGTGGATATACGCATGGATGTGGGCGATCCGGTATATGCCATGTTTGATGGAGTAGTTCGTGTGGCTAAGCGCAGTGCCGATTACGGATATGTGGTGCTCATTCGACATTACAACGGACTCGAAACGCTGTATGCACATTTCAATCAATTGCTTACCTATCCGGGAAAACCTGTAAAGAGTGGCGATATCATTGGTTTGGCTGGTAGCACCGGACGCTCTACAGGGCCTCACTTGCATTTTGAAGTACGTTATCAGGGCGAAAAACTTGACCCGAATAAAATTATTCATTTCCCCTCCGGTTCAATCATGGGCGATACGTTGCAAATTGATAAAAGCTGTTTCAGTCACCTGTACGAAATTCAATCTCAAAAACTCAAAGCAGCCAAACGGGGAAAATCAAGATACCATACCGTACGCAAGGGCGATACACTTTCTAAAATCGCGTACCGCTACGGCATAAGTGTTAGTCACCTTACGCGAATCAACGGTATGAGTAAAAAAACACCTTTGCGCCCCGGAAAACGTATCCGCGTCAGGTAAAAACTGTATACTTGCTTACTAAGCCATAACAATATGCATCGTATAGACTTACGCAGCGACACCGTAACCATGCCCACACCCGACATGCTACAGGCAATGATGCTTGCCCGTGTAGGGGATGATGTGTATGGCGAAGACGAATCGGTGATTGAATTGCAGCAGTATTGCGCACAGCTTTTCGGAATGGAAGATGCGCTCTTCTGTCCGAGTGGAACCATGACCAATCAGGTGGCCATTCGCGTGCATACCAGGCCGGGTGATGAAGTAGTGTGTGCCGATAATGCTCATATTTACAAATACGAGGGTGGTGGTATAGCCTCCAATTCTGGGGTACAAGCTAAACTCCTACCTTCTACTTACGGTTTAATAGCAGCAGAGCAACTAGTACACGCCATTAATGCCGATGACCCGCATTTCCCACGTACCACTTTGGTGTGTCTCGAAAATACAAGCAACCGTGGGGGAGGCAGTTTTTACACGCTGCATCAAATTCAACAAATTGCCGATACGTGCCGCGCGCACAACCTCAAGTTGCATCTGGACGGAGCACGTGTATTTAATGCCATGATTGCCGGAGCATACTCAGCCACCGATTTGGGAAAAATGTTCGATAGTATTTCTATTTGCCTCAGTAAAGGTCTTGGAGCACCTGTTGGTTCTGTGCTTTTAGGAAAAAAGGATTTTATACACGAGGCCAAGCGAGTGCGCAAAGTTTTCGGTGGCGGTATGCGTCAGGCCGGATACATGGCAGCATGCGGTATGTATGCATTGCAGAATCATATTCATCGCCTGGCCGATGACCACAGGCATGCCTCCCAGGTAACTGAGCAGCTTGCACAGCAGTCTTTTGTTAAACACGTCATGCCGGTACAAACCAATATTGTTATTTTTCAATTGACTGATGAACAAACGGCCACCCGCTTTCTCCATCACCTGAAGCAGGATAATGTGTGGGCCAATAAAGTTTCACCCGACAGTATTCGTTTTGTTTTTCATCTCGATGTATCGCAACAAATGGTGTCACAGATTATCGATACCATACATCGGTTTGAATAATACACCTATGGCCGGAATTAATAAAAATTAATAGCTGAAATAGATACGGTATCGTATATTGCATTTGCCTCATTATGCATAAACGTACCTTTCTTAAATCTGTACTGCTGGCCGCATGTTCGCCTTTCACGTCAAAGGCACAGTCGCTTACTGATGAACTGGATTGGATTGCCCGCAGCTCGGGCAATGATTACTGGGAAAATATACGAAGCGACTACGACTCCAATACCGATTTTATCAACCTGGAAAATGGCTATTACAGTATGATGGCCAAACCCGTTATGGAGGCATACCTCAGAGATATACGCTACACGAACCGCGAGTCGAGCCGATACATGCGTACGGTTCAATTCGAAAATAAATTTAAGACACGCGACCGCCTTGCCGATTTAGTCGGGTGTAATAAAGATGAATTAATCATCACCCGCAATACGACAGAATCGCTGGATACAATCATTTCCGGTATCGACTGGAAAGCCGGTGACGAAGCCGTGGTAGCCTATCAGGATTACGGCAGCATGCTGGATATGTTCAGGCAACAGCAGCGCAGATACGGTATTGTAGTGAAATACGTTTCAGTGCCTCCGCATCCTAAATCCGATAAGGACATTGTAGAGGTGTATGAACAAGCCATAACACCACGCACCCGACTTCTGATGATATGCCACATCATCAACACAACCGGACACATACTTCCCGTAAAAAAAATATGCGACATGGCACACCGCAAAGGGGTGGAGGTGATGGTAGACGGAGCACATGCCATAGCGCATATCGATTTTCGGATAAACGACCTCAACTGCGACTACTACGGCAGCAGCCTGCATAAGTGGCTGGGTGCACCGCTGGGTGCCGGTTTGCTGTATGTGCGTAAAGACCGCATACGTAAAATCTGGCCGTTGTTTGGTGAAGGAGCATATGCCGATGACGATATCCGAAAACTGAATCATACAGGAACCAATCCTGTAGCCGTTGATATTGCTGTGAATCATGCTATAGATTACCACGTGGCCATTGGCATAAAACGAAAAGAAGAACGGTTGCGTTTTTTACAGCAATACTGGACAAAAAAAGTACGTAAGCTGAAAAAAGTAAATATCCATACTCCTTTGGAAGATAACCGCAGCTGTGCCATAGCTAACTTCAGCATTGAAGGGTTATCCCCGGCAGAATTGTCAGGCGCTCTTTTCAATAAATACCGTATATGGACCGTAGCGATTGATAACCCTCAGGCCGGAGTGCGAGGTGTGCGCGTTACACCGCACTTGTATACCACCACCGCCACACTCGATACGCTGGTAAATGCCGTTTCTGAACTGGCTAAGTAATTTTGTGGTGTGTGATACAGGTGCGCGGGAGGGGAGAGTGACATCGTACTAACCCTTTCAACAAGCATTAAGTAACGCTGTAACCCGAAGCTGCTAAAAGTCTATGTTATAAGTGTACTGTTTTTGGGGAGCTTACGGTTTGGCGCTTGGCGAAGGTGGGCGATCTTCACCATCCCGATAGCTATCGGGATTGATGCGGAGATCCAAACTCTGATTGCTCACAAATGTGTCTACAGTGCAACGAATCGCCAATTTCTTGTAGGTGCTGTTATTTGTCATACTTACTGTAGAATTAGTTTTTTATAAACCACTTCGTTGTCTTTTGTCTTAATTTGTAAATAATAAACTCCCTTGTATAGATGTTGGAGATTTAAAGGGTCATTTGGTTCATTTGTTTTGGTGTAAACAGCCTTCCCTTCATTAGTGTAAACAGTTGTCTTATACGTAGAATTAAATCCTTCCAGTTGAACCACTCCCGATGTCGGGTTTGGATAAATTTTCACATTAGATTGGTTGTAAGTATTTATTCCTGTTGTCTGAAAACATGAAGCATCATGAGGATAGTGGCTTAATGTATCAATAATAATATTCGTGTCTCCTGGTAAATAACTTGATAGGTTCGTATATATTAAGAACATTTCATCTTCAGTTCCTTCGCCAAGACCAACGTCCTTAGGAGGATTATTTGGATTATTGGGATTATTGGTTGTGTTGTCATATGTAGCTTCTCCATAAACTACACTGCCAGCCGGAAGTAGTATTGGTTTTTGAAACTGATAAAAATATTGCCAATGAAAATCCCATTCAGGAATATCTATCAAGTGTATTGTGTCGTTTGAAGGTGTTACACAATATGCTTTTATTGATTTACCAATTAAGTGCATATGTGGCATAATTCCGGTTAATGTTCTGTTTGTAACTACATTAACCTGATTATTGAATGTTCTTACAGTGTTAGCTGGTATAAATAATGGTCCATTAGTAAGTGTAGTACTGTGATTTAGTGCCGCAACAGTCGTTACATTACGTAGAGACGATGAACCATATTTAAGCCTAACCATTGTGCTGTCAACTTGTCCATTAACCCCACTTGGATAATGCATTTGTATTACGATGTATGAATTTGGAAGCATAATGGCTCCAAAACCTGGTGCAAAATTAAACGCACCTTGACCGGGTGTGTAAACAGTCAACAATTTTGACGTAGCAGAGCCAGTTCCACCAAATGAGGAATAGCCGGGTAACGTATCGTTTTGGTCTAAAGTTAATGGTATGATTGAGGTGTCTTGAAATACCAACGCATGATGAACAATTTCTCTGTTTCCGGGGTAAACTTCAATACTTTGAATAGTCTGCTGTACTGAATTATTTACCGGTATGACAAACATTCTGTAAACATCATTATTTGAGGTAACTGTATATGTAGGAATTTGCCCTACAAAGTCAGGATTAGTAATCTGATAGGTTGAGGAGTAAGTTGGAGGAGTCGGAATGTTATTTGCGTCACCCAGAGGTGCAAAGTTGTTGACCCAGTCCACAATTTCGTCAATTTCGTGGTCGCTTAGAGTATTGGCATGTGCATACTTCCTTTTATTCTGATTTGCAGGAAATGGAGGCATACTTTTAGACTGAATAGACGCTGCAATTGAAAATCTGTTTTGAAAAACATCATTATAAGTCATCAAAGAAAATGGGGCAATTCCATTTTGATTATGGCAACTTGTGCAATGTGAGTATACAATACAAGCAATTCCGTCAGTCCAGGTAGGATTGTGACCGATGGCTGAGTTTTGAAACAACACAAAAGCTGACGTGGCGATAAGTAAACTTTTTAGTTTCATTTTTATATAGTTTTTGTTGTAAGACTATTTTGTTGTCATTTGGTTTAACACTGCAAACAAGGGTTCGTTTTGCATTGGCGATGAGCGGGCTTTCAGCATCCCGATAGCTATCGGTATTAGTACGGAGAAATGAACTTTCGACAACTACAAAAATGTCAATCGGAGACGAAACCCCGCCTATTGCCAAAGTGCTGTTAGTGGCAGTTTTTTTATTGTCCATTTAAATTTACAGTCTTGTCAATGTATATTATTCCATTGTAAGATGCAGTATAGTCCATTTTCCATTCGAGTGTTAAATCAAACAACCGTGAATAAAACCATGGGAAACTACTCGGATTTCCCTGCCCACCAGGAAGAGGTATGAAGGCTACTCCTCTTTTCTTACTTTGGAAATAATATTCTAAAGATTGTTCACTTGACTTTGGTACGTTTGCTGTTTTAGAAAAGTCAGCATGGAAGTTGTCATTTCCAAAAAATAATGGCGAGTAATTACCTGTAGATGATGTAATCGCCAATGAATAAACCTGATTGCCATATTCTCGAAAAATCTCGGCACCCAGATATGAAAAAGTATTATAGGTTCCATTTGTATACCACCATTTGGCCCAATCAGGGTCCGTAGAAGTATATGTATTTACATCTAAAGCATTGTGATTGTTATGAGACCAAATAATAATTTTTTTGTTCGGATAGATGTAATTAAGAATTAGTCTAAAGTTTTGAGCCATATATATATCTCTGTTTTTCCCCTTCATCAGATAATCAAAACAATTACGAAGGTTATTGATTTCAATTAACCATAGATTCCTTAAAGAATCTGATACACTAAACTCAAAATATTCTTTAATTGATTTCAATTCAGAATTCAAATTGTCTACATCAACGCTGTCCTCGTTATAGTTAAATTCATTCTTTAAAAGATAATTTACGTCTTTGACGAAAATTTCGTATGATGTATTTTCTATGTTATATTTATTTCTAGAAAGAACATTTGTTAATTCACTTGCAAAGTTATTCTTAGCAAAATCACCCGAGTGACGACAGTCAATTCCGCCCAAATAAATTGGATGATCAGATAATAATTGCTTATTGAAATATATCCATAGGTCCTGGCTTACATTGCTTTCAGTCCAACACGTATATATATTCTCTCTCGCCCTAAGTTTTATCTTCGTAGTATCTTTTAGGTTAGTCATTCCAAACATTATTGAAAAGAGGTCAGCTTCAAATATCAGAACATCAAATCCTTTTTTTTCGTGAAGATATTTCACTAACCTGGTTTTCATTTGAATTGCACCTCCGTCACCATGATTTGGTTCTCCAAGTAAAACTATTTTTTTGTCGCCAATAGCGTCTCCAATAACTTCAAGGTCATCAAAGTTTGTTTCCTTCGGACTAATAGATTTAATTGAACTACTCGCTTTAAATAGTTCATCAATATATAATTTTGAAAAGTCAGATTTGATTTGTCCAATCGCAAGGTTCGCAAAAAGGAGTATAATTAATTGAAGTGCAAAATATCTCATTTATTTGTTTTTAGTTGATTTATACCATGTTA
>JBKCPL010000042.1:0-87836 GCA_046309355.1 Bacteroidota bacterium
CGGTTGTAGTGTAGGTAGCACCGAGTGTATTCGCTGTATAGTTACCGCTCACATTTATATCTCCGCCATTGCTTAATACACGGCTGCCTCCTGCAATATTTAACGCAACATACGTACCATACGCCACATTTTGTGAGCCTGCTGAGTTATAGGTTACTGTAGCAGAAGTCCAGGTTTTACCGTCCGGTAAATTTCCGGCTGTAGTAATTGCACCTGTACCTGAAGGTGTGAATGCACCAGACAGGTCAAACGCTCCCATAGCTAAAGGACCTGTTACTACCAATGCCGTGTTGACTACAATATTTCCCTGTGCAGTTTTAGTGCCGGTAGCGCCTATTGTAAGATTTTCGTATGTGCCGGAAATTAACTCTTGACCAACCGTTGCATTGTATTGTACCGTTTGCGTCCAAGTACGCCCGGAAGGTATTGCTGAAGATGTGGCTGTAGTAGAAATTATTCCGGTACCTGTAATGCTAGTTAGCGAGCCAATTAATTGATTAGTATTCATTACCAACGTACGTGAAGCCAAAACCTCCAGTTCGCCATTTACTGCCAAAGATCCCGTTGCAGCTGTTATGGTTTTATTGCCTGTACCCAAACACCTGAAATCAGTGAATGCACCGGTTGCACCCAGTACTATAGTTTGCGCAGCACCAGTAAGGCGTAACTCAGAAGTACCACCGACAATATTTCCGGTTGATGCAGTAAAACCTCCTGAAACAGTAATCGTACCGGTCAGATTTCTGTCACCGCCTCCTGAAATATTGAGACCAATGTACGTACCATTGGATACAGTTTGTGCACCTGCAGCATTGTAACTTACCAATGCAGATGCCCATGTTTTACCTGATGGTAAATTGCCTGCTGTAGTTAAATTCCCGGTTCCTGTTTGTGTAAATGTACCCGACAAATCATTGGACTGCATATTCAATGAACCGGTTAGCGTAAGCGTAGTACTGATGTCCAGATTACCTGTTGCTGTCTTTGCACCTGCGGCCATGGTTAATATGGTATAATTTCCTCCCATTACATCTTGGGTTGTTCCGGTGTAGTTCACCGTACATGTCCATGTAATGCCTGAAGGCAAAGCGTTGGTAGCTGCCGTTGTATTGATAATACCGCTTCCGGAAGTAGTAAACGAACCTGACATGGTATTGGATGACATATTCAGGGTGCCTGTCATGGTAAGTGCTGATGATATGCCCAATGACCCGGTAGCCGTTTTTGTTCCGGTAGCAATTATAAGCGTGCTGTAATTACCCGCTATTACATTCTGAGTTGTACCAGCATAGTTTACCCCAAATGACCAGGTAATACCGGATGATATCGCATTGCTGGCAAGAGAAACGGTTAGTGTTCCGGTTCCTACAGTAGTGAATGTGCCAGCAAGAATATTTGTATTCATGGTAAGGGTTCGACCTGATAGGATTTCCAACTCATTATCTACGGTAAGCGTGCCCGTTGCTGCGGTAATTGTTTTGTTGCCAGTACCCACAGCTCTGAAATTAAAAAACGACCCCGCAGCGCCTAAATTAATTGTTTGTGCTGCACCCGTAAGTTGAACATTTGAGGCATTAGGCACGAGAGTTACACCAGATGATGCTGTAAGAGTACCAGATATATTTATATCACCCAAGTCTGATAATGCTCTATTGTCAGAACCTGATAGGTTGAGATTAGTATACGTATTATGTACTACAGTTTGTGGTGCGGATGCATTATACAGAACGGTTCCACCAATTGTTAGTCCTGACGGAATTGGTGTTGGAGATGTGCTTTGAGTGATTAATGTTCCAGTACTGGTCACAGCAGTAGCACCAATCAATTGAAAGGTAGACATACTCAGAGTACAGGTTGTAATAGTTAGCGTAGCTAAAACGGTTAAATCATTCGAGACAGACTTTGTAGTAGCTGAACCCGACAAAGTTAAATTAGTGTATTGGATGGCATCAACAATATCCTGATTGGAGGTGGCTGAATACACAACTGTTCCGGTCCACGATTTACCTGTCGGTATGGGATCTCCCACTCCTGTTCGAAGTGTTGTAAGTGTGGATGTACCGCTGATTGTGCCTGAAACACCGAATAGCTGAAAGGTAGATAAACTAAGCGCTCCGTTATATGTCAAATCATTGAGTACGGTAATATCAGCCTGTAGAGTGGTTGTTCCTCCACCTGAAGTAGTTAAGCTTTGATATGTTCCTGCCGGTATTTGGTCATTCCCTGTTGAAGCAAACGTAACATTATATGGCCAGATTACAGATGCCGGAATTGGTGTAGACGTAGTATTTGCGGTTGATAACGTTCCAGTTCCCGATAGTGTATTTATGGCTGACAGCCTGTTAGTGCCCAAAACCAAAGATGCTCCACTCGCAATATTGAGTGTACCATTGACAGATATGTTAGCGGCTGTGTTTGAAAATGTTTTGGTCGTTCCGGCACTCACATCCAGATTATCGAAAACTAAGTTTGTTTGTCCGGTGATGGTTATTGTTTGTGCACCTGTACCGTTAAACTGCACGGTAGATCCTGTTGTAGTAATTGTCCCACTCCCGCTAGTAAAAGTACCTGAAATAGCAATCGTTCCTGCCTGCAGTGTTCGGTTTCCACCCGTTATATTCAAACCGGTGTACGTACCTGCAGATATCGTTTGCAGGCTTCCTGAATTGTAGGTAACAGTAGCTGATGTCCATGTTTTACCCGAAGGAAGTGTTGAAGCTGTAGTAAGGTTTCCAGTACCTGATGATAAAAATGTACCAGATAAAGAGTTGCTGCCCATAGTCAGGGAGCCTGTTAATGTTAGCGTTCCCGATACATCCACATTTCCAGTTGCTGTTTTTGCACCGGTTCCTATAGTTAAGTTAGTATAATTCCCGCCAAGCACAGTTTGTGCAGCCGTTGCAATATACTGTATAGTCTGAGTCCATGTTTTAGCGGCAGGGAATGCTGAAGTAGTATTTGTACTTGAAATAGTACCTACTCCGGCATTTGTAAACGAGCCTGATAATGCATTTGTAAGCATTGCCAGAATATTGTTTGTATTAACTGTCAATACACCATTAACCGTTATCGCTCCGCTGGCCGTTTTAGTCCGGGCTATAGTGCCATTCGTTAGGGTAAGATTATCGTACGTTCCGGCCCTCACACTTTGATTAAGGTTACCGCTGTAGGAAACGGTAGAACCGGTAGCGCATGTTCCCAACGTAAATGTAGAGTTAGATTGAACTTCGAGCGTGCCTGAAGCCGACACGTTGAATGTGCCTGTAATAGCAAATGTTCCGGTTGAAAATGTAACAGGATTGATGCCATCTCCTACTACTACGTTTGATCCGGTGCCTGAAATTGTCCAGATAGCGGTTATGTTGGCTGTAGCCCTGTTTTGTATATTAAAGGTCTGACCTGCAGCTGTAAAACTGGTGGGTGCTGTACCTGTTCCATCTGTATTGGTGCCCCATGTTGCTAGTGTATTCAGCGCACCGGTTGATTTTGAATAAAAAACCTGTGCGCTACTATTAATTGACAGACATAACCAGATTGATGTTGCTATGATAAGTGATTTCATAATATAAAAAGTTGTGAGTTAATATTATACCTCAAAGCAAAGATAAACAACTGATATGATTTTCATACTGAAAAGGAAATAAAACGACTATATACCCTTTATAGGCTATGGTAAGAAACCTTGATCCTTACGAAAAGTGATATTGAACAAGTTTGTTACGCCAATCGCCTAAGTTCGTTTTTATTCTGGCTTTCAACACATTAAGTATTGAATATAATCCAAAGTATGTGCGATTGATATACAATGCGTGTTGCGAACCCCTCCCTTCTTTGGATTGCTTTAGCTCTTCCATTCGGCTAACTTCCTCACCCAAAGCATATATAGAATCTATATAATCATTATCTCCAAAATCAAAACAATCGTAATCGAACGGCTTACGCAACAGATTCGTCATACGAATAAATGCATCCGTTATTTTTGCTTGAACATGAGCAGGATCATCCGCACTTATCACCTGCTGCTGAAGCATTATTCTCCGTATTGAACGCTCGTCCTGCATAATTTCAGGAACCAATAGGGCAAAATAGTTTAGGTAGAAATCTTCAGGTATTTCCTTTACACAACCAAAGTCAATCACACCAAGAGTTCCGTCACTTCGCATCAGAAAATTACCGGGATGAGGGTCGGCATGCACAGCTTTATGAGTATGTACCTGATAATCATAAAAATCCCACATTGCCTGACCAATTCTATCACGTACATCCTGTGAAGGATTGGTTTTCAGAAATTCATCTAAATGCATACCCTCCATCCAATCCATAGTCAGAACGCGTTTGGTCGAAAACTCTTTATGGTAGTTGGTAAATATCAAATTGGGTATGTGGGTGCATAACCGTGATATCATGACTGAACGTTCGTACTCCAATTCGTAATCTGTTTCCTCCAACAACTTGCTTTCAACTTCCCGAATGTATTTATCCAATTCCTTCTCATTCATGTTCAGCAACCTGAACGCTATTGGTTTTACGATTCGCAAATCGCTTTTTATGCTGTCGGCTACACCCGGGTACTGAATTTTTACAGCCAGATTTTGGCCTTTAAGCGTTGCACGGTGAACTTGACCAATACTGGCTGCATTGCTGGCTTTCATGTCAAATGTATCAAACATCTGCTGAGGTGTTTGGCCAAACATTTTTATAAAAGTTTGAACGATTAGCGGACCCGATAAAGGAGGTGCGCTGTACTGTGCCAGTTGAAATTTATTGGTATACTGCCGCGGTAAGATATTTTTCTCCATACTAAGCATCTGAGCGACCTTAAGGGCACTTCCTTTAAGCTCACTTAGGGCGTTGTACACATCAGTCGCATTGTCTTCGTGCAGTTCGTCCTTACTTAATGTCGGGTCAACAATTTTCTTGGAGTAGTGCTTGATGTAATTACCTCCAATTTGAGCTCCGGTTTTTACAAAACGCATGGCGCGCTGAACCTTGGTACTCGGTATTTCGGTTTGTTCCAAACTCATATATGTATTCAGCGATTTTGAAATAAAAACTTACCGAACTCAATCATGCTATCAAGCGGTGAGCGACCCATAAGGTCGAATGCAAGGTTAACAGAACGTTCAATGGCTTCGTCCGTTTTTTCAAATGCGTTGCTGCTGTCTTTCAGCCAAAATCCCATAACAAAAAGCAGGTTGGCCCATAATGCTTCATCGTATTTGTCTGAAATGTATTTACGTTCGGTAATCTCGTTTTTATCAATGGCTTCATTTACCATATGGCGGGCGTATTCTAAATACGACTCGCGCATAGACTTTAAAAAAACGGGGAATTGAGGCACCTGCAGGTGACGGCTTTTGCGTTCAAACATAAATTTTACGAAGCTGCGCTGCTGTTTTAACTTTTCTATCCAGCCAAAGAAAAATGCAAGCATTTTTTCGCGGGTGCTGTAATGCGCGTAAACCTCTGTTTGGGTAACAGCATCACGTGTTTGAATAAACCACTGCCTAAAAATATCCATTTCAAGGGCCTCAAGTGAGGCATAGTGGTTGTAAAATTCATTCTCGGCCATATTGGCCAACTTAGCAAATTCATACACGCTTGATGGTCCCTTTTGGTGGGTTAACGTATACTCAATGTATGTATCTATCAGTTTTGAAGTCATACATTTATAACCACTATGCACAGCTTTTGTTTGCATGTGGGAAACACATGATTGATAAGCACTATTTTTGTGTTCATAAAATCGGTGAAACGTAATCAACTTCATATTTTCTTGCTCGTGATTTGCCTGAGTTGTGCGCAATATGCGGCCTCACAGACATTTGAACTGCACGAAGGCGATACCATAAACTGTACCGATAAAAATGGAGTTAAATACGGATTCTGGCGTTATTACTGGCCCGATGGCGATTTGAAATATGAAGTTTTTTATGAAAACAATGAAAAAGAAGGTATTGAACTGCGCTACTACGACCAGCAAGATTGTATTGAATTTTCCAATACTTACAAAAGAGGGACACTTGACGGACCCAGTGTAACCTATTACGTAAACTGTAATGTAAAATGTGAGGAAATGTACCGTGACGGCAAAAAACAAGGTTACGAAAGGTGTTACGATATGTCAGGTTTTTTACAAACCGAAGCCCAGTTTGATAAAGGTGAACTTGTTGGAACCTACTCCCACTTTGACAAAAAGGGAACCGTTACCTATGAATCGCCTTCAAAAGAAACCACACTAAAATTCGATAAATTTTTAAGCGGAGAATACAAGTTGAAAGACTCCACCCTGTTCCGCATATTTGAACGCAACAGCCATTGGAAAAATGTAATGCTGGTGGTAGACATGACCGGTAGCATGTTTCCTTACATTGGACAACTACTGGTTTGGTACAAAAAGGGGTTTGAAAAAGAGTTTATCAAGTATTATGCCCTGTTTAATGACGGAGACAACTTGCCTGACAATCAAAAGGTAGTAGGACGTACCGGAGGCGTACATACATTTGTAGCCAAAGACTTCAAGAAATTTAAGAATGACCTGGAAGCTGTACGTAAAAAAGGAGAAGGTGGCGATGACCCGGAGAATGATTTGGAGGCAGTAATGGCAGCTATTATGGCCTACCGCGACTTTGGAGATCTGGTGCTGGTAGCAGATGACAGTGACATTCGAGATATGAAGTTACTTAAACGAATACGTAAGCCTGTGCATGTAATTATGTGCGGAACTAAACGCGGAATAAACGTGCAGTACCTGAAACTAGCTTATCAAACAAAGGGCACATTTCACACACTCAACAACGATTTAGACATGAGAAGCCTGAAAGACGGGGATAAGTTTAGCCTAGATGACGACCTCTTCGAATTTAGAGGTGGACAGTTTATTTGGCTTGATGTAAAAAACTGAAGAAGGACTCAAAAACTAAACGGCAAACACAGTTATCCAATTTTTTCTAACACATACAGTTAGGTATGGTATATTTTATATTTTCGCTCCCATAATATTTAATTAACATACCAATAACCCCCATCATGTCAACTTTACGTTTTAAAGCACTGGAAACAGCACTGAACAGGCCTGTTATGCGCGTTACACCACCATCAGTACGGGTATCTGATTATTATGCTTCGTACGTATTTAATGATGCGCAGATGAAAAATTTTCTGAGCAAAGATGCGTATCAGGCTGTGCAAAAAGCGATCAGCAATGGTGAGAAAATTGATAGAGCAGTAGCTGAGCAAATAGCGAGTGGCATGAAAAGCTGGGCCATTTCGCATGGTGTTACCCATTACACTCACTGGTTTCAGCCTTTAACAGGGTCAACGGCCGAAAAACACGACTCATTTTTTGAACCTACGGATGATGGGCGATCCCTGGAAAAATTTTCGGGAAATGCACTGGTTCAGCAAGAGCCCGATGCTTCCAGCTTCCCAAGCGGAGGATTGCGCAATACCTTTGAAGCACGTGGTTACACTGCATGGGACCCTTCTTCCCCTGCTTTTATAATGGAAGGGGCCAACGGCAAAACGCTGTGTGTACCCACCATTTTTGTGTCGTATACAGGCGAGGCACTTGACTACAAGGCACCACTATTAAAAGCCCTACATGCAGTAGAAAACGCTGTAGTAGACATCTGCTCCGCTTATTTTGACAAGCACGTAAACAAAGCCTTTGCATCGCTGGGAATTGAGCAGGAATATTTCCTAATTGACGAAGCGATGTACTATGCGCGTCCTGATTTAATGCTTACCGGTCGTACATTGTTGGGGCATGCTCCCGAAAAGGGACAGCAGTTAGAAGATCACTACTTCGGCTCAATCCCTACGCGGGTTCATGACTTTATGGTTGATTTTGAAACCGAATGCTATAAGTTGGGCATTCCGTTAAAAACGCGTCACAACGAAGTAGCTCCATCACAGTATGAATGTGCTCCAAATTTTGAGGAAGTAAATCTGGCCATTGACCACAATCAATTGCTGATGGATGTGATGGAGAAAATTGCTCAACGTCACGGTTTCAAAGTATTGCTTCACGAAAAACCTTTTGCCGGAGTAAATGGCAGCGGAAAACACAACAACTGGAGCCTGATAACCAATACCGGAGTAAATTTATTAGCTCCGGGTAAAACACCTGAAAATAACATTCAGTTCCTAACATTCTTCGTCAATGTGATTAAAGCGGTGCATGACCATGCCGATTTATTACGAGCCAGTATAGCCAGTGCTGCTAATGACCACCGCCTGGGTGCAAACGAAGCTCCGCCTGCAATAATGTCGGTGTTTATAGGTTCACAGCTTACACATATATTAGAGGAAATGGTTAGCAATAAAGCCAAATCGGTAAAAGCCGCCTCGCAAACTTCTATAAACGTAAAGAAAATTCCCGATATTTTATTGGATAATACCGACCGCAACCGCACCTCTCCATTTGCCTTTACCGGAAATAAATTTGAGTTCAGGGCCGTTGGCTCATCTGCCAATTGTGCCAATGCCATGATTGTACTCAATACCATTATGGCTGAGCAACTGCGTGTATTTAAAAAAGACACCGATACCCTCATTAAAAAAGGAATGAAAAAGGAGCAAGCCATTCTTCAGGTTATAAAAGGCTACTACAAAGCAACACGCAACATCCTTTTTGAAGGCAACGGGTACAGCGATGAATGGGTTAAAGAAGCCAAACGCAGAGGCTTATCAAACATTAAAACGACTCCCGAAGCATTAAATGCATACATTACTCCGAAATCAAAAAAGTTATTTCAAAACAACGATGTGTTCAATGATCGTGAATTGGAAGCGCGCTATGAAATTATGCAGGAGGCCTATGTGAAGAAAATTGATATTGAAGCAAAGGTTTTAGGTCAATTAGCCATTTCGCATGTTATTCCGGCTGCGCTTACTTACCAGCAAACATTATCAGCCAATGTAGCTTCACTCAAGGCCCTTGGATTAAGCAAGGCATCGTATGAGGCACAATTAAAATTTATTGAAGAAATTTCGAAATATGTAAAGCATATACGGGAAAGCGTAGAAAAACTCTTGGCGGAAAATGATAAAGCTCACCATATAGCTGATACTCACAAACGTGCGCTTGCTTTTTGCCACAAGGTAAAGCCGCTTTTTGATGAAATTCGTAGAAGCAGCGATGCCCTCGAATTCATCATAGAAGACGAACTTTGGAAACTGCCAAAATACCGCGAACTTTTATTCATAAAATAAAATACATATTATTGTTTTTTATCATCCCTTATTAAAAGGTGTTAAACAATGAAGAAAAACTACATACCCCTAGTTGTTTCAGTAACCGTAGCCATACTTAGCCTATATGCATGTGGTGCAGGCAAAGGTTCGATGCAGGCAGCCCGTGATCACTTCAAAAAAATGGAGTATTTCAGTGCCGGTGAGAATTACAAAGCCGTATACAGCAAGTCAAAAAATAAAGACGAGAAGAATGAGGCCTGTTTTCAAACAGCCGAGTGTTACCGATTGTCAAATGACATGAAAAACGCGGAAAGCTGGTACAGAAAGACGGTTAAAGCTGACCCCAAAAACTCTGACGCACAGCTACGATTGGCTCAGGCCCTAAAAGCCAATCAAAAGTTTACTGAAGCCATTATTGAATTGAATGCCTATAAAAAGCTGACCGGTGGCAGTGAAGCCATAGAAAATGAGTTGAAAGGATGCGAACTGGCTTTGAAATGGAAAAACGAAAAAACCCGTTACATCATTGAAAACGTAAAAGCAGTAAATACCAAATGGAGTGATTTTGCCCCTACTATGTATAAAAAAGACATGATCTTTTTTACCTCTGACAGAGAAAAAGGTGCAAGCACGAAAATGTACGGCTGGACAGGAAATAATTACACCGACTTGTATAAGGTCACCTATAAAATTGATAAGAAAAAGCCCACCGAAATAAGTTTTGGAGTACCATCATTAGTAGACAAAAATATTGTTAACTCAGATTATAATGACGGTACTGCTGCATTTGACGGCAAATACACAACCATGTACTACACCCAGTGCAATGGTAGAGACGGTAAAGGTAAAAAATGCCGGATTTTTATGGCAGCAGGCCAGGGTAGTGAATGGCAAACTCCGGAAGTATTGCCGTTTAGCACCGACTCATTTAACTGTGGCCATCCATTTATAACCAAAGATGGAAGTACCATGTATTTTTCATCAGATATGCCCGGTGGCTATGGCGGTAAAGACATTTGGTATGTAACTTGGTCAAAACGCGGCAAGGCTTGGGGCGATCCCATAAATCTTGGACCTACCATTAATACAGAAGGCGATGAAATGTTTCCTTTTATGCGCGAAGACGGGGTTTTGTTTTTCTCGTCAAACGGCCATGTAACTCTAGGCGGAGTTGACATATTTTACAGCAAAGGCGATGGAACCGATTGGTCATCTCCGGTAAATATGAAAACACCTATCAACTCGGGTGGCGATGACTTCAGTATCGTGTTTTTCCCGGGAGATAATGAACGTGGATTCTTCACATCAAACCGTGAAGGTGGCCGCGGACAGGATGATATTTACCGCTTCTACATGACCCCACTCGTATTTACACTCAGCGGTATTGCTCGCGACTCCAAGACCAAGGAAGTACTATCGGATACCAAATTAGCCATCACCAATAGCACCGATACTACCAAGCTCATTGTAAAAACAGACAATAAAGGGTTTTATAAAATTACCTTGAAACCGCGCACAGATTATGAACTGTACGGCAGACACGAAGATTATTTTGACAGTAAAACTGAGTTTCAGACAACAAAAGGACTGGAACAGTCAACAGACCTGACTCAGGATTTATACCTGGAGCCGTTTGACTATACATCAATATTTACGCTTGAAGGTATTTATTACGATCTGGATAAGGCCAATATTCGTTCCGATGCAGCAAAAGTGCTTGATACCATCGTTGTACTTTTAAGTAAATACCCAAAAATCAGGCT
Organism: Bacteroidota bacterium; assembly: GCA_046309355.1. Taxonomy (GTDB): domain Bacteria; phylum Bacteroidota; class Bacteroidia; order UKL13-3; family UKL13-3; genus CAYSBE01. The sequence goes on from JBKCPL010000042.1 coordinate 10,962, forward strand.
TGAATTAGGTTCGCACACCGATTGCCGAAGCGACTCAGTATACAACCGCGGTCTTTCACAAAGACGTGCCGACTCGGCAGTTGCTTACATTGTACGTCAGGGTGTAGATTCACTCCGTTTAATTGCTCGCGGTTACGGTGAAAGTATGCTGGTTAACGATTGTGCTTGCGAAGGCGGTGTTGTTAAAAGACGCTGTTCGGAAGAAGAACATCAAATGAACCGCAGAACTACCTTTAAACTGCTTGATAATAAATATGTACCACGCAGCCGTCAGGAGATGAAAGGCATGTCAGATAAGGAAAAATTGCCCGCAACCGGTACACCACCTGCCCGTAAAGGAGCCACAACACCTCCCCGAAAGTAGGCGAACAGTTAATAACCGTGAATCATAACATTAGCCTGTGATTGCAGCGTTTGTTGCCTGTAAGTATACGGCAAACGAATACCCGTATTGCATGCGTTCGATTTTGCTAAAATGGGGTTAGGCTTGTTTCGGCATAATATTTAGCTATATTTGCTGCCCTTATTTTAAATAAAACAATTAATAACTATTTCAATTATGAATTTGACCACTGAGAAGAAACAGGAAATCTTCGAAAAGTACGGTACAGCCAAGTCGAAAAACGACACGGGCTCAGCTGAGAGTCAGATCGCGTTGTTTACCCACCGCATCAATCACATTACCGAACATTTGAAGCAAAACAAAAAAGATTTTTCGGCTGAAACCAGCCTGATTAAACTGGTAGGTAAAAGACGTGCCCTGCTCGACTATTTAATGAAAAATGATATTTTCCGTTACAGGGCTATCATTAAAGAACTCGATATCCGTAAGTAAAATTCGGATTCCCCGTTGGGATGTGAAAGCTTAAATACCATATGCCGCATCATCCGAACATTCTTTATCGTATTAAACAAGCAGGGTCAGTTGGCTCTGCTTTGTTTTTTAGTGTGCATCCGAAATGCCGCACCGGATGCTCTGCTACAGAGGTAATTGCGGCAAGAGGTTTATAAAAAGAAATGAAAGTAACAACAAAAACATTTGATCTCGGAGATGGACGGTCCATTTCCATTGAGACAGGAAAACTGGCCAAGCAGGCCGATGGTTCAGTAGTGGTTCGCATGGGCGATACCATGATTTTAGCAACAGCCGTTTCGGCTAAAGATGCCAAAGAAGATGTAGATTTTATGCCACTTACGGTAGATTATCAGGAGAAATTTGCCGCTGTTGGCCGCATTCCAGGTAGTTTTCACAAACGTGAAGCTAAACTAAGCGACTATGAAGTATTGGTTAGCCGATTGGTTGACCGTGCTCTGCGTCCTCTATTCCCCGAAGATTATCACGCTGATACGCAAATTATGCTTCAGCTAATTTCTGCCGACAAAAATTTATTGCCCGATTGTTTGGTTGGCTTAGCTGCCTCATCTGCCCTTATGGTAAGTGATATTCCATTCAACGGACCCATATCAGAAGTACGAATTGCCCGTATCAACGGCAAATTTGTACTTAACCCCACCATCAGCGATTTGCAACATGCAGACATTGATTTAATGGTAGCAGGAACTGAACACGACCTGAACATGGTAGAAGGTGAATGTGCCGAAGTAAGTGAAGCAGATATGCTGGAAGCGTTAAAAGTAGCGCATGAAGCTATAAAAATGCAATGCAAAGCTCAGTGGGAATTGTGTGAAATGCTGGGAGGCCGCAAACCTGCACGTGCCTACAACCACGAACGCCATGATGAAGCACTTGAAAAACAAATATATGCGTATGCCTATGATAAGGTATATGCAGTGGCTAAATCAAAATTGCCTAAGGCCGAGCGCAGCGAGGCCTTCAAGAAAATCAGGGAAGAATTTCTAGCTGCCACATATCCGGAAGGTAGCGAAACTTCACCGGATAAATTCTTAATCAATAAGTATTTTCATCACGTTGAATACGATGCCGTACGTGCAATGATCCTAAATGAGCGCATGCGCCTGGATGGGCGTGATATGACTACGGTAAGACCTATATGGTCGGAAGTAAACTATCTGCCAGCTGCTCACGGTTCGGCTGTATTTACAAGAGGCGAAACTCAATCGCTAACTACCGTAACGCTCGGTACCAAACTGGACGAGCAATTGCTGGATGCCCCCATGAATGCAGGTTACAGCAAATTCCTGTTGCACTACAATTTTCCTTCGTTCTCAACCGGTGAGGTTAAACCTAACCGCGGCCCAGGACGCAGAGAGATTGGTCACGGTAACTTGGCATTGCGTGGTATAAAACGCGTTTTGCCTTCTCTCGAAGATTGCCCGTATACCATTCGTGTGGTATCCGATATTCTAGAATCGAACGGTTCATCATCAATGGCTACTGTGTGTGCCGGTTCAATGGCGCTGATGGATGCCGGGGTGAAGCTAAAAGATGCTGTAAGCGGTGTGGCTATGGGATTGATTACAGACGAAAAAACAGGCAAGTATGCTATTTTAACCGACATATTAGGCGATGAAGATCACCTGGGCGATATGGACTTTAAAGTGGTAGGTAGTAGCAAAGGTATTGTAGCCTGCCAAATGGATATAAAAATAAATGGTCTTAAGTGGGAAATGGTGGAAGAAGCGCTAAATCAGGCAAAAGCCGGTCGCCTTCACATCATGGGTGAAATGAATAAAACCATTGCTAAGCCTGCTGAAGATTACAAACCACATGCTCCTCGCATCGAAACTGTTGTTATTGATAAGGAATTTATAGGTGCAGTTATCGGTCCAGGAGGAAAAGTCATTCAAGGTATACAAAAAGATACCGGTACTACCATTTCCATTACCGAGGTAGGCGAAAAGGGAATTGTAGAAGTAGCTGCAACCGATGGCGAATCAATGCGTAAAGCCATTCAGATTATAAAAGGCATAGTAGCTGTACCTGAAGTTGGAGAAGTATACGAAGGCAAAGTAAAAACGATAGTTGACTTTGGCGCTTTTGTTGAAATTCTTCCCGGTAAAGACGGCCTACTACACATCAGTGAAATAGACTGGAAACGCCTGCCAAGCATGGATGGGGTGTTGAAAGAGGGCGAAATCATTCAGGTAAAACTGATAGATGTAGACAAGAAAACTGGAAAGCTCAAGTTATCGCGTAAGGTGCTTTTGCCAAGGCCTGAACCAAAGCCTAAATCAGACGATGGACATGCCGGTGCTTAAATGAACCGATAGATACATTTTACATGAAAAAGCCCACAGTTTTGTGGGCTTTTTCTTTGAACTAGCTGGTATATTTCACCTATATCATCAATCTAGCTGTATTCGGTAACTTACATGCATGTGAAATAGAGCTGTAGAGCACATGCAGCAAACTCAGGTTGTTTACCACTTAGCTCTCCGATTACGCAAACGGAAAAATAAATACAGGCAAACCGGCCACCTATTGAGTTAATTTAGGGATTTACTTTATCAAAAATAATGTCTTTAAATTCACATAAAATCAGCCATTTTAGTCGCTGATACGTTGTACCCATAGAACTCACAAAAAACATTCGTTGAGTAGCTAAGTCAGCATTAAAAGGGTTAGTTGAATAGCTAAAAATTACCCTACCGTCAAAATATGAAAAACGCAATAAAACTGTAATATTGCCTTGTAATTAAGTACAATGAGAAAAATAAGGTTTGCTATAGTCGGTTGTGGAAGCATTGGCAGCAGACACATTGCAGTAACCGATGCTGAAAATAATGCGGAGATTGTGGCATTGTGTGATATAGATGAGGCTAAAGTTGCTAGCCTTTCGGCTTTGTACGGAAATATACCCTATTTTACCGATTACGATAAGATGTTAACACAGTGCGATGCTGACGTAATTAACATTTGTACCCCTCATGGTTTGCATGCAGAAATGGCCATAAAAGCTGCCGAAGCGGGTAAAAATATACTGGTAGAAAAACCAATGGCTTTAAACGTAGCCGATTGTCACCGCATGATTGAAGCGGCACAGCGAAATCATGTAAAACTAATGGTGGTAAAACAAAACCGTTACAATATACCTATTGCCCTCACCAAAAAGGCACTTGAAAGCGGTGCCTTAGGTAAAATATTTATGGTTCAATGCCATGTACTGTGGAATCGTCATCAGGGTTATTACAACGAATCCAATTGGAGAGGAAGTTTGGCATTAGAAGGAGGCGCACTACATACACAGGTTAGCCATTTTATTGATTTAATGATTTGGTGGTTTGGCGATGTTACCCATGCAAAAACAGATATTGCTACATTCAATCATGCTATAGAAATTGAAGATTGCGGACAAACCCTGCTTACCTTCAAATCGGGCACATTGGGTACCATAGTATGGACCACCTGTGTGTACAATAAAAATTACGAAGGCAGCATCACAATAATTGGTGAAAACGGCACAATTAAAATTGGCGGACAATACCTGAATAAGATTGAATTTTGGGATGTAAAATCCTTCCCGTTGCCCGAGGATATTGAATTCACCGACAAACCCAATGCGTATGGAAAATACCAGGGTACCAGCTCGAATCATGATAAAGTAGTACATGATGTAGTTGCCGAGTTATTAAATGAACGACACAATGTGGTAGAAGGTGACGAAGGAATGAAAACCATCGAAGCCATTGAATTGATTTACAACAGTGCCACACGAAAAAATTAATATTCTAGTAACCAGCGCAGGTACGGCATCAGCTATAAGTGTTATTAAAGCGCTGAAGTCGCAGACTGAAATACCGGTCCGTATTATTGCGGTTGATCTTGACCCCATGGCAGCCGGATTGTTTTTGGCTGATGAATACAGACTAGTGCCTGCTGCCACTGATCCAGCGTATATACAAACACTCATTAACATAGCTGAACAAACCCATGCGACTGTGCTTATTCCGATTTACTCCAAAGAAATAAGCATTATAGCCGGGCATCAGCAAAGATTGAAAGAGGCAGGTTTGCATACCTTTTTACCGACTACTGAAACCATTGACCGCTGCAACAATAAAAAAGTGATGTATGCTTTTGCGAAACAGGCAGGGTTGAATGTACCGCGTGTATATGAAAAAGAGGAACTAACGGCATTGCTCGAAACCGATTTCCCTGTTTTTGTAAAGCCAAACACGGGAAGTTCAAGTACCGGTGCTGAAAAGGTGTTGAGCAAAGAACGCCTTACCGAACTACTAAATAGCGGAAGAGATCTGGTAGTACAGGAATTTATAGAAGCTGAAGAAGTAACCGTTGATGTTCTCTGTAATGACAAAAGTGAAGCCATTGTTATTGCACCACGCTTACGGTTGGCAACAAAATCAGGACAAAGCGTGAAAGGAAAAACATTGCCCACCAAACGCTTTGAACTGGATGTAAAGAACATTTGCTCACAGTTGAATTTAGTTGGCGCATGCAATATTCAGTTTTTCATGAAAGGCGATACACTATACTTTATCGAAGTAAATCCGAGATTTGCCGCAGGTGGTCTGATGCTTACAGTAGGTGCCGGAGCCAATATCCCGTTGCTATTGCTGAAAATGCTATTGAAGGTAAGTATTACTGACCATGAATGCCAAACAAAACCTGATTATATGATGACCCGTTATTGGGAAGAGATTATATTTGAATACAAAAAATAACACGATGAAAATTGTAATAACCGGAGGAGCCGGTTTTATTGGTTCACACATTACTGAAAGCTTAGTTAAACAAGGACATGAGGTCACCGTGTTTGATAATTTTTATACAGGCAGAAAAGAAAACCTTACAGAAATTTTAAGCGATATCCGAATTGTAGAGGGCGATATCATGGATGTTGAGGCTTTGAAAAAAGCTTTTAAAGGTGCTGACCTGGTTTCACATCAGGCTGCGCAGCTTGAAATATTCAGAAGCACAGATGAGCCTTTGTTTGACCTTGAAGTAAATACCATTGGCACACTGAATGTACTAAAAGCTGCTAAAGAAGAAGGAGTATCTAAAATTGTAAATGCATCTTCTGCCTGCATATATGGACAGGTCGAAGGTACAACTAACGAAATGCATTATCCGCGCCCGAACTGGGCCTATGGTGTGAGTAAACTTGCTGCAGAAAAGTACTGCGATGTGTATTCGGATTATCAGCAGCTGCCTGTGGTTAATTTACGATATGGAATTACGTATGGTGAACGCGAATGGTATAGACGCGTACTAACTATTATGTGCAAACGTGTAATAAATAATCAGCCACCTGTAGTGTTTGGTAATGGCGAACAAGTCCGCGACTTTATTTATGTGAAAGATTTGGTCGATCTGCATAACATTACATTGTTTAATGAAAAAGCGAATGGCCACTCGTATAACGTTGGAACCGGTGTTGGAACTTCCATTAAAGACCTTGCGCAAAAGGTTATTGAGGCATCAAACAAAAACCTTGACGTACTGTTCGAAAACACACAAGAAGGAGAATTTTCAAAACTGGTACCCGATAAAAAACGAAATACAGCCGAGTTAAAAGTTATGCTATTAGACATTTCAAAGGCAAAAAATGAACTTAACTGGCAACCCAAAACAGTATTGGTTGATGGTCTTAGAAATGAAATAAATTGGGCAACAGCGAACATAAACAGATGGGAAAAAGTATTTTACAGCAAAATTTAATAACACTACATTATGGAATTCAGTAAAGATTCAAAAGAGTTTCTCGAGCAATCAGCCGACTTATACCACAACGATATTGTGAAAGGATGGGAGAAGCTCTATCACATGAAAAGGGAACGTATGTTTCAAACACTAAAAAAGTGGCATGTGGGCAAAAAAGGGCTCGAACTTGGCAGTGCCGATGGTATAATGACTCAGAAATTGTGTTCAGAATTTGAAGAACTTACTGTGATAGATGGTTCAGAGCTTTTTCTGGATCAGCTGCTTAAAAAGGTTCAGTCACCGAACATAAAAGTGGTATGCTCGTTGTTCGAAGAGTACAGTACAAATGAAAAGTACGATACGATTTTCATGACTCATATTCTTGAACACTTGGATGACCCCACATTGGTTTTAAAAAAAGCCAAGGAGTGGTTATCTGAAAAAGGCAGAATTATTATTGCCGTTCCCAACGCAAACTCATTGCACCGATTAATAGGAGTTAAAATGGGCATGCTGGAGAAAACGGATTCACTCAATAGCCAGGATATTAAGCTTGGGCACAGGCGTGTGTACAGCCCCGATTTACTTAAGCAGCATGTAACCGATGCCGGACTTCGGGTGGTACACTTTGGAGGTCAAATGATAAAACCATTATCGAACAGACAAATTGAAGAACAATGGTCAGACGAACAAATCAAAGCCTTCTTTGATTTAGGTGATGACATGCCTGAGTATTGCTCTGAAATATTTCTGATTGCAGAGAAATAACAAATGCATTTTTTTTTCGATTTTGATGGCCCTATTCTTGACGTGTCCGATAAGTTTTACCAAACTTATTTTGACATCCTGTCTGCACATGGATTTACCACATTAGATAAATTCCACTATTGGGAACTCAAACGTAACAATACACCCGAAAAAGAGATTCATTTATTAACCGGTGCCAGTATCCCGGATTTTGGCCAACTTCGTAAAAGCGTTATTGAAACAGACCGATATCAGCAGTTGGATAAACTACAGCCTGCAGTTACTGAAGTGTTGAATGCTGCCAAAAGCAGGGGGAATGTATACCTGGTTACTCTAAGGCACTCACATGAGCAGGTAGTGAAGCAACTACAACGGTTTGGTATCCATTCCTATTTTAATACAGTACTAAGTGCAGCAGATGATAGAACACCGAAATGGCATATTAAATACAATCTGCTTATGAAACATTTCGATGGCACTATTCCCGAGAATTCAATTTTTGTAGGCGATACAGAAACCGATATATTAACGGGTAAAGAAATAAAAAGTAAAACGATTGCTGTATTGAATGGAATGCGAAATCTGGTGAGACTTAAATACCTTGAACCGGATTTTATTATACCGACAATACACGAATTATTAAAAATAAAGATTTAATACCATGCACGTACCTTTTGTTGATTTACATCTTCAGTATAAAAATTTACAACCGCGCATTGATGAGGCGATAAAGTCAGTTATTCAAGAAACAGCCTTTATCAGCGGTAAATATGCCCGTCAATTTGAAGAAGAATTTGCTGATTATCTGGGTGTAAAACATGTTATAAGCTGCGCAAATGGTACAGATTCGCTGGAGTTATTGCTCAAAGCGATGGGAGTTGGACCGGGTGATGAGGTTATTGTTCCCGCCAACAGTTGGATATCTACTTCGGAGTGTGTTACTACTGTTGGAGCTAAGGTTGTATTTGTTGATTCTAAACCTGATTCCTACACCATAGATGCAACATTGGTTGAATCCAAAATTAATGCTCGAACAAAAGCTATTATTCCCGTTCACCTATACGGTTGCCCTGCTGATATGGATGAAATAATGGCTATTGCTACCAAGCACCATCTATGGGTTATTGAAGATTGTGCTCAGGCACACGGTGCTGTTTACAAAGGAAAAACCATTGGCACCATCGGGCATGCATCTTCATTTAGCTTTTATCCCGGTAAAAATCTGGGCGCATATGGTGATGCAGGAGCTATGGCTACAAATGACGATGAAATTGCAACTAAAGTAAGGATGATGGCAAACCACGGTCGGCTGGGAAAACATGACCACGGAATTGAAGGACGCAATAGCCGACTTGACGGATTACAGGCAGCTATACTAAGTGCTAAACTTCCCCATCTGAACGAATGGACCGAGGCACGTATCAGACATGCTGAAACTTACTCAACTGTTTTAGCTGCAAGCGGGCTGAAATTGCCTTTTACACCTGTACACTGCAAACATGTATACCATTTATATGTAGTACAGGTTGAAAATCGCGAATACGTGCAGGCACAGTTAAAAGAGAATGGTATTGAAACTGGAATTCACTACCCTATCGCATTGCCGCTATTGCAGGCTTATTCATACCTCCATCACTCGGCTTCTGAGTTTCCGGTAGCCGCTGGCCAAATGAATAAACTCTTATCATTGCCTATGTTTGCTGAACTAACAACACAGCAAATTGAATACGTTTGTACACATTTACAAAAAGCAATAGCGTAACCCCGTTCGAATGACCGATAACAGACTTGCCGTTACAACCATTAAAAACTCGGTGCTTAACATGGCGAGTTTTATCATCGGGTTGTTGGTAAACATATTCTTAGTTCGCTATGTTGTAGCGCAAATAGGTATCGAATACTATGGTATATCCGCATTGATGCTGCTGATTATTGCTCCGCTTACGCTGGCCAATCTAGGCTTTGGCGAAGCCACCACGAAGTATGTGGCGGAACACATGCATCAGGGCAATAAGGAACTGGCTGCTTCCTATGTGCGAACTACCTTTTTCATGAATCTTACCGTAGGTGCATGTGGTGCATTACTCATTTTTTTTGCAGGCCCTGCCCTATTTATGTGGGCTTTTTCAGAACAGATTACTGCAGATAAAACAGAACTTGTAGCTTCCTGTCTAAAACTGATTGCTTTCGGGTGGATTTTCAATCAATGCTCGGCTACTTTTATGAGTATACCGATAGCCATGCAGCAATTTACCAAAGTAGCAGCGGGCAATATTATATACGTTGTGTGTGGAGCTTTGCTGACTGTGCTGTTTATCCGACAAGGTATGGGTTTAACCGGTTATGTAGCTGCCACCGTAGGCGCACAGTTTTTTGCTTTAGTGTTCTGGCTCTACAGTTCTAAGCAGGTTTTTAAAGGCATTTCACTGATGCCTCGTATTGATAAAACCGCTTGGAAAAACTCAGTACACTATGGCGGGTGGCAAACCCTTTCACAACTCGGAGGTATAATAGCACAACAATCCGAAAAATATGTATTGGGGATTAACCTACCAACTGCTGCAGTTGGTATTTATAATGTAGTGCTGGGAAATATTCAGCAAAAAATATACGCCATCGTGCACAAGCTTGCCGAAGTTTTGTTCCCCTTGTTCAGTGCAATCAGCCAGGATGAAGAAGCCCGCAAGGCAAATATCCTTATTAAATCAACCTGGATTACAACAACTCTGTCGGTGTGTCTGCTCACTTCTGTTATCCCTTTTGCACATAACCTCATTGAACTGATCATGAAAAACAAGGAGGTAGCTGATAAGGGCGAACACGTACTTCGTATTTTATGCATAGGTGGCGCATTCGGATCGGCTACAACAGCCGGATACTTCTTTCTGCTCGGCATTGGCAAAACAATAAAGATCACGTACATATCTCTGCTCACCGGGCTCATTACCATTGTCGTATCAGCATATACAATTCCGCGATTTGGACTAATTGCAGCCGGTTTTGGGCCGCTGGCTGGCGCAATCATTCAGTCAATGGCTATAAGCCGTGTAATGCGAACAGCATTGAAAGATACCATTAACCTGTCATCCATCATGAGTACCATTTATGTGCCCATTATTACCGGTTGTATTACCGGAATGACTGCCTGGTATGTTATTCCATATAGCCGAATGGGGTGGGTTAACTTTACAGGCAGTTATATACTAATGAATATGATTACCGCTATCATCATATTTGTAGTTACACGTATATTGCCTCATGGCAAAGAACACGAGCAGCTGGTTTACAAACTAGTTTTACATACGTGGACTAAACTAAAAATGCGATTCAACTGATACATGTGTGGCATAGCCGGAATATGGAATTTTGATGGCAGGCAGGTGCAACCAGACACCATTATACGCTTTACCGATTCGCTTAAACACCGCGGACCAGATGGAAGAGGAATATGGCATAGTCAAACTAATTCTATTGCATTTGGTCACCGTAGATTAGCCATTATCGATTTAAGCTCGAATGCTGATCAACCATTGCAGTTTGCTGACGGTCGATACACCATTGTTTTCAATGGTGAGATTTTTAACTTTATAGAAATACGGCAGGAATTAATCGCAGAGGGTTATCAGTTTAGAACCGACAGCGATACGGAAGTAATACTGGCAGCCTTCCACAAATGGGGCCGGCACATGCTGAAAAAGTTTAATGGCATGTGGGCAATTTGCATTTACGACAGTACAGAAGATTATTGCTTCATAGCCAGAGACCGTTTTGGAATAAAACCTTTTCACTACCTGATTACGCCCAACAGATTTGCGTTTGCTTCTGAACTGAAAGCATTCCGATCGCTTGATGATTTTACTCCTGAAATAGACGAGCGTGCTGCTGCTCATTTTTTGAAGACAGGCTTTGGCGTTGAACACAGTAGCTTCACGTTGTTCAAACACGTACATAAACTTAAAGCAGGTGAATTTGGTATAGTGAAACAGGGAAAAATAGAACTTCATACGTGGTGGAACACCCTCGATAACTTGGTGGCAGTGCCTGATACATTAACTGAACAGGCTGAGCAATTTCGTGAACTTTTTTATGACTCAGTAAAACTGCGCTTGCGAAGCGATGTACCCGTAGGTTCTTGCCTTAGTGGCGGTTTCGATTCGAGTGCTGTGGTGTGTGCACTGGCTGAATGCGGGAAAAATGCGAACTCAGACAGAATGAGTAAAGAATGGCAGCAAACTTTTGTTGCCACGTTTCCAGGAAAAAGTAACGATGAACGACCACAGGCAGAGCAAGTAGTGAAGTATGCTGGAGTAAAAGCGCATTACTTTGATGTTCACGAAAATGAAGCGCTTGAGATTCTCGAAAAAGTACTGTATGATTTTGATGATGTGTACGTTGGTATGCCGGTTGCACCTTGGTTAATTTACCGCGAACTCAGACGAAATAATGTTGTCGTTTCACTTGATGGTCATGGTGCCGATGAATTGCTTGGTGGCTATGTACATGCCGATGGTGCATGGCTTAGCAATGCTCCATCTTGGTTTCAGCACCCGGCAAAGAACCTAAGCGTAGTTAATGAACTGTTGGCTTATACAGGCAAATCCGGGGCGGCAAATTCCATTGCAGCATTGCGCAAAACCTTGCCATCACAGATATTGTACCACCCTGATTTCAAAAATTACAGAAAGACGCTTTCAACTTATAAGCAAATCAAAGACCGATACAAATCCTCGTACTGGCAGAGTTTTATAAATTCGGATTTATACGAACTGGAGTTTCCAGAGAATTTTGTAAATCAAGTACCCGAACACCTTGATGAAGTCAATCAAAAACTGTATCGGATGTTTCATTTTGATGTTCTTCCCACCATACTACGCAACTTTGACCGTATGAGCATGGCTCACGGCATTGAAGTGCGTATGCCATTCATGGACTGGCGTTTGGTATGTTATGCATTTTCATTGAGCGGAAGCAGTAAAATAAATAACGGCTACGCTAAACTTGTAGCCCGTGAAGCGATGAAAAACCGAATGCCCGAAAGCATACGTGCATCAAGGGTGAAAATTGGTTTTAATGCACCCATGCCAGAATGGTTCAGCGGACCCGTATATCCGTGGCTGATGGAACAACTGGATAAACCAAGCGCAATGATTGACACCAAACTTCTTAAAAACAAGGTAGAGCAACTTAATAAACAACAAATGTGGGATTGGGCCTCTGCCGGAAATGTGTGGAAGTATGTTCACTATCTTTGGTACGAAAATAATTTTCTGAAAAGTGCCTAAAACCAAATTACTAAAAGTATCATCCTTCTATCCTGAATACCTGGTAAAGCTTTACCGTGAAGATTCAAACCTGCATGCCGAGGACTATGCAGTACAATACAAACGTATGATGGATCAAGGCATTGGCTGGGCTGATTACTGGAAAATAAACCTGGAAAAAACAGGTGAATTTGATGTAGAGCTCATTATTATCAATAATGAATATGCACAAAAGAAATGGGCTGAGGAAAACCATATCAGGTATGATGAGCAAAACTGGATGAATGATATTTTTCTTGAACAGGTAGGTATGTTTAATCCTGAAATAGTGTTTGCCAACGACTACATATTTGTAACTCCCAATACGATTCGCAACATCAAAAATAAATTTCCTGTTGTGCGTAAATACATAGGTTGGGATGGAATCGGTTTATGCGATACCGCACGTTTTAACGAATTTGATTTGATGCTGACATGTAATCCTTACGTAAGCGAATTCTATATAAAAAATCAAATTAAGAGCCTGTATATACCTTTCGCATTTGAGAAAGAAATTTTAAGTAAAATAAATCTGAACAGACAACTCTATGACGTAAGCTTTGTGGGTTCAGTTACATTACGAAACAACGGACATCATGAGCGCCTTAAAGTATTGGGTGCAGTAGCTGCCCATGCAAAAGTTGATTACTGGATAGCATCGTTTGACGAGAGCTTACCTTATTTAATAAAGAATATCGTAAGAAAAATGAAGTCCGGATTATGGAGCGATGTAGGTGATATATTGCGCTTGTGGCGTATAAATCACGGGCAGCTATTTGGTATGGAAATGTATCAGGCGTTGGCCGATTCGAAAATCACTTTAAATACCCACATAAATACAGCCCTGAATTACGGTGGAAATATACGCTTGTGGGAAGCAACAGGCGTTGGTACTTGCCTGGTTACCGACTGGAAAGAAAACATGAATGAGTTGTTCGTAGCCGATAAGGAAGTGGTAACGTACAAAACACCCGAGGAAGCTGTAGAGAAGGTTTTGTATCTGCTAAAAAATCCAACTGTAGCAAAAGCAATTGCTGAGGCGGGACAAAAAAGAACGTTAGAAAACTACACCTACGAAAAAAGACTTTTGGAGGCTATTCCTTCATTGCTTAACTGACTTTGCCATCACTAATACTTTACGGGCAAATTGCTGCATCATTGTCTCGTTTTGCTCAAATGCTTTACGTTCCTTAACCGCATCAGGACCGGGGTGTAAATTTGACCAGTTCTGTTCAATCAGGTCACTAAGTTGATCTGCATTTTGCTGCTTGAAATAATACGTATAAGGTGGATTCTGCTCCACATGAACAGGAAAATCGCTTAGGAAAATAGTTTTGCCCAGCGATCGGCCATCTTCTACCACTGTGCTCCATCCTTCAAATAAGGAGGGTTGTATAATGGCCATTGACTTACGAATAAGTTGTATCTGGTCCTGACGTGAAATAAAACCCAGCACAATAAACTGTTCGCTGACCTGCTTCTCATCTGCTCGTTTTAACAGTGAAGGATAATAGTTGGGATTACGAAAGTCTTCCGTAGCACCTGTGCACACTGCATAAGCTGTTATACCTCGCTGTTTCAGTAAATGCAGCGCATCAATAATTGTTTCGTGATCTTTGTGTTTCCAAAACTGATTACACACTATAAAATACTTTTCAGGCAGCTTGAACTTGTGCACTACCTCATCCGCATTTTGGCTAAGCCACTGCAGGTTAGCGTTACTTACAAAATGCAGCAAATATTCGTTACCTGTATATTCTGGAAAAAAGGTACGGTAGTCGTTCATGGCATGTGCACTGCTAAATGCAAGCACCGGAGAATTTTTTGCAAGATGGGTGTTTCGCATTTCCCGGCTTTTCCATTCACTGTCTGAAAACAAGTGAGGCAAATGCCTGTACTGAAAATCAGGTATCCATCCGCCCCAGTTAAATATCCATTTGCGGGGTAAGTTTCCAGCTGGATAGTAAAAATCAATATGTCGAAAGTTTAGCCATTTAAATCGTAAAAACGAGGGCAGATTACGTAGTATTTTATAACATGCCAGATGAAAAACTGTTTCTTTATATACTTTGTCAATTTTATGTTTAATCTCATCCGGTACAAACGAAACATCTCGTGTGGCTATAGTGAGTTTTATATTCTTACGTTCATCAACTGAAAGTTTATCGATAGCATGTACAATATTATGTATGTATATGCTTCCTCCGTGCCAGTTAGGATCGGCTATCAGGTTAAGACATAAATGAAACTTTCTTTCGCTCATCGTACCCGTTTTTCCTTATCAAACTCGTAGGCATAGTGAATGCCTTGTTGTACTAAATATTCTGGTTGCCATCCGGTAATACTTTTCATTTTACTCATAGAGGCAAGTTGCTTTATTCTGTCAACCTTACGCATGCGTGAGGGTGACTGAACTATGCTGATTGGACTGCTGTGAACAACCTGCAGCATATCTACAATTTCACGCACATTAAATTCATCTTCGCGACCGAGATTTACTACATCAAACGATTTTGTGTGATTGCAGTTGCCTAAAACAAAAAGGCCTGCCGATGTATCGCGAACATCAATGTAACTTCGTTTAGGTTCAAGATTGCCAAGCTCGATAGTAGTTTTTCCATCCAGCAATTGCTGAACTATTTCGGGCACAAGATGTGCATTGGTTTCACGCCCTCCTATGGTGTTAAAAATACGTGCTACGAGTGCTTGCTTACCAAATTTATTCGCCCATAAACGCATCAGATATTCTCCGCTCAATTTCGAAACACTGTAAATATCGTACGGTATAGTTGCTGTTTGGTCTTCAAGCAACGGACTGTCGAGTATATCATAAACTGCTCCGCTTGATGCAAATACGATACGCTTCAGATTGGGTAATCGTGCAGCGGTATTCAATACGTGTTGTGTTCCTTCTACATTAATCCGAAGTGCTTCATCCGGATTATTTTCGCACGTAGGAATATGATGCAATGCCGCCAGATGATAAATAATCTCAGGATTGGCCTGAGTTATAATACGGTGTACAGTATCCCCGTTGGTTATGTCTCCCTCTGCAATGGTAAGGCACTCATGTGTCGAATCTAAATAACTATACTTACCGTACGAGAAATTATCCAATACGGTAACCCTGTTTCCTGCATTCAGTAAAAGATCAACTAAATGTGAACCTATAAATCCGGCACCTCCGGTTACAACAACTGATTTACTCATAATTTAACAGCGATAAAGGAATAGAGCCTGCCCGGCTCATGGTAAAAAAAAGACTTAATGGCACAAAGCACCTTAAATATCGGTTCAAAAGCAAGCAGGGTGAGCGCTAACTTCTTGCCTGTTAATTTGGCAACGCTATGTGCAAACTGCAACTTTAAATCAGATTGGCTTAATGGCGCATAATTAATTTCACTGGCATACGGATGAAGAACCTTATTTAACTTCATGCCGGAAGATAAGATGGCCTCTTTGTACTGTGCTAATGTAAACGCATTTTCACCTCCGTACAATTTATGCAACGGATGCTTTGCCAAAAAAAGGGACAAATCGGACTGGCTGCTAATTACGTGTTCGCGCACAGCTATAAAAACACCACCCGGTTTAAGCACACGAGATACTTCTTTGCAAAACTGATGAAGTTGTGCTGCATGATGCAAAACCTGACGGGCATATACAACATCAAAGCTGTTATCGTAAAATGGCAACTTTTCGCCAAACGATTCAACTACTTGAATCGGTAATTTACTAACAGCCGAAATATGACGAATAGCTCCGGCACCAACATCATTGCTCGGATCGGGTTCAAGTGCAGTTACCGTAAAGTTACGTTTTGCAAACGCGTATGATGCAATTCCTCTTCCTGCTCCTATATCCAGTACCTCTGTAGCGCCTTTGGGCACCCAAGTCATTACTGCCATAAACTCGTTGCTGTTGCTAAAGCGCTCGGCTGATGCCAGTATATCTTCATCAAAATAATTATCAAGTATAACCTGAGTGTCGGTCGCGTTATGCCTAAGTTGTTTTACAGCCTCTTCCCAATTCATATTACTGATTTTTAACAAACTCTATGCAGCATACACATCTGCAATGAGCGGCACCATCATTTGATTGTCCTTTACCTGTATGAGGGTTATACGATTCGCTGCTGTTGCAATTTTGCTGATGATCAAAAATCCAGCCCGTTGATTTATAATGTAAGAAATCGGTACTGCACTTACCCGATACGTTTAACACATCAATTATTTTGGCAAGCATTTCCTCATCAAACTGCTGAAAAAAGCCATGATTTTCAAATTTGCCGTATGGAAAAGTTAGCAGCAACTTACCTCCGCTTTTCAATACCCGAACCAGTTCATTTACTACGCTTATGTAAGCATAACTTTTGGTTTGATTGTTTTGATGTGCTGCAATGGAATATCCGTAGATGGAATTATCCATATCCACATGCTCAATGGTCGACTGGCAAACAATTTCATCGTAACAGCTGTCGCGAAACGGCATCTGCCTAAGATCACCGAAATGGTAAGAAATGCGTTTGTTTAAAAACTGATTGTCTTCGGGGTAGTAAGTGAAAATGGTCAGGTTTTTCGGACTAACTTTTTTATGGTTGACCAACTCCGGAAAATTAAATGTTGAGCCTGCATCCAGCATTGAAATGCCCGACTCATTCGAAAGCCGGCTTAATATCCATGGATATTCAACTACCCGTTCGTCCATGCCTAGTCCAAACGATTGGGGAACTTCACCATTTAAAAAATGCTTCAGTACATCTACATTGCTTATGCTCTCATAGATATAGCTCCAGCGAAAATCAACGTAGCCATAACTCCACGGTTTTTTGCCGGTAAGTGTGTAAACAAGTTTACGAAACGGTATCAGATAGGGTTTTAGTTTCTTAATCATAATGAGGTATTGGAGTATCCGATAATTTTTGCAGGATTACCAACTACAACAGCATAGTCTGGCACATCTTCGGTAACCACAGCATTGGCACCCACTATTGCGGCTGTTCCTATGGTTACACCTTTCATTACCGATGCGTTAAATCCTATCCAGGCATCGTCTTTTATTACAACCGGCTTTTCTTTCAAATCGATATCGTGAGTGGGGTGACCCTTCAGGATAATTTGTTCAGTGTGTTTTCTCCGCAATTCATAGTTTACAGGATGCGAATTATTATCATGTATATTAACTCCATGCGCAATAAGCACATAATTACCTACAACGATGGATTTACCGGACCATATTCGGCTGTTTTCTCCCACGTAGCAGAAATCACCGATAGTTATACGGCCGCCATGTGCATACACCAGCAATTCACCTCTCACGTGTGTATGTTTACCTATTGATATGGAACTTTTGTTCCCCTGCAGGTTTACAATACGTGCCTCAGCGTGATATATACTTTTTTCACCTGCTGTCGCACGAAGCAAACATGTAGCATGATTCCACCGGGTTCTTAAACTGTGTAGCGGCAGTTTGGATAGTATGCTAACCAACAGGGATATCAAAGCTATTTGGCTCTAAGTACTATAATTGAATCGCGTTTTACCAAACCAAGGTCAGGCGTAATTACTTCCCATCCTGCATCTTCGGCAGCTTTTCGCATTTGTTGCTGGTTATTACGTGGCCACCAGATTTCGTCATCGGGTTTATTTTTAAACTCAAGTGGAACTTTCCCCTTTTTCCAGCCCCATTTCTCCAATTTATCCCAGTCGCCATACATGTGAACAGCATAGGCACCACTTTTCATTTTGGGCAGTGAGTTTTTAAAAATCTCACGTATATCATTGATATTGTTATGACACAGTACTCCAAACGACCAGAAAAAATCAAAGGAATTGTCAGGAACAGCAGAGAAGGTATTATCACTCACCTGAATATTATCCATACGCATCGTATAGTTTTCGGGGTGCAGCCATTGCCTCACATCCTGAAAATCGAGCGTGGTTAGTTTACCCTGTGGAATGTACTTCATTAGCGCACGACTCCATGCCCCTTTGCCTGGCCCTAGCTCAAGAACCTTGGAGTCGGCACGCAGGTAGGGCACAGCTCCTTTTAAAAATACATTTCTATATGAACCGCCAATTATACGTTCTTCGTTTAATCGCCTCCAGTTGGGGATAACGGATAAAATATTGCCGCTGTCATACCCATAATAAAACTCTTTTTTTAACCAATTGATAGTAGGCATACGTGTAAAAATAAAGGCGCAATTTATAGTTTTTTAGTAAGCTGCTATAAAATGAATTTTCTTTGTTGCACAATGCGCGTATTCCTTCTCGATAATTACGATTCATTTACGTTCATGCTCAAAGACTATATTGAGCAATGCGGAGCTGTATGTGATGTAGCCCGAAATGATGATGCATTACCTGAAAATCTACTCGCCAAGTATCAGGCAATGGTTATTTCACCGGGCCCTTGCACACCGGCAAAGTCCGGCCAAACGCTGCCGCTCATTCATCAGTATCATGCACAATTACCCATTTTAGGTGTATGCTTAGGTCATCAGGCCATTGGTGAGTATTTTGGGGCAAAGCTGGTTTCTGCCCATATTCCCATGCATGGCAAGCAAAGTGAAATTACAACATCCATAGACCCGTTGTTTAGCGGGCTCCCTGGCACTTTTAGTGTAACCCGCTACCACTCTTTACTGCTGGAAGAGGTAAAAATACCGCTGGAAACAATAGCCACTAGTTCAGCAAATGAGATAATGGCCATAAAACATGTTTCTTTGCCCATACGGGGAGTGCAGTTTCATCCTGAGTCGTGCCAAACAGAATATGGCCTAACGCTGATTAAAAATTTTCTGACATTGGCCACTCAATAGCTGTAACTTTGCCGAATTAGATTATATCTTGCAAAAAATATAGGTAATTGATGAACGTTACTATACGAACCGAGGGTCAGTTTAAATACATCGAGGAAGGAGAAGGAGAAGTATTGCTTTTACTTCATGGATTGTTTGGTGCACTAAGCAATTGGAAAGACGTACTCGATCATTTTTCAAAAAAACACAAAGTCGTAATACCACTCATGCCCATTTTTGAAATGAACATTTTAAAACTAAGCGTTGAAGGGCTGGCAAACTTTATTCATGAATTTATTGAATATAAAAAATACACCAAGGTTAATTTTCTGGGCAATTCGTTGGGCGGTCACGTTGCACTTGTATACATCAAAAAGTATCCACATTTAGTAAACTCGCTTGTACTTACCGGAAGTTCGGGGCTTTACGAAAATGCATTTGGAGCTTCCTACCCGCGTAAAGGCGATAAAGAGTATTTGCGCCAACGTATACAGCTTACGTTTTATGATCCTAAATCAACAACTGATGAGTTGGTAGATGAGGTGTATGATACCATTCAGGATAAAGGAAAAGTACTACGTATACTAACGATGGCCAAATCAGCTATCAGACATAATATGCGTAAGGATATTCCAACTTTTACACAACCTACCTGCCTTATATGGGGCAAACAGGATACAATTACACCGCCTGAAGTGGGCGAAGAATTTCATCAGTTATTGCCTAATTCAGAATTGCATTTTATTGACCGGTGTGGGCACGCACCTATGATGGAAAGGCCACACGAGTTCAACAGCATAACCGATTCGTTTTATACTAAATTATTTGCAAACCGATGATTGCCTTACAACTGCTGGCTAGCGATCTATTTCCGCTAAAAAAAACAGATAGTTGCGAAACTGCATTAATGTTGATGCAGGATTGGAAAATAGCGGAGTTGCCTGTGGTCGACAGCGGAATACTAGTTGGTTACATCACCCTTCATCAACTGGCTGACGCCTCGCCTAAAGCCAAGATTGCCTCGCTTGTAAATGCCCCATTACCATACAAGGTAGGCGAGCAAACACATATTTTTGAACTGATACGGTCGTTTGCTGAAACCGGCTTAAGCATGCTGTGTGCAACGGATGAAACCGGAACTAAACTAAGCGGTATCATCAGTTATTATAACCTGATAAAGTCTTACAAATTAACAGCCCTGGCACAACCCGGAGCCATCATTGTATTGCAAATGCCCTCGCGGAACTATACCCTCACTGAAATTTCGAGGTTAGTGGAAATGAATGATGCAAAAATTTTACATGTATACATTCACAAAGCATCTGTTGAGGATGACCAGATAGAAGTATCTATTAAGATTAATAGCACCCAGGTAAAAACAATCCTTACTACATTTGACCGGTATCAATATCAAATTACAGGTGTTTTTCAGGCAGAACACACTGAAGAAGAAGTAGATAATCGTTTTAAAATATTAATGCACTACCTAAAATTTTAACCATGAAAATTGCTGTTTACGGTCGTGTGTTTAAAAAAGAAAGTGGTTCATTTATACAGGCATTGTATAAACAAATGCTGGATTCGGATATTGCATTTTGTACCGAAGAACTTTTTCTTGCTCAGCTGGTTGCAAGCAATATACGAATTAGCCATACGGATACCTTTAGCAATAAGGCCGAATTAGTTAAACACAAACCGGATATATTTTTAGTGCTGGGAGGTGACGGCACCATGCTTGACTCTCTAGTATATACACACAATATGGATATTCCGGTTATGGGACTGAATACAGGCAGGCTTGGTTTTTTGACCGGTGAACAAAAATCGGACATAGGCAAATGGTTAGACCATCTCCTGAAGGGCCATTATTCAATTGATAAGCGCACGGTGCTTCAGCTTGAGTCCAATCATCCCCTATTCGAAGGTATCGATTATGCGTTAAACGACTTTGTCATTCACAAGAAAGACAGTTCATCCATGATGACCATACACACATATCTCAATGGAGAATTCCTAAATTCATACTGGTCGGATGGATTGATTATTTCTACCCCAACAGGTTCAACAGGGTATTCACTTAGCTGCGGTGGTCCAATACTTTATCCGGGCAGTGATAGCTTTGTTATTACACCAATAGCCCCTCATAATCTGAATGTTAGGCCAATGGTCGTTTCTGACCAACACGTCATCTCGTTTGAAATAGAAGACCGCAGCACATCATTTCTGGTATCGCTCGATTCCAGATCGGAAACCATAAACGCAAGTTACAATTTGGCGGTACGGAAAGCTGATTTTTACTTTAATCTGTTGAGTTTCAACGATGAAAACTACCTAAAAACACTTAGAAAAAAATTGATGTGGGGTATTGATAACCGCAATGTTTAAGTATAAACTTGGGTTGTGCTTGTGTACTGAATTAATATTTGTTAATGTGCTTGTTTAGTATAATTTTGCAGCCACATGAAACAGGCTCCTTTTCTTGTAAGGTTATTTCTACTCTCAACCTTTGTGTGGTTCAGCCAACCCGCATATCCCCAAACATACGAGTTAGGCGGAATGCTTGGTGGTTCCTATTACTATGGTGATGTAAACAACGAATGGGGAGTTGTACCTTCACAAGTGCGCTATTCATTTACAGGCTTTGGCAAATTATATTTAAATCCGCGTATTGTGCTGCGTGGAAATGTCGCATATGGCAGGATAGTTGGTATTGATACCATATCATCCAGTAAGTGGCAGCAAAAACGGAATCTGAATTTCGTGTCCGATATCACTGAGTTTTCAGGAGTAATTGAGCTAAATTTAGTTGAAGACCGTACTAAAGGCCGTAGAATCAAAAACCGTACTATACCTTACATATTTGCAGGTGTAGGATTTTTTCACTTTAACCCACAAACAGTATACAATGACCAGCTTTACAGTCTTGTAGAGTATAATACTGCGGGCGAAACATACAGTCAAAATGCCATTTGCTTTCCAATTGGAGGAGGTGTAAGACGTTATATTACTCCTAATTTTTTAATAGGCATTGAATTTGGTGCCCGATTAACTACCACTAGTTATTTGGATGATATACCAGGAAGAACAAGTAAATGGCAAGATTACAGAGGTATTAGCGACCCTTTAAAGTATAGGCTTACCTTTGGTAGAGATATTACCGATAATCGGGTTAGGGTACCCGGAGGTTTGCGTGGAAAAATGAATGGAAACGATTTGTATTTCTTCTTTGGTGTCACACTATCGTACAAACGCAACGGAAGCTTTGTTCGTGGCTTTAGAGGCAAATCGATAAGTTGCCCACGTTTTTACTAATTTTTTTTTACCTGTAATTTTTCTTGTGCGATTTGCACCATATAGCTATATTGCCCAATTAAATGAAATATTCAGCTATTCGTAAGATATTACTTTTAATTGCTGTTGTTTGCTATAATAGCATGCTGCCACTTAGGGCCCAAATGTTTTTGGAAGGTGGTTTAATGGCCGGTGGCTCCAATTATATTGGAGATCTTAGCGGAACTACAATAAATGCATCGCTTACCAGACCCAGTGCAGGTATACTTGTACGGTACAATTTGTCTGAACGATTCAGTGCTAAAGGATTCATGGGTTATGGCCGCATTGCCGGTGCTGATTCGTTGTCAAGCAATTCATTTCAAAAAACACGAAACCTCAGTTTCTACACAGATATTTATGAGATTTCTGTACACATGGAGTATAACTTTTTACCATACAGTTATAAGTATTACGACAAAAAACAGTTCGTTCCATATGTGTTCGTTGGCATAGGACTATTCAACTACAACCCCAAAACCATTTATCAAAATAATGTAATTGAGTTGCAACCTTTAGGCACCGAAGGGCAGGGAACAACCGAATACAACGATCGCGAAAAGTATGCGTTAACTCAATTCTGTATACCATTTGGGGTCGGTGTGAAAAAACGTGTAGCTGATAGATGGACAGTGGGTTTTGAGCTGGGTTTCCGTTACGCAATGACAAATTATCTGGATGATGTGGGTGGAATTTATCCAAATGTTAGAACCGTGCAGCGCGGAAACGGAATTTATGCCGGCATTCTTTCTGATAGAAGCGATGAAAAAAATATTCAATTTGGCCCCGATGGTGAGCTCATCTATTCACCAAAATTCAGCGAGGGTGATAAACGGTCGAATAAAAGTTGGGAGATTAATGATATATACATTTTTGCCGGACTGAATGTAACCTTCCGCTTCCGAAAAAATGTTGTATGTCCTAAAATGTGATGATAAAAGCCATGCGTAAATTTCTTCATTCTTTTATTTTTCTGATAGCTGTGTGTGAAATACAGGCTCAACATTTTGAAGTGGGTTTTAACCTGGGAGGTGCTAATTATTTTGGTGATATAGCCCCTACCCCACTGATGGGTGAAACCAATACGGCCTACGGTGTATTTGCACGTATGAACCTCTCAAGCTCATTTGCTATTAATACACTTATAACTACTGGTACCATTAGTGGTGACGATAAAAATTCAACAGCTACGCGTGTTCGAAATATTAATTTCAGCACATCAATAACTGAATATGCTACCTGGCTAGAATTTAATTTCTTCAAGTTTGGCGTTGATATAACAGATAAAAAGCATTCCCCTTATGTGTTTTTAGGTATTGCGCTTACACAATTTGACCCCACTACGTTGTTTGACGGGAAAATAATCAAACTAAGCAACGTACGCACTGAAGACGTTGCCTACAAAACAACTACAATAAGCATCCCATTCGGTATGGGGTATAAATGGCAAATAAAAAAACATTTGGCACTCGATGCCGCACTAGGTTTTCGCAGAGCAGGAAGTGATTACCTGGATGATGTAAGCACTGTGTATCCTGACTATGAAGATGTGCAAAGGCGTAAAGGTGCTCTGGCTGCTGAATTGAGTGATCCCTCTAGAACACAAAACCGTGGTATACCCATCAGCGACAAAGGATACCGTAGGGGTAATCCCGACTTTACCGATTGGTATATGTTCTGTACACTAGGCATTAGCTACAGGTTTTACAAAAACGTGAGGTGCCGCAGATTTTATTAAATTTGCCCAAGTACACCTCATTGCACATGAATTTTCAGGCACAACTAAACCCTAATAAACTACCCCAGCATGTTGCCATAATAATGGATGGCAATGGACGATGGGCCAAAAGCAAGGGCAAGTTTCGCGTGTTCGGTCATCAGAATGGAGTGAAAGCTGTGCGTGAAATTACAGAGGCTGCAGCTGAAATAGGAGTTAAGTACCTCACATTGTATGCCTTTTCTACCGAAAACTGGAGTCGCCCTCAACAAGAGGTAAATGCCTTAATGGAGCTGCTGATATCTACCATCAGTAAAGAGACAAAAACTCTAATGGAAAACAGCATCAAACTTCAGGCTATTGGCAATATAAATGATTTGCCTGCCAAATGTCAGAACGAACTAAACGAAGCCATAACAAAAACCAAAGGTAATACTAGGTTAACCCTTATTCTTGCCTTAAGCTACAGTTCGAAGTGGGATATGCTTCAAGCCATAAAAGGTATAGCCAGCGATGTCAGAAATGGTAAAACAACTACCGAAGACATCAATGAAAGCATGGTAAATTCATACTTATCTACGGCTCCATATCCTCACCCCGAATTGCTTATAAGAACCAGTGGCGAGCAGCGTATCAGCAATTTTTTATTGTGGGAAATTGCCTACAGTGAATTGTATTTTACACAAAAACTGTGGCCTGATATGCGTAAAGAGGACCTTTACGAAGCCCTTTATGAATACCAGCAGCGTGAAAGACGCTTCGGTAAAACCAGTGAACAATTAAACGCACCATCCAGATGAGAAAAATCTCCCTTGTGCTGTTGTTATTGGTTATTGCCTTACCCTATACCTTGCGCGTTCAGGCGCAGGATACAACCTTTCAGGATGTACCCGACTGGATAGATTATGCTTATCCAAAAACATACATTCTCGAAAATATTGTCATAACGGGCACCAGCTTTTATGATAAAACAGTACTTCAAATACTTTCCGGATTAACCATTGGGCAAAAAATTAAAATACCGGGTGAAGACATTTCAAAAGCCATAAACAATTTATGGAAGCAGAAAATGTTTGATGATATAGCCATCAAAGTTTTTGATGTAGACGGCAACAAAATTACACTGGAACTTTTTTTAAAAGAAAAACCTCGCTTGTCGACTTTTGCTATTAAGGGTTTAAAGAAGGGAAAAGCCAACAGCCTGCGTGAAGAAATATCGCTAAAAGCCGGGCAGGTTATTACTGAAACCCTGCTGGCCAATACGCGCTATGAAATAAAAAAGTTTTACAACGAAAAAGGATTTTTGGATGCCGATGTTCGTTTTGAACAGGAACCTGATGACCCAAAACGCAATACTGCCCGCTTAAAAATAAATGTAAACCTGGGCCGAAAAGTAAAAATCAGCGACATTTCATTTGATGGCAACACATCACTCACTGATAGTAAAATCAGAAGGTTATTCAAGGATACCAAACCCAAATACAGATTCCTGGCGAAGTCAAGGTTTGACGAAGACAAATACCAGGACGACAAGCAACGCATCATCTCTAAATATTTATCGTTGGGTTACCGCGATATTGCTATATTAAAAGACAGCATATACCGTGATGAAAAAGGGTTTATAAAAATCAAAATTGACCTTGCAGAGGGTAACAAATATTACTTCCGCAACATCAAATTCACCGGTAACAGTAAGTACACCAACGAGGATTTAAACTCCATTTTGCGCATCAAATCGGGCGATGTGTATGACCAGTCACAGTTAGATCAACGATTAAACATGAACCAGGGGGGTATGGACATCAGCACCTTGTATATGGATGATGGATACCTCTTTTTTAGTGTGCAACCGGTAGAAGTACTTGTTGAAAACGATTCCATTGATATGGAAATACGCATACATGAAGGGCAGCAGGCACGCATCAACAAAGTAATGGTTAGCGGTAATTCAAAAACCAGCGACCATGTCATCATGCGTGAATTGCGTACTCGCCCCGGGCAATTATTTAGCCGAAGCGATATTACGCGCACCATGCAGGCACTGTCACAAATTGGCTATTTCAACCCCGAAGCGCTGAACGTAAATCCGGTTCCGCATCCTGAATCAGGAACGGTTGATATTGAGTACACCGTTGAAGAGAGGCCGAACGACCAGATTGAATTATCGGCAGGATGGGGAGCAAATATGGTAGTGGGTACACTGGGCCTGTCACTGAATAATATTTCAGTAAAACGGTTTTTTGACCGAAAAGCATGGGCCCCCATACCCAGTGGTGACGGACAACGGCTTTCGCTGCGTGCACAAACTAACGGTACATTCTTTCAATCCTACAGTGCATCATTTAGCGAGCCGTGGCTGGGTGGTAAAAAACCTATTTCGTTCAGTACTTCATTATTCCATTCTATACAGGCAAACGGTTATGCAACCGGAAACCCTTTGCGTGCAGCACTTACTACTACAGGTGTAACAGTGGGTATTGGTAAACGCTTGCGATTCCCCGATGACTTTTTTACACTGCAGTACCAGATCAACTTTCAACGCTATTACAACGAGGTAAATGAACGTGGAGTGAGTTATTTACCAAGCATACCAGCAGGGGCAGCCAATAGTTTCAGCGTTCGTTTTATCCTATCGCGCAACTCAACCGATCAGCCCATTTATCCGCGTTCAGGTTCAAATATTTCCATTTCGGCACAATTCACTCCCCCGTATTCTTACTTCGGTGGCGAGGCTTATCTGAACAGGCCCGAAAGCGAACGAAGCAGATGGCTTGAATTTCACAAATGGAAAATAGATGCTACCTGGTTTTCTAAACTGGTTGATAAACTGGTATTGGTTAACCGCATTAACTTCGGGATGATAGGCCGCTATAATTCCCGCATGGCATACACTCCCTTCGAGCGTTTCTGGGTGGGTGGTGCAGGGTTGATGGGCTTCAACCTAGATGGTCGTGAACTCATTGCTCTTCGTGGATACCAGGATAATAGCCTGACTCCTATCGAGTTCAATGCAGAAACACGTTCATTTGCACGACAGGGAGCGTTAATATATAACCGATACACCACCGAATTACGGTATCCAATATCTTTGAACCCATCGGCAACCGTATTTCCGCTTATTTTCTTCGAAGCGGGTTCGGCCTGGTCAAATTATAAGGCCTTCAACCCGTTTGAGGTTTACCGCTCTTTTGGCGGGGGGGTGCGCATATTTTTGCCTATGTTCGGCTTAATCGGTTTGGACTATGGGTGGGGGCTTGATAATGTGCCGCTTCAGCCCGGTGTAAACAAAGGTAATTTCCATTTTCTTATTGGTCAGCAATTTTAAGTTGAAATCAACGTATGAGTATTATGCATAAATTCAACTCGCGGATGAACAGGATTATCTTTTCACTGATTTTACTGGGTATTTCTCCTCTTGTACATGCTCAAAAATTTGGCTATGTAGATACCGA
Organism: Bacteroidota bacterium; assembly: GCA_046309355.1. Lineage (GTDB taxonomy): Bacteria > Bacteroidota > Bacteroidia > UKL13-3 > UKL13-3 > CAYSBE01. Next base: position 38,893 of record JBKCPL010000042.1, read on the forward strand.
GTATATTCTGGATATGATGCCCGATTACCGTTCGGCTCAAAAACAACTGGATATGATGGCCGAAGACTGGCAAAAAGAACTGGATAAAAAGCAGGAAACGATTGACCGCATGTACCGCGACCTTCAGGCTGAACTGGTGTTGCTAACTGAGGAACTAAGGAAAAAACGCGAACAGGAGATAAAAGAAAAGGAAAAAGACCTGAAAGATTTCCGTAACCAAAAATTTGGGTATGAGGGCGAACTGTTTAAAAAAAGGCAAGAACTGGTCAAACCCATTCAGGATAAAATATTTGTAGCCGTTCAAAATATTGCTAAAAAAAATGCATATGACTTTATATTTGCCAAATCGGGCGAGCTGATCATGCTATACTCAAATGCCAAATACGACAAAAGCGATGAAGTATTGGCTGAACTAGGCATAACAGTCAGTAAATCGAAAGACCAACCAAACACGAATAAAAAATAGAAATACACAGACCATGACATCAATGATCAACAAATCACTTATTACTCTGGCGTTCATATGCCTGGGAGTATTCGCGTCAAACGCACAAAATAAATTTGGGTACCTTGATTTTCAAGAACTTATGCCTGAAATGGCCGAATACAAAAAAGCCAATACTGAAATGGAAGGCTACGGAAAGCAGCTTCAGGATGAACTGAAGAAAATGTACAGCGACTACGAGCGTAAAATGGAAGAGTACCAAAAGAATCAAGGTAAAATGGCTGATGCTATTCGTGAAATGCGCGAAAAAGAATTGAAAGATATGCAAACACGTATTCAGGAGTTTCAGGAAACAGCTCAATCGAAAATGCGTGAAAAGGAACAAGAATTGTTAAAGCCGATCATCGAAAAAGCTAAACTAGCCATAGCAGATGTAGCCAAAGAAAGCGGATATACTTACATATTTGACAGCAGCCCCGGCACACCGTTACTTTATAAACCTCAGGGTGATGATGTGATTAATCTGGTGCGTAAAAAACTGGCCATTACTGAAACCGCTGCTCCGGCAAAACCGGCCCCGGCAGCACCAAAGAAATAAACACTACTAACATCTAAGAAAGCGGCAATTGCCGCTTTTTTTATGCCAATTCATAGTGTGGTTAAAATCTGAGGTTAAGACTCTTGATTCGTTATGCATGTGGAACTCTTATCTGTTAGCCTTCTTATACTCTACCTTAAGCAAGGCGTAATTAACCATACCTGAACCGATAAGTTTTATATGTGACTATACTAAAGCAATTTAGTAAAGGATGCGGGGTCGTACTCATGCATTAGGTTTGCAACCGCGATGGCAATTTCCTCAGCATTCGGTTTGGAGAAATAATCTCCATCGGTGCCATAGGCTGGGCGGTGAGCCTTCGCTGTAATTGTAATTGGTTTCGCATCTAGGTATTGATAGCCTCCCTGCACTTCCAGTATTTGCTGCATTATATAACTACTGGCTCCACCCGGCACGTCTTCATCTATCACTATAAGTTTGTTGGTTTTTTTCAGCGACTGAACACATGCATGATTAACGTCAAACGGTAATAATGTCTGCACATCAATCAGCTCACATGATATTCGTAGCTGACTTAGATGTTTCAAGGCATCCTCAATTACACGAAGAGTGGACCCGTAGCTTACAATCGTACAATCAGTTCCTTCAACAAGCACTTCGGGTTTGCCAAGCGGAACGGTATATTCACCCAAATTATCAGGAAGTCGTTCTTTTAACCTATAGCCATTCAAGCATTCCACTATAAGTGCAGGCTCATCACTTTTCATCATCGTAGTGTACATTCCCGCAGCCTGTGTCATGTTTCGTGGAACCAGCACATGCATGCCTCGCAACGCATGAATAATCATACCCATTGGTGAGCCCGAATGCCATATACCTTCCAATCTGTGTCCGCGTGTACGAACTATCAACGGTGCCTTTTGACCGCCTTTACTGCGGTATTGCAACGTTGCCAGATCATCGCTTAAGGGCTGCAATCCGTAAAGTAAATAATCCAGGTACTGAATCTCAGCAATGGGTCGCAGGCCACGCATGGCGGCACCCAATCCCTGACCTATAATGGTAAGCTCGCGTATACCGGTGTCAAATACGCGCTTCTCGCTATACTTGTCCTGCAAGCCGGCAAACCCCTGATTTACATCGCCAATTTTGCCTACATCTTCGCCAAAAGCAAAAACCCTCGGATCTTTGTCAAGCAGAGTATCAAAATAAGCCTGCATGATTTCGCGTCCATCTACTAGTTTGCTTTCATCTGAGTATACGGGCTGTACATGTTCAACACTCATGGCGTTGAGCGATGAATGACTGAACAAGTAAGAATTGTAACGTTCAGCATTCGTAAGTTCGAATTCGGCTTTAAACTCAATCATCGACTGACGGGCTGGCGAATCTTCATCGGCAGTAATAAGCAAAGCTTTGCTTATAGCCACAGCAATATCTTTTCTGATAGGCTCTGTAAGAGTATTCAGCTCCTGTGCAATGGATTCGATGGCAGAACCGTGCACAGAATGGTTTGCTAAATTAGTCAGCAGGACAACTGTCTCTGCTATTTCAGCTTTTATTGGTTGTACATACGAATCCCATGCAGCTTTTTTAGAATCGTTGACATACTTTTTTGCTTCGCTTTCAATACCGGCCAGCTCCTCTTCGGTAGCAAGTCCTTCGCCAATAATCCATTTGCGAAACTGATTCATGCAATCATATTCCTGCTCCCAAGCTAGTCGTTCCTTCGTTTTATAACGTTCGTGTGATCCTGAAGTAGAGTGACCTTGCGGCTGAGTTAATTCGGTTACATGAATTAATACCGGCACATGGTGTTCGCGTGCAATTTTTCCGGCCTGTTCATATACCCGGCAAAGTTCAGCGTAATCCCAGCCCCTGGCCGTAAATATTTCATAGCCATTCCCTTTATCATCGCGCTGAAACCCTTTCAATATTTCAGATATATTTTCTTTAGTGGTTTGATACCTGGAAGGAACTGAAATGCCGTAATTATCATCCCATACCGAGATGACCATCGGTATTTGCATCACACCGGCTGCATTCAGTGCTTCAAAAAAATGTCCTTCGCTGGTACTGGCATTGCCTATGGAGCCCCACGCCACCTCATTTCCATTGTCTGAGAAATCATTCTCGCCAATGAGTTCTACATTTTCGCGGTAATACTTTGATGCAAGCGCAAGACCTACAAGGCGCAACATCTGGCCTGCTGTAGGCGAAATATCGGCCGATGAGTTATATAAATCTTTTAGCTTTTTCCATGTCCCGTCTTCGTTAAGCAAGCGTGTGCCAAAATGCCCGTTCATCATGCGACCGGCAGACGCAGGTTCAGCTGTTACATCGGTATGCGCATACAATTGGGCAAAAAACTCCTGAACGGTATGCTCACCAATGGCCATCATAAACGTTTGATCGCGGTAATATCCTGAGCGAAAATCACCTTTTTGAAAAACTTTGGCCCAGGCTATTTGGGGCAACTCTTTTCCATCGCCAAAAATGCCAAATTTGGCTTTACCCGTAAGCACCTCTTTACGACCCAGAAGACTTGCTTGGCGGCTTCGGTATGCCAGCACATAATCATTTAAAACCGCTGTTTTGAATTCGGAAATGGTCATGGATTGCGTTTTGCTTTTGCCCATAGTTCTTGGTGAATATATACGTGTTCAAATATAGTGTGTGCCATTAAATTAGGAGTACGGTTCACAAAAAAATCTTTAAGATATATTTAAGTAAAAACACTTTCGTAATATTGCCTCTGAAGTTATTTTCGAACTTTATAAAAAAGTTGGAACGCTTTTTGAAACTAAACCATACAATCAATAATTAGAAATATGAAAAAGTTAATCATCGCTACCTGTTTTGCATTAGGAACCATTTTCTACACAAATGCACAAACTACACCGGCCACTGAAAATAAAGATCAGGCTGAAATCACCTTTGACAAAGAGATTCACGACTTTGGTACAGTTCCTCAAAATGTACCTGCTTCTTACACCTTTACCTTCAAAAACACCGGCAAAGAGCCGTTGATTATTACCAGTGTTTCAGCATCATGCGGTTGTACGCAACCGGAATGGAGCAAAGAACCGATTAAAAAAGGTGAAAAAGGTTATGTAAAAGCTACATATAATGCGGCAAGTCCGGGTGTGTTTAATAAAACAGTAACTGTTGTGAGCAATGCTAAGAGAGGCACGGTTGTGCTTACACTTAAAGGCGATGTAAAAGCTCCAACTGCACCCGCACAATAAGTCGCTAGTCCATACACTACTTTAACCGGTTATGAAAAAACTACTGATTGCGTGTACTTTAATTATTTCCGCCTACACGGGTTGGTCCCAAGATGCTAATCCGGCAAACGAAGGCCCAATTATCACGTTTGAGAAACTGGAACACCATTTCGGCATAATCAAGGAAGGCGATTTGGCAGTACATGAGTTTAAATTTACCAATTCAGGTAAAATGCCTCTGCTACTTACCAGCGTTAACGCCTCATGCGGTTGTACAGCACCCGAGTGGCCTAAAGAGCCTATAGTACCTGGTGCATCAGCTGCAGTTAAGGCTGTTTTTAACTCTTATCAGCGGCCTGGTAATTTTGAGAAATTCATTACTGTAAAAACCAATACCTTACAAGGCGATATCGTACTTAGAATAAAAGGCGAGGTTAAACCAAAACCCATTGAGCCTGTATCGCCCGTGCGAAATCCGGGCATGGAAAACTAACTTATAAAATCCCCGCTTACAGCGGGGATTTTTGTTTATTAGTCATACGTAGTTGTTTAATTCGGGAGAATATTATTTTTGCCGACTTTAATAATAAATCCAATCATGATTATAGGTGTACCTAAAGAAATTAAAAATAACGAAAACCGCGTAGGATTAACCCCTGCGGGTGTTTCCTCGTTTACAAAAGCCGGACATAAAGTATTCGTTCAATCTACAGCCGGAGTTGGCAGTGGTTTCAGCGATGACGAATACAAAAAAGCCGGAGCTACCATGCTAAAAACCATTGCCGATGTATACAAAAAGGCAGAAATGATCGTGAAGGTGAAAGAGCCGATTAAAGAAGAATATGGCTTAATAAAACCCGGACAGTTATTATTTACCTATTTTCACTTTGCCTCATATGAACCATTAACTAAGGCCATGATTAAAAGCAAGGCTGTGTGTTTGGCTTACGAAACGGTAGAGAAAAAAGACCGTTCGCTTCCACTGCTGGTGCCCATGAGTGAAGTTGCCGGCAGAATGAGTGTGCAGGAAGGTGCCAAATATTTAGAAAAACCTATGGGTGGACGCGGCATATTGCTGGGTGGAGTACCCGGAGTAAAACCGGCCAATGTACTTGTGCTTGGTGGCGGTATAGTAGGCACACAGGCCGCGAAGATGGCAGCAGGACTAGGCGCTGATGTTACCATACTGGATGTATCACTGCCTCGCTTGCGTCAGTTGGATGATATTTTACCCAAAAACGTAAAAACAGTTTATTCCAATGAATACAATGTTCGTGAATTGATTAAAACAGCTGACTTAATCATAGGAGCAGTACTTATCCCCGGTGCTAAGGCTCCATCGCTTATTACACGCGATATGCTAAAAACCATGAAACCCGGAACAGTAATGGTAGACGTAGCTATAGATCAGGGTGGATGCTTTGAAACATCAAAACCTACTACGCACCAAGATCCTATTTATGTAGTGGATGGTGTTATTCACTACTGCGTGGCTAATATGCCAGGTGCCGTACCTTACACATCTACACTGGCGCTAACCAATGCAACACTGCCATATGGCTTACAACTGGCCAATAAAGGTTGGAAAAAAGCCTGTAAAGAAAATGAAGAACTGCTACTGGGACTGAATATTGTTGATGGCAAAGTGGTGTACAAAGGTGTATCCGAGGCATTTAACCTGAAGTACACACCTGTAGCAGAAGTATTGTAAACTAACTTAACTGTCAAAAAACAGAAGAAGACAGCCTTAAATAGCTGTCTTTTTTTTTACTTGCATGGATACAGTAAATACTATGATGAAAAGAATTTTGGTGGTATCGGTTTGTATGGTTTTCATTCATGCCGTGCACGCACAAATAGACCGAAGGCAAACCTGTGCCAATATTACAACCACAGCTTGGAATGCAATGATTGACGGGAAATTTGAATACGTGTTCAATTTATTTAGTCCCGATATGAAAAGGCAACTTAGCATAGACGAATTAAAAGATACCTGGACAAATCTTGAACTGCAAATGGGTAAATACAAATCGACCGGAATTACATCGGTTGAAGAAAACGGACCCTACACCCTGACCGTTACTCCGGTTCAGTTCGAAAAAATGCCGTTGCTGCTAAAGGTCAATATCGATTCATTTTACCGCATTGCCGGATTATTTATTGTACCCGGTGGCGAGCAGTACACTCCTCCTTCCTATGTTAATACACTAAGTTTTATTGAATATAAGCTGAACTTTGGCAAAGCTCCGTTTACTATGGATGGCATGCTCAGCGTACCCAGAGCTAACCGTACCTCACCGGTTGTTATTCTTCTAGGCGGATCAGGTCCGACCGATAAAGATGGAACAACAGGTTACAATAAACCGCTTAAAGATATTGCGTGGGGCCTTGCCAGCCGTGGAATAGCCGTTTTCCGTTTTGATAAACGTACACAACGCCACGGGGTAACCTTATTCGGCAGCACATACCTTAAAACATTCACACCTGAGCAGGAGTACGTTGAAGATGCATTGGAAATAATTGCCATGCTAAAAAAACACTCTAAAATAGACTCTACTCAAATTTATCTGCTGGGCCATAGCCAGGGAGGAATGATGGCACCGCGCATTGCACAAAGGGCCAAATCGCTAAAAGGTATCATACTGTTGGCAACCAATGCCGGAACGATGCAGGATTTGATGATTGAACAACTGGACTATTTATACAATTATGACGGACCGGATGATGATGGCAAAAAAGCCGAAGCACAAAAATTGAAAGTGCAGGCAGCCTATGCGTTACGTAAAGATTTGAAGCCTGATGCCCCTGTAGATTTACTGCCGATGGGAACACCGGCTTCGTACTGGATTTATTTGAATAACTACAATCAGGTAGAAACCGCCAAACTGCTCAAACACGAGCGTATACTGGTATTGCAGGGCGAACGCGATTATCAGGTTCCTGTAAAAGAATTCGAAAAATGGCGTACCGAATTCAGTACAAAACCGAATGTTCAGTTTCAGCTGTATCCAAAATTAAATCACCTGATGATGCCGGGTGAAGGAAAGCCAACACCCGATGAGCACTCAAAACCCAATCACGTAGCTGAAGATGTGATTATAACCGTAACTGACTGGATAAAACTGCAGGGCATTTACAAGCCTGAACCAAAGTAAGCCTAGTCAGTTAAATTACTATCTTTGCGCCACTTATAGCATATAAGCTCTTATGGATAAATTTTCGTACATATCAAATGCCGATGTAAACACGATAGACGATTTATATCAGCAATACCTCCAAGACAACGAATCTGTCGACTTTGGCTGGAAAAAGTTTTTTGAAGGATTTGAACTGGGTCAGCAGAAATTTAATGGCCATGCAAAAGCCACTGTTGTATCTGAAAATTTTATCAAAGAAATACATGTACTAAATCTCATAAAAGGCTACCGCACCAGAGGCCATTTGTTCACCAAAACAAATCCGGTGCGTGAACGCAGAAAATATGAACCCACCTTATCTATTGAAAACTTCGGTTTAACCGCAGCTGATATGGATAGCACTTTCCATGCAGGCATTGAAGTGGGACTGGGACCAGCCAAGCTAAAAGATATTATTCAATTACTGGAACAAACCTATTGCGGATCGATAGGTGCGGAATATGCATATATACGCGAACCAAGAAAATTGGAATGGTTGCGCAGTAAAATGGAAACTTCACGCAATTTGCCCAATTTATCTTTGGATGAAAAAAGGCATTTGCTACACAAACTGAATCAGGCAAGCGTTTTTGAAAATTTTCTGCATACCAAATTTGTTGGTCAAAAACGCTTTTCGCTGGAGGGGCTTGAAACACTTATACCTGCGCTGGATGCTGTTATACAATACGGTGCTGAATTGGGAGTGAGTGAATTCATATTGGGTATGGCACACCGTGGCCGTTTAAATGTACTGGCCAACATACTGGGTAAAACCTACGAAGAAATTTTTAAGGAATTTGAGGGGAAAGCTTACGAAGAAGCACTGTTTGAAGGGGATGTAAAATATCACCTCGGCTATTCAACCGATATTACAACGGCCGCAGGTAAAACCGTACACCTGAGTCTGGCGCCCAATCCTTCACACCTTGAAACCGTAAACCCTGTTGTAAAAGGAATAACAAGGGCTAAACTGGAAAAGAAACACGGCAACGATATAGATAAGATTGCACCTATACTTATTCACGGTGATGCATCGGTAGCCGCACAGGGTATTGTGTATGAAGTGTTGCAAATGGCCGGTTTAAAAGCATACAATGTAGGAGGTTGCATACACATCGTAAGCAATAATCAGATTGGATTTACCACAAACTACACCGATGGCCGCACATCTACTTATTGTACTGATGTTGCAAAAACCACACTATGCCCTGTATTTCATGTGAATGCCGATGATGTAGAAGCCGTTGTATATACTATAAAACTGGCAATGGAATACCGACAAGAGTTTAACAGCGATGTATTTATTGATTTATTGGGTTACCGCAAATATGGTCATAATGAAGGTGATGAGCCACGATTTACTCAGCCGCTTTTATATAAAGCTATCAGTTCGCATCCAAATCCACGGGAAATTTATAACCAGAAACTTTTAACCGCAGGAAGTGTTGAAGCTGACTTGGCCAAGGAAATGGAAAAGGAGTTTCGTGGGTTGTTGCAGCAAAAACTTGAAATGGCTAAAGCAGCAGAACCCTCACCGGTGAGTAGCTTTATTAAAAACACATGGGAAGGATTTCATGCTGCCGGTGAATCCGATTTTGACCAACAACCCAAAACCGGTGTGAGCAAGAAACTGCTGACCGAGCTTGCTGAAAAAATTTGCTCAATACCTGAAGGGTTTAAAGCTTTTAATAAAATAGAAAAGTTGTTTAACGACAGGCGTACTATGATTAAAAACAATTCGCTTGATTGGGCTATGGGCGAACTTCTGGCCTACGCTACACTGGCTAATGAAGGACATAACGTGCGCATGACCGGACAAGACTGCGAACGAGGAACATTTTCTCACCGCCATGCCATCATTAAACAGGAAGACTCCGAAAAAGAACACAATATTTTTGACAGTTTAGCTCACAACAAAAAGGCAGATGTTGTTTTTTACAACTCCCTGTTGTCAGAGTATGCCGTACTTGGTTTTGAATACGGATATTCCATGGTGACGCCAAATGATCTTACTATTTGGGAAGCACAGTTTGGCGATTTTGCCAATGGTGCACAAATTATAATTGACCAATACATAAGTAGTGCTGAAGCCAAATGGAAAACATACAGCGGTCTGGTATTGATGCTGCCACATGGATACGAAGGTCAGGGGCCTGAGCATTCTTCGGCACGTGTTGAAAGATTCCTGCAACTGTGTGCGAATTACAATATGCAGGTATGTAATATTACCTCACCGGCCAATTACTTTCATTTGTTGCGTAGGCAGATTCACCGAAAAACAAGGTTGCCTTTGGTTATTATGACACCGAAAAGCTTATTGCGTCACCCCATGTGCGTAAGCACGTTGGATGAGATGGTGAATGGTACTTTTATGGATGTGATTGATGATAGCTATGCGGATGCGAAAACTGTAAAAAAGGTACTTTTCTGCAGCGGTAAAATTTATTACGACCTGTTAGATAAACAGCAAAAAGATGCTAGAAAAGATATTGCGATTGTACGGGTAGAACAATTGTTTCCAATGCCTGAAAAAGGCATGGATGCAGTGATGAAAAAATATGCTGCTGCCACAGGATACTGGGTACAGGAAGAACCTAAAAACATGGGCGCATGGACTTACTTGCTTCGCAGAGAAGAAAATTATACGCTTAAGCTTATATCGCGCAAAGCCAGCGCATCGCCTGCAACAGGATTTGCTAAAGTGCATGCAAAAGAACAACAACAATTGATAAACGAAGCATTTGCATAGCTACCTAACTTAGGCAGTGCTGATGACAGAAGTTTTTTAGTTGCTTACTTTAGTTATACGTTTAGTAAAAACGTTCCCGTTTGCATCTTCCGCCTTTACAATATAAACACCTGTGGGCCATCCGGCAGTAGGTATTTGGGTGACTGCATCTGTAACGTATTGTTCATGAATGAGCTGCCCCTGAACCGAATAACATTTAACCTTCGTAAGGTACAGATGTTCGGACTTTAAGTTAACAAAATCGGCTACAGGATTTGGATAAAGAACCAAATCAGTAGCATCAACAGCATCATTCACCGCTACGGAGAACTCGGATGTAAAATGAAACTGCAGAAAACTGCCAAAGTCGGCATTAAACGTTTTGAGCACCTGTATTGGAGACTGTGCTGTTATAAATCTTACAGAACCCGAACCATCCGAAGGGGTAGCCCAGAAATTAAGCCCATTGCCCCCCTCATCATTAAACCGGAAGGTATAACAACCAATTGAAAACTCAAATGTATCGCGGTGCAAAGTACCGGATTGGGTAAACGTACGGTTACGCAAAACGTTGCCACGTGAATCTTTTACAGTGTACGAATTGTGCTCCGGACGAAGATTGGTTCGTGTTTCAATGATTACCCTTCTCGGCATGATTTGGGGCACCTGAAATTGAGTGGTTTTTGAATTGTTCAGTACCTCATCGTCAGTTGCACCGTTGATATCTGTTAACCATACTTTAAACGTTTTATCCGAAAAGTCACTGGGCCAAATGAGCCACTGCAAGGTAACCTCGGTTGATTTTTCGCTGGCTAATGAGCCTGACCATTCCTGCATATTGGCCTTTGCATTGCCTATCTGGTAATGAATTTTTGCCCGTGTAACGGGAACAGAACCGTAATTTTTAATTTTAATCCGTGCATTATCGCAAACCGGATTTACACGGTTGTACCAAAAATCAGTGGAGGGCGCAATGATATCTTCTACTCCTAAATCGGTAGTAGCTGTGTAGGGCATGTAATAAAATAACTGAACGGCAATATTGTAGGAAGCATCGCCATTGGCTATAAAGGGCTCCATGTCCATATCAATAGTATTGGTTGAACCTGCTGAAACATTCAGCGCATAATCATAAGTAGGCACAACCTCTCCGGGGCACCAGTTGGCTCTGTTGTAAATCCAAGTGCCGGGCTGATTAATGATGGCATTGCTACCGCAATCCGCTTTCCACACAAGCTGGCTGGCTATGCTTTGATTATTTACCTTCAGGTAATAATACTTGGCACAAAATTCCGCACAATTTTCATTCTGTTCGCCACCATGACCCGTAATCCATACACGCACTTTTACGGATGCAGCATCCTGAGGAACGGTAAACGATTTCTGGGTCAGGTAATTTTCGATTGAATTATTGGCACGTCCGTAAGGAAAACCCCCGCTGTATACATTTTGAACTTTATACGCCTTGCGTGCCGGTGTGCCCTCAATAAATATAAAATCAGTGGTAGCCGTAAAGCCATAGCTGTAGCCCTGGTACTGAATACGGAACTGAACCGAATCGTGCAGCAATGCCTGATAATCGGTTACATCAAACACGTAGTCATATTTGAACGTCTTAGGAAATGTTTTGGCATAGGGTGAAATAAAACGACCCACTTCAATGTCATTGATAACATCAAATACATCGTAATACGGGGTATTGATAAGTTTCAATTTTGTTGTTTCACTCACCCAAACCGAATCTGTTTTAACTCCGGTCGTATCGAAATAATAGTTGTAATACCCTGCAGGCCACACACGAAGCGAATCGGTAGGTTGCAATGGCAATGCTGTATTGGTGTAACGTACAACCAACAGCGTGGCAGAAGCCACAGAATCTGTCTTTTTAGTTGTGGTATTGAATGACGTAACGTACGTAGTGTCGTTGCGAAACATCACCGAATCTCGTACTTGTCCGTTTACCCTGAATGAGGGAGCCTGTTTAAGTGTCGAATCCTTTAGTCCTGTTCGCTCACGCACAAATAAGCGCAAGGTATAGTCCCATTCGCACTGTCCGTTGGAGAGGCAACCCAGAGTAAATTTCAAAAATGCCCGGTTAGATGTGTGACTAGTAGGTGGCATAACCGACCAGAAATCAAAATTACCATAGCGGTTCATGTGAAAATCGGTGGTTACACGCACAACAGTACTGTCACCATTTCCTGCTTGGGCAAAGAGTGGTAAAACGAAAAAGAATAAAATGTATTTTCTCATAAACTGGAATAAATAAATTTTAAGGTTTTTACGAAACTAAGTGTTCTGCAAGATTAATGGGTTTCATTGAAAAACAATTCATGAGGATAAATTACTACTGATATGAGGAATGGTCTTCGTGATATCCCTGATTGTATTCGATAAATAATCTGCTTTAACCCCTCCTTTACTACTCAACTAAAAGTCGATGAACTGAGTTCATCGCTTTTTTATTGGCTTTGCAGCCGGCAAAAACGTTTGCAATCAGGGATTAACTGCGTTGATCCCGTTGGGGAGTAGCTCTCATCTAAAAGTCGATGAACTCTGTTCATCGCTTTTTTTTGGCTTTGCAGCCGGCAAACACGTTTGCGCTGCTTCGCCAATAAAAAAAGTCGCTAGCCTATGGCTGCGACTTTTAGTTGGGCGGAGAGGGAGGGATTCGAACCCTCGACCCGCTTTGGGCGGATACACACTTTCCAGGCGTGCCAGTTCAACCACTCCTGCACCTCTCCAAAAAGTTTACAAAGCTACTGCTACAAGCCGAACTTAGCAATAATAAAATTTCTCTTACCTTTGTCGCGCGTTATGTATATTGAAGTATTAAAATCAAAAATTCACCGTGCTAAGCTCACCGAAACAGAGTTGCACTATGTTGGAAGCATTACTATTGATGAAGCGCTTATGGACGCTGCCAACCTTATCGAAAATGAAAAGGTACAGGTAGTAAACGTAAACAATGGGGAACGCTTAGAAACTTATGTTATTAAAGGAGAGCGTCATTCAGGAGTAATATGCCTTAACGGGCCCGCTGCCCGCAAAGGTTTTGTGGGCGACCACCTGATTATTATATCTTACGCCAGCATGAGTCAGGACGATGCCAGAAGCCATAAGCCGGTAGCTGTGTACCCCGATCATAACAACAAATTGCCTGCGTGAAGCTCAAACAAGCCCTAAACTACCTGATAATTTTCGCGATTGGCGGAGTTTTCATGTACTTTGTTTTTAAGGGCATTGAGTGGAGTGAGCTAAGTCAAAAACTTCAAGGAGCCAACTATTACTGGATTGCGCTGGGTATGTTTGTTGGTGTTATTAGTCACTGGGTTAGGGCCTGGCGGGCTACCGCACTATATAAGCCTCTAGGCTTTAAGGTTTCCTCACTCCATAGTTTTTATGCAGTAATGGTAGGATATTTAGTTAACTACATCATCCCTAGGGCTGGCGAAGTTTCTCGCTGTGCTGTATTAAATAAAACAAACGATATACCCGTACAAAAATCGCTGGGAACAGTAATAACAGAACGAATAGTAGACATGGCCATTCTGCTTTGTATCCTGCTACTGGTTTTTGCCATGAATGTACAGCTCATACTTCAGTATGTAAATATGCAATTGCAGAGCCGTGCGGGTGCAGATTCTTCGGTAAGCAAGTTTGTTTATATCGGCATTGCGCTATTAGTAATTGCAGCAGGCTGGTTTCTGATTAAAAGAATGGCCTCACATCCGCTTGTACAAAAAATAAAACAAGTACTTACCGGTTTTGCTGAAGGTCTGCTCACCATCCGCTCTGTGGCCAACCCGGTTTTATTTCTCTTTCAATCCTTGGTTATCTGGCTGTGTTATATTTTGATGATGTACTTTTGCCTATTTGCCCTAAACGCTACATCTTTTCTTTCGTTTTATGACACACTTGTAGTTTTTGCCATAGGAACATTGGGCATGATTATTCCAGCACCTGCGGCCGGTGCCGGCACTTATCATTTCGCTGTCATGCAGTCGCTACTCTTATTTGGTGTTGCCGAATCGGATGGAATTGCTTTTGCTACATTGGTGCACGGTGTGCAAATGATTGTGCTTATGGCAATAGGTATTGTATGTTGTATTCCGGTATTTTTGCTCAGAAAAAAAGTGACCGAATGAGTTTTGCTAAACGCATATCTGCTAAAATATATACCCGTGTTGATGAACTTGCACGTGCGATTGACGCATGGCGCGAAAATGGAGATGTAATCGTTTTTACAAACGGCTGTTTTGATATCCTACATCGCGGACATGTCGATTATCTGGCGAAGGCTGCCGATCAGGGAAACAAACTGATTATAGGAGTAAATACCGATGCATCTGTCCGCACATTAAAAGGAAAGAACCGGCCTATACAAGATGAAGAATCGAGGCTGCAAATACTGGCTTCGCTCGCCTGTGTAGATGCAGTTATTTTATTTGACGAACCTACCCCTTACAACCTTATTGAAGCTTTACAGCCTGATGTATTGATAAAAGGCAGCGATTATAAACCCGAAGACATTGTGGGTTATGATATTGTAACTGCACGTGGTGGCCATGTAAAAACAATTGATTTTATACCTGGCTACAGCACATCGTTGATTGAAAAGCGCATTATAGATGGACGAGGAGAATAAGTTTAGTAAAGCATAACGGATTCGGGCAGAAGCATTTTAACGTGCTCAATGTCGGCCTCCCAAAAGGTATCCCCTTCAGCCAAAAAACCGTATTTTTCATAAAAGCCTTTGGCTGTCATCTGGGCATGCAGATAAACCTTATTGCCTTGCCGGGGACAGTCATTAACTACAGCCTTCAGCAGCAATTTACCAATACCCATGCTGCGAAACTCTTCCAGTACGGCAAACCGTTCGAGTTTGATGCCAGCAGAGGAAACGCGCCAACGGGCTGTGCCCGCTGGCGCGTTACCTACCCATGCAAGAAAATGGTGCGATTCATCTTCATACTCGTATTCTATTTCAGGTGGACAATTTTGCTCCAGTACAAACACGCGATGCCTTATTTGATGAGCAATAGCAAGGGTTTCGCGATCAGTTATGGGTACTACATTTACCATGAATATACATTCGAAATTTTAATTATGTTTGCAAACTTAATTTTTATCTGCAACCATGAGCAAAATAGTTGAATTACTTGGTGATAAAGCTGAAAGCTTATTAAACCACGAATGTAAAACCGTTAGCAAACAGCATATTCATGCACCAGGCCCTGATTTTGTTGACCGCATATTCGGCCAATCGAATCGTAACCCTCAAGTTTTGAGAAGCTTGCAA
Source organism: Bacteroidota bacterium (assembly GCA_046309355.1). Lineage (GTDB taxonomy): Bacteria > Bacteroidota > Bacteroidia > UKL13-3 > UKL13-3 > CAYSBE01. Next base: position 54,330 of record JBKCPL010000042.1, read on the forward strand.
TCACTTTATGGCAATGGCCGTTTAGCCAATACCGGCTATCTGTCTATACTCCCTGTTGATCAGGGTATTGAACATTCGGCAGGTGCTTCCTTTGCTCCCAATCCCATTTATTTTGACCCTGAAAATATTGTTAAGCTTGCCATAGAAGGAGGCTGTAATGCAGTAGCTTCAACTTACGGTGTTTTGGCTGCATGCTCCCGTAAATATGCTCACCGCATCCCGTTTATCGTAAAAATAAATCACAACGAATTTCTGAGCTACCCCAATAAATTTGATCAAATCATGTTTGGCAGTGTTGATGAAGCGTGGAATCTGGGTGCTGTAGCTGTTGGTGCCACTATATATTTTGGTTCTGACGAATCAACTCGGCAGATACAAGAAGTGGCTGCTGCATTTGAGCGGGCTCACGAATTGGGAATGGCTACTATTTTGTGGTGTTATCTACGCAACGGCTCATTCAAAAAAGACGGTGTTGATTACCACACAGCTGCTGATTTAACAGCTCAGGCAAATCACCTGGGTGTGACTATTCAGGCCGATATTATCAAACAAAAGTTACCGAATACCAATGGCGGCTACACCGCATTGAATTTTGGTAAGACACACGAGAAAGTATACACTCAACTTTCGTCTAACAACCCTATTGACCTTACCCGTTATCAGGTTGCTAATTGCTATATGGGACGTCAGGGATTAATCAATTCGGGCGGAGAAAGCAAAGGAGCTTCTGATATGGCCGAGGCGGTATTTACTGCGGTTGTAAACAAACGTGCAGGTGGACAAGGTTTAATTTCGGGACGTAAAGCGTTTCAGAAGCCTATGAACGAAGGAGTGTCGTTGTTAAATGCCATACAAGACGTATATCTGGATTCAACCATTACACTGGCGTAATGATAACTGAGCCGGTGGCTCATACCATGCAGGCGATTAGTTTTAATAAAGTAGTAGAACATGAGCTGGTTTAAACGTGTAAAAGAAGGTATTACCACTTCAACCGATGAGAAAAAATCGGTGCCTGATGGATTGTGGCATAAATGTCCGAGATGTAAAAATGCCGTATTGGCTAAGGATCATGAATCGAACTGCTATGTATGTGTCAGCTGTAATTACCACGATAAAATAGGTTCGCACGAATACTTCAATCTGCTTTTCGATAACGGGAACTATGAAGAACTTTTTTCCGGTATAAATCCTACCGACCCGCTGAGCTTTGTAGATACCAAAGATTATAAATCGCGCCTTACCGAATCACAAAAGAAGACAGAACTCACTGATGCATTACGAGTTGCAGTTGGCGAGGTAAATGGCCTTCCTTTGGTTATTGCGTGCATGGATTTCAATTTTATTGGCGGATCAATGGGTTCGGTGATGGGTGAGAAAATAGCACGTGGAATTGATTATGCACGTGAGCACAAAAAGCCGTTTATGATTATTTCAAAATCTGGTGGTGCCCGAATGATGGAGGCTGCTTTCTCGCTTATGCAAATGGCTAAAACGTCAGCCAAACTGGCTTTACTGGGAAAAGAGGGTATCCCTTACATCTCGTTACTTACCGATCCTACAACAGGCGGTGTTACCGCATCATTTGCCATGCTAGGCGATTTCAATATTGCTGAGCCCGAGGCTTTAATAGGATTTGCCGGACCTCGTGTTATTCGTGAGACAATAGGAAAAGATTTGCCTAAGGGTTTTCAAAGTTCTGAATTTTTGCTGGAACATGGATTTGTTGACATGATTGTGCCACGTACGCAGCTTAAAGCAAAACTGGCAACACTCCTTTCACTCATACTTGGTAAAGAGGCTGTGCAGCCATAGAACGTAAACTTATTTTCGGGGAACAAAATCGCCTGCATGCTTGAATAAGCGGCCAAAGTTGTAGTGCTGTATATAGGCTACCTCTTTTTCATCATCAATAAATGCAAAATATTTATCGGGGTCAAATTCGTATGCTTTGCCTGTTTCTTCATCAACACGCGATTTAGTTCTGCGGTCAACCGGTTTAAAATGTACCTGCACTCGTTTTGATTTGCCTGAATTCAAGTGTACATCCATGATACAATAAGGTGTAGATTGACGAAGAGAATCGGCAACTGTTGGCGGAATATCTTCATCGTATCCTTCAAAATACAGGTTATTGAAAGATGACAAGTAATACCTGACAAATCCGGTATCATAAGGTATATCCAGATTTAACTCTTTACTGTAAACCCTGACAACGGGTGTTGAGTTATCTAATTCGAATGATGCATTCTTCTTCATTGGATACGATACACTTACATGCTTAATCTGTTCGGCAGTGAATGTGAATACGGCTCTGGTTTTCCATTTAATCGGATAAACATTAAAACGTGGTGTAAGGTAACCGACAAAACCCGGGATGTGAGTAACAAAAGGCGTTGATGAACCTTCTATCATCATGTAGGTGCCTGTGTGGTCGGCTGTAGCACCTCCTACATAAATGGTTTTAATCAACTCTTCTCCTGAATAAAGTTCTACCTTCACGGCATTGGCGGCCATCAATGCAACCATTGAGTTATATTCAGCTTCCGTAAGCGGATTGCGAACCTCTACATCATGCAGTGTAGCTTTTACTAAATTTATTTTTTGCACATCAGCAGGCCAAGTATTGTTTACCATCCATTCTCCCTCTGCATTTCGTTGCAACACTACTTTATGGTTGCGCTTATCCGCTATAAATATTTTAGTAATGGATGCCGTATCGGAGATGGAAAAATCCTTGCGTGCAGCCTTAAATGTGCTCCAGGGTTTATTGACAACTATAAAATAGATAGCTGCAAATACCAAAGTTAGTAGGAGTAATAACCTAATGTTTTTGTTCATGGTGTAGGCTTATTTTGAATAGTCATTACCCAACGTATTTACGTTGCCTGATGTAACGGTTTATGATTCCGAACAGTAGTACCAGTAAAACCGGAAAAACCGTATTGATTGTTTGCCAATACGTGCGCTCCCGTTTTATTTTACTTTTATTCAGCAGACGAAGTGTAATTTCTTTCGCTCGTACTTCAATTATTCCTGAATCATCACACAGGTAATCCACGCAATTCAGTACAAACCGTTTATTGCCAAACTGCTGATTGGTGAAGCGGTTATAGCCCAATGGAAAAACCTCACCAGTTGATTTTTTGCGCTGATTGCGAATAATATCGCCATCCGAAACAACAATCATGCGGTTGTACTCAATTTTGTCTTTGTAGGGCAATGAGGGATCTGGAGTAGCACCCGGTCGGTACTGAAATATGGAATTAAACTGCCCTTCGAGTAAAACAGCTGTGGCAAAACCTTGTGATACATATAAGGACGGATCGGGTTTTGAACGTGCCACATTCAAATCAACGCGCACAGGCGCACCTATACTTCGTGAATATGGAGATGTTCTGAGCAATACTTTTTTTGTAATAAATTTATTGGCTGTGGTATCGATACTGGCTGCGAATTGAAGCCACACTGGGTCCAGGTTTTTCACTACCGGATGATCGATGGAGGGAGACACAATAGGATAAAAAACCCATGGAACAAGTTTTTGCTGTGGCATACCGCTGCGCACGGAAGCCAGAATTGGAATACGTTCGCATTGCAAATCCTGAATAACATCACGGTTGATGCGAATGCCGTATCTGAACAAAATATCATCAAGTCCAAGGCTGTAGTCGGCTGTTACAAATTGCGGTTCAGCTTGCAGGCTATCCATGTCGGCAATTTGTGTTTCAACCAGCCACAGCACTTTACCTCCGTGCATGATAAACTGATCAATTTTGAATTTATCGTAATCGTTAAACGGCAATGTGGGCCGGGCTATTATCAATGCCGCGTAGTTGTGTAATTCGCCAGGAGGTATGGATGATAATGGAATACGTTTTACATCGTAATACTGTTCCATTTCTGCCTGTGCATCGGCTACATCCCAACGGCCGAGCTCACCGTGATCATCGGTGAAGGCTACCTTTAGTGTTTTATTTGCTGTAGCTTTACGTAACACATTAGCCACTTCGTACTCCAGCAATTCTATCGAACTATTGATTACATCTTCAGGATTAGCACCAAACTGCCCTTTCAAAAAATTAACGGGAATCTCTTTGCCTTTGTAATAAAACAATGCACCGGGAACAATAATTTTCTGTGCAGATTCATCGTCTTTACGTATTTGTACATTGGTGGGCTGTAGCCCTTTGGAGACCAGTTCCTCAACAATATCGGATGACTTCCGTTGATCAGCATCAGCAAACGGGTCTATAAATTCATACTGTATTTTACCGTTACTGTATACGGCAAATTCATCCAGCATTTCTTTGGTGGCTCGGCTTAAACGTTTAAACCCGGCAGGAAATTCGCCTTCCAGATATACCTTGGCATACATCACTTCATCCACTTTAGCGGCCAGGTTCTTGCTGGCATCTGACAGCGTGTATCTTTTTTCTTTGGTTAAATCGATACGTATGAAATAAGCTGAGAAAATTAAATTGGCAAAAACAACTAATGCCAATACCAATACCAGTTCGGTGATTGCCTGTTTACGTGGTGAAGATGTGGATTGTACTTTCATGCCTATCAATTTACCATTTACGAGAACCGAACACTGTTTTTGTACCCCAAATAAATGCCAGATTGAAGGTGATGAAATAAATCAAATCACGAGAGTCGATTACACCTCGGCTTATAGATTGATAGTGTGCGCTAATTCCAAGCGATGCCACTACACTGTCCCATGTGCCCAATAAATTAAAGTTGGCCAGCAAATCGAATAGTGAATAAAAACTATAGCACAAGAACATGGATACGATGAACGATACAATCTGATTATCGGTGATGGCAGAGGCAAAAATACCAATGGCCACGAAAGATGATGCAAGTAGAATTAATCCGATATATGAGCCCATAACAGAACCCACATCTATATTGCCCTGCGGTGCGCCTAATTCATACACCGTATAAACATAAATTAGCGTGGGCAGCAATGAAAATATAACCAGTGTCACACCGGCAAAATACTTGCCTAAAATTATTGCAGTATCTGTTATGGGCTTGGTGGTAAGTACCTCAATTGTACCCGATTTTTTTTCTTCACTGAATGACCTCATGGTAATAGCCGAAATCAGGAAAATAAATAGCCACGGTGCCATACCAAACAATGTATCCAGGTTGGAATACCCCATGTCAAATACATTGTAGTCGGGCAGTATCCACATGAATAAGCCTGTGGCTATTAAAAACACAATCATCACCACATAAGCAATGAGCGAACTTAAAAAGCTGCGTATTTCTTTTTTAAAAATTACGTACATCATTTCTTACCGCGTTATTGTGTTGTTAATTTTTGAAATACCTCTTCCAATGAAATTTCTTCGAGTTGCATAGAAATCAAAATCCAGCGATGTTGCAATGCTGCAGAAGAAACCTGCTCACGTATATCCTGACTGCAGGTAATAATATATCGTGCACCTTCCTGCTTTACCTGTTGCACAGTGGGCAATTGTTTAATTACACCAACATCTACCGGTTGAGTAAACTCAACAGTTATGCGCACATCGGCTTTCAGAAATGAATAGAGCGACTCTTTGCTTTCATCTGCAACCAGTTTTCCTTTATTTATAATAATTACCCGGTTACACATAGCTTCTACTTCCTGCATAATATGTGTAGAAAAAAGCACCGTTTTATCTTTTCCTATCTCCTTTATCAGGTTTCTTATTTCAACTACCTGATTGGGGTCTAATCCAGATGTGGGTTCATCCAGAATTAATACTTTGGGGTTATGTAGCATGGCTTGAGCCAATCCTACCCGTTGCTTGTATCCTTTTGATAGCTGACCTATTTTTTTCTTGCGCTCAGGTGTTAATCCTACCCGTTCAATCATTTCTTCGGCACGTCTATTGGCCTGCTTACCTAATCCCTGGGCTTGAGCTGAAAATAAAAGGTACTCTTTTACGAACATATCGGTATACAAAGGGTTTAGCTCCGGCAAATAGCCTATTTGTTTTCTAACTTCTACCGATTGTGTGTTTATGTCGAACCCGCATACGGTAGCCGTTCCCGATGTTTGGGGCAAGTAGCAGGTTAGAATCTTCATGGTGGTACTTTTACCTGCACCGTTCGGTCCTAAAAAACCAAGTATATCGCCCGGTGCCGCTTGAAACGATACAGAATCAAGGGCTTTTTGTGTTCCGTATATTTTGGTGAGTTCCTTTACGACTATAGACATTTCATTGCTTTTTCCGCTTCGAAGTAAATGAATTTATTGCAGAAGTTGCATGAGCCCTTTTGAATTCTAATAGTATTACTGGGAGTGAACGTGTCATACACATCAAAATACACCATTCATACTCAGTTTAATTGGTATTCCAACTACGAAAAACCTGAATGTATAAATCAGGTATACTAAAAATTTATTTTTTACCTTCCTGTCGGTATACGTATTCGTTTGTTTAATTTTACATGACTTGAAAGAAGAACTAAAACAATATGGTATAACCGATGCCCGTGCCGGGGAATTACTGAAAAAATACGGTTACAATGAATTACCTGCAGCCAGACCAAAACATGTTGGTCAAATAGCAGCAGAGGTGATTAAAGAACCTATGTTTATACTTCTCATTGGATGCAGCATCCTATACATGCTGCTTGGCGATTATAATGAAGGCATAATCATATTCTGTTCCGTATTCGTTATCATATTTATTACGTTTTATCAGCACCGCAAAACCGAAAAATCGTTAGAAGCCCTGCGACAACTTTCGTCTCCACGAGCATTGGTTATTAGAAACGGGAAGGAAAAACGTATAGCCGGCAGAGATGTTGTGCCGGGCGATGTAATTAAACTGCATGAGGGTGACCGCGTGCCGGCCGATGCTACCTTGCTACACAGCAACAATTTAAGTATTGATGAATCGTTGCTTACCGGTGAGTTTATTCCGGTTATTAAAAGCCATGAAAATTCATCTGTGAAAACTATCTACAGCGGCACATTGGTAGTGGCAGGCAGCGGTACGGCACAGGTAAGTCATACGGGTATAAAAACCCAATTTGGTAAAATAGGCACTTCACTGGAAAGTATAGAAAAAAGCCCAACACAACTTCAGCAAGAGATGAAGAAGTTAATCAAGCAGCTGTTCATAGCCAGTATAGGCATTAGCCTTGTTGTTATAGCAGTATATGATTTTACACGAGGCAATTTTTTAGAATCAGTACTCAATGGCCTCGCCTCTGCTATGGCTTTGCTGCCTGAAGAGTTTCCTGTTGTGCTTACTATTTTTCTTGCATTGGGTGCATGGCGCTTATCAAAAAACAGTATCTTAACCAGAAACCCTTCCGCAATTGAAACACTGGGTTCTGCAACTGTGCTTTGCTGCGATAAAACAGGAACCATTACGCAAAATAAAATGGAAGTTGCAGCGCTATACACCAACCAAAAGGTGTATGCGAACGTTCACCTTGCTAAATCGAATTTTGATGTGCATGAACTCATCACATGCTTGTATCATGCATCACCTCTACAAACCATAGACCCGATGGAAAAGGCTATTAAAAATTGGGGAGAGTCTATAATCACAGAAAAAGTTGACATAATTAAGGAGTATCCACTCAGCAAAGAGCTATTGGCTATGAGCCGTATTGTTAGCAGTGACGGTAAAAATAATCTACATGCATACGCCAAAGGTGCACCTGAAGCTATTTTTAACATGTGCAGATTATCTGAAACAGATACTCACGCCCACATGAAGGTAGTACATGAATTTGCAGCAATAGGTTATCGAGTAATCGCAGGAGCACAATGTAGTATGCAAGCCGGTTCAGTACCAAACCGTCAAACCGAGATTCCATTTGTATTTACAGGTCTTGTAGGTTTTGCTGATCCTGTACGGCCTGAGGTTCCACAGGCTATTCGCGAGTGCTATGATGCCGGCATAAAAGTGATTATGATTACCGGAGACTATCCGGCTACAGCAAAAACCATTGCAGGTGAGATTGGCATTAGCAATCATGAAAAAATCATAACAGGCTCCGAACTTAGACAGATGAGCACAGAAGAGCTGGCTAAACGCATTCGAGATACTCATGTATTTGCACGTATTGTACCCGAACAAAAACTGCAGCTTATTCGTGCCTTAAAAGCCAATGGAGAAGTGGTAGCCATGACCGGAGATGGTGTAAACGATGCCCCTGCACTTAAAGCCGCAGATATTGGCGTAGCTATGGGAATGAAAGGTACAGATGTAGCACGTGAAGCCTCTACTCTTGTGTTATTAGATGATAATTTTGCATCTATTGTACATGCCATTCGAACCGGAAGAAGAATTTATGACAATTTGCAAAAGGCCATGTCGTATATTATGGCTATCCATATTCCTATCATTGGTCTGGTATTGCTGCCGGCATTTTTTCCTACATTACCTGTATTACTCATGCCGCTACACATTGTATTCATGGAACTTATAATTGATCCGGTGTGTTCGGTTGCGTTCGAATCGGAACAGGAAGAGAAAACGGTTATGAGCAGACCACCACGAAAGGCCGAAGAACGTTTTTTCGGCTGGAATAAAATTGCATTCAGCCTGTTTCAGGGATTGCTGTTGCTGACTATTGTACTCGGTGTATATTTCTTGTCAATTGATGAAGGACATAGCTCTGGCGAGGTAAGGGCCATTGCATTCTCTTCATTGATTACAGGCAATATTTTTCTGATACTAACTACCCTTTCAAAAACCAGAAGTTTTTATTCTGTCCTTACAGAAAGAAATATATCCTTAATCATTATTACAACGTTGGCAATGATTATGCTACTGTGTACAATCACCGTACCTGTCCTGCAAAAATTATTCAGTTTTCAGTTTCCGGGATTTGGCCACTTCAGCATTGCCTTTCTAGGTGCAGCAATCATGCTGTTTGTACTTGAGGTTATCAAGAAAATTAAAATGTCGCAGGTTCGGAAAAAAATCAAAAAAGCCTGGTCTGAGAACACTGAAGGGCAACTTAATTTGTCTTAGATTCCTGCGTGTTGAAAAACTTATTGACCATTTCTAGCAGTTGATTATCGGTTATATAATCACTGTTATGAACGTGAATGGTTTTCTCCCGAAATGCACTTTGATCAATCAGGTAATTATGTAATTCCTTCTTTGCCTGACCCGGTCCAAATAATACTATTTCATCATACTGCTGCAACTGATCTTTTAGTTGATGAAAGTACATTTTCGTGTTCTCTTGTTCTTGCATATTTTTACTGTACTCATTGTTTGACCCATGATACGGGTCAGAACCAAATCGTGATTGATTGCTGCTCTCACCATGATATCTGGGGTGTGATTCCTTGCCACTTTCCACTATTCGTAAAAAAGTAGCCTTGCCATTTTCCATCCCAATAAAACGGGCTTTTGTGTGGTCGATAAATACGGCCATTTGTTTTGTGTGTTTCATATCAACTGATTTTATACATACAAAAATAGACTGTACTCCCTTTTGATTGAATGATATATATCATGCGCTATCTGCTGTACTTCGTATGAGTAGTTGACAATTCGTGGAATTAGCGTATGCGTACCGGTGTTTTTAGCTTTTAACTTTATAGTCTTGTGATGTATGATAAAAATTATGTGTACCCTAAGCTAAAGTTAGTTAACTTTATACCTTTAATTACCTATTCAACTTATGATAACCATTGACAACTATTTAGAAAGCCATTATATACACCGAAGCAACTGGCTTAGAGCAGCTGTATTGGGGGCAAACGATGGTATAATTTCTGTATCCAGTTTAGCTATAGGCGTTGCTACTGCTAACACCAGTAGAGATCCGATTTTGCTGGCAACTGTTGCGGGCCTTGTTGCGGGTGCGCTATCTATGGCTGCCGGTGAGTATGTATCGGTAAGTTCTCAAACAGATATAGAAAAAGCAGATATAGAACGCGAGAAACAAGAGCTGGAACAAATGCCTGAAACAGAATTGAGAATATTAGCAGAAATATACGAAAAGCGCGGACTCAAAAAAGAAACCGCCATTCAGGTAGCCAAAGAATTAACCGAAGCCGATGCACTGGGAGCACATATTCGTGATGAACTCGGAATTACAGAAATGAGTCAGGCCAAACCCATTCAAGCAGCTTTCGCATCTGGTGCTGCATTTACAGCCGGTGGCTTATTGCCTTTATGCGTAGTTTTACTTGCACCTGTAACGGCAATGGAGTATTACCTATACGCTTTTACCATTTTGTCGCTTACCATTTTGGGTACATTTTCAGCCCGCACCGGTGGCTCAAGTATCATGAAGTCTATTGCCCGAATTGTAATTTGGGGAACTTTGGCTATGGGTTTATCCGGTTTGGTGGGGTATCTATTCGGAGTAAAAATTTAATCTATACACACTATGAATGCAGCTCATGTTCATCTACTTGTTAATCACCTTCCCATTTTATTTCCACTAGCAGGAATTATGGTGCTGGTTATTGGTTTTACAACCAAATCCGATTCTGTAAAACGCGCCTCCTACATACTGTTTATACTGGGTGCATGCGGAGCATTTATAGCCATGCAAAGTGGCGAGCGTGCTGAAGAAATTGCGGAAAGTATAGGACTCAGCAACTATTTTATTGAACGTCACGAAGAATCGGCTGAAGTATTTGCTATCGTTTCTTATATACTTGGTAGCATTTCTATTTTGGGTTTTTGGGCAGTAACCAAGCAGAAGTCATTTGCAACTGCTTTGGGTATAGTTATACTTAGTGTGGCAGTTATTGCCATGTATTTTGCCAAAGAAACGGGAACAACAGGAGGTGAAATACGACACACCGAAATACGAACAGATTCTACTATTCCGGATAAAACAGCAGATCAGACTAACGAAGAGGACTGAAACCAATTTCCTAATAGCTATCGGGTTTGTAGTTAATCATCCGCCAAGGCGGATTTCAAATCAAGTTTTGCGGTAAAAGACCCTAACTTAAAAAAAGAACTATATGCAGTGCACCATCGTGCCTGTATTTCATGCACTTTCTAGTGGCATTACTACGCTACTCATGTTGAGTATGCCCGCATACCCTTATCCCCAATTTTAGCCATTTAGCAAATAGGAGCTTCAATTGCAGTACGCTGAAAATGAACACCAAAAGATACAATTTTTCCACAAAGTGGAGGAAAGTGGGGAAAAGTGGATTTTAGTTTTTAGTTTAGCAGTCGATTTGCAAAAAAGAAATGTCGAACCTGCACGGAGAATATGCTTGTAAACTGGATGCGAAAGGCCGCTTGATTATTCCTGCTGCCCTTAAAAAGCAACTACCGAAGGCTGCCAAGGATGTATTTTTCATTAATCGCGGGTTTGAAAAATGCTGTGTGCTTTACCCGGCTAATGAGTGGGAACTGATAGCAACCGAAATCAATAAACTGAGCGATTACATTAAGAAAGAGCGTGAGTTTAAACGCTACTTTCTACGAGGTGCCGGTCGTCTTGAAATGGATGCTGCATCACGCGTGTTATTACCTAAAAGCCTGCTGGAGTATGCTAGTATACAAACTGAGGTGATGCTGCTGGCCTATGGAAATAAAATTGAAATATGGAGTAAGGCTGCATACGAGAAAATGTTGAACGAAGAACCTGCTGACTTTAGTGCACTGGCCGAAGAGGTAATGACTAAAAAAGAGAGGAGGTCGGATGACTGAGTATCACGTTCCGGTAATGCTGAATGAATGTGTGGAAGCATTGGATATAAAATCCAGCGGTACATATGTTGATGTTACTTTTGGCGGTGGCGGTCACAGCAAAGCTATACTTAATAAGCTGGGCGAAAAAGGAACCCTTGTCGCTTTTGACCAGGATGAAGCAGCACGAAATAATATTCCCAACGATACCCGTTTTATTTTCATCGATCAAAATTTCCGTTTTCTAAAGAATCACCTGGCCTATCAACATGTTTTGCCGGTTGATGGCGTACTGGCTGACCTAGGTGTTTCATCACACCAGTTTGATACTGACGACCGCGGATTTTCATTTCGCTTTGATGATGCACCGCTCGATATGCGTATGAATGCTTCGCAAAAAAATCATGCAGCAGAAATTCTGAACAGCTATACTGAAGAGCAACTGGCCGACCTCTTCTACTACTACGGTGAATTGAAAAATGCACGTCAGTTGGCACACGCTATTGTTGCTTACAGAAGCGGAAATAAGCTGGCAACAGTTGGCGATTTAAAATCTGCGTTAGCTGATTATGCACCTAAACTGAAAGATTACAAATTTTGGGCACAGGTATTCCAGGCACTTCGCATTGAAGTAAATCAGGAATTGGAAGTGCTGAAGCAATTGCTGCAACAGTCGGCACAGGTGCTGGCTCCACACGGTCGGTTGGTTATTATGAGTTACCACTCGCTGGAAGACCGGCTGGTAAAAAACTTTATCAATACCGGAAATTTTGAAGGCGAAACTCAAAAAGACTTTTATGGAAACATCATACGGCCTTTTAGTCCTGTTTCTAAAAAAGCTATAACTGCTACGGATGATGAAGTGGCAACGAACCCTCGTGCACGAAGTGCAAAATTACGTATAGCTGAAAAAACCGATCAACAGTATGCCTAATAAAATCATCATTACCGAAACGGATAACCACGAAGAGGTGCAGCATGAGCAACAAACTCAGCATCAACCTTCGCGCCTTACCCATTCGCTGAAAAAGATGACTGATTTTGATTTCCGCATTTCACCTGATTGGCTTAAAAAGCAAATTCCGTTTTTACTGTTTATCGTTTTTCTAATGCTGCTTCATATATGGAATGTGCATTATACAGAACGCATTATTAGAAATACCGAAAAGCTGAACCGTGAAAACAAAGAGTTGCGCTCAGAGTACATTAGTATTTTTAGTGAGCTGATGAATGAAAGTAAGCAATCCTCTATTGCTAAAAAACTGGATACGTTAAGTGTAAAGGAATTGGTAACCCCACCGGTAAAAATTACGATACATGGCAACTAAACCGGTAAATATAAAAAAGGTCATTCTGTTGCGCACATACACGGTGTTTGCTGCGATGTGTGTGTTTGCCGCATTCATTGTTGCATATCTGCTAAAAATTCAAATCAGCGAAAAAGAGAAATGGACTACGATGGCAGAAGAACTGAGTACACGTATTCAAACAGTGGAACCGAATAGGGGAAACATTTTTGCGTCTGACGGAAGTTTGCTGGCTACCTCCCTACCTATTTATGATCTGCGTGTTGATGCCAAAGCTCCTGCATTTCAAAATGAAGAACTGTTTAATAATGAAGTTGATTCACTGGCTTTATTGCTGTCGGCTGAGTTTGGCGACCGAAGCACAGCAGGTTATAAGCAACTGTTACAGAAACTTAAAAAACGCAAAGACCGGTATTACTTACTCAAACGCAAGGTGAGTTACCGCCAAATGAAGCGTATACGAAACTTCCCCATTTTCAGGGAAGGAAAATACAAAGGCGGGCTAACTGTTGAAGAGCGCAACCGAAGAGAAAAACCTTTCTCTTATTTGGCCGAACGCACGATAGGATACAGCATAAAAGGTGTGCAGCCGGTAGGTATTGAGGGTGCATTTAACACACAACTTTCAGGTAAGCCCGGCAAGCGGGTTGTACAGCGTATCAGCGGGGGTAGCTGGGTACCGCTTAACGATGATCAATACGTGGAGGCACATGACGGTATGGATGTAATATCTACCATTGATATTAATCTTCAGGATGTAGCTACACACGCGTTGCTGCGTTCGCTGGTTGTAAATGATGCACAATGGGGAACAGCCATTTTAATGGAAGTAAAAACCGGAGAAGTAAAAGCTATTGCAAATCTTACTCGTGTAGGTGAAGGCCTGTATGATGAGAAACTAAACTATGCAGTTGCTGAAAGTTGTGAGCCCGGTTCAACATTTAAACTGGCTTCACTAATGGCGGTTCTGGATGAAGGCTCATATACACTGAACGACACCTTTGATACTGAAAACGGTGAAAAACGCTATGCAGCCAATGCCGTGATGTACGACTCGGAAAAAGGAGGTCACGGAGTTGTAAGCCTGAAACATGCCTTCGAAATTTCATCCAATGTGGCTCTATCAAAAGCTGTTTATAAATCATTTAAAAACAATCCGACACGCTACTACGATTACCTGAAAAAAATGGGTATTCACCGTGAATTAGGAATACAATTGAAGGGCGAAGGTAAGCCACGCATTAAGCATCCGAAAGACAAAGACTGGTCAGGCATTACACTTCCCTGGATGTCTATTGGATATGAAATAAATGTTACACCGCTACAAATAGCCGCTTTATACAATGCGGTAGCCAATAACGGTGTGTTGATGAAACCTTTATTTGTAAAACAGGTACAACGAACAGGAACTGTTATTGAAAGCTATAAACCGGAGGTACTGAACAGTAAAATCTGTTCTGAAAAAACACTTAGTGAGGTGCGTTCAGCACTGGAAGGTGTGGTTGAAAACGGAACGGGTAAATCATTGCAAAACGCTAACTACAAAGTGGCCGGGAAAACGGGTACTGCATTGGTAGCTGATGGCAAATCCGGGTATAAAAATAAAATTTACCGCTCATCATTTGCCGGGTACTTCCCTGCCGATAATCCGCAATATACCTGCTTTGTGATGATTAATGCGCCATCAAAAGGCGTTTACTACGGTGCTGCCGTTGCGGGTCCTGTATTCAAAGAAATTGCCGATAAGGTATTTTCAAGCAGCATGCATCTGCACCCTGAATTAAAGAATGTCATCGTAGAGACCAGTACCGATTTGCCCACAGTAAAAATAGGACGCGGTCAGGCTTTACACACCATTTACAACAAACTTGGTATAACCCTACATACTGATAATGGAACTCCTTATCTGAATACGTGGGTTAAAACAACAAATACCGGAAGCCACATAAAAGCTGAGCATAAAAGCATGAACGGAAAAACTATGCCCGACCTCAGCGGCATGGGATTACGTGATGCACTTTACCTGCTTGAAAATTTAGGCGTTGACGTAGTCAGTAAAGGCAATGGTAAAGTCATTTACCAATCGGTACCGGCCGGTTATACTATAACTAAAGGACTAATCGTAGAACTCAAACTTGGATAAACCGTTGAAACCCCTTCATCAACTCATATCGCCACTAAATGCTGAGGTATTCGGTAAACCGGATATTCTTATTGGTGAATTGACATACGATTCACGTGCGGTCAATAAAGACTGTCTGTTCTTTGCTGTTCGGGGAACAGTGCATGATGGTCATGCCTTCATTGAGCAGGTTATTGAAAAAGGATGTCGAGCCATTGTTTGCGAAAGTTTGCCCGAAGTGTTGCATGCACACGTGTGTTATATAAAAACACAAAGCAGTTCACAAGCGATGGGATTCGTGGCTGCTGAGTTTTATGGCAATCCGTCAAAAAAACTTAAGGTGGTAGCTGTAACCGGTACAAACGGAAAAACTACCGTGGCTACATTGCTATTCAATCTTTTTAGGTCGATGGGCCACACGTGCGGACTTTTATCAACCGTACAAAACCAAATAAATGAAACCATTATTCCGGCTACACACACAACCCCTGATGCCATAAGACTTCAACAGATGCTAAACCATATGGTTAATGAAAAGTGTGAGTATGCATTTATGGAAGCCAGTTCACATGCCATTGATCAAAACCGTATAGCAGGCATACATTTTAAAGGTGTATTGTTTACCAATATTACACACGATCACCTCGATTACCACAAAACGTTTGATAATTACCTGCATGCTAAAAAGCGATTGTTTGATGAGGTAAACAGCGATGCCTTTGCACTTACCAACCGCGATGACAGGAACGGAAATGTTATGCTTCAAAACTGCAAGGCCACACGCTATACTTACGGAATAAAGCAAATGGCCGATTTCAAGGCACGCATTTGCGAAAGCGACTTGACCGGTATGTTGCTGGATATGGACGGGCAGGAAGCGTGGTTCAGACTAGTAGGTCATTTCAATGCCTACAATTTACTGTGTGTATACGGTGCCGCATTTCTACTGGGTAAAGAAAAAAACGATATTATCAAACATATGAGTGCATTGCCGGCAGTTAATGGTCGTTTTGAATACGTACGTTCGACTAGCGGTATAGTAGCCATCATTGATTATGCACATACACCTGATGCACTTAAAAATGTGCTTGACACCATTAATGAAATTCGGACTAAAAATGAACAACTGATAACCGTAGTCGGATGTGGCGGTAACCGTGATGCTGCTAAGCGTCCACTTATGGCCGATATAGCTACTGAGCTAAGCACTCGTGTCATCTTTACATCCGATAACCCACGCAACGAAAATCCGGAAGACATTATTGATCAAATGCAAAAAGGCGTTAAGCCGCTGCACTACAAAAAAACGTTACGTATTACCGATAGAAAAGAAGCCATCAAAGCAGCAATAAGCTTAGCCGCCAAGGGTGATATCATTTTAATAGCCGGTAAAGGACATGAAAACTATCAGGAGTTAAACGGAGTGAAGTATCCATTTGACGATAAGAAAGTAGTACAAGAAATGTTTCCATTAATGCACGAATAAAAAAATAACACCCTATGCTATACTATTTATTTAATTACCTGGATAAGCAGCTTGACATACCCGGTACGGGTGCATTTCAGTATTTATCTTTTAGAGCTGCACTGGCTATCATCCTATCGCTAGTTATAACTATGGTGTTTGGCAAAACATTAATAGGTTGGCTGCGCAACTTACAGGTAGCCGAAACAGTAAGAAATTTGGGGTTAGAAGGCGAGAAACAAAAGCAAGGAACTCCAACGATGGGTGGGTTAATCATACTGGCAGCTATATTGATTCCGACTCTGTTATTTGCCCGCATCGAAAACGTATATATCCTGTTAATGGTTGTGTCCACCATTTGGCTGGGATTTATTGGATTTATTGATGATTACATAAAAGTTTTCAGAAAGAACAAGGAGGGCCTTGCAGGTCGTTTCAAAATACTGGGACAGGTAGGATTAGGTGTGATAGTGGCTACTACCCTATACTACAACCAAAATGTAAAAACACGCGTGCTGTATAAACCCGGTGAAGTAACCACAGAGTTTATTGAAAAGGAGCATTTGCATCCTGAGTTGCTCGATAATCAACTGGTGGTAACAAAAGATATTCACTCTACAGTCACCACCATTCCATTCTTCAAGCAATCGGAATTTGACTATGCCGACTTGCTGAAATTTATGGGAGAAAATTACAAAGACTACAACTACTGGATTTATCTGTTGGTCGTTATTTTCATCATTACAGCAGTGTCGAACGGGGCTAATATAACCGATGGTATTGATGGACTTGCAGCCGGCACATCAGCTATTATTGGTGTCACACTTGGTGTATTTGCGTATGTATCGGGCAACGTTATCTTCTCCAAGTACCTTCATATAATGTATATACCGCATCTGGGCGAGCTTGTCATATTTGCCGGTGCGTTTGTAGGTGCCTGCATTGGCTTCTTATGGTACAATGCCTACCCTGCTCAAGTATTTATGGGCGATACAGGAAGCTTGGCACTTGGCGGTATCATCGCTTCTTTCTCGCTGATGGTGCGCAAAGAGCTTCTCATACCTATTCTATGTGGCATTTTCCTAATCGAAAATCTGTCGGTTATTCTTCAGGTATATTACTTTAAGTACCAAAAACGAAAACATGGAATTGAATACGCACGTGAGCACAGATTATTCAAAATGTCGCCTCTGCACCACCACTACCAAAAGAGCGGATACCATGAAGCAAAAATTGTAACACGATTCTGGATTATAGGAATTATGCTGGCCATTATCACCATCATTACACTTAAAGTACGCTAGTTGCATGAGCAGACGAATAGTCATATTAGGTAGCGGAGAAAGCGGAACAGGTGCAGCCTTGCTGGCACACAGCAAGGGGTATGATGTATTTGTATCGGATATGGGTACAATTAGCGATGCCTATAAAAAGGAACTGATTAGTGCAGGTATTGCATTTGAAGAAGGAAAACATACAGTAGCTGAAATACTAAATGCTGATGAAATTATTAAAAGTCCGGGTATTCCGCATAGCATTGATATCGTTCAGCAAGCCCTGCATAAATATATTCCTGTGCTATCAGAAATAGAATTTGCGGCACGCTACAGCAATGGAAAAAAAATATGTGTGACCGGAACCAACGGTAAAACTACAACCACATCTCTTATTTACCACATGCTAAAAACAGCCGGATTCAATGCAGCTATTGGTGGGAATATTGGAACAAGTTTTGCCCGATTGGTATTGACCGGTGAATACGATTACTACGTGCTGGAGCTAAGTAGTTTTCAACTGGACGACATGTATAGGTTTAAAGCCGATATAGCAGTACTCACCAATATTACACCCGACCATCTGGATCGTTATGACTACAAACTGGAAAACTATGTAGCGGCTAAGTTCCGCGTTACCCAAAATCAATCAGATAAGGATGTATTTATTTACTGTGCTGACGATGCACTGACAACAGACAATTTACACCGTATAAAAGGAGAAGCAACAACATACTCCTTTGCGTACGATAGAATAAACATACCCGGTGCATGGATTGCCGAGGGTGAATTTCATGTACAACTAACTAATCAAGAAAATTTAAATTCAAAAATCATGTATAGTAACGAACTATCGCTTAAAGGCCGTCACAACGGCTACAACTCAATGGCAGCAGCCATCATTGGTCAGGTGCTCAACATACGTAAAGAAACCATCCGCGAAAGCATGATGAGTTTTCAGAATGTGGAACACAGACTAGAACATGTCATCACCATTGCAGGTGTTGAGTACATCAATGACTCGAAAGCTACCAATGTAAATTCGGCATGGTATGCACTGGAAAGTATGGAAAAGCCTGTTATATGGATAGCAGGTGGAGTGGACAAAGGCAACGACTATTCCCTGCTGAAGCCTTTGGTAAAGGAAAAGGTACGCATTATCGTTTGCATGGGAATTGATAACCGTAAAATTCATGAAGCATTCGGCAGTGATGTGGATATGATTGTCAATACCACATCGGCTAAGGAAGCAGTGCACGTTGCACAGAAACTGGCGCGTGGTGGCGAAGCCGTTTTGTTATCTCCGGCTTGTGCTTCGTTCGATTTGTTTAAAAATTATGAAGACCGCGGCAGGCAGTTTAAGCTGGCGGTGCGCGAACTTTAATTAACATACATAGTGAGCATCTGGGAACGAATAAAACCTAAAGGCGATATGCTGATGTGGGGCATCATTTTTGCCCTGTCGGTATGGGGCTTGTTGGCTATTTACAGCTCTACAGGTGCACTGGCTTATAAGAAAGAGGGAGGCATTGTAGAAATTTATTTGCTGCAGCAAATGGCATTGCTAGGCACAGGTTTCTTGGTCATGTTTTACATACACAGCATTCACTACCGCTACTTCCTAAGTATTTCCAAATTGCTCATTTGGTTTACCTATGCACTGCTCATTTATACATTGATTTTTGGAATAGAAATAAACGGTGCACGCAGGTGGGTAAATATACTGGGCATAACCTTTCAAAGTTCAGATTTGGCGAAGCTGGCTATTGTCATGTTTGTAACACGTGAACTATCGCGCAAGCAGGATACTATACATGATTTTAAGAAAACATTTTTACCCATTTTAGGTCACATATCCGCTGTTTGCTTTCTTATTGCTCCCGAAAATTTATCTACAGCACTTGTTCTTTTTCTTACGTGTATGCTCATTCTTTTTATAGGCAGGGTGAAGATTAAGCATCTGGCCCTGATTGCAGCAGGTGTGGCGCTTATTGGCGGATTGATGTTTATGGTACTTTTTCTGACACCTGAAAGTGTATTGCAAAATGCAGGACGTATGCTTACCTGGAAAAACAGGATAGAATCTTTTGGTAAAGCGGAAACTGATCCTGATAAAAGTTATCAAAACGATCATGCAAAAATAGCTATAGCAACAGGAGGCGTGTTCGGTAAATTTCCGGGTAACAGTACAGAACGAAACTTTTTACCTGAAGCTTACTCCGACTTTATTTATGCAATTATTGCAGAAGAATACGGATTAATTGGTGCCGTAATCATGCTCATGCTATACCTGCTTTTTTTGTACCGTGCGGTTCGCATCATTTTAAAAAGTCCGAAAGCATTCGGTGCGCTTATAGCCATTGGGTTAAGCTTTTCACTGGTATTACAGGCTCTTATTAATATGGCTGTTGCGGTAAATCTTTTTCCGGTAACCGGCCTTACACTTCCACTGGTAAGCAAAGGAGGCACATCCATATTATTGACATCGGTTGCTTTTGGGGTGATTATGAGCGTTAGCAGATATGTAGAATACGAAGAATCAGAAAACGATAGCGAAACACAACACGTTAAACCATCTGTAGAGGTCAAATGAGAAATCGTGCATTAAAAATAATTATTAGCGGTGGCGGTACAGGAGGCCATATCTACCCCGCTGTGGCTGTAGCTCAGGAAATACAGAGGAGGTATCCTGATGCAGATATACTGTTTGTGGGTGCTAGCGACCGTATGGAAATGGAAAAAGTTCCAAAAGCCGGATTTAAAATAGTTGGCCTATGGATCAGCGGAATTCAGCGTTCATTGAGTTATAGAAACCTCCTTTGGCCACTAAAAGTAATTGTCAGCGTGCTTAAATCGCTGCGTATACTGGTTCAGTTTAAACCCGATGCATGTATAGGTTTTGGCGGTTATGCAAGCGGTGCTTTGTTGTTTGCAGCCACGCTTAAAAAAATACCCACGCTTATTCACGAACAAAATTCATACGCAGGAATTACCAATAAACTATTGCGTAAGCGTGTAAATCGAATATGTGTTGCATACGATGGTATGGAGCGATTTTTTCCATCGGATAAACTGGTACATACCGGAAATCCGGTTCGAAAAGATGTGGTAAACTGCTCACATGTGCGTGATGAAGCATTCAAACATTTTAAGCTGGATGCAGCTAAAAAAACCATACTCATTATTGGGGGAAGTTTAGGAGCACGAACTATCAATGAAAGTATAAGTCGCTCGCTGGAGGCCTATTCAAAAGCCGGTGTTCAACTAATTTGGCAAACAGGTAAAACCTATTTTGCAACAGCTAAAAAGTCGGAGTCCGCTAGCGTCCGTGTATATGACTTTATTTATGAAATGAACCTTGCTTATGCTGCAGCCGATATGGTGATATCGCGTGCCGGTGCATTAAGTATTGCCGAGCTGGCATTGGTAAAGAAACCTGTTATACTCGTTCCTTCGCCCAATGTAGCTGAAGATCATCAGACTAAAAATGCACAAGCCCTGGTGAGTAAACAGGCAGCATTGATGGTGGCTGATAAAGACGCGCACGCACAATTGGCAGATACTGCATTAAACTTATTGCGTGACACTGCACTGCAGCAACAATTGGCATTAACTATTTCGTCATTTGCCATAAGTGATGCTGCCGAACGTATAACAGATGTTTTGGAAAACATTTTAACCAAGAAAGCACCATGAGTATACGGTTTGAACATATCACCTGCGCCTATTTTCTGGGTATTGGTGGCATTGGTATGAGTGCCATAGCACGCTACCTGAATGCTAAAGGCATTCGTGTGCTTGGGTATGATAAAACCGAAACCGATTTAACCCGGCAACTGTCCGAAGAAGGTATACACGTTCACTATCAGGATCTGGGAGAAGAGGTACTAAAAATGCTTGATGACACAACGCACACAATGGTTGTATTAACACCTGCCATACCTCAAAATCATACCGAGTGGCAGGTTATACAACATTCAGGATACAGCATACTCAAACGATCGCAGGTACTCGGCATGATTAGTCAGGCATTTAACACATTTGCTGTGGCAGGAACTCATGGTAAAACCACTACATCAACCCTGCTGGCACATATTTTAAGCCAAAGCAGCAAGGATTGCTCCGCATTTCTAGGGGGAATATCTGCGAACTACAACAGCAATCTGTTAATCAGTTCTCACAGTACTAATCTGGTTGTAGAAGCCGATGAGTACGACCGGTCTTTTCTTACACTTCATCCTTCGGTAAGTATCATTACCAGCACCGATGCCGACCATTTGGATATATATGGGGAACACGATGCACTGAAAGAATCTTTTGCTGAATTTGCAAATCAAACACAGCATAACTTAATCATCAAAAAAGAACTGGAACTGGCTTCTGATCTGAAAGACGATAAGCGCTTGATTACATACTCTTGCATACAGCCTGCTGATTTTTATGCAACAAACATACAGATACGTGGCGATGAATACATTTTTGACTTGCATTTACGCGATACGGTTTTGCACCGTGTAACACTTGGAATACCCGGTCTTCATAACATAGAAAATGCTGTTGCTGCTTCTGCTGGCGCAACTCTGGCAGGAGTATCCGTGAATGAACTGCTTCAGGCACTTCAAAATTTTAAAGGTGTAAAAAGGCGTTTCGAATACATCATTCGTAACCACGATATGGTGTATATAGACGACTATGCACATCACCCTGCCGAGATAAATGCTATTGTTGGTTCGGTAAAGCAGATGTATCCGCACCACAAATTGGTAGTGGTATTTCAGCCGCATCTGTATACCCGTACACGCGATTTTGCAGAAGGATTTTCTGAAAGTTTATCGCTGGCCGATGATGTATTGTTGCTCGATATTTATCCGGCACGTGAATTGCCCATACCGGGAGTTTCATCGGAAATGTTGCTGCAAGGAATTACAGCAAAAAACAAACGGTGCTGCACAAAGCAGGAAGTGTGTGCCATCATTGAAAGCAAACAGCCTTCGCTATTGCTTACATTGGGGGCCGGTGATATTGACCAACTTGTACAACCTATCAGTGAAACCTTAAAACGTTTGCATGGCATTGGATAAGAAAAAACTGGGAAAAATACTGCTGAAACTACTGGTGATAGTGGTATGGATATGCCTTATCAGCGGAGCTCTATTCGGTTTTTTGTATGCTAGGCAAAAGGCTGTTGAGATAAAGCTTTCTCGAATAGATGTGGTTATTAAAAACGAAGCAGACTATGGGTTTATAAACCGCGAAATGATTGTAAGATTGATACACACCGATGGGGACGAAAACAAAATAAAAGGCAGACCTGTGTACGATTTAGCAACCGATTCAATTGAGCAGGTTATTACAAAGAACAAGTGGATAAAACAGGCGGAAGTGTATACAGATATGAACGGTGAGTTGCATATACGTGTGATTCAGCGTGAGCCTATGCTTCGTGTAATTAACTACCGCAACGAGTCGTACTACATTGACCGTGATGGTCTGAAAATGCCCGTATCATCTATGTTTACGGCAGATGTACCCGTTGCAACGGGATACATTTCCGAAGGCCATGAAGGGAGTGATACTCCCGCTACTCATGCGTTAAAAGGACTAATTAAGATAGCCACATATGTTGATAAAGAAGCTTTCTGGAATGCGCAAATCGACCAGATATTTGTTAATGCCGACAACGAATTAGTGTTGATTCCTCGAGTAGGAGATCACAAAATTATGTTCGGCACGATTGAAAGCATGGAAGAGAAGTTTGAAAAGCTGATGTTGTTTTACCGTGAAGCGTTGCCAAGAACAGGATGGAGTAAATATAGCGTCATCGATTTACGATTTAAAGGACAGGTAGTAACCAAGAAGAAAATACAATAAACATGGACCATACAGCAGTAAAAACACCGGTAGAAAGTAAAGTAGGAAGCATACGAAAAGTAGTAGTGGGGCTTGACATAGGCACCACAAAGGTGTGTGCTATTGTTGGGTGTAAAAACGAACACGGGAAAATTGAAATACTTGGCATGGGCCGTGCTGAGTCACTTGGCGTTATTCGCGGGGAAGTACGCAATATCGATAAAACAGTAAAGGCGATTCGCGAGGCGATTGATAAGGCTAAAGCATCGATGAGCAACTCTAAGTTTCGCATTGAAATTAATTCGGTACATGTAGGAATTGCAGGTCAGCACATAAAAAGTTTGCAGCACCGAAACTCCATCAGCCGTGCTAAATTGGAAGACGAAATTTCGAAAGACGATGTAGAACGTTTGATACGTGACACATATAATCTGGCATTGCCTGCCGGTGATGAAATTATTCATGTACTTCCACAGGAGTACCAGGTAGATGATTTTACCGATGTACCTGATCCTGTTGGCATGTCGGGCATTCGCTTATCGGCAAATTTTCACATTATCACCGGACATGTAGATGCGATAAAAAACATTACCAAAAGTGTACACCGTTCAGGTTTGGATATTGCTGAACTTATTCTGGAGCCTCTTTCCTCATCTGAGGCAGTATTAACACCCGAAGAATTAGAAGCAGGTGTATGCCTGGTTGACATCGGAGGTGGCACTACTGATGTGGCCATTTTCAAAAACGGAATCATTCGCCATACAGCGGTTATTCCATTTGGTGGCAATGTAATTACAGATGATATCGTTGATGGATGTCAGGTATTGCGCAATCAGGCTGAGTTGTTAAAAATAAAATTTGGTTCGGCACTGGCTGACGAAAACAGGGAAAATGAAATAGTGTGTATCCCCGGATTTCACGGCAGACAACCCAAAGAAGTTTCGGTAAAAAATCTGGCTATGGTTATTCAGGCACGTGTAGAAGAAATATTTGAATCCGTACTGTATGAAATAAAAAGTTCAGGACTGGATAAAAAACTCAATGCCGGTATAGTCATAACTGGTGGAGGTTCGCAATTGAAACACTTGGATAAACTGGTTGAATTTGTTACCTCACTCGATTCACGCATCGGCTATCCGAATGTGCACATTGCGCAAAGCATTGTTGATGAAATTAAAAGTCCGATGTACGCCACCGCGGTAGGTTTAGTTATTAAAGGACTTAAAAACGGGGAAGACGAAGTGATTGTAGAACCTGAACCGAAAGCTGTAAAGAAAAAAACCGATAGTAACTTTTTCACTAAAATCATTGAGCGCAGCAAAATGTGGCTGAATGACGAAGAAGACATGAAAGACTTTAGCTAACTATATACTCACGCTTAACTTTAAGCATAACTACTAAACATATGCCATTAAATTTTGACTTACCCAAAGACCGCTCAAGCATTATAAAAGTGCTGGGAGTAGGAGGCGGTGGCGGAAATGCCGTAAACCACATGTACAATCAAGGCATTAAAGGCGTTGATTTTGTGATTTGCAATACCGATATGCAAGTACTGGAAAAAAGCCCAATTCCTAACAAGATACAACTTGGATCAGGTCTTACAGCCGGTCTTGGTGCTGGTGCCAATCCCGAAAAAGGGAAACAGGCTGCTATGGAGGCCATTGAGGATATTATTGATCTGCTGGGTGTAAACACTAAAATGCTTTTTATTACCGCAGGTATGGGCGGTGGAACCGGAACAGGTGCAGCACCCATAATTGCTAAAGCGGCACGTGAACTCGATATTCTTACGGTAGGTATTGTGACTACACCTTTCAAACTAGAAGGTGCTAAGCGTAAACAAAACGCAGATGAAGGCATTGAAATTTTGAAGAAAAGTGTGGATTGTCTGTTGGTCATTAACAATGATAAACTGCGTGAGGTATATGGCAAATTACCCATGAGCCAATCTTTTGCCAATGCAGACAATATTTTAACGACTGCGGCAAAAGGCATTGCTGAAATTATTACCCAAACCGGATACATTAACGTAGATTTTGAAGATGTAAAAACGGTTATGCAACGAAGCGGAGTTGCCCTAATGGGAAGCGGCTTTGCAGAAGGACCCGACCGTGCCATAGAAGCAGTGAAGAGTGCACTCAATTCGCCACTACTACTGGATAATAGAATTACGGGTGCTAAAAATATTCTTTTGAATATTGCTTCCGGAACCGATGAAATTTTGTTGGATGAACTGGATGCCATTATGCAATTTGTACAGGCAGAAGCTGGTGAAGCTGCTGATGTGATTTTTGGTACTACGTATGATGAAACACTGGGCGGAAAAGTGTCGGTAACGCTGATTGCAACCGGCTTTAAAACTGCTGAAGAAAATCGTGTGGTAGTTATAGCACCCAAAGCAAAAGCCACTAAACACAACCTGTACCATGAAAACAATCCAGTTGCACCGGTTATACCTGTTGCAGCTAAGGATACAGAAGAAGAAAAAATGGTTACACACAACCTGATGGATGAACAGACACCCGCGGTAACCGAAGAAGCGCCCGCAGAAAAATCTGAAGAGAATCAGGAATCCATACGTTTTGAGTTGAAAATACAGGCAGAAGATGAACGCATAGCTGAAAACCCTGTTGCAGATGTAAGTGAAGATGATGAAATACGCTCACGTGTGAAGGATGTGGTAAATAAGGAACAAGCCGAAGAACTAACTCCCAAGATGGAGGAGTTTTTTGAAGAGCAAATTCAATTTGAAATCACCAACATGAAAGACGATGAGATGATGAGTATGGAAGAGCAAGAGAAACATATAGAAAAGCAGATTGAAAGACTGAAGGCCTTGAAGAATCTTAACTTAACCATTAACTCGCCAACAGGTATACGTGATTTAGAAAAAGAACCTGCTTATGTAAGAAGAAATAAAAAGTTAAATGACGTACCGCATTCATCGGAAAGTCAGGTATCGCGTTTAACATTATTTGAAGATCCAACATCGAATAAAACAACGATACGAACCAATAATTCGTTTTTACACGACAATGTAGATTAGCGAATGGAACCTACTAAAAAGGGCCGCGCAGCTTCGCTGCGCGGCCCTTTGTGTTTATAGCTAACAAATTCTTACTTCAGCACCTCACGCGATATAACTATTCGCTGCACCTCTGATGTGCCTTCGTATATCTGCGTAATTTTTGCATCACGCATCAAGCGCTCAACATGGTATTCTTTCACGTAACCGTAGCCACCATGTACCTGAACAGCTTCGGTTGAAACCCACATGGCCGTTTCTGATGCAAATACTTTAGCCATAGCACTTGCCATAGCATAGTCTTCGCCTGCATCTTTTAATGCTGCTGCTTTCAAGCAAAGCAAACGTGCCGCTTCAATTTGTGTCGCCATATCGGCTAATTTAAATTGTATAGCCTGGTGATGCATAATTTCTTTGCCGAATGCTTTACGTTCTTTTGAATACTTTACCGATAGCTCATACGCACCGCTGGCAATTCCCAGGGCCTGCGCTGCTATACCAATGCGGCCACCTGATAGAACTTTCATTGCGAATTTAAATCCAAATCCGTCTTCACCTATACGGTTTTCTTTGGGCACTTTCACATCAGTAAACATGATAGAATGTGTGTCGCTACCGCGAATACCCATTTTGTCTTCTTTCTTTCCTACGGTTACACCGGGCCAACTTTTTTCTACTATAAATGCATTGATTCCTTTGTGGCCTTTATCAGGGTAAGTTTGTGCTATTACCAAATAATACGTAGCCGAATTTCCATTGGTAATCCAGTTTTTTGTTCCATTTAAAATATAATGGTCGCCTTTATCTTCGGCCGTTGTACGTTGTGATGTAGCATCACTTCCTGCTTCCGGTTCCGACAATAAAAAGGCTCCATGGCATTCGCCTTTGGCCATTGGTACCAGGTATTTTTGTTTCTGCTCTTCTGTACCGTAAGTTTCCAGCCCCCAGCAAACCAGTGAGTTATTTACCGAAACCACAACCGATGCAGAGGCATCTACTTTTGACAATTCTTCCATAGCCAAAACATAGCTGATTGTATCCATTCCCGATCCGCCATACTTAGGATCAACCATCATGCCCATAAAGCCAAGCTCACCCAGCTTTTTAATTTGCTCGTATGGAAATTCCTGTTTATCGTCACGCTCAATAACACCCGGAAGTAATTCGGTTTGAGCAAAATCTCTTGCAGCCTGCTGCACGGCTAAATGCTCTTCTGTTAATTGAAAATTCATATCTGCTCGTTTTTAGTCGGGCGAAAATAGGTTTAGCCCCACGTAATCGCAACTGTGTTGGGAAAAAAATAAATACCGACTATTGATTTCGCGTTAAACCCAACCTTTAAGTCTAAACCATCTGAAAATCAGAATAGTAGTTATAAGCATTACACCCCATATTCCTAAGTAGCCATATGGGTGTTGCAATTCGGGCATGTACTGGAAATTCATGCCATACACGCCCACAATAAATGTAAGTGGCAAAAAGAATGCAGAAAAAACCGTTAGTACACGCATTACCTCATTGGTCTTTTGGGAAGAGAGCGATATGTAGATGTTCATCAAACTGCTGATGCTTTCGTGCAGCTCTTCAATCACCGTGTCGTACTTTACATAATGATCCCTTAAATCCTGCTGAATGGGAGAGCGCTTAGCCACCTGACCGCAACGCTCAATGATTTCCTTACTGAGGTTAAACAACTTACGAAATACATATATTCTGCGTTTTATAAAGTACAGTTTCTTTAACAAATCAGGAATACGTTTTTTTAAGAAGATGCGGCTTTCAAAAAAATCAATTTCATAATCCAACTTATTAATCGGTTCTTCAAATGTTTGAAGTGTCGCTTTAACAAGCTTCATAGCTACATTCAGCGGATTACTTTCGGCTGCGTGTTTTGTTTTTACTTGCTCAAACTGCGAAAACGATTTTCGGCAAATTGTTACCAGATAAGCAGGCCCTACAAATATGGCCAGCTTTCGGCTTAGCTTCACCATATTATCTGCTTCTGCATCACACTCTTCTTCAAACAACCTGCATATAATAAAATAATGTTCATCATCCATGATTTCAAATTTCGGCAAATGCTCGGGCTGTGTACTATCTGTTACAGCAGCAGGATGAAGCGCATATTCTTGTGCTACCTGATTTAGCTCCTCCAGCGTTGGCTCGATTAGTTCAACCCAAGTAAATACATTATGATTCAATTCGATTTTACGTATCATGGAATATTTTGGTTTAGGATTGGTTAATCAGACAGTTGAAATTTATGCCAATTTCTGAATTATTAAGTAAATAATAAGTATTGTTGAGAGTAATTTCGAACATTAAATTAACCGAAGTGAACAAACTACTTGGCATATGTATATTTATACTCTTGCTAACAATTGGGGCTAAGCCGGCAAAAGCTGACCACGTTGTAGGAAGCGATATCACCTATCGGTGTTTAAATTCAAACGGATTATTTGAAATTACATTTGTTTTTTACCGCGATTGCCAGGGTATACCCGTATGCGGTACCTCGTGTGGCAGTGCTTGCTCTCGCTCACTAACCATTACAGGTGCAAGCCCTGGCTGTGAAGGCACAAATTACGGAACTATTTCTCTTCAATTGATAAGCGTGCGCGATGTAAATCCGAATCCACGATGCCCTAATGCTAAAAGTATTTGTACCAATATGAACTGTGTTACACCGGGTTCATTCACTCCCGGTGTAGAACGCTATGAATTCAGAGGTACAACGAATTTGGGTCCCGCCTCGGGCATTCCTGCATCGTGCTGTACCGTGCGCATTTCCTTTAATGAATGCTGCCGAAACGCAGCTATCTCAACCGGTGCAACGTGGGCCAACTTTTTTATGGAAGCAACCATCAATAGGTGTTTATCGCTAAATCCATGTAACAGTTCACCAACGCTTACCAATGATCCTTACGCCATCATTTGTTCAGGTCAGCCTTTCGTATTTAACAACGGTGCGGTTGACCCTGACCTTGACTCCTTATCCTACTCATTTGCCCCAGCACTTGCAGGGCCAAACGCATCAGTACCCTACACTCCACCCTACTCCTGGGATCGTCCCATGCCCTGGTCCGGTCCTGCGAATGGTCAGTTTCCGGCAGGTATATTATGTAGCCCTATTAATGGAGATATTATGTTTACCCCTGCTGCAGGTGGTAATTTTGTGGGAGTAATGGCTATTCAAATTCAACAGTGGAGAAGAAATCCTACAACTGGCGTTTACGAGCTGGTGGGAACTACCAGGCGGGATGTTCAAATGGCCCTACGAGTCTGCGACCCCAATAACCCTCCACAATTGCGAAGTATACCCGGATTAAATGGAAATCCCTTGGCACTGCGAACGAACTGGGAAGTATGTGCAGGTGAACAAATTTGCTTTGATGTTGTAGCTAAAGACACCGATTTCAATCCACCTGTCGTCTCGGACACAACCTATTTATCATGGAATGGCGCGCTTGCCGGATTTGGTGCTACATTTTTGCCTAATTATGTACCTGCACAAAGAAGGATTGTGGGTCCACGTGAGGATAATTACCGATTCTGCTGGACTCCCGCAGAGACTATGGGTAGCAGTTTGCCTTATTATTTCACCATTCGTGCCGATGACAGCCGTTGCCCCATGCCGGGAACAATCACACGAGCATTTTCCGTCAGGGTTTTTGAGCGTGCCGAAGTAACACTTCAAAAAACAGATCATAAATGTAGCAAGTGGGCTATTAAGTACACCAAAACTAAGCCCCTTCAGGTATTTACAAATACTGTCTGGAGCGTTGCTCGTGAGCCTTTCGACTATGCGTTCACCAATGGTGCATTTACATATTTGAATGCTCAGACAACACCCATACTACAGTTTCAAAAACCGGGTAAATACCTTGTTCAACTTACTATTCGTATGCCAGGCCCTGTGGGTACACCCGGTTGCTCACGCATATTTTACGATACATTCACTGTGTTAAACCCACTGGCTATTGCTACCCGCGATACATTCGTATGTCGGGGTGGTTCATTAACCATTACCGGACAAGCCTCATCAGGCGTTCCGCCATATACCTACCGCTGGTTTAACAACATGAAAGACACACTTCCGGGTATGGAATTGAACGCACCTTTCTTTACCAATCCCAATATTACCGTAGCACCGGCCAGTACCCGCCACTACACCCTTCAGATACGCGACTTCAACGGTTGCCGTGCCTGGGATTCCGTGCGCGTTGATAACCGTGCATTGCCCATAGGCATTCTGCCCGATTCTGCCCGCATTTGCTTTGGCTCTTCGTTTATGCTGGATGCCGGAGGAAACTCAGGCAATGTAAAAAGTTATTTGTGGAGCACAGGCGATACCACACGCACTATTGAACGCAACGACTCCGGACAATATGTGGTACTTATTACCGATACCTTTAGCTGCCGCAACCGCGATACCATGATGCTGTACGTAAACCGTAAAATAAACGCACGTGCCGGACTGGATACCGCCATCTGTTTCCGCGACACAGCCACCTTGCGTGCCAGCGGAGGTCAGTTTTACATGTGGCGCAACTTAAATACAGGCGCTACGCTTGCATCCAAATCACACAATCCGGTGCTGCGCGTTAATCCTACCAGCACCTCGCAACCCACCAGCTACCAGGTAACCGTGTACCAAAGCTATCCCGATACCGTGAACCTGCAGCTGGAATGCTCCGTTACCGACACGGTAGAAGTAAGCGTAAAACCATTGCCTGTGTTGCTACGGCCACAGGTGCTGCGCACGTGTTTCAACGAAAAAGTGCTTAACCTAAATAGCTTTAATACCAATCAGCCCGGTGGTACAGGCACGTGGATATATACTCCACGACCCGGTGGTGTGGTAAACGGAACACCGGCCATATTTTTTACCGATAGTTTTGCCAGCCGCCCGGCAGGCGATACCACAGCCGTATTTACCAACTGGATACGCTATGTATATACAGCACCCGAATCATTGGGCGGATGTACCAACCGCGACTCGGCACAGGTAACCCTATACGGCAACCCGCGTGTAGATGCAGGAACCCGACTGCAATTATGCGAAAATGCCGGAGTATATGAAGTAACCACTACAGCCAACCAAAGTTCACGTGGCGTTGTACCCGTGATGCTTTCTACCAATACCAACTTCAGCTGGTCGGGCTCAGTGATTGATTCCACCACCAGCGGAGGCAGCAAGCGCTACTTCTTTAATCCGGCCAAGCCCACCACGCCCAAATTGCCTAATATCAATGTGGTAACGTACCGTTTTGCACAAACATACACGATAGTACCTTCGGGCAGCATTACCTGCCACAACAGCGATACCACACAATTTGTGGTAACACCCATACCGGTAATAGATGCCGGCAGCGACATAAAAATATGCAAGAGCAACCCGATACTGAACCTGACCGAAGCCTCAGGAGGCTTTACCTTGCCGGCCACCGGACAGGAATACTGGTTTAGTCCGTTTGCACCGGCACAGGCCGGCATAACCGGGCGCACCACATTTAACCCGGCAGCCATAGGAGTTCCCAACAGCGGTGGCCCATGGAAACTTTACATGCGCGATACCTCGACCGGATGCACGGTAACCGACAGTACCAACCTGATTATAGCTCCGGTGCCGGAAGTGATTGTCAGTTTCCGCAGCGATATGGTAGAAAAAGAAACCACGTTGTGCAAAGGCTCGACTACCAAGCAAACGATATGGACGTCCATTAACGGAGCATTTGCACCGGGCAATACCAACCCGACAGACAGCACATTCAGCTACCTGGCCACTTCGGCTTGGTACGGCATATCCGGAGCCACAGGCATGCAGCACAATGCCGAGTATGACCCTGCACATCCGCAGGCCGTACCGGGACCAAATAAAATCATATTCCGCTATACACAAATAACAGCCGGTATCGGCTGCACACGCAGCGACTCGGCTATTGTAAACATACAAGACCCGCCACAGATAAGTGTAGCTGCCGGAGGTGCCATGTGCTCATACGACAATGGAATACCGGTAAGTGTTACCAACCTGGGTCCTGCAGCCGAAGGTTACACCATGACCTGGAAAACCACATCAGGCAGCGGAACATTTGCGGATGCAAAAGCATTGAACACCACCTTTATTCCATCGGCTTCGGGCATTGCAGCAGGCAGTGTTCAGGTAACAGCCGAAACCGATGCCAAAGGTGTGTGTCCTACGACCAGTGCAAGCACAACGGTAACCATACACAAAGCGCCAACAGCGGGCATATACTGCGACAGCTGTGAAGGCTGTGAACCGCTAACCAGCTACTTCGGTGCACAACCAACGGGAGTTTCCAATGTAACGTATCAGTGGTTGTGGAATGACGGAGTAACATATTCCGACTCTTCGTTTAACCGCTACTTCGAAAGCTATGAAAACCACAAAGACCGCAAGGTAAAACTGGTAGTAGCTACGCAAACTTCACCGGCCTGTTACGATACATCTACCTATACACCGGTGTATGTGCGCGCAAAACCCGATGCGGCATTTGTATCTGATCCGAAGTATACAACGATAGCCAAGCCTTTCTTCAACTTCCTGAACTTATCAATAGCACCTGACAATGCCAAGATGAACTACGTGTGGACGTTCCCGCCACTGGCACCGAGCCCTACACCGCGCACAGCTACGGATGAAAACCCGATAGGAGTAGAGTTTAATGCCGACACCGGCTGGATAAAAGTGTTTTTGAAAACAACAACCGAATACGGCTGCTGGGATACCACCTCGGATGAGGTGAAGGTAGAACCGGATATTACCGTGTTTATTCCGAATGCGTTCAGGCC
>JBKCPL010000043.1:0-30667 GCA_046309355.1 Bacteroidota bacterium
TTCCCGATTCAATTCGGTGTTTGTGTGAAAATGTGGGGGCCCGGCCCCCGCGCCGGCCCACTTCCTTATGCCTTGCGTAAGCCTACTTTAAGCCAAACGCCTTTTTGATTTTATCGGTATAATCCAGTTTTTCCCACGTAAACAATTCTACCTTTTTCGCCACTTTTTTTCCATCGGGCGAAGTAAATGTTTTTGTTACAGTTTCACACTTACGTCCCATGTGGCCGTATGCGGCTGTTTCGCTGTATATCGGGTTTCTCAGTTTCAGTCTGGTTTCGATGCCGTAAGGCGTCATGTCAAATATCTTGCTGATTTTTGCAGCAATCTCACCGTCACTCATCTTAACTTTTGATGTGCCGTAGGTATTGATGTAAATGCCCATTGGGTCTTTCACGCCTATGGCGTATGATACCTGAACCAACACCTCATCACATAATCCGGCTGCTACCATGTTTTTAGCAATATGGCGTGTGGCGTAAGCTGCTGAACGGTCAACTTTTGATGGATCTTTGCCTGAAAACGCTCCGCCACCGTGTGCACCTTTACCTCCGTAAGTATCTACAATGATTTTACGTCCGGTTAATCCGGTGTCACCGTGTGGTCCGCCAATAACAAATTTACCTGTCGGGTTAATGTGGTACTTGATATTGTTGTTAAACAACTTTGCGTATTTTTTGTATTTCGACTTTACACGGGGCATCAAAATGTCAATGATATCCTTCTGGATTTTAGCCTGCATTTTGGCTTCTGTATCAAAATCATCGTGCTGAGTGGAAACCACTATAGAATCAATTCGAACAGGCTGGTTTTTGTCATTGTATTCAAGCGTTACCTGACTTTTAGCATCGGGACGCAGGTATTTAATTTGCTTGTTCTCTCTGCGCAAAGCAGCCAGTTCTAAAAGAATGCCGTGCGCTAAATCAAGCGCCAATGGCATGTAATTATCGGTTTCGCTGGTGGCGTAGCCAAACATCATGCCCTGGTCTCCCGCACCCTGGTCCTGCTTTTTCTTGCGGTCTACTCCCTGATTGATATCGGCCGATTGCTCGTGAATGGCTGATAAAACTCCACACGAGTTGGCTTCGAACATGTACTCCGATTTGGTGTACCCGATTTTTTTTATCACATCGCGTGCGATGGATTGAACATCCAGGTAAGCTTTTGATTTTACCTCGCCTGCCAATACCACCTGCCCGGTTGTTACCAGCGTTTCGCAGGCTACTTTTGAGTCGGGGTCAAATGCCAAAAAGTGATCAATGAGTGCGTCTGAAATCTGATCGGCTACTTTATCGGGGTGTCCTTCACTTACCGATTCGGATGTAAATAAATAAGGCATGATGAATCTTTATTAATTATTTGGTTTTAGTATTAAAAGCTGGGCAAAAATACATTTTTGGGTGAAGTTGCAAAGCGCAAAAATAAGTTGTGCATGCTCGTGGCGAGACGTATATTCGAAGTGTTATGCACGATATTGAACCTCATTTTCAGTGGAGGGCGCTTTACCGTTCGGAAGACGACCGTTTTTCGCCCTTTTATGAGCGCGAATACAGCGAATTTGAATTCACGAATAAAATCTACAATTACGTGATTCATCCGCAATGGGATGAATTTGGCTCCCCTACCTTGTACCTTAAAATCATTTATGCCGATTACCAGGATGGTTACTGCATAATGGAACTGATTGGCGAATGGAACGATGCCGTTACCAATGATGTGATGCTGCTGAAACGCGATGTGGCGGAAATATTGATACACCACGGCATTACTAAGTTTATACTCATTGGCGAAAATGTGCTGAACTTTC
This sequence comes from Bacteroidota bacterium, assembly GCA_046309355.1. Lineage (GTDB taxonomy): Bacteria > Bacteroidota > Bacteroidia > UKL13-3 > UKL13-3 > CAYSBE01. The sequence continues at coordinate 1,805 of JBKCPL010000043.1, forward strand.
ATGGCAGCGATGATTCATACTACGAAGAATGGTTTCAGGACATAGAAGACGGCTGGATTGCGCTAATAAATTTTCAGCCACATGTACTGGATGAACTGCGCACAGCCAATCTGGATTACTACCTCAACTTTGGAGGCGAGCTGGATGCTATGGTGTGGCGAAAATTTAGCCCCGCTGATGTTTTCAAGCGGGTAGAACATACGCTTCGAAGACGATTGGGCTAAGCGGCAAACAACTTATTTGCCGTCCTTCTTCTTCAACTCATCAAACAGCTTTTCCATTTTAAACACGTAATCAAGACTGTCATCAATAAAAAAGTGCAACTCGGGTATTACGCGTACCTGCTTGCGTATTTTATGAGCCAGTTCCTTGCGTATATCTTTAGTCTGCAGGTTTATAATATTCAGCAGTTCCTGCTTGTCTGCGGTTTGTAAAAAGCTCAGATATACCTTGGCATGCCCCAGGTCGGGCGATACATTGACGCTGGTAATGGTAATAAAAGCTCCGTTAAACATATCGCTGCGGTGCTGCAAAAACAGGGTGGCCAGTTCCTGTTGTAGTAAGCTTGCAAATTTTTCCTGTCGTATACTCATAATCACATCCGTTAAGTAAAGGTTTGCATTTCGGTCAATTTACGGTACACCCCATTCATGGCTATCAGTTCGTGATGCTTGCCGCGTTCTACAATTTCTCCATTCTGCATCACTATAATCTGGTCGGCATGCTGTATAGTTGATAAGCGGTGTGCTATAACAATAGAAGTTCGGTGATGCATCAGCTTTTGTATCGCCTCCTGCACCAGCCTTTCCGATTCGGTATCGAGTGCCGATGTGGCTTCGTCCAGTATAAGAACCGGTGGGTTTTTATACACTGCACGTGCTATAGATAAACGCTGGCGCTGCCCTCCCGAAAGTTTCATGCCGCGGTCGCCAATATTGCTGTGGTAGCCATTTTCCATCTTGGCTATAAACTCATGTGCATTGGCAATTTTGGCTGCGTGCTCTACTGCCGATTGATTCATGGTTTGCTCACCAAAAGCAATATTTTTAAGTACGGAGTCATTAAACAAAATGGCTTCCTGCGTTACAATGCCCATTAGCTGGTTCAAACTGTTCAATTCAATATCCCGAATATCTTTGCCGTCAATAAGTATTTGCCCGCTTTGCACATCGTAAAATCGTGGTAGCAAATCGGCTAATGTGGATTTACCGGCTCCCGACTGACCCACCAGTGCTACGGTTTCGCCCTTACGAACGGTTAAGTTGATGTTCTTAAGCACTACGTGATCACCATACGCAAAGGTAACGTTGCGGTACTCTATTGTTTCCCTGAATTCGTGTATGCGAATGGCATCGGGTTTGTTTTTTATTTCTATATCCGACTCCAGTATGGTAAATAAGCGCTCGCCCGCTGCAAGCCCTCGCTGTATATTCGTAACAGCTGATGAAATGGCTTTGGCCGGAACCAGTATTTGCGAAAACAAAACAATATATGTGATAAACTCACTGGCATTTAATTCCGATTCGTTATCGAGCACCAGCTGACCACCGTATAATAAAATACCCACTACTACACTTACCCCCAGAAATTCAGAAATAGGCGATGCCAGTTCGCGCTTGTTCCACATCGACTTCAGAATGCTGCGGTATGCCGAGTTTTGCTCGTCAAATTTTCCTTTCACATATTCCTGCGCATTAAAGGCTTTTACAATTCGAATGCCGCTGATGGTTTCATCTACTATGCTTAGAATATTGCCCAGCAGTTGCTGCCCGGTTTTGGCTTCTTTTCGCAGTTTTTTGGCCAGTGTAGAAATAATAAATCCCGATATAGGCAGCACTATCAGCGAAAACAAGGTGAGCTTTACACTCATACTGAACAACAAAATAATGAAACCTGCTATCATCAGAGGTTCGCGAAAAATAACCTGAATAGAACTTACAATCGAGCTTTCAATTTCAGTAATGTCATTCGACAGGCTCGACATGATATTGCCTTTGCGCTGATCATGAAAATAGCCCACATGCAAGTTTACCAACTTATCGTATACTGCTTGCCGAAGGTTTTTAATTACATATGTGCGCATGCTCGTAAGCACCCGCTGCGACCAGTATTTAAACAGGTTCGAAAAAAAAACGGAAACCACAATTACCACGCACACAAACTGAAGGGCTTTGCCCTTGCCGTGGGTAGTAAATATTTCCGAAAAGTAGTAATTGAATATTCCTTTCAGGTACTCGAGACTGATAGAAAACTCAGGTTTTGAAACGGCTGTTAATTCTACCTTATCAAAAATCACATTGAGCAAGGGAATAAGCAAGGTGAAATTAGCCAAGCCAAAAATTACTGCACATATGGCCAATACCGTATACTTAGGCACAAAGCGCGAGTAGGGTTTGGCAAATGCTAAAAGTTTAAAATACATATAACTGTGCGCAAGGTAGCATTTCTTGCAGGTTTTGCCATGTATGCATTAAATTACACGGTAGTTGCGGTACTCAAACAACCGTATACCTGTTAACTTTTCAATAGAGTAAAGCAGCCATTTTTTGGCTCCTAGTTTTCGTTTTGAAGCATCCCACGTAAATTTCCAGTTCATGCGCTGCAGGCGTTCGTTCATAACGGCTGGGTGTGTGCCCGTAAAGGGCTGCAACGATTCGATGGTGCTGTAATCATACGCATCGGCATTGGATACGTTTTCCTTCATCCACTCATCGCTGTGCCAGTAGCGGTGAAAAGTTTTTTGCTTGGCCTGTTGCTTACGCGGGTCGCGCACCCAGCCATAATGATAAATGTGTGCCTGGATGGGTTTTACATTCAGCTTTCGGTTTTCTATTCTGAAACCCTGTGCATCGCGGTATGAGTTAATGCGCTTGTCGTTTCTAATCACCCGTATTTCATTTCGGTACCAGCTGCGTGTATCTCCTGTAAAATTGTAGCTGCCGTAAAAATGCAGATACCTGAACAGCAAACCCTCCACACGTTTATCGGGAAGGTATGTAGTGCATGCATCGAGTATAGCCTGATGGTCTTTTTCGTGCACCACCTCATCGCCTTGCAGGTAAAAACACCAGTCGGATTTAGCTGAAACTGCTGCAAATGCCTTGTTGGTTTCCACAGCCAGCACCCGCCCACCTTCGCGTAGTGAGTCGTCCCATACGGTTTCAATAATTTTAAGTTTATCGCTGCCTATTTGTTGAATCAATGGCAATGTGTCATCATCTGATTTTCCAACAGCCACCACATACTCATCTACAATAGGTAAAATACTTTGTATGGATTCAATGATGGGATAATCATACAAAACCGCGTTGCGAACAATGGTAAATGCGCTGATAAAGGGTTTTTGAGCAGTCAAAATATCTTATTTAGAACCATTCAAAAATAGTGTATTTTCGCAGCCTTGCTAATCTTAAGCTGTTTTTGAAACTATCAGAACTTACATACGGGCAGGAGGCGGTTGTTAAACGTGTCGACAATGAATACCTCGCGCTGAAATTATTTGAAATGGGCCTGCTGCCGGGCGAGCAGGTGTTGCTGGAAAACATAGCACCTTTTGGCGACCCTATTGCCATTAAAGTTGGCGAATATAAAATGTGCCTGCGCACCGAAGATGCTGCATGTATAGAAGTTGAACTCAGAACATCAGGCCATGACACCATTTAATAAACAGGAAATAGCGGTAGCGCTAGTGGGAAATCCCAATAGCGGTAAGACATCACTGTTTAATGCGCTTACCGGGCTGAATCAGAAAGTGAGTAATTTTCCGGGCACTACGGTGGAGAAAAAAATCGGTCAGTGCAAGCTGAGCAATACCACTTCTGCCCAGATTATTGATTTGCCGGGCACTTACAGCCTGTATCCCAAGTCGGCTGATGAGCTGGTAACGTATGAAATACTGCGCAACAAAGCAGAGACCGATTTTCCGGATATCGTACTCTTTATTGCCGATGCATCTAATCTGAAACGCAATTTACTGCTGCTTACGCAGGTGGCCGATTTGGGTGTGCCGGTAATACTTGCCCTAAACATGACTGATATTGCCGAACGCAGAGGCATATTTTACGATATCAGCATATTGAGCGAGAAACTGAAAATTCCGGTTGTGCCTATTAATGCGCGAACACGAAAAGGTATTCACGAAATTAAAGCTCACCTGCTCAACGTGTCGAACTATAAGCGGGTAACCTATTTTAGCCTGAATCAGGCTGCAGAGGATGCCTTACTGGATGAGCTGTGTGACATTACCGATAAGCGAAACACCTATGCAGCAATTCAGTACTCGATTAATGCAGCCGAACTGCTGAATACAAAATCAAAACAAATACGCGACTGTTTTGAAAAACATGCGTTTGATGCACGCAAATTTCAGGAACACGAAATACTGTCGCGCTACCGCATAATTGATGAAGCTGTTCGAGAAAGCAGGCATACCAAAACAAGCTTAATTACTCACTCATTTTCGCAAAAGGTAGACAAAGTACTTACTCACCGTATATGGGGAATTGCTATTTTCATCATGCTGCTTTTTATGGTTTTTCAGGCCATTTTCAGCTGGTCGAGTATACCCATGCAATGGTTTGAAAACGGTTTTACACTGGCTTCGCAAATGGTGGAAGCCTCACTGCCCGATGGTGTTCTGCGCGATTTAATTATTAGCGGCATTCTGGCCGGACTTAGCGGAGTCATGGTTTTTCTGCCGCAAATCATCATTCTTTTTGCATTCATTGCCATTTTGGAAGACGTGGGTTACATGGCTCGTGTTGGATTTATCATGGACCGCCTCATGAGGCCGTTCGGCATGAACGGAAAATCAGTCGTTCCGCTTATCAGCGGAATGGCCTGTGCTGTTCCCAGCATTATGGCCTCACGCAATATCGAAAACAAAAAAGAACGCCTCATTACCATTTTAGTTACCCCGCTCATGAGCTGCTCGGCCAGGCTGCCGGTTTATACACTGCTTATATCGCTGCTGGTACCCGTTACCGCCAAGTGGGGACCGTTCAATTTGCACGGCATTGTGTTAATGGCCATGTATCTGTTAGGGTTTATTGCTGTTCTGTTCAGCGCATTTGTGTTTAAATTTTTTATAAAAAATCCTGTACGCAATTACTTTATGATGGAACTGCCGGGCTACAAATTGCCGGTGTGGAGCAATATTTTAATTACGCTGTACGATAAAGGCAAAGCTTTTGTATGGGGAGCAGGAAAAATTATTGTAGCTGTTTCTGTCGTGCTGTGGGCGCTTGCATCTTTTGGCCCAAGCCAACATATGCAGCAGGTAGATGCCAAATACGATACCCTGATTGTAAAAGACAGCACTGATGCTGAACGAATACATTCACTGCGTGCTGCCGAAAAATTGCAGGCTTCGTATGCGGGTGAATTCGGCCGCTGGATAGAACCTGCCATTAAACCGCTGGGCTTCGATTGGAAGATAGGCGTGGCGCTGCTTACCTCGCTGGCTGCGCGCGAAGTATTTGTAGGTACCATGAGCACCATTTACAGTGTAGGTGGAGAAATAGAAGACCTTAGCAGCATACGTGAAAAAATGCTGGAAGAAAAAAACCAAGACGGCTCACACAAGTACTCGCTGGCAACTGTATTGTCTCTCATGATTTTTTATGCCTTTGCTTTGCAGTGCATGAGCACGGTTTCTATCGTGCGCGAAGAAACACAAAGCATCAAATGGCCGGTGATTCAATTTGTGTACATGACGGCCTTGGCCTATATCAGCAGCCTGGTGGTGTATACTATATTTAGCTAATCGTTATTCATAAGCTACAAACAAAAAGTCGTTCAGCGGCTTACCTGTTTCAAATAATTTAAGCAGTTTTTTATCAATGTTTTTCTCTGTGAGTTCCGCATCTGAAAGTGCTGCTGTTCCCACAAAGCTTTTGTACTTCAGCCATTCAATGGCAGCATTATCGGCATCATACCCTTTAGGCGGTCGTGTTAGCTGCTCACCATCCAGTTTGCCAAATGCGTTTTTAAATGAACGTGCCGTCACAATTTTTTGAAACGAATCGGCATTGTAATCAATCTCCTGACGGATTGCAGCCAGTATATGTGGCTCAGGCATATACGAACCCACTGCAGCAAAACTTTTTCCGGGCTCAACATGCAAGTAGTATCCGCAAAAATCATCCCGTCTGGCAGTTTTACTTAGACTTAACCCAAAATTGGTTTTGTAGGGCTGCTTATTTTTTGAAAAACGGATATCGCGGTTAATTCTGAAAATGCACTGCTTGGGTTCTAGCTGTGCTATATGCGCATCCATGGCAGCTGTTTTATGTATCATGTCTTGTGCAAACACCAACCACTGTTTACGCAGTGCATCATATTCTGTTCGGTGTGCGTCAAACCATTCTTTGGTGTTATTTTTTGAAAGACGGCTTAAAAAGGAGAGCAACGATTTAAAATCCATACATCAGTTATTTTGTGGCAAGTTAGGTTTTTAACTAAATTCGACCGCAACAATACCTATTCATGCACGACAGAGAAAGACCCAGTTTTGAAGACAGCAACAACGTTACCGTTAAGCGTTGTTTTTTTGCCTATGAGTTTGCTGCATCCTTTGTAAAAGATAACGTGTGTGCCGATGTGGGCTGTGCGGATGGGTACGGAACCCAATACCTGGCACAGTTTGCCAAAACCATTACCGGTGTTGATTACAGCGAGGCAACTCTGGAAACAGCACGTAAAAAACATGCCGACAAAAAGAATTTGACGTTTGTTTCGGCCAAGGTGCCTCCCCTGCCTTTCGAAGATCAATCGCTGGATGTTGTTACTGCATTTCAGTTTATTGAACATATACATAACCGCAAAGGATTTATTCAGGATGTGAAACGAGTGCTTAAACCCGGTGGTGTATTTTTATGCTCTACCCCAAACAATAAAATGAGCATTGCACGCAATCCGTTTCATGTTCATGAATACACGTTTGATGAAATGAATGCAGAAGTTTCAGGAATATTCAGTGATTTTGAGCTGCGTGGCGTACAAGGCAGCGAGCGGGTAAATACGTACTATGCCGATAATGCTAAGTGGGCAAAAAAAATGCTGCGCCTCGATCCGCTGGGAGTGCATAAAATTTTGCCTGCATCGTGGCTTACTGTGCCCTACAACTGGATTACCAGCGTCATGCGCAAAAATCTGAAAGAGCAAAATGACGCTACCACGGCCATCACTACACACGATTTTTTCCTAACCAATTCGAAGCTGGATGAAACATGGGATATTTTCTTAACGGCAAAAAAATAATCGGCCTCGCACTGTTTGTGTTAGCCAGCACATACCTGTTTGCGCAGCAGCCTGCACTTACTGAAACTCAAAAAACAGATCATTTAATAGCCTACGTGGCCTCGCTTGACGGTGCTGTATTTATACGCAATGGAAGCGAACACAGTGCGAAAGCAGCTGCCGAACATTTGCAAATGAAACGTGAAAAAGCCGGTACGCGCATTACTACCGCAATTGACTTTATTGAAAAAATTGCTGCAAAGTCATCTATAAGCGGCAAGCCGTATCAAATACGTTTTGCTGACGGCAAAACATTTACCTGCGAAACCGTTTTAAAGGTTGAATTGAAAAGACTGGAAGAGGGAAAATCCAAACCGCTTCAGCGATTCAGGTAAAACCGCAAAGGCTCCCAGTAGTATTCTTCCCATCCGTTGCGTATAGATTCAACTAGCGTTTCGGGAATATCGGTGTGGTAAAAATCAAGTACGCATCCTTCTTCGTGTGGTGAAAATATAAATACCACTTCCGAAAAATGATGTTTGGGCCAGTCGGTTTCATTGGCCCGCCACTTCTGAACAATTTTTTTACCCCGTTCCAGCACAATATTTTCTCCTTCTATGTAGCTATCGTATGCCGTAAACATACTTCCTTCTACATCCTTTATACGGGCAGGTGCTGCGGTGAACGAACTGTGTATTCGTTCGTCCATGATGCAGGTGTAAGCATCAACAGAAGTGGTGGGTAGTACAAGCTGCTGATGTATAGAGGCTGTTTTCATACAAAGTGTATTTGGGGCGAACAAAGCTAATGGCTGAACTACTAAATGCCTACTAAAAAACCGCTTTTTAAGCACCCCCATGAGCGGCATAATTCCATATGCCTTGTATTGTGTGCCTATTTCAGTAAAATTGCCACGCTTATCATGGTAAAAAAAGACATCCTGATTGAAGCGTATACGCTGATGTGCACAGCCAAAGCAATGGCTGAAACATACGATGCCAACCGCTCCATCTGTAAATACGTTCACTCCACCTCGCGCGGGCACGAAGCCATACAACTAGCAGTGGGTATGCAGTTGCAACCCTACGATTACTGCTCGCCCTATTACCGCGATGAAAGCATATTGCTGGGTATGGGCCTAAGCCCCTACGAACTGATGCTGCAATTGCTGGGAAAAGCCGATGACCCGTTTTCGGGAGGCAGAACTTACTACGCACACCCCAGCCTGAACCGCGAAGGGTTTGCTAAAATACCGCACCAAAGCAGTGCTACCGGCATGCAGGCTATACCGGCTACAGGCATGGCGCATGGTATTGCCTATAAAGAGTCGCAGGGCTTAAGCCATAAAGGCGAATTTCCGGTAGTGGTGTGCTCATTTGGCGATGGCTCTATTACCGAAGGCGAAGTGGCCGAAGCCTTTCAAATGGCTGTGTTAAAAGAATTGCCTATTTTATATCTGGTACAAGACAACGACTGGGGCATTAGTGCCAGTGGTGACGAAATGCGTGCGATGGATGCGTATGAATATGCTGCAGGATTTAAAGGGCTGAAGCGTGTGCGCATAAACGGCAGCGATTTCGTAGAGTCGTATGAAGGTATGGCCGAAGCTATTGACTATGTGAGGAAAAAACGCAAGCCCATTTTGGTTCATGCCAAAGTTCCTCTGCTGGGCCACCACACTTCGGGTGTACGTAAAGAGTGGTACCGCAGCGATGAGGATATGCACAAACACACCAAAGAAGATCCCATTCCGCAGTTGAAAAAACTGCTCCTCAATATTGGAGTAAGCGAAGCAGAACTGAACGAAATAGAAACCGATGCTGCACAAAAAGTAGAACAGCAATTTAAGCAAGCCGTTGAGTCTCCTGATCCGGCACCGGCATCGGTTGAAGACCACATTTACGCACCCAGCGGAGCAACAGAAGAAACAGGCAACAGAACTCCAGCGGGCAAAGAGCCAAGCGTGATGGTAGATGCCGCCTTGCATGCCGTAGATGAACTGATGGCCAAACACCCTGAGTGCATTTTTTACGGACAGGATGTGGGCGCACGCCTGGGAGGTGTGTTTCGCGAGGCAGCCACACTAGCTAAAAAATATGGCGACAACCGCGTATTCAATACACCTATACAAGAAGCATACATTGTAGGCTCAACAGTGGGCATGAGTGCTGTGGGCGTTAAACCGATTGTTGAAATTCAATTTGCCGATTATGTGTGGACCGGAGTCAATCAACTCGTGTGTGAAATTACCAAATCGTGTTACCTCACTATGGGCAAATATCCCGTTAGTACAATAATACGTATACCTATTGGTGCGTATGGAGGCGGTGGCCCGTATCACAGTGGCAGTATTGAATCTACCTTACTCACACTGAAAGGAATAAAAATAGCTTACCCCAGCAACACTGCCGACATGAAGGGCCTGATGAAGGCTGCATACTACGATGGCAACCCGGTGATCATGCTGGAGCATAAAGGACTTTACTGGAGTAAAAATCCCGGAACCGAAGCAGCCCGATGCATTGAACCGGATGAAGATTATATACTGCCATTCGGTAAAGCCAATAGTGTATTACCGGCTGATGATGATGCCATAGAAAATGGCGAAAGCTGCGCTATCATTACCTGGGGCATGGGTGTGTACTGGAGTATAAATGCAGCTAAAAAATTCAACGGACGTGTAGAGGTTTTAGACCTTCGCTCGTTGCAGCCGCTTGATGAAGAAATGATACTGGCCACAGCACGCAAACATGGTAAAGTGCTTATTGTAACGGAAGAGCCATTGCTCAACTCATTTGCCGAATCACTTGCCGGACGCATCGGTCAGGCATGTTTCAAAAGCCTGGATGCACCCGTATTTACCATTGGCGCCCGTAATACTCCGGCTGTTCCGCTCAATATGAGTCTTGAAGCCGAGATGTTGCCCAATGCCGAAAAAGTGGCGGAGAAAATTGAGGAGTTGTTGAATTATTAGAAAGAAATGCAATTCCGGGAAATGAGCGCTAAATCTCGGTGACTTCGGCTGTGCGAAGTCGGCTATCACATTTCACCCTTACGGTGTATAGTAAGCCGATGAATTGCTGTTGCCGGTTCGTCTTTTGGTATTCTTATACGCTCGCACATCTTTAAACACATTCCAGTCGATAGCGATATAAAACACATTGGCATTAAAATCGGCAAAGGGTTTAATCTTTGTGCCGTTTACTGTTTCAGTAAACTCTTTATTGAAAAATTGATCGAGGTAGTATTTGAATTTGATATTGAATCCGCGTTTAAAATTGATGCCAACAAATAGCGCGTTCAGAAAGGGATTGTAGCGGTTGCTGAACCACACTTCAAACACATCCGTTTTGCGTTCGTTCACAAATGTTTTTTCCTTGTACACAAAAGGCATTTCAAATTCATAGCCTCCCCATATAAATGCACCATTCATATTGCCCAGTTTAATGCCGATAGGAATACCAAAATTGTACGTGCGGAATTTTTTTAATGTATCGGTATTGGGAATATCATAAATGAAACCCACATTACGAATGGCTAAGCCATAAAAAATCCCTACGTGATTGCCTAAATCATGATTGACAATTCCTTGCCAGTTAAATACGGGCGACCAGCGCAGGTTACTTTCCAGTTCTTTACCGCCTTTGGTTATTTGTGCGAATGAAAAAATTATTTCGCCTGAGGTAGAAAAATACGTTTTTGACTGTGCAGATACAAACTTACACGTAAGTACACAGCAGAAGAGGATAAGTAATTTTTTCACATGCATGCGACAAAAGTAAACCATACAACCCCTAATATCTTAAGCAGAAAGAAAAAAAATAACCCGCCATGCAACACGTGCATAGCGGGTTATACTGTTATAGTGAATGGTTAGTAGCTTCTTCTGCGCTTTTCGCCACCTTCACGTTTTTTGTACGTGCCACTGTAGCTGCTTTTTTCTCTGCCGCCACGGTCGCTTCCGCCATCACGGCTTCCTCTGTATCCGCCACGGCTTCCGCCATCTCTGTCTCGGCCTCCGCCATCACGACTTCCGCGATATCCGCCACGACTTCCTCCGTCTCTGTTTCCACGGTATCCGCCACGATCGCTGCTGCGGGTGCGGCCGCTATCCTGTTTGTCGCCCGATACTTCAATGCGTACTTTTCTATCGTTGTAGGTATTGCCATGAAGTGTTTTCATCAGGGTTTCCACACATTCATCATCTACATTGATGAAGGAGTATACCCCTTTCACATCTACGCGGTGTATTTGTTTCGGATTAAGTCCCGAAACCATCATCACGTAATCTTTCAGCGATCCTGTATTCAGTCCGTCTTTTGAACCAATACTCACAAACAAACGTGAGCCGTGTGATGCGCCATAGGTGCCTTCACGTTCACCTGCGCTGCGTCCTTCTTTCACATTCAAATCGGGACCTGTTAAGTAATCGGCCGAGAAGCGTCTTAATTCCAGTGAAAGCACTTTCTGTATCAATTCCACTTTAGTAAACTGATCCAGTTCTTCCAAGGCTTTCATTACGTTTTCGTCAAAAATATTTTCTTCGATTTCCGTTTGACGAATGGTATCCATAAATGCGAGTAATTTTTTATCGCGCACTTCGGTAGCCGAAGGAATAAGAATGCGATTGAATTTTATGCCTGTAAGTTTTTCAATTTCTTTGAGGCGATACCCTTCGCGCATGTTCAACAGCGTAAAAGAAACTCCTTTTTTACCCGCACGTGCTGTACGTCCGCTGCGGTGGGTATAGTTTTCAATATCATCAGGCAAATGGTAGTGCACCACGTGTGTGATATCCTGTACGTCAATACCACGCGCGGCTACATCCGTTGCCAATAATATTTTAATGGCGTGGTGGCGGAAACGGTTCATCACCTTTTCGCGTTGTCCCTGACTCAAATCACCGTGAAGGCAATCGGCATTGTAACCGTCACGAATCAGTTTATCTGCGATATCCTGTGTTTCGTTTTTTGTCTGGCAAAATACGATACCGTAAAAGTGGTCGCTGGTGTAGTCGAGTACTCGCTTAAGTGCGGCTACTTTATCTTTGGCATGCACCATGGCATATTCATGCACAATGTTTTCGTTGCCCTGATTTTTTCGGCCTACGGTAATTTCAACCGGGTCTTTCAGGTAACGGTCGGCAATCTGACGTACTGCTTTAGCCATAGTTGCGCTAAACAGGCACACGCGTTTTTCAATGGGTGTTACTGATAATATTTGTTCAATATCATCTCTGAAACCCATATTGAGCATTTCATCTGCTTCATCCAGCACTACGAAATTTACGTGTTGAATTTTTACGGCTTTGCGGTCCATAAGGTCCATAAGGCGGCCGGGGGTAGCTACTACAATTTGCGCACCGCGCTTGAGTTGATCAACCTGCTGCGAAATGCTGGAACCCCCATACACTGCCACAATGTTTACATTGTTAAGGTGCTTGGCGTAATTCTCCAGATCGCGGCTGATTTGCAAACACAATTCACGTGTGGGGCAAATAATAAGTGCTTGTGTGGTTTTGTTGGTAAAATCTACCAGGTTAAGAATTGGAAGCCCGAAAGCTGCGGTTTTACCCGTGCCTGTTTGTGCTAAACCCAATATGTCTCTTTGTGTCTCTAAAAAAACAGGAATGGACTGCTCCTGAATGGGCGTGGGATTGATAAAACCCAGTTCCGAGATGGCGCTTAAAACGGACGTGTTTAAGCCCAGGTCGTTAAATGTTGTCAATGTACTAGTTTGTATTAAATGAGCGGCAAAGGTAGGCTAAATAATTGATACCCGTGCTATTGGCCGCTTCTTTTGACCCAAACAGCGTAAGGAATACACAGGTATATTTACCTTGTAACTCACGCCCGGCCAAGGCTTATAGCAACATTCACGATGCTGTATTATTTTCATTCTTCGGGTCTATTTAATCATTAAATACGCCCGATTTCGTTTACCTTTGACACCGCTTTAACCAAACGCTTCATGAATATACGCGACCTGCTTAATCAACGCATACTTATACTGGATGGTGCAATGGGCACTATGATACAGCGCTACAAGTTGGATGAAAAAGATTTCAGAGACGAATCGCTGGCCAATCATTCACATCCGCTTAAGGGCAACAACGACCTACTTTCGGTTACTCGTCCGGATGTGATAAAAGCGATTCATGCGCAGTATTTTGAAGCAGGTGCCGATATCGTAGAAACCAATACCTTCAGTGGTACCACCATTGCACAGGCCGATTATAAACTGGGAGCAGATTGGGTATGGAAAATCAATTTTGAATCGGCAAAAATTGCCCGTGAAGTAGCCGATGAGTATACTGCTAAAAACCCCGACAAGCCGCGTTTTGTTGCCGGTGCTATGGGACCTACCAATCGCACGGCATCATTAAGCCCCGATGTAAACGACCCCGGATACCGTGCAGTTTCCTTTGATGAACTAAAAGCAGCTTATAAAGAACAGGCCAAAGCCCTGATAGATGGTGGCGTTGATTTGATTCTGATAGAAACCATATTTGATACCTTGAATGCCAAGGCCGCATTGTTCGCGGTAGATGAACTGATGGAAGAAACCGGCAAATCGTATCCGGTTATGATATCGGGCACCATCACCGATGCATCAGGTCGCACACTTAGCGGACAAACAACCGAAGCGTTTTTAATTTCTATGCAGCATGCTCCGCTGTTGAGCGTGGGTTTAAACTGTGCACTGGGAGCCAGCGCGCTTCGCCCTTACCTGCAAGTGTTAGCACAAAAAGCACCGTTTTATGTAAGCGCATACCCCAATGCCGGCCTGCCGAATGAAATGGGACAATACGATGAAAGCCCCAAAGCGATGGCGGCACAGGTTGAGGAATTTTGCAAAGAAGGATTGGTAAACATACTGGGTGGCTGCTGTGGCACCACACCCGACCATATAAAAGCTATTGCGGAAACTGCAGCACGCTATCAACCCCGCAAATTAACGGCTACCGCATAAGTCTATGGATATTCAACTCATTATTGTTGCTGTATTGGTTGCCGCTGCCTGTGTGTACCTTATAAAAACGCTGGTACTAAGTAGTAATAGCAACACCTGTGCAAGCGGAAAATGCGAGCACAAAAAAACTCATCATACTCCAACTACATAGCACTTCATATTCGCTTCATGCAACGAACATACCCTTATCAGGTTATTGTAACCGACTTTTACACACGTGTGCGCACTACAGTTAATAATCACTCGTATATTGGCCGCACATGAAAAAACTTCTCTTCCTCTGGCTGTTAATGCCGGCAATACTCGTAGCACAAAACACAAAACAAGCCGATTGGCAGCAACAGGTAAATTACCGAATAGATGTTACTTTGGATGAATCAGCTCGCATGTTGCGCGGGTTCATCAGCATGGAGTACATCAACAATTCTCCTCACACGCTCGATAGTGTGTATATGCACCTTTGGCCAAATGCCTACTCAAACACACAAACAGACCTTGCGCGGCAAGTGCTGGAAAATGGAAACACCTCGTTTCAGTTTGCGTCCGATGAAGACCGCGGTTACATTGACAGCCTGAATTTTGCCGTTAATAATTCGACTATAAGCTGGCATCTCACTTCACAAATTGACATTGCGGTACTTAAACTAAGCACTCCGCTTGCATCAGGCCAACGCATCACAATCAGCACACCGTTCCGGGTTAAGCTGCCGGCTGTTTTCTCGCGTGCAGGCTATGAAAGAGGCATATTCTGTATCACACAATGGTACCCTAAACCTGCCGTATTTGATGCGAACGGGTGGAATCCCATTCCATATCTCGATATGGGTGAATTTTACAGCGAGTTCGGCAACTTTGATGTGCAAATAACCGTGCCAACAGGAATGGTTGTAACAGCCACAGGCAATCTGCAAAATGAAGAAGAACTGAACTGGTGGCTCGACAATACAAAACGTCACCCTTCTGAAAAGCCCACCAAAACACTTCGGTTCATACAAAATAATGTTCACGATTTCGCCTGGTTTGCCAGCCGAAGATTTCTTGTATCCTACGGCCATGTTGATTTGCCATCAGGCAGGCAGGTTAAAACCTGGTTATTTTATGCTAGCCCCGACACACTTAAACGCAGAGAAGGCATAAATCACATCAACAACGCCATTCGGTACTATTCGCATTACCTGGGTGAATATCCATACGATCAGGCTACGGTAGTTATAACACCGCTGCGCGCTGGAGGCGGAATGGAGTATCCGACAATTACAAACTGCACCTCCGTAAATGAATCTGTTATTGTTCATGAAGTAGGACACAACTGGTTTTACGGTATTCTGGCTTCCAATGAGCGTGAGCACCCGTGGATGGATGAAAGCCTGAACACGTATTACGAAACACGCATGCGTCACGAATCGGGCATGTTGCCTAAGTACAACCGTGTGTTGCGCTATATACTAAGCGAAGATCGCAAAGCCGGATTCACCGACTTGTTTACTCCTTTCGAATTTACCGAATTTCAATACCTGCTGGGTGCACGGCTAAATAACGATCAGGCCGGGAACCTGCACTCGCTGCAATACACCGATGGCAATTATGGCAATATTATTTATGCCAAAAACCCTAAACTGTTTTTCTACCTGCAATCGTACCTAGGGGATACGCTTTTCGATAACATGATGCGCGCCTATTTTCAAAAGTGGAAATTCAGGCATCCGCTGCCGGGTGATTTTATTCAGCATGTGCGCGACTATACGCATGAAGACCTGTCCTGGTTTTGGGATGAACTGTTTAACACTTCACGCAAACAAGAGCTGTCGCTAAACAGCGTTAAAGAAAAAAACGGAATGTATGAAATTTCGTTTTCATCAAATACTAAAGCACCTTTTCCGGTAAGCACACTTCACAACGACAGTGTTATTTTAACCCGCTGGTTTAAGCCCGAAGAACGGGTAACACTTCCGGCAGCACATTCCAATAAGGTAATCCTCGATGTGCACGGTGCTACTCTTGATTTTTACCGAACTGACAATACGTTCCGAACGCATACCCTTCTTCCACGAATAAAACCTGTGGCATTTCGCCCGTTGAACGATATAACCAGCCCTTACGAAACTCGCATTAACTACCTGCCCATCTTTGGTGCAAACCTTTACAACAAAGCCACGGCAGGTGTGGCACTTTACAATACAGGCCTTCCACGTCAGCGGTTCGAATACATACTGGCACCTATGTATGCCTTTGGCACACGCGATTTAGCAGGATACGCCAACGCACAGTATACCTTTTTGCTTCCACAGCAAAGCAAAGTTGACAAACTTACATTGGGCATAAACTGGCAGCGATTTGCATTTAACGGACTCTTCACAGCACCTGCTTTGGATGTGAATGGTCAACCGTATGAAAACACCCTATTTGGCAGCAAAGTGTATGAAAAAATTGCGCCCTACGCATGGCTAAGGCTGTCAAAAAACAACATGCGCTCTCCCGTTGAACGTTGGTTGCGCATAAATTATACAATGGTCAATGAGCAAAAATTCACCCCCTCGTTGTTCAGCAATTTTCAAAACCACTACTCCTTTTTGAATGTGCGCTACGAACACGAAAACGACCGCGCCCTCGACCCGTATAAATTTACGGTCAGCTACGAATGGGGAAACATGGCGAGTTCATTCCAAAAAATTAGCGCTTCGGGCGAGTACACCTTCTCATACAACTCACCTAAAAAAGGATTGACGGTAAGAGGTGCTGCCGGTACATTTTTACAGAAGCCCGGTAACCCAAACATGGAGTTTCAATACTTCAGAATGGGAAACAATATAGGTGTCTTCGACTACCAGTACAATCAGGCATTGTTTGGTCGTTCGCAGCAAAACGGCCTTTTTGCCAATCAGCTGCTACAAGGCGATGCCCAGTTTCACATTGTTGATTTCTCATTGGCTACCGATAGCTGGTTTGCTTCTACCAATATACAAACTACATTGCCCGGAATAGTACCGGTAAGGTTGTATGCCGATGTGGGTTTTATAAACAACCGAACTGTACTAACATCCGCATCAAGCAGCAGCGCAGGACAAACTACTACCATCAGCTACACTACCGAACTGCTGTATACCGGAGGAGTATGTTTGTATGTGTTTGGTGGTATTTTTCAGGTGCATGTGCCTATGTTCGCCTCAGGGCAAATAACCGACTATTGGGAAAACAGAGATACGAAGTTTCAGCAGCGCATTAACTTTACGCTGCAACTCAATCGGCTGAATGTGTACCGTATAATTCAGGAATTAAAGTTTTGAGCATAAATATTGTACATATACCTGCTAATGTCATTCATTTTTCGCACTTTTGAACCGCTCTAAATCACAGACTATCTGAATACCATCGCTCAAATAAAACCCCTGCTAACAAAAGGAGCACGCGTAGTGATTACTACTCATCATAAACCCGATGCCGATGCACTGGGTTCTTCGTTGGGATTGTATCATTTTTTGCAAAAAATAGAAATTGATGCAGCTGTAATTTCCCCTACCGATTATGGCGACTTTCTGAAGTGGCTTCCGGGTGAAGACAACGTCATCAACTTTGAAGAGCAAACGGACCGCGCAACTCAGTTGGTGCATGAAGCCGATTGGGTTTTTTGCCTCGACTTCAACTCGCTGAAACGAATAAATGAGATGGGGAAACTTGTTGAACACAGCGCTGCTAAAAAAGTACTCATCGATCATCACCTCGAACCCGAAACATTTGCTGATTACGGACTGCACACTGCCAAAGCAAGCTCAACGTGCGAACTGGTATTTATGTTCATCGAGCAGTTTGATGGAGTAGAACTGATGGACAAAACCATCGCTTCGTGCCTGTATGCAGGAATGATGACCGATACGGCCTCGTTTAAACACAGCAGTACGTATCCGTCAACACACCGCGTAGCAGCAGTGCTGCTTGAAAAAGGAGCCGAACCCAATAAAATTTACGAAGCAGTTTATGACAACTTCACTGCCGATCGTACCCGATTTATAGGCTACTGCATAAGCCAGAAACTGCAAATACTGGAAGAATACCACACCGCACTAATTTGCGTAACGGCCGATGAACTTAAAAAGTTTAACAGCACAACAGGCGATACCGAAGGATTGGTTAATTGGGGCCTCACCATAAAAGGAATAAAGCTTTCGACACTCATTGTTGACCGCACGGTGCTGCGCAAAATGTCTTTTCGTGCCAAAGGCGACTTCCCGGCCAATGAATTTGCCCGTAAATATTTTAACGGGGGAGGCCACTTCAGTGCCGCTGGTGGTGAAAGCACCGACAGCCTAGAAACAACTGAAGAAAAATTTAAAACTGCATTAAAAGATTACCGTCATTTACTTATTTAAAACATAAAATCATATCTTGTACACATGAAAAAAGTCTCTTCTCTCCTCATTGCAGCATTAGCACTGATAGCTTGCAACAAATCATTTGATAAAACCGATAGCGGTGTAGAATACAAAATACTTGCACACGAAGAAGGTAGTCGCGCTGTGGGTGCCAAAGACATGCTGCTGATACAACTGCGCATGACAGTAGAATCGAGTGATTCGCTGCTGATGGAAACTTACAAAGACAACACCCCACGCTATATACCCGCTGAAGAGCCTACGCTGAAAGAAGTTCTTCAGCTGTTGTCCAAAGGCGACAGTGCAGAATTTATGGTAAATGCCGACACCCTGTTTCGCAACAGCTTTGGCATGAATAAGCCCGCACATTTTGCAGAAACCGAGCGGGTACGTTTTGTGGTGAAAGTGGTAGACGTATTTACACAGGCCGAACTGGAAATGAAAAGCCGCGCACAAATGGAATCAATAAAACAAAAAGATTCCATTGATTTAGCGGCCTACGTTTCAAAATTGCAAAATGTAAAAACTACTTCTTCAGGGCTGATGTATGTAATAGAAACCGAAGGAAAAGGCAAGCAACCTAAAAAAGGCGATCGTGTTGCCATGATTTATTCAGGTTATTTTACCTCGGGCCAAACCTTTGATGAAAATATTGACCGTGAAAAACCTTTTGAGTTTAACGTAGGGCTAATGGAAGTAATCCCCGGCTGGGATGAAGCTGTTCAATTAATGAAGGTTGGCGGAAAATATAAGCTTATCGTACCTTGGCAACTGGCTTATGGCGAAAGGGGCACAGGTCCTATAATGCCATACACAAGCCTCGTGTTTGATGTTGAACTACTTAACGTAAAATAATATGCGTCACTTACTACTTACACTCTCTATGCTGGTAGCACTGGGAGTGTGCGCTCAAAAAAACAAACCTACTACTGCCTCTAACCCAAAAATTAAATTAAACGTGGAATACACAACAGCCAGCGGACTTAAATACAAAATCATTCAGCAAGGCAAAGGCCCAAAAGCTGAACCCGGAAGTAAAGTTAGCGTGCATTACACAGGCACATTAACCGATGGAAAAAAATTTGACAGCTCAAAAGACCGCAATCAGCCGTTTAGCTTTAAACTGGGCATGGGCCAGGTTATTAAAGGCTGGGATGAAGGAATAGCCCTTTTGCATGTGGGCGATAAGGCCATTTTAACTATCCCTGCTGAGTTAGGCTACGGTGCACAAGGCACCGGAGGCATACCTCCTAACTCTACATTGATTTTTGAAGTAGAACTGCTTGAAGTAAGTCAAGGTGTAAAACCATTTGATGTAAAAGGCAAGCCTATTCAAACTACCCAAAGTGGTTTGCAATACGTAGTGGTGAACAAAGCAACAGGGGGTAAAAAAGCACAATCAGGCACAGTAGTTTCTGTACATTATACCGGCTATCTGGCCGATGGTAAAATATTTGACTCGTCCGTTGACCGCGGTGAACCCATTAAATTAAAACTGGGAGCATCACAGGTAATTAAAGGCTGGGAAGAAGGTGTAGCACTGATGAGTGTAGGTGATAAGTACCGCCTTATCATACCTGCAAACCTGGCATATGGCGATCGCGGTGCAGGAGGTGTTATTCCCCCCAACGCCACCATCACGTTCGATATTGAACTGCTGGATGTAAAAGAGGCAGCCAAGCCTTTTGAAGTGGCAGGTAAAGACACACAATCTACTGCCAGCGGTTTGCAGTACATTGTGGTAAGCAAATCGAACAGCGGCATAAAAGCCGAAAACGGAAAGAAAGTAAAAGTACATTACACGGGCTATCTGCTGAATGGTTCATCGTTCGACTCTTCGGTTGAGCGTGGCGATCCGCTTGCATTTGAATTAGGAACCGGAAAAGTAATACGCGGATGGGAAGAAGGCATTGCACTCATGCATGTGGGCGATAAGTTTCGCCTCATTATTCCTTCCGATTTAGGATACGGTGAGCGTGGTGCAGGCGGTGTTATTCCTCCCAATGCAACACTTATTTTCGATTGCGAACTTGTCGCGGTTGAGTAAGGTCTTCCCCACAGGTATACAATACATCCGGCTCGGGCTTTGAATATCTGTAGTCGGGCAACGTAGTTTCACGCATATAAATAATCCGCAACCGCTTGACCCGATTTTCGGGATGTACATTATTCCATTTTTGCTGAACGTATTTGCATAAATACATGCGTATATAAGCATAAGGAAGTAAACTGTACAATTCCCCAAATTTCCTCCACCTATCACTTCTGTAAAGCTTCACCACTTGTTCAGGTTTTGCGTAACTAACCGGCTGTGCCTGTCGGTTTAAATCTACTGTATCTCCACTATACAAAACAGCTTCGTATATATACCATCCATCGTCTTTAAGTACGGCCGGTGCAAACATTCCCCAGCTTTGATCAAGCCTGAGCTTGTAGCCGGGTATTCGCGCCTGGTCGGTTAGCTTGTATGAGCTGATGTTTCCGTTGCTGCCATTCCACATACACACATAAAGAATCAAAAATAGCCATACACTATCTGTCGTCCATTTTACATACGGATGCATGATAGCCG
Source organism: Bacteroidota bacterium (assembly GCA_046309355.1). GTDB lineage: Bacteria > Bacteroidota > Bacteroidia > UKL13-3 > UKL13-3 > CAYSBE01. The sequence continues at coordinate 22,955 of JBKCPL010000043.1, forward strand.
GTTTACGCGTGCCGTTCACCTCTGCTAATTTTTCAGGCACATACTTTTCTAAAAAATTCATAGCCTGTATAGGCAAACAACCCAGCACGGTAGCTATGCCTATACAATAAAATAATCCGATGTAAACGGTCACACCATTCCACAGGTGAAATAATACATAGAAAATCACACCGGCAGTTCGAAACACGTTTCTTCGGTCGGGCAGTATAAATAAAAATGGTGTGAGCAGTTCAGTATAAAAAGCAACTGCCGTAAGCACCTTAAGCAAATACGGATACTGCGACAGGTATGAAGCCGCTGGCAGGGCTATCTGGTCGAGGTGATAAACAAAATACAACGCGCTAAAATCAGTATGCCACTCGTTGCCTTTTAGCATAGCCGAAAAGAAAAACACATACATAATCTGCAAAACGTAAGCTATGGCAGCTAGGCCTGTAAATGTATTTTCCTGTTCATACCTATAGCGTGCTGCATCTTTGCTGTAGCGTTTGCCCCAAGGCAAAAACATAGCCCAAAACAACGTGAGCCTCAGCAGGTCGTCACCTCCTTGAAGTATAAGCGGATTGCGCGAATGTTCACTCATCAGCAACAGCCAGCACACAAATGTTGCCGCTTGGGTATAATAGCCCGCTAGCAGAAACAAGGCCGCACAGGCATGAACGGCAAATAAAAAATACACCCACGCATCGGATGAATACCAGAAAAATAAGGTGTGTGTAAATGCGGGAGCAGCAAACGAACGTATCAACTCTTCATTGGCAATACCCGAACTGAGGTAAAATGCATCCACATCAGCAAATCGAATACTGAGATCGACAAGTGATACCAAAGCAACAGCAATGCGCATGAGCGCTAGCGCACGAAGGTCTAGTTGAAAAGCTCGAACGATATACGTATAAACTGAAGTCATAAAAAAGGCTACTCGGTAAGGAGTAGCCTGGTACTAAAAAATATGTTCAATTAATCACATCCGTAGTTTGTACTTACCGTGCGAATTCCGGTAGATGATGTGGATGTATAATCAAATGCTTTACTGCTAATTTCGACTTTACGGCTTGTGCCTGTAATACGCAGTGTAACCTGCTGATTGGCTTTCATGGTCAATTCCTCATCAACCGACCCCGAACGCAGAATAGTAACAAGGCATTTGCCTGCAGCCATAGATAAGTCGTCTGCAACTGAACCATACACACCCTGAGCGGCATTCGGGCTAAAAAATACGGCCTCAACCTGTGTTGTATTCGATCCGCTGGATACCGAACCTGCAATAACAGTTACCGAATCGAACGTGCTAATTGTAGGGCGAAGTTGATTTACACAACTTACCGTAGTAAGGTTAATGGTGGTTCCATCAATAGTAACCGTATTGCCTGTTGGTGTACCTGTGGTTGAAGTAGATGAGGTGGTCGTAGTGGTTGTAGGAGTAGTGGTATTATCATCTTCTTTAGCACAGTAGGTAAACGAAGCTGCAACAAACAAAAGAGCAAGTGTGGTTTTAATGTGTTTTTTCATAAATGATATAAATTGTATGGTATGGAATCAAATTTACAAATGCGGCATAAATTAGCAAGAACTAATTTAATCGGTACGGAGCCTGCAGGGTAAAAAGGGGAATTTTTACCTTCATCTGTTTGCCATCAAGTTGCCTCTCCATAGTATAATAACCGTGCATCGTACCAAAATCAGCCTCTATCAGCACACTTGAAATATACTGATGCAATTGCCCGGGTTCTAAAATGGGCTGCTGACCTACCACGCCTTCTCCTTCAATTTCCTTAGCCTCATTGCCTATGTCGTTTACAAACCAATGCCTACGCAATAACTGCACAGTGTATTCGCTATTGTTTTCAATGGTTATTCGGTATGCATATGCCTTGTATACAGGATGGTCAGGGTGCACTCCCTGATACGTTACTTCAACTCTGATTTTTATATCGTTGGTTTTAGCTGTTGGCATTTTTCAATAACACCAAATATAATTCGTTGTTTGAGAAAATTGCAAGTTTATACTCCTACTAAGGGCATTTTATCCGTTCAGAAAATCACACAAGCAACACCCTTCGATGTGTTCATATGGCTGAGTTAACGGTTGTATAACTTTATACTAACATGCGCTTGATGGTAGATCAGGACTTTTGCGACATTAAATTAATGTCTGAGACATGACAAAACGTAAAGTACATATTGCCGTTCTATCCGATATACATCTGGGAACATTCGGCTGCCGGGCCAAAGCTGTTAATAAATACCTGAAATCTATAGAGCCCGATATTCTTGTACTTAATGGTGATATCATAGATATATGGCAGTTCAAAAAACGCTACTGGCCCGAGTCGCATATGAAGGTCATACAGCGTATTTTTAAGCTTCTGGCCAGCGGAACGAAAGTGTATTACCTGACGGGAAATCACGATGAAATGCTTCGTAAATTCTCTGATTTTAAAATGGGCAACCTCGAAATTCGGGATAAACTGGTGCTTGATGTAGATGGAAAAAAAACATGGATTTTCCATGGCGATGTATTTGACATTACTATGAAGCATTCTAAATGGCTGGCCAAATTGGGTGCCGTAGGCTACGATACGCTCATTGTGATTAACAGCGTGGTAAACTGGTTTAGCGAGCGTATGGGTCGGGGTAAGGTATCGCTGTCGAAAAAAGTGAAAAACAGTGTGAAACAAGCCGTAAAATTCATAGACGATTTTGAGCAAACCGCCATTGATATTGCTATTGAAAATAACTATGACTTTGTGGCCTGCGGCCATATACATCAGCCCGCCCTTAAGCAGGTAACAACCGAAAAGGGTTCGACTACTTACATGAATTCGGGCGACTGGATAGAAAACCTGACGTCACTTGAATATTCAAATGGTGCATGGACGATGTATCAATATGAAGAAGCGGCCGAAGAAGTAGCTGACGAAGAGGAGTTCAAAGTAAAACTTCCTGCCATTGAACTGCTTTACCACAGCATCGTTCAGGTTGATCGTGTAGGCATTTCAGGTATATAAAAACTGCTCAATCGAATAACTCTATGAAGATTCTATTTGCCATTCAGGCTACCGGAAACGGACATATTAGCAGGGCGCGTGAGGTAATTCCTCATCTTTTGCAACACGGAGACTTGGATGTGCTAATCAGCGGCAGACAAGCCGAGGTTACTCTGCCCTGTCTTATTAAATACAAACGTAAAGGGATCAGTTATACCTTTGGTAAACGTGGCGGAATTGATATCATAGACAGTATAAAACATTTCCGGCCTCTGCATTTTATTAAAGATATTTTCACCTTTCCGGTTGAGCAGTACGACCTAATTATAAATGATTTCGAACCTGTAACTGCTTGGGCTGCGGTTATTAAAAATAAACACACCGTGTCGCTGAGTCATCAGGCTGCTTATTTATCAGCCAAAACACCACGCCCACAAAAACGCGACCGGTTTGCTGAGTCAGTTTTTAAAAACTATGCACCCACTACCGATAAAATTGGCTTTCACTTTAAGTCGTATGACGACTTTATATTTACACCGGTTATTCGCAGCGATGTGCGCAAACTTGATGTGGGCATGAACGAACACATTACTGTTTATCTACCGGCACACAGCGATGAAATTCTGATCCGTCAGTTTAGTCAAACAATCGATATACGCTTCGAGGTATTTTCTAAACACAGCAAAAAAGCGTACCGCGTAAATAATGTAACAATCGCACCCATTAACAGCGAAGCATTCACCAAGAGTCTAGCTATGAGCAACGGTTTAATAACAGCCGGTGGTTTTGAAAGTCCGGCCGAGGCGCTGTACCTCAAAAAAAAGGTTATGGCCATACCCATGACCAATCAGTACGAGCAACAGTGCAATGCAGAATCAATGAAAGATATAGGCGTTACGGTGATCAACAAAATTGACAAAAATTTTGTCCCCAAATTGCAAACCTGGCTAGAATATGGCAAAGCCCCCGATGTTAACTACCCTGATCTGACTGCTGATATCATTGCGCAGGTAGTGGCTGCCAAGCAACAGTTAATTTCCAAGCCGTGTTAACGAGCCCAGTATAATCTGTAAGTCTTTTTCAATGCTGTATTCCTTGGCGTATAAAAAGTTCAGTTTTTGCACGGTTAATCCATTCACATCTTTTTTCGCATAGCCATCTACTGGCGACACTACTCCGTTTTTCAGCCTGGGAAGCAAATGCACGTTCTCTGCATCTGCATAGCCCACCCACGTGTACCGGCCGGTAAGCACATGAACTACATTTCGGAAAAACTTTAACCGCTTATTTACAAAAAGCATGAGCACAGGCGAAAACACAAGTAAAACCAAAGAAAGAAACACATCAAGCAACCGCTTTTTAACTTGTTCGGCCGGACTATTCAGCTTCAGATTAATTTCCAACGTATAAAAATCGCCTTGCTCATCTTTTGAATTACTGCCAATAATAAACAGGCTTTCTTCAGGAACAATTTTATACTGCACCTTTTTATTCTGTGTGAGCCCCATCCAGTTTATAATGCGTTGAGCCGAAATATCTTTTGAACAAAAAATAATTTCTTCCACACCAAATAATTCTACAATATCTGAAAGGCTATCAACCTGACCAAGGTACTCATCCGTGTAGTTTACCGACTCATTCGTTGTGCTCACATAACCCACATACTCGCACGAGGCTTTTGACCTAACCAGCAAATCCTTCACACGTTTTACTTCTTCGGCATTGCCTACAATAAGTGTGCGCAACTCCAGCGACACACGAAGGTTAAATTTTTTATAGCGTATGAGGTAGCCTACCAACCGCGACATATACGATGCCGTTAATGCCCAAATAGTTCCCAATACTATAATTGCCCTGGAGTACCTGTAGCTTTCCGGTATAAAAGCGTAATAAATAATTATAAGCAATGTGCCCAGCGCTATGCCTTTGGTTGCCGTAAAAATGGATCCGCGCTTGCGGTAAGCTCCGGCAATGTATAAGCCGACAACCCACAGCACGGCATATATCAACAAATTAGAAACGACAAATCGAAATGGGAACTCGCCTCCCGAACTGTATTTGAAGTACTGCTCATACGCCACTTTTATCAAATACAATCCGCCCAGCAGCAAACTAAAATCGAGCACAGGTTTATACAGTGCTTTGGCCATGCGAAGCATAACCGCCAGGGCAGCCCTTATGTAAATAGCTATATTGATAAGCAGCCCAAATAGCCGGGCGTGCTTGTTCGAATAGTGTTTCTGGGCAAACACCACCATAGCGCGGTAAAAAATAAACACGTAATTAATGCTTGTTCGCTTGGTGCTTTCGCCCTTGTAATGAATAATGGTGGTGTGCGGGAAATAATAATTTCTATATCCGGCCTGCGTAATGCGGTACGACAAATCAATGTCTTCGCCATACATAAAATAATCTTCATCCAGCAACCCTATTCGCTCGAGTGTCGCTTTCCGAAGCATCATAAATGCACCCGCCAACACTTCTACCGAGTGCGTTTCATTCTTATCCAGGTATCCTAAATGGTACTTGCCAAATCGCTTCGATTTTGGAAACAAAGCGGCCAGTCCGAAAATTTTGTAGAATGCAACCGCGGGTGTTGGCAAACTTCGTTTCGACTCAGGTAAAAAATTTCCCTTGCCATCAATCATTTTAACACCCACGCCTCCTGCATCGGGTGTGGCATCCATAAATTCAATGACTTTTCTGAAGGTGTCTTCCTGCACAACCGTATCGGGATTAAGCAACAAAATATACTCGCCCTTCGACAACCGTATAGCCTGATTGTTGGCTTTTGAAAAACCCAGATTCTCCTTGTTATCTATAAGTACAACATGCGGAAATTTCTGCCTTACCATCTCGCATGATCCATCTACCGAATGATTATCGACCACAAAAACTTCGCCTGACAAACCCTGCATGGCATTATTTACTGCATGCAAGGCCTGCTCCAGAAAATACTTGACGTTGTAGTTGACCAGTATAACACTCAGTTTCACCATGCGAATATAACGTAATATGCGGTGGTCAATTGTGTAGTGGTTTATCCTATTCGTTCAACCATACATTTTATATGAACAAGATTAATTCCCCAACGTGTTCGGATACACACTGCATTTTAGCGAAATGCATTTTTAATGTCCTAATAAACAAAAACTTGTTCGTTATAAATTAATTTATAAATTTGCCTAACAAACGTTAGGTAAAATGGCAGAAACGTTGACTATCAATAGAAAAGAGCAAATTATGCAGGTGGCCGCCAGATTGTTTAATAACAAGGGCTACGAGGCAACCAGCATGCGTGATATTGCTTCCGATCTGGGCATGGAAGCTGCCAGTCTGTATCACCATATCAAATCAAAAGAAGAAATACTCACCGCCATTTGCTTTGAAATGGCCGATCGCTTTATTACGGCTTTAAAAGAAGTGAACGATATTTATTTTAATGCTGAAGAGCGCTTGCGTATGGCCATTCAATTCCATGTGCAGATTTCCTGCGATAATTTGGATAAAACCGCTGTGTTTCTATCAGAATGGCGAAGCCTGCCGGAGCCCCATAGGAGTGAATTCAGAAAACTGCGCGACAACTACGAAAAGCAATTCAGGATTATTGTGAAAGATGGTGAAACCGAAGATATTTTTGATGATGTAGATGAAAAATTTGCTGCGCTGACCATCCTTTCATCCGTTAATTGGATTCACCAATGGTACAAGCCTGATGGCAGCATGAACCCTTCACAAATAGCCAAAAAACTGGCTGATATTATCATTGGGGGCATCCGAAAAAAAATGATTACAGACCCACACTACAAACCCGAATAACTAACCCAAAATAACTAACCCGCAATAACTAACCCGCAATAACCAACTCGTAATAAATAACTCGTAATTTAAAACTCGTAATAACAAATAATATGTACGGAAACGCCTACATCGACCCTAACGAAAAACCAAAGTCAATTGTTGACGGTGAGGATCCCATTAAACTAGCCGAATTCGAAGCCCGCATTGCGCGTGGCGAAAAAATTGAACCCAAAGACTGGATGCCTCGCGAGTACCGCAAGCAACTCATTCGCATGATTGAACAGCATGGTCACTCTGAAATTATTGGCGCATTACCCGAAGGTACGTGGATTACACGTGCTCCGGGCTTTAAGCGCAAGCTGGCATTAATGGCCAAAGTGCAAGATGAAGTAGGTCACGCCCAGTTACTATACAGCGCAGCTGAAACGCTCGGCAAAAGTCGCGAAGCCATGATCAACGATTTGATTACAGGCAAATCAAAATATTCAAACGTATTTAACTATCCGGCATTTACCTGGGCTGATGCGTGCATCATTGCGTGGCTCATAGATGCAGGTGCCATCATCAATCAAGTAGCTAATGCTAAAGGAAGCTACGGACCTTATTGCCGCGCGCTTGATCGTATTTGTACAGAAGAGAGTTTCCACTTAAAATACGGACACGACAATGTAGTAACCCTTGCTACAGGTACACCTACCCAACGCAAAATGGTACAGGAAGCGCTTAACCGCTGGTGGCCGCCTATCATGCACTTCTTCGGACCAAGCGATAAAATCAGTAACCATACTGAAATATTAATGCGCTGGAAAGTGAAAATGGCAACCAATGACGATATGCGTCAGCAATTCCTGAACATGTATGTGCCTAAAATCTGGGATTTGGGATTAACCGTGCCTGATGCAAATCTGAAAAAGAACGAAGA
>JBKCPL010000044.1:0-3718 GCA_046309355.1 Bacteroidota bacterium
TCTTTGGCCAATGTGGTTTTACCCGATTGCCTGGGACCTAATAAACCCACAGCCGGAAACTTCCGGGCCAGTTGTTTAATCTTGATTGCAGCTCCGCGTTGTATCATATTGCAAAGCTATACATATTTGACAAATACGGAATCTGATTCCGTATTTGTCAAATATGTATAGCTTTGCAATATGATACACCGCGGAGCTGCAATCAAGATTAAACAACTGGCACGGAAGTTTCCGGCTGTGGGTTTATTGGGTCCCAGGCAGTCAGGAAAAACCACGCTGGCCAAAGAACTGTTTCCGAAAAAGCCGTATATCAGTTTCGAGAATCAGGACAATGTGTTGCTGGCAACCAAAGATCCGCGTGCGTTTTTGGGGCAGTATAAAAATGGGGCCATATTTGATGAAATACAACGCGTGCCGCAATTGCTTTCCTACATGCAAGGTGTGATTGATGCTCAACCCAATAAGGTGGGTTTATTTATCATTACCGGTTCGCAAAACCTGCTGCTGCTCGAAAGCATTTCACAAACGCTGGCCGGCAGAATTGCCTTTATTCACCTGTTGCCTTTTAGCTTCACCGAACTGGAAGGAAGCAAATACGGCAAACAAAGCCTGAACAAACTGATACTGAACGGAGGCTATCCGCGCTTGTACGATAAGAAAATAAATCCGGTTGATTATTACCCCAACTACCTGCTTACGTATGTAGAAAGAGACGTGAGGCAGATTAAGAATATTTCGAATCTGGCCTTGTTTCAGCGTTTTCTGAAAGTGTGTGCATCGCGGGTGGGGCAAGAGGTAAATTATACCTCCATCGGAAACGATACAGGTGTGGATCAAAAAACCATCATGAGTTGGTTTGGCATATTGGAAGCAAGTTTCATCGCTTTCAGGTTGCAGCCGTTTTACAAAAACCTTGGCAAGCGACTCACCCAAATGCCCAAGCTGTATTTTTATGATACCGGTTTGTGTTGTTCGTTGCTGGAGCTTGAAAACGAATCGCATGTAAATACGCATCCGCTGCGGGGTGCCCTATTCGAAAACCTGATTATTCTGGAATTGCTGAAGGCAAGGTATAACAATGGCCAACGTGGCAACCTGTTCTATTGGCGCGATAGAACCGGAAATGAAATAGATGTGCTGATAGATCAATCTTCGCAGGTAATACCTGTTGAAATCAAAACAGCTTCCACATTTAATACGGATTATGTGAAGGGCATCAACTATTGGAAAAAAATTAATCCCGGCACTAAAAAATCGTATGTTATTTATACCGGAAAATCAGCCGTTCTGGACTCCTCAAAAATTTTAAACTGGAAGGATTTAGGCGTTATAAAGAACTAACTAGTGTCTTACTATAATTTGACAAATACGGAATCTGATTCCGTATTTGTCAAGTAATGTTTGCATACAGCTAAGAAATAGTATTCTCGATTTTAATAACCGGATTAGTTTAGAAATATTCACGTACGTATAGAAATCGGTAGATTATTTTTTCCACCTTTCCAGCTTGGGAATGCTGCGTGTAGCCAGCCAAGCCAGTATGCGGTTGATACCCGACTGCTGCATTTGCTGCATACAAAAAACCTGCATTTTTTGAGCCGTGTTAATCTCTGGTGGTGTTAAAAATTCACCGTTCTCGTAACACATCGAACAGTACTTGTTGCTAATGGCTCCGTCTTTTTCGGTACCTCCACCCTGTTTGTCTTTTTTGAGCGGATAGCCGCAGCTTTGGCAAAATTTGTATGTTTTCATAGTCGATTTTAAATGTATGTTTTACCTATTCTGTTATACAACCGACCAAATTAGTTGCCGTATACCTTTGCGCAATCATGTATTACACTGTACAATGATGCACGGTTTGGTTATCGTATTCGCTACACTTCCTGTGTCCAGTTTGCGCGGTCCATTGGACTGAACTGCCAAGGTGCCTGATTGTTTTCCAGGTTATTGAACATCATGTTCCAGCTTTGCGGGGCTGCAGTTTGCTCCATCACTTTGTACCTCCGCATCTCCACAATTATTTCCATCGGGTTAATGTTTACCGGACACGCTTCTACGCATGCGTTGCATGTATTGCATGCCCACAATTCTTGCTCGCTCACATAGCTGTGCAGGTTTTTTCCGTCATCGTTAAATACACCCTTATTCGCATCTATATTTTTTCCTACTTCTTCCAGCCTATCGCGCACATCCATCATTATTTTACGTGGTGAAAGCAATTTGCCGGTATTGTTTTGCGGGCAACTGCTGGTACAGCGTCCACATTCGGTGCAGGAATAGGCATCCATCAGATTTTTCCAGGTTAGGTCCTGTACATCTTTCACACCAAAACTGGTAGGTGGTTGATACCCTTCGGGAGTAGCTGCGGCTGGATCGAGCATTAATTTCACTTCCTGTGTTACACTGGCCATATTGTTCAATTCGCCTTTGGGGTTCAGGCTCGAATAATACGTATTCGGAAATGCCATAATTATATGAAAGTGCTTACTGAATGGAAGGTAGTTCATGAACGCAAATATTCCGAGAATATGAAACCACCAGGCTGCCCGCTCAATAACAATCAGAGCTGTATCGCTGAGGTGGAGCGAATCAAAAAACGGGGTGAGCAGCCAGCTACTAATAGGGAACGAGCCTGCAGCTGTATAGTGCGAGTGGCCTCTTGCCTGAAGCAACTGATCGGCTGTGTTCATTACAAGTAACGCTGCCATTAAAATTATTTCGACAACCAAAATGGTAGCCGCATCTTTATTGGGAAATCCGTTGAGTTCGGGCGATTGAAATCGCGCCAACTTGATGATATAGCGTCTGCTCAGAAAAAACAGGCAGGCTATTAAAACTCCAAATGCCAGTATTTCAAAAAAACCTATAGCTGCATGGTATATCTGACCTAAGCCTGAAAGTACGCGGTGTGTTCCAAAAATTCCGTCTATCAGAATCTCTACCACTTCTATATTAATCAGCACAAAACCTACATACACGATAAGGTGAAGCACAAAAGGTACAGGACGAGCTGCCATTTTAGTCTGACCAAATGCTACCTTTAGCATGGTTTTCCAACGTTCAGCTTTGTCATTGCTTAGGTCGATATCTTTGCCCAGCAGAATATTTCGTCTGATTTTGCTGAGGTTGCGGGAAAAAAACCAGACTGCAACAGCCAATACGGCAACAAATGCGATTTGCTCTATCATAACAGCAGTTATTTGTACAAGTATAGCAAAGATACATTCACCGCCATGCGGGAGTGGGATGAAATAAAAAAATTTTGTACACAAATGGGAATTACACTACATTTGCCGTCCCTGTAAATAGGGAAAGCATACAGCTTTCCTAAACAGTATGGTGCGGTAGCTCATCCCGATAATTATCGGGAGGTAGAGCGAAGGACCGAAATGGTGCGGTAGCTCATCCCGATAATTATCGGGAGGTAGAGCGAAGGACCGAAATGGTGCGGTAGCTCAGTTGGTAGAGCAAAGGACTGAAAATCCTTGTGTCGGGGGTTCGATTCCCTCCCACACCACAAAATACCCCTGTAAATCAATAATTTACGGGGGTTTTTTATGCGGGGTGGGGCGGCCCGGATGCCGTACTTGATATAAAATTTAATTTTGGTTACAGATTTGAAGTACGGGAATGTATCTGAGTGTATTTAAAAAAACAGGTCATGAAATACATGTGCATTTCATGACCTGAAAAACCGGCTACCACATACCGGTATGTT
>JBKCPL010000045.1:0-11875 GCA_046309355.1 Bacteroidota bacterium
AGGAGTAGAGTTTAATGCCGACACCGGCTGGATAAAAGTGTTTTTGAAAACAACAACCGAATACGGCTGCTGGGATACCACCTCGGATGAGGTGAAGGTAGAACCGGATATTACCGTGTTTATTCCGAATGCGTTCAGGCCATTGAGTGATGTAGGTTGCCCGGAAGGAGAGTTCCCTTGTAACCAGGAATTTAAAATTGCAGCCAATGGCTACGCCACTATCGAAATTATTATTTACAACCGTTGGGGTCAAGAGGTTTTCCGTACGAATGATGCAAGTAAAGGTTGGAAAGGCCAGGTGAATAACAAAGAAGGTCAAGATTGTCCGCAGGATGTATACATCTACCAGATTTATGCAACCAGTTTCAACGGCAAATCGTATAAATATTCCGGTTCGGTAACGCTACTCAGATAAACGACTCACCACTAATTGAATCGCCAACTGTACTAACAGTTGGCGATTTCTTTTTATGATCGTATGTGTTTCATACGCGATTATATATATTGCCGATATGATGAGAGTTTGTCTGACTTTTCTGATGGGTATATATACTGCTCTAATTGTAAGTGCCCAGCCACAGTTTCCGGAAAACGGACCGGTTAATCCTAAGCCATTGATGTACGCACTTACCGGTGCCACAATATACACCAATTATCAAACAAAAATTGAACAAGCCACGCTTCTAGTTAGCAAAGACAAAGTCGTTGCGGTTGGCAAAAATATTAGCATACCGGCCGGTACCGTAGTAATAGACATGAAAGGACGGTATATCTATCCCGGATTTATCGACTTATATACATCATATGGTATACCTGCCAAAAACGAGAAAAAAACAGATGAAGAAATAAACCGGTTTTTATCCTCCAAGTCGGTTGCTTCGTATGGATGGAATGAAGCCATCAAAGCAGAAACAGATGCATCTGCTCTGTTTCAATATGATGAAAAACATGCCGATATGTTGCGTAAAATGGGATTTTCATCTGTACTCACAGGTGTTCAAGATGGAATATGCAGAGGCACGTATGCTTGGGTACATACTGCATCTGTCAGACCACATCAGGCCATTATCAAAGCTAATGCTGCTGCCGGTTTTTCGTTTAACAAAGGCACTTCCAAACAGCCTTATCCGAGTTCACTTATGGGTGCGATTGCGCTCATTCGTCAAACGTATTATGATGCGCAATGGTATAGCTTGCAAAGCGAACAATACAATATAACACTGCAGGCATTTAATGATCTCAAAAAATTACCTGCTGTATTTGCCGCACATGATAAACTAGATATTTTACGTATAGCCAGATTGGCTGAAGAATTCAAAACCAATTATATCATAAAAGGTGTAGGAGATGAATATCAGCGAGCAGATGCTATAGCAGCTACAAAATTGCCTGTTATTGTTCCGGTAAATTTTCCTAAACCCTATGATGTAGCGGATAGGTTTGATGCCGAACAGATTTCTACAGCAGATATGAAACACTGGGAACTGGCACCGCACAATCTGTCTGTTTTACTGAGCAGAGCTGTAGACTGTGCCATTACCTCAGATGGCGTAGATGATGACAAACAGTTTTTGAAAAATTTACGAAAGGTGATTAAAAATGGCGTAAAAGAGGAGGATGTACTAAAAGCGTTAACACATACACCCGCAAAATTATTAGGTAGATCTGATCAGCTAGGATGCCTGAAATCAGGCAGCTTCGCTGATTTTATTATTACGAGTGCACCCTTGTTTAGCGAGGAATTTAAGTTGATGGAAACTTGGTCTGCCGGACAACAGTATCGCTATTCAAACTCAACAGACGATTTACAACTTACCGGAACATTTTCAGATAAAGAGTCGAACAGCACTATACAGATTGACAGAGATAAGCTTACGTATTGCATAAATTCAGATACACTTAAGGCCACTTTTACAGAAAAAGGTCGGGTTTACAGCGCATCATTTTCAGACACCCTTGCGATGGCAATTAGCTTTTATATTGCTGAAATAGACAGCTCGGTGTACCCCTATGAGGCATCAAAAATTATGCTTACCAGAGTTCAGAAAGGAACAAAAAATAAACTTGTAACCTACACTAGAACGGCCAAGCCAACACCTGAAGATAAAAAAACACACACAGATAGCACGTATGTTATTTCCGCAGTAATTTATCCGTTTGTTGATTTCGGAAATTTGACATATCCGCCACAGCAGTCACGTGTATTTCGGAATGCCACCATTTGGACCAACGAAAAAGAAGGGATACTAGAGAAATCCGATATTGCAGTGGCTTCTGGAAAAATTATAGCCGTGGGTAAAAATTTGGTGGTAAAAGGCGCTCTAGAAACCGATGCAACGGGCTTACATATTACGGCTGGAATTATTGATGAACACTCGCATATTGCTATAGAACAAGGAGTAAATGAAGGCACACAAGCGGTAACGGCTGAAGTGCGCATAGGAGACGCTATCAACAGCGAAGACATAAATATATACCGACAGCTGGCTGGAGGTGTAGTTGCTGCGCAATTGCTGCATGGTTCGGCTAATCCAATAGGTGGTCAAAGTGCATTGATAAAATTACGCTGGGGGCTTACTCCCGAGCAAATGAAAATAGAAGGTGCAGATGGATTCATAAAATTTGCTTTAGGTGAAAATGTAAAGCAAAGCAACTGGGGCGATCAATCAACAGTCAGGTTTCCTCAAACACGTATGGGTGTTGAGCAGGTAATGATAGATGCATTTACCAGAGCTCGTGCATATACCAAAAATAAAACGAAGAATCAGCACACTGATTTAGAACTGGAAGCACTCAGCGAAATACTAAACAGCAAACGTTTCATTTCATGTCATTCATATGTGCAAAGCGAAATTAATATGTTAATGCATATTGCCGATTCGTTCAGATTTAGGGTAAATACATTTACACATATACTGGAAGGGTATAAAGTAGCCGATAAAATGAAAGCACACGGAGTACATGCCAGTACGTTTGCCGATTGGTGGGCTTATAAGTTTGAAGTGTTTGAAGCCATTCCGTATAATGCCGCTATACTGCAACAGATGGGTGTAGTTACTGCCATAAACTCAGATGATGCCGAGATGGGACGAAGATTGAATCAGGAGGCCGCCAAGGCGGTAAAATATGGTGGTGTAACGGAAGAGGAGGCATGGAAAATGGTTACGCTGAATCCGGCAGTTATGCTGCACCTCGATAAACGAATGGGCAGTTTGAAAGCGGGTAAAGATGCGGATATAGTGGTGTGGAATACGAATCCACTGAGCATTGATGCTATGCCGCTGATGACATTTGTAGACGGCAGACTTTTATTTGACCGGAATATACATGCCGGATTAATTCAGCAAACAGAAAAAGAACGAACACGCTTGATTGAAGCCATGCGTAGAGCAAAACATGCAGGTGAATCTACACAAACCAAACGATCACGCAGGCAAATAATGTATCACTGCGATACAGAAGAGGAGGAAAATCATGATTAGTCGATTACATATAATAGTTGTTGTGTTTGCTGCATCCGTTACACAATTGATGGCACAGCGAACCATGCATATTATACAGGGTGCAACCATACACACGGCAACAGGTGAAGTGCTGGACAGCGGTTACCTTGTGTTTCAGAATGGGAAAATTGTACATGTAGGTAAGCAACTGAATGCCATGTATAAAAACGCACATTACATAGATGCTTACGGTAAGCATATTTATCCGGGGTTGATATGTATGAATACACTACTGGGATTAAATGAACTCGATGCCGTTCGTGCCACTCGCGATTATCAGGAAGTAGGACAGTTTAATCCGAATGTGCGCAGCCTTATTGCATACAATACAGATTCGCGCTTAATACCCACAGCGCGCTATAATGGTATTCTTTATGTACAGGCAGTTCCGCAGGGAGGCCTCATTTCCGGCTCATCATCGCTTATGCGCACATCGGGGTGGAACTGGGAAGATGCTGTACAACTGACCGATGACGGAATACATCTGCATTGGCCTGAGTGGTGGTTAACCCCCGATGACGAAAAACAACAATTGCGAATTAAACAACGGGTAGCTGAAATTGAACAATTTTTCAGTGAGGCGTATGCATACTCCACTCTTGCAGCACCTGACGATTTAAACCTTCGTTTTGAAGCCATGCGCAGGGTTTTTTCAGGTAAGTGCAATGTTTACATACATGTGCAAACTGCCCGCAGCACCTTACAAGCCATCCAATTCTGTAAGCGTTACCCACATATAAAAGCAGTACTCACAGGAGTGGAAGAAGCATACCTGATAACAGATGAAATAAAAAATTCGGGGATGCCAGTTGTACTCGATTTTATTCACCGTCTACCACGCGCTGCCCATCACGCAGTTGATTTGCCGTATCGTCTTCCATCCATTTTACACAAAGCCGGAATACAGGTAGCACTCTCACATACTGGCAGCTGGGAAAGCCGCAACTTGATGTTTAATGCCGGAACGGCATCGTCTTATGGGTTGAGCAAAGAAGAAGCGTTGCAGTTGATTACACGCAATCCGGCTTTAATAATGAATGCATCCGAAATCGGTACTCTGGAAAAAGGCATGAATGCTTCATTTATTATAACTGACGGAGATATTCTGGATATGAAAAGCAGTGAGGTGAAACAGGCATTTATGGATGGCCGTGAGCTGGAACTTTCAGGCGATCAACAGAGGCTTTACGAAAAATACAAAAAGAAATACGGGCTGGATTAAGCTGTTACTTTAAATACAAAAAGCGAGTAGTGGTGCGCTTGGGAATAATTTGAACCACACTGGTGTCTGTACGTGTAATTCCCGATACCAGAGCTGTGCCGCTAAGGTAATAATTGCCCTGAAGCACATAACCGAAATCAACCTGACCGCTGGATGAAGAAGCTATGCGGTATAAAGCAAAGTTTCTCAGCATGTCATCATAAGTCAGAAAGAGCGAAACGGTAGCATTGGAAATGCCTGATGTATTTGTGCTGTTGCGTACCTCTACAAGTAACCTACCGGATACGTCAGACGAATCCGATGAAACAATATTCTGAACTGTGGTGTTTTGATTAGGAGTATCAGCTGCTTTCTGACACGAAACAACCAATAGAAACACGAAACAACCGATAATAAAATTTGTACGCATGAATGAAACTATTTCCGTTTTTTTGCATGCGCAATTTAAGTCACTTCATGCACAACACCAATAATCCGTGGCAAACACGCCAAAAACAACTCGTTTATGAATCGCCATGGATAACAGTAGAGCATCACGATGTGTTGAACCCTGCAGGAAATGCTGGAACATACTCGCTCGTTCACTTCAAGCGACTGGCCATAGGAATTCTTCCTCTCGATGATGAAAATAATACGTGGATAGTAGGTCAATACCGCTACCCCATGCAGTGCTATACCTGGGAAATACCCGAAGGCGGTGGTGAGCGCAGTGTAGACCCACTGGAGACGGCAAAACGTGAACTGCTGGAAGAGTGTGGGATAGTAGCAAGCGAATGGAAGCTTATACAGCAGTTACAGCTTAGCAACTCGGCCACTGATGAAGTGGCGTATCTTTATATAGCCAGAGGCCTTACATTCACTGAGGCTCAGCCCGAAGAAACCGAACAATTGACAGTGTGCAAAATACATTTTGATGAACTGTATGCACGCGTATGCAACGGTGAGATTACTGACAGCCTTACCGTAGCAGCTGTTCTTAAAGCCCGGCTGATGATGATGGAACACGAATTATAACAATGAAATTAACACACATGAAATATCTGTACACACTATCCCTCTTGTTCATTTCGGTATGTTTACACGCTCAGCGTTTTACGGTTAGTGGAACCATAGAAGACAAAAAAAATGGAGAGGAATTGATTGGCGCATCGGTTTACGTAGATGAGTTAAAAACCGGAACGGCCACCAACGCCTATGGATTTTACTCCATAACCGTGAAGCCCGGTAAATACACATTGGTTGTTACTTACGTAGGGTATGAAGCACAACGATTAACCATTGATTTAACAGATGCTAACCGAGTAGTGAATGTTCAGTTACAGGAACAAAAACGTGAGCTGAAAGAAGTAGTCATTACAGGCGATAAACCTGATGCTTCCAATGTGCAGGAAACTAAAATGAGTGTGACCAAAATCGATATAAAAGAGGTTAAAAAAATTCCGATACTGTTAGGTGAAGTGGATATCATCAAAGCCGTTCAACTATTGCCTGGTGTGCAGGCAGCAGGTGATGGGAATACACTATTTACTGTAAGGGGAGGAAATACCGACCACAACTTAATTTACTTGGACGAAGCCATTGTGTACAATCCCTCACATGTTATCGGTTTTTTCAGTGTATTTAATGGAGATGCCATCAAGGATTTTGAAATTTACAAAGGCGGCATACCTGCACAGTATGGCGGAAGGCTTGCATCCGTACTGGATGTGCGGATGAAAGACGGAAACAGTAAAAAATTTGGTGTAAGTGGAGGTATAGGTATTTTATCATCGCGCCTTACGCTGGAAGGGCCTATAAAAAAAGATAAAAGTTCATTCATGCTTTCGGCACGCAGAAGCTATTTTGATGCATTCTTTCCATTTTTTGAACAAACCAAAGATGTGACCACATACTTTGGTGATATTAACCTAAAAATGAATTTTAAAATTACGGAACGAGATAAACTTTTTATATCTGCTTATGCCGGTGCAGATGTGCTTTCAACCGGAATATTATTTGGTTTGGGATGGGGAAACCAAACAGCTACTATCCGATGGAATCATATCTTTAACAGCCGCTTATTTTCTAATACCAGTTTAATTTTCAGCCGATACAATTACAACTTCGATTTGAATCTTTCTCCCAATCTGAATTTTACACGAACCAACTTTATAACCGATTATACACTCAAACAAGACTTTAATTATTTTGCCAATACAAGCAATACTTTTCGATTCGGTTTTACAGCTACGCACCATACGTTTTCGCCCGGCAAAATTGAACCTATTAAAAAAGAAAGTATAATCAGGCCAGACGCGCTGCAGCAAAAAACAGCGCTCGACTATGCAGTATATGGCAGTCATGTATTGAAAATGAGCAACAGACTTACTGCCGAATACGGGCTTCGGGTAAACATGTTTCAAAACCTTGGTGGCGTTAGCAGCTTTGTGTATGCAGGCGGTACACCCAATTCGTTGCAGAACGGTGTGCTTGCTTCCAACCAGATTATTGATACCATACAGCATGCATCAAGTAATATCATAAATACCTATGTAGGGATTGAACCTCGTGCCAATGTCACTTATTTACTAAATGAGAACAGTTCAATAAAAGCCTCGTATAACAGAATGTATCAGTTTATGCATTTGGTGCAGCCCACCAATGCCACTACCGGTCAGGAATTCTGGATTCCCAGCGACAATTACATCAAGCCGCAGATAGCCGATCAGGTTGCACTTGGCTATTTCCGAAATATTAAAGAAAATACCATTGAGCTGTCAGCCGAAGTGTATTACAAAGCTATGCAGAATACGGTGGAGTTGATTGAAAATGCCGATGTGCAGTTTAGGGAGGATATAGAAACGCAAATAGTAGCAGGCGAGGGAAGGGCCTATGGGTTAGAATTATTTGCCCGCAAAAAAACAGGTAAAACAACCGGATGGATCAGCTATACAGTATCAAAGTCAGAGCGAAGAGCAAATGGAGTAAACAACAACGACTGGTATAATTTCCGATTCGACCGCAGAAATTATGTAACTGTTGTATTGTCGCATGAGCTTAGCAAACGCGTTACCCTTTCAGGAAATTTTATTTATGCCACAGGCGACACCTACACACCGGCACTGGCCTATTTTCAAATTGAGGGCAACAACGAGGTACTTTACGGAGCAAGAAACAGCGCGCGTTTGCCTGCCTATCACCGTATGGATATTTCGCTGATACTTGGAAGAAAAGTAGTGCCGGGAAAAGTTTATAAAAACGAAAGCAACTGGGTGTTTTCAATTTATAATCTTTACGGACGAAAAAATGCGTACAGCATTTCGTTCCGCCAAAATCCGGATACACGGGTGAACGAGGCGGTGAAAACGTACCTCTTCACTTTTGTTCCCTCAGTAACGTATAATTTTAAATTCTGATTCATGAAACACGCACTTGTAGTTATTTTTAGCGCGCTGCTGCTTTCATCCTGCCAGGAAGTAATAGACATTGATACACCACCGGCTGCGAATAAACTGGTGGTAGAAGGTGTAATCAGTACAGAAACGGATAGCAGTTTTGTAAGGCTTACCCGCACACTCGGTTATTTTGATAATACATCACCTATACCAACGGTAGAGAATGCCACTGTAACTGTAAACGGGGTGGCCTTTACACATGTTGCCAATGGAATATACAAAGCACCATCACCCTATTCAGGGAGCATAAATACACGGTATAATCTGAATGTTGTTTATGAAGGCAAAACATACACATCAACCACGATGCTGGAACCGGGTTTTGATGTGGACACCATTTACTCAGTATTTAAGCCGGCATCAGGTTTTATTCCTGAAGGCTATGCGGTAAAGTATGAAGCCACCGACAATAGGCCGAGAATACGTTACACGTACTTCAAGTTTGGGTTCAAAAATGACGAAGACACCAAAGGCAAAGATTCCATCTTCGACCTCAGGGTGTTTTTTGACAACAAAGATTTTCCGTTAAATGCACCGTATGAGTTTGAATTGCCTTTATATCGATTCAAGGAAGGCGATAGCTGCATTCTGATTTTCCGCAGCATTGATGAACCGGTGTTTCGCTACCTAAGTTCAATTCAGGGTTCGGGCGGCAACGCATTCTTTGGTTCGCCACCGGCCAATTTGCCCACCAATATTACGGGCGATGCATTGGGCTTATTTGCTGCATATGATGTGAAGCGTTACCGCATGCGTATCATAAAGTAAGTTTCATCATATAATCTTCACACCATCTTTCGCCCAACTGAAACTGTCGGGTATCAAACACTTCAAAACCAAATTTGCGGTAGAAATTTACCGCACGTTCATTTTCCTGCCACACACCCAAAAATAGTTTTTCAAAACCATGTTGTTTGCAAACCTGAATCGCCTGTTGCATCAGTGCTGCTCCGGTTTTAGTATCCCAGTACGATTTGAGTACATATATTTTTTCCAACTCTGCAACCTTACCGGAAAGTTTAGGATGGGTTTGGTTAAATATGAGTTTGAGATAACCGACAACTTCGCCATTTACACTAGCGATAGCAAAATAATACTGCTGCGTATTTGCAAGCTGCACGGATATCACCTGTGTATCATACGCTTTTTTGATGTATGCCTGAATATCTTCTTCGGTATTGTAAGGGCGAAAAGTTTCGTAAAACGTGTCGGCAGCCAGTTGGCATAAAGCCGCTACATCATTTACGCTTGACTGTTTTATTTCGCAATGCATATTTCTTCAATCTGTTTCGGGTTTCAATGGCGTCTGCAATATAGCCAACAATCACTTCATCGCTAGGTTCATTTTCTGATTGGATATAGAGGTGTTTGATCATCGTTTGCCCTTCTTTGGCAACAAGCAAACCGGCCTCGTCCTTCATGTGATATCCATCAACAAAACCGATAAGTGGAAATTTCTTTTTATGTAAACTCAAATACAACAACATGCCGTTATAATCATAAAATGGCGTGCGGTAGCGGAATGTTTCTGAGATTTCGGGAAAGGTGAGCAGCAATGCACGAATCTCTGCAAAGCGGGTTCGTATGCAGTTTTCTTCCAACTGATGGAGGTATGTTGAAACTTTTACATGTGCAAGCATGCACAAATATAAATAATTGAAAATTAGTTTAATACATGAATACTATCCATGAAAATCAAAAATAGTATTTTCATATTTCATGGATAGTACTAGCTTTGTAGCATGATTAACAGGGAAATACAAAAAAGGTTGTTGCAAGTACTCGGGAAATTTCCGGTGGTAGCCATATTGGGTCCGAGGCAGGTAGGCAAAACCACACTTGCACGAAATCTTACCAAAGCTCTCAAAAAACCATCGGTATATATCGACCTTGAAAAACCGAGTGACTATGAAAAACTGAATCGTGCTGAATATTATTTGCAAGGCGTGGCTGATCATTGTGTAATTATTGATGAAGTACAGCGTAAGCCTGAGCTTTTTGCATTGCTGCGTGCCCTGGTGGATGAACACCGCAAACCGGCCCGTTTTCTGCTGCTGGGATCGGCTTCGCCCGAGTTGGTAAAAGGCGTTACTGAAACACTTACCGGACGTATATTTTACTCACACCTTCATCCCATAGGATTAGCAGAAGCACTGCCCAAATACAAACTCGACAAACATTGGTTCAGGGGCGGATTTCCTGATGCGCTTACTGCCCGAACCGATAAAGACTTTGCCGATTGGATGGATGCGTATATTTCGTCTTATGTAAAGCGTGAATTAAGCAGTTTGTTCGACACCAATCTTTCATCCAATATCATTCAGCAATTCTGGATGATGCTGGCCAATGCCAACTCCGGTATCTGGAGTGCTCAGGATTTTGCCCGCTCTGTGGGTGTAAGTGCACCTACTATCAACCGATACCTTGATTTTCTGGAAGCGGCATTTTTAGTTACTCGCCTGCCTGCGTGGCATATAAATATTAGCAAACGTGTGGTAAAATCACCAAAGATTTATATATCAGATAGCGGCTTGCTGCACCGCTTGTGCCGTATTGGAAATATGAAGCAGCTGCGCGAAAATGTAGTCATTGGTTCTTCATGGGAAGGGTATGTGATACAACAGGTACTACAGTATAAACCCGATGACCTGGATGCGTACTATTACCGCACACACAATAAAGCGGAAGTGGATTTGGTATTGGTGCGTGGAAATAAGCCAATAGCCTGCATTGAAATTAAAGTAGGAAACAACCCGAGTATCACCAAAGGTGTTTATGAATGTATTGAAGATTTGAAGACTGCAAAAAATTACATCATCACTCCGGATAGCGACACGTACAAATACGACAAAAACATCACTGTTTACGCGCTATACCGATTTTTGATAAAAGAATTACCGAAATTGTAATCCATGAAAAATGAAAGTTATATTTTCGAATTTCATGGATGTGTGTTACGCCAATTTACTTTCTAACGAAGTTAGATAGGTATTTTTATACTGCTCGGTTTTGCCGAAGTCAGCACCGGCTATTTGAATATTTCCTCCAGTTACGGTACCTAATTTTTCCAGCTTCACTCCGCTGTCCTGCATCAATTTTTCAAATGCAGCTACATTGCTTGTTGATACCGAAACCACAATGCGGCTTTGGGCTTCGCCAAAAAGGAACGCATCGTTGCGTAAGGTTGCGTTGGGTTTAGCAATTTCAAATCCTAAGTTGTTTGGCATGGCGCTTTCCAGCAAGCTGATAAACAATCCGCCTTCGCTTATATCGTGTGCTGATTGGATTAAATCATTTGAAATGGCTTTGCTTGTAGCTTGTTGCACGGCAAATTCTTCATCGAGGTTAAATGCAGGAGCAGGCGAGAGTTGCACCTTGTGCTGCGAAACTAAGTATTGCGATGAAGCAATATCATTTTTCGATTCACCTATCAGGTAAATCACATCACCGGCTTGTTTGAAATCAAGTGTCATGTGTTTTTTGCCATCGCGAATCAATCCCACCATGCCGATAGTTGGAGTTGGGAATACCGCATCATTGTCGCTGCTTTGGTTATAAAAACTTACGTTGCCACCCGTTACAGGTGTATCGAATTTTTTACACGCTTCGCCCATGCCTTTGATGGCATGCACAAATTGGTAATACACTTCTTTGTTGTATGGATTTCCAAAATTCAAACAGTTGGTAACGGCTGCAGGTTCAGCACCTGAACACAC
>JBKCPL010000046.1:0-49451 GCA_046309355.1 Bacteroidota bacterium
ACAAGAAGTATGAAAGGATAATTTATGTACGTGCTTAATCGCACGAAAATGTTATCCGCTGTGTGAACTAACTAAATCTTCGGTTAGTACCGCCTTTACCGTTCTGGCAATGGCTGCTTCATCAAATCCACACTCGGCATACAATTCTTTTTGCTCACCGTGCTCGATAATTTTATCGGGCATACCCAGCATTTTCAACGAAAGTTTATACTCATGTTCTGCCATAAACTCAAGTACAGATGAGCCAAACCCACCTACAATTGTTCCGTCTTCTAGTGTAATAAGGTGCTTGTATTCTGAGCATATTTCATGCAACAACTTTTCGTCAAGCGGCTTTACAAATCGCATATCGTATACGCCCACTTCAATCCCTTCTTTTGCCAGTTTTTCTGCCGCTTGTAGGGCAAAATTTCCGGGATGTCCTATGCTAAGTAATGCGATTTTATCTCCTTTGCGAAGTGTGCGTCCTGTGCCTATTTCTATCTCGGCAAATGGCGTTCTCCATTCCGGCATTACACCATTTCCTCTGGGATACCTGATAGAAAAAGGGCCTGCATTTTTTTCTAAACTTGCGGTATACATCAGGTTTCTCAACTCTTCTTCATTCATGGGAGCACTCACTACCATGTGCGGTATACACCTCATGTAAGGTATATCAATCATGCCGTGGTGAGTTGGCCCGTCTGCTCCTGCAAGACCGGCTCTATCCATACATAAAACCACATGCAACTTTTGCAGGGCTACATCATGTACTACCTGATCGTAAGCGCGCTGCATAAACGAGGAATAAATGTTGCAAAACGGAATTAATCCCTGAGTGGCTAAGCCCGCGCTGAAAGTAACCGCATGTTGCTCTGCAATGCCCACATCAAATGCGCGCTTGGGCATAGCCTTCATCATAATATTCATTGATGAGCCGGAGGGCATGGCAGGAGTTATACCAACAATTTTTTCGTTTTTTTCGGCAAGCTCTACCAGTGTATGTCCAAATACATCTTGGTATTTAGGTGGCTGAGGCTTTTCTGAAACAGATTTATAAATTTCACCGGTAACCTTATCAAACAATCCGGGTGCATGCCATTTGGTTTGGTCTTTTTCGGCCAGGGCAAAGCCTTTGCCTTTCACCGTAACTACGTGTAGCAGTTTAGGGCCGGGTATTTTTTTCAGGTCATTAAATACTTTTACCAGGTGATTTACATCGTGCCCGTCAATAGGCCCGAAGTAGCGGAAACGTAACGATTCAAAAAGATTGCTGTGTTTTAATAATCCGCCTTTAAGCGTATCGTGAAGTTTAGAAAGTATATCCTGCGACAAATGGCCTACTTTGCTCAATCTATCAAGCGCTTTCCAAACATCGTCTTTAAATTTGTTGTAAGTAGGAGATGTGGTAATATCCGTCAGGTATTCTTTCAGTGCGCCCACATTCGGGTCAATGCTCATGCAGTTATCGTTTAGTACCACGATAAGATTTGAGTCCTCCACACCGGCATGATTTAACCCTTCAAATGCCAGACCGGCCGTCATGGCACCGTCACCTATAACCGCAATATGCTGCCTGTCTAATTCTCCTTTTAACCGTGATGCTACAGCCATGCCAAGTGCGGCAGAAATAGAGGTGGAAGAGTGTCCTACGCCAAATGTATCGTATTCGCTTTCGCTGCGTTTTGGAAATCCTGAAATGCCTTTATACACTCGATTGGTGTGAAACACCTCTCTGCGGCCAGTTAATATTTTATGTCCGTATGCCTGATGGCCAACATCCCATACCAACTGATCGTAAGGGGTATTGAATGCATAATGCAATGCCACCGTAAGTTCTACCACGCCCAGGCTGGCACCAAAATGCCCGCCATAAACCGACACCATGTCAATTATGTATTGCCTTAACTCAGCCGAAAGGTTTACCAGCTGTTCTTCTTTAAGCTTTCTAAGGTCGGCCGGGATATGAATCGGGGCTAATAGTGAACCGGGTTTAATTTCCATATTGTTTCAAACGAAGTTGTGTTTCAAATGTTTGGGCAATACCATGTTATGTGCCCCAACACAAGCATAACAAACGGTAAAATTAGGCTTTTGGTTTAATGTGCGAAAAGATTTTTTATCACAGCCGCGCTTCGGTTACTATCAAATCTTCGCGTGGAGGTATGCTAAGCACAGGCACAGGCGAGTGATTAACCATTTGCTGTGCAAACTTACCCAAGAAGAAAGAACCAAGTTGCAGCTCCTGTTCAGTCATGATAATAATGAGATCGGCATTTTTTTGCTTGGCATAGTTGATGGTAATATCGGTGAGATTACCACCCAACTGCATATTGAAGGTATGCGGTACGTGTGCGTCATCCAGTGAGTGAATAACCTGACGGGTAAATGCTTTAACCTTGTATTCGGCATCTTTGTCATCGCCACTAGAAACACCCAGAATATGAACGGTTGAGTTAAAGTGCTTGGCTATACTGATGGCAACCGGTACTTTTTGTCTCGACTCAAACGAAGTGTCAATTGGAAGAATGATGTTTTTGAAATCGCTGATGCGTGAATCTTCGCGCATGGTAAGAACAGGGCTGTGTGCCGAGTTCACCACTTTGTAGGCGTTGCTTCCCATCCAGAATTCCTGAAAGCCGCTAACACCGTGAGTTCCCATTACTATAAGCTCGGTGTCTGTTTCCTGTGCCGCGTGCAGTATTTCTTTATGAACGGTTCCTTTTTTATGCATATAGTGAAATGAAACGCCCTGCGTGTTTTCTCCCATCATTTTGCGAAGACCTTCTTCACTTACGCCATCCTCGGCTATGTGAAGAGCAGTAAGTTGTGAGGCATAGGCTTTGCATAGTGTGGCAGCTGCCCTGAAAGCAACAATTGATTGTGGCGACCCGTCAACCGGTACGAGTATGCGCTGAAAATTGTACTTCATACGTGTAGGATTTTTTTGAAGTCACAATTTATCGCTTTTTTTTCCAATAAATGCAACTCCGGCTGTAATAAATCCTTCCGCACGTTTACCCAAACATTTGTTAGGCTGCTTTATTCTCCTTTAAAAGCGGGCTTTCGTTTTTCGTTAAATGCGGCAACGCCTTCTTTGTAATCGGCCGTTCGGCCGGCTATTTCCTGGCAATGGGCCTCGTACTCCAGCATGGTATCGAGGTTGCTGTGAAACGATTTGTTGAGCATTTTTTTCATGAGCGCAATCGCTTTTGTAGGCGCCTGCGCATAGTAGTCCGCTATTTTTTGTGTTTCAGCATCCAGTTCATCGTGTTTTACAACGCGGTTTACCATGCCCCACTCCAGAGCCTGAGTAGCCGAAACCTTGTTTCCCATAGTACTCATTTCGAATGCGCGTGCACTTCCTACCAGCCGAGGCAGAAAATAAGATGACCCTGAATCGAGTACCAGACCAACATGTATAAACACCTCGATAAGTGTTGCATTTTCCGATGCCACAATAAAGTCGCTGGCCAAAGCCAGAGAGCATCCTGCACCTGCAGCTACTCCGTTCAGCTTGCATATAACCGGTATAGGCAAATTGCGCAAGGCGCGTATCATCGGATTATAGCGTTTGTACAACGACTCGCTGAGTGAGCGGTTTTTTGAGCCTGCTATTGACTTCAAATCCTGACCCGAACAAAAAGCCTTACCGGAACCGGTAAGAATGAGCACTCGAACACTTTTGTCTTTTTCAATTTTCTTCAGTGCATCCAGTACATCAAAACTTTGCTGCTCGTTAAATGCATTAAATACATCAGGCCGGTTAAGCGTAAGCGTAGCAATTCCATTATGGATATCGAGCAAAATGGTTTCGTAGGTATTCATTTGTGTTGGGGTATTAGTTGGTGGGGTCAAACTTTTGTTTGTTCTGTAAAATGTCAAAATACAATTTGAAGTCGGATAGCAGACTGTAAACAGGATACTTAAACGTAGCCGGTTTGTTGTGTTCAAAAAAGAAATGCCCTATCCAGGCGAAGCCGTAGCCGCTAAGCGGACAAAAAAGAAGCAGCACGAGATTGCCCGACAAGATAGTGGCAAACAAAAAATAGAAGAATAAACTAGTGCCTATAAAATGAAGTATGCGGCATGTTTTGTTTTGATGCTCGCTGAGGTAGTAGGGATAAAACTCGCTCAGTGACTTAAATTCTTTTTGTGTATTCATACCGGGAATCAAAATTACAGGATAAAAAGTGTGCTGCAAAGTCCGAGCAAAAAACCATAAAGCAATTGCCTTCCTGTGTGTGCCTGATTGTACAGTCGTGAGGTAGCGGTAATGCCCGCTATGGGAAAAAACAGTGCCAACATCCAGCGAACTTCGAATACAAACGAAAAGGTGATGAGCACCCCGCACACCAAACCCATAGAGGCCATGTGTAAGCTGATTTTGTTGTATTCATTCCATATCATCAGGCTTACTGCAATAGCAGCATTGGTAAGTACGAAAAGCTGAATGGAGACCGGTGCATTCAGGCGACCGAATGTATAAAACAAAAAGACAAGCATAGCCGAAGTAATCATAAGCGGTAGTCGTCTTTCTGAGCTTTCGCCAAGGTAAACCGATTTTACAAACCCGGATAAGCGCATAATTAATACGGTTAACAGTGGAATAACAGCCGCCATTAAAAAATAAAACAGAATATAAAACAGCTGTTGCGTTGTGCTAAGCTTTACATGCAGCACCGGATGAATGTACATGAGCAGCATTAGAGCCGCAACATTGACAAATACCGGATGAAACACAACGGAAACCAACCGCATAAACATGGCTGACAGATTTACAACAATTGCTGAATGATGCTTTCTACACTCAGGCCTTCGGCTTCTGCCTTATAGTTTTTAATAACACGGTGCCTCAGCACATGTTCGGCTACTGCTTTAACATTGGCTATATCGGGCGAAAAACTGCCGTGTATTAACGCATGGCATTTCGCGCCTAGTATGAGGTATTGACCTGCTCTGGGGCCTGCTCCGTAGCTGATGTAATTATTTACAACCGGAGAAGCCATGGGAGTATTTGGCCTTGTTTTACTAACCAATTTTACTGCGTATTCCATCACATTATCGGCTACCGGAACCTTTTTAACCAATTGCTGAATTTCAAGTATATCTTGTGCCTTAAGTACCTTATTCAATACCGGGCTCTGCATAGAGGTGGTGTTTTTAATAACCTGCAATTCGTCTTCGTAAGCCGGATAGTTCAACACAATATTAAACATAAACCTGTCGAGCTGAGCTTCGGGCAGCGGATAGGTTCCTTCCTGTTCAATTGGATTTTGTGTAGCCAATACAAAGAATGGCCTTTCAAGATGATGAACATGACCGCCCACAGTAACCGAAAGTTCCTGCATGGCTTCGAGCAGCGCTGCCTGTGTTTTGGGTGGTGTGCGGTTTATTTCATCGGCTAGTACAATATTGGCAAACAATGGGCCGCGTATAAATTTAAATTCACGTTTATCGTCAAGAATTTCCGAGCCGGTAATGTCGCCCGGCATAAGGTCGGGGGTAAATTGTATGCGGTTAAATTTTAAATCAAGTACTTCGGCAATGGTACGTACCAGTAGTGTTTTAGCCAATCCCGGCACTCCAACCAGCAAGCTGTGGCCACCTGTGAATATGGAAATTAAAACGGCTTCTACAGCATCGTTTTGTCCGATTATGACTTTACCTATTTCGTTTTTCAGTTCGCGGTATTTGTCGTGAAGTGCTTTCGCGGCTTCTACATCATTCGGATGGTTCATGGTGTGTTTGTCTTACTTTTTTATGAGCAATTGCTGCACGCCTTTGCATGTTGAATACTGAGGCGAAATGCGAATATAGAGTTCTTTGCGTGCACGGCTTACGTAATCAGTGAGCGCCTGTGCCTGTT
The DNA here is from genome assembly GCA_046309355.1 of Bacteroidota bacterium. GTDB lineage: Bacteria > Bacteroidota > Bacteroidia > UKL13-3 > UKL13-3 > CAYSBE01. Next base: position 5,849 of record JBKCPL010000046.1, read on the forward strand.
TACGCTGGGTTGCCATAGCCTGAAATTTCTGGTAATCATCACGCAGGTTAGCACGGTGAGGCTTGTATTCCGTTTTCAGGTAAAGCACACGCCACGCCTGTTGTTTATCCGGTCCGGGAAGGGTAATTAATTCCGGCTCGGTAATGTCGCCCGGTTTCAATCCGTCAAGCCTGAAGTAAATTTGTTTGTCCAGTTCATCTACGGGCACCCGTGTGGTTCCTGTGCGTCCTTCGGTTATAAACCCTCCGTTGTCTTTGGTGTCTTCATCGTCTGAAAACTTTTTGGCTGCTGCTTCAAACGTCAACGAATCAATTTTTACCTGCCATACTATACTGTCCATTGTTGTTTTGGCTTTTTGCACGTCTGATTTAAAAATTTGAGGCCGAACAAGGATATGACGCACGTTAATGTTGTCGCCTTTGCGATTGACCAATTTCAAAATGTGGTATCCGTATTTGGTTTCAATAATCTTTGAAATGCTGTCGGGCTTTAGCCGGTAGGCCGCAGCTTCAAATTCGGGAACCATTTCGCCCCGGCCAAAATATCCCAACTCACCCCCGTTAGTAGCCGAGGCCTTATCATCGGAGTACAACACGGCCAGCGTGTTGAAATTGTCGCCAGTTAAAATGCGGTTGCGCAATTCGGTTATTTTCTCGTACGCTATTTGTTTGGCTTCGGCCGATACTTTGGGCTCGATAACCAATTGTGCTACCTCAACTTCTGCGCTGTAAAAAGGAATACTGTCAGCCGGAATTTCGTTGTAAAACCTGCGCACATCGTTGGGCGTAATTTTCACATCTTTCATGGCTTTGCCCTGCATTTCCTGAATCAGCATGCTTTGTCTGATTTTATCTCTGTTGTCCGATTTTATCTGCGAAATGCTTTTCCCGTAAAACTCTTCCATGGCCTTTTCGCCACCGGGAAACTGACGCGCAAAGTAGCGTATACGTTTTTCAAGTTCGGCTTCTACCCTGTCTTCATTTACCGGAACTGAGTCGAGCTGAGCTTTGGTAAGCAATATATAATCCTGTATTTTTTGCTGAAGTATAGCACACCGTAAAGTGTCGGGCAGGTCTCCTTCAAATTCTTTATCAATTTGCCTGAATTCCATTTCAATTTCCGATTGCATTATCACATTGCTGCCCACCACAGCCACTACCTGATCAATTACCTGACCCGGTTTTTGTGCCTGAACAGCATTTTGCGCAAGCAGCAGTAATACACATATACCGAAAAAACGAACTGACTTCAACCTATACTTTATTTTTAAAAAGCGTGTAAATATAGTGTGCCGAAACGGAATAACGAAAACCGCACGCAAGCGAATTTTAGTTTACGACATGGTAAAAAACAGATAACAGCACCAGAATGAAAAATAAAAGCTCACGAAACCAGCTCTTTTTGTCGGATATGAAGTAGTACCCGGTAACTACACTCAAGGGTATGGATGTATAACACGTTGCATACAGCACATTTGTGTTTTCAATTAACAGACCAACCACAGAAAAGGCAAATAAAGCGGCAAATGTTTGCAGCACCCTGCGGGTTTTCACCTTGTTCCGAAAATAGTTTTGCTGAAGCTGAATGGCTCCTACTGTGCTAATAAATGATACAATTAGCCAAAAAGGAATATGTTCATAATTGTATTGCACCTGCTTAATAACAATAGCGTTCAGGCTTTTTTGCAAGGCGTCCCACAGCACCTCATGCTGATTGAACAAATAAAAAATGGTAGCTGTAAAATAAATGGGGATGCAAATGCCCAGCAACGCGACCAAAATGTAGCGAAGGCTGAATTTGGTAAACAACACTACGCTAATAATAATAAACGGAAGGTAAATGAGTAGGTTGTAATCAAACAGCATGGCTATTCCCAGGTATATGCCTGCATCAAGCATGGGCAACAAGGGGTTAGGCGCATCGTACAAGTAGCAAATTCGCAACATCAGTAAAATGACTGATGTATTGGCAAGCAGTTGGGGGGTAAGATGCATTTGCTCGGGAAACGCGCTGTTTAATACTACAAACATCAATGCCGGCAGATATGTATGCTTATAAAGAACCTCATGGCGCACAGTTATGTAGTTGACCACCAATGCCTGTATTAGAATTACTGCCGTGGCCATGTAATAAAGTGCAGAAACAGACAGCTGGTTTATTTGCCTAAACAATAAATCGGCCAGCGGACCGGCAGCAGGCACGGTGTAAGCATTGGGATTGAGCATGGACGGAAGCCTGAGCAAAACACCCACCAGCACTACAAGCGCTCCGGTAAATACGGTATGGTTTCTGAAAATTTTTAACACCTGTGCTGTATTTAAAATGTTAATCGCATCAGTGAAAACCTGCGGTCTTTTATGGTGCTGAACAATGCGGTGTGCGCATTTATCTGTTTAGACTCAAGCGGCATCAGGGCCACATAAAAACTGAGTGACTTAACCAGTATGCGTGTGTCGGTTTCGCCTTTGGGCGAAAGGGTGCTCATCAGCACATCGCTTTCGGTGGTGGCATCCTGATTGTAAATAAACGCCAACCGGTCGTTGGTATTGAGTATAAAAAACGAGCAATAATAGACACCATCGTTCATGGACGATTGTTTTTTCTTGAACACCTCTCGTGTTTCGGTAGTGCCATCTGCTTTTTTTGAAAAAACCGCAATCTCTTCAAAATTATAAACCACCCGATAGGAAACCTGCGGCATGCCTTGTACATAATACGTAAATGCCTGTCGCGTTTCGTAGTACTTTTCGGCTATCAATACACAGCCACCATCGCTTCGGGCAATAACTTTTCGCACAATTAATTCGGCTTGTTCATCGCCACTTCCCGAAAAAAAACCGGGCCCTGCTTTGCTAAAAAATCCTGCATCAAACGGCTCAAAGGTATGTGCTGTAATCTTGCGCAGATCTATATCAAATGTTTGCATAAAACTGCCCGATAAGCGCTTTGCGTTATTGTCAGTATAAAAGCCGGAAATTAACACTGTTCGATTGGCCTCCTGTATGGCCATACCTGTTTTGTTGATGCGGTAAGCTGCCGTGTCTATCGAATACTCGCTAAGCTGTTGGTCTTCGTCATAAAAAGCATATAAAAAATGTTTCTGCGCATAGGTGCTTTTTTTCGCTGTTACATCGGGTACACTTAGCAGGGCAAAAACGTTAAATGCGTTGTCGCATACAATTTCGGAAAGCTCCACATCATCGGGTTCATGGTCAATAGAAAATTGCTTGAGGTACTTAAATACATATTGAGCCGTAAACGAAGCCAGCGTGTAAACGCTTGAATTTTTATCGGCACCGGGGGTAATTGCAGCAATGGTATACTGAGTTTTCAGCTGGTTTTGGAAAATATAAAACAGCGGCTGTTGTCTGATAGCGGAAGCATCTATTTGGAAAAGCAGGTTGGGCTGAGGGGAATGAACAAGGTTGTTGTCGACAGTCCAGTAAATCATTTCGTACTTGCCATTTACCCGTTGGCTGGCAAAAACGGTCATACCTGTTTCGGATAACACTACTTTATCGATATGCGTACCTGCGGGCTGCCAAAAATCCTTGGCACCTTCCTGTGTTAAATTAAATTTATACTTTTCTATAATCAACTCACGTGAAAATTCATTGATGCGCGACCGCAGTAAAAAAATACCGCTGCTGTTTGAGCCCAAAATTTGCGTGAAATTGGTTTTGCTTTTTATTTTCTGCTGATTTGACCATTCTACTGTTTGGGCACGCGCAGGCACCTGCAACAAGAAAACGAAGGCGATATAAACCGTAAAAAATCTCACACTACAAATAAACCGATTTTGTTCGTACAAAAAATATGTTGTGCTCACAGCCGATTTATACTGGCAACCAAAGGCCAGGAAATACCGCTTGTACATCCTGTTATGAAATTGCCTGATGGTATTTCTGTGGTATTTCGTTTTTTTGTACACTATGTATAACCCAAGTATTCATTTATTTGCACATATATGATAAATGACCAAGCCCTACTAGATTATACCATACTGGAAAATCCGGTAAAAAACATGCTGCTTTTTGCCGCCATTCTCCTTGTCGGTTTGTTACTCAAGCATTATGGTGCCGTGGTTATTAGCAAGCAATCGTTTCGTTTTTTCAGGCGGTTTTCAAAAAATAAATTTTCTGAATTTTTTGTTGAACAGCTAAGCACACCCATCGAGCGGCTTCTTTTTCTGATTATCATTTATACTTCCTTTTCTCAGCTTAAGTTTCCTGAAAGCTGGGAGCTGGCGCATCACAATGAATACGGTGTAAGGTGGGCCATACGTGCACTATTTGGTATAGCGTGGGTTATCGTATTGTGTCAGCTGTTTTTGCGAGGAACAACTTTTTTTACGTACGTTTTGCAAAACCGTGAAGAGGCTCCGGTTTCGGTTGAGCTTTCTAATTTTCTGAAAGAGCTGATTAAAGTTGTGTTGGTTGTTTTGTTTGCCTTTGCTGCATTACGATTTGTATTTAACATCAACATTACTGCGCTGGTCGCCTCACTGGGTATTGGCGGATTGGCCATAGCGCTGGCAGCACAGGATACACTGGCCAACTTAATTGCTTCGTTTATCATTTACATCGATAAGCCGTTTAAGGCCAATGATCTGGTTGACTTCGAAGGCATCACCGGACGCATTGAGCATGTGGGTTTTCGAACTACACGCGTGCGCACACTTGACAGAAGCTTGCTTACGGTGCCCAATAAAAAATTGATTGATGCGGCACTAAATAATGTTACCCTCAGCGAGTCGCGCAGAATTAAATTTACCATCGGACTCACCTACACTACTTCCGCTTCGCAACTGCGAATGATTGTGGACGAGATAAAGCATGTAATTGCCAATCATCCAAAAACCAACGAAGAATACTTTGTGCGTTTCAGCGACTTTAATTCGAGTTCGCTGGATATTTTGGTGTTGTATTTTGTAGCCAGCAACGACTATTCCGACATGATAGATGTGAAAGAAGAAATTAATTACCGCATTATGGAAATTGTACACAAGCACGAAGCCACATTTGCCTTTCCTTCACAAAGCGTGTATGTAGAGTCGTTTCCGCCCAAAGCCCATTGAACACTGCGTTAGCCATACGTTCGCGCCTGGCGCCCACTCCCAGCGGGTTTTTGCATATCGGCAATATTTTCAACTTCGTGCTTGCCCGACTTGAAACCGACAGGTTAGGCGGAACATTGCTTTTACGCATAGATGATGCTGATAGTAGTCGCGTGCGCGAATCGTATACCGAAGATGTTTTTACTACCTTAAATCAACTTGGGCTTCGCTATGATGAGGGTGCAAAAAACATAACCGACTTTAAGTCGAACTACAGCCAGTTTTTGCGTAAAAAACACTACGACACATTGCTGGATAAGCTAGCCCGCAGCGGATTTTTATTTGCCTGTAACTGCTCGCGCAGTGATTTGCTTAAAAATCCGGAGCACACCGTGTGTAAGCAACAGTCTGTGGCCGAATTTACCAACGGATATGCCTGGAGGCTAAATACAGAATCGGCAGGAATTGTTACGGTTAATGACTACCAGTCGGGGCTTCATCCGGTTGGTGTACATGTAGCCACGCCCTATCCTGTTATGCGTAAAAAAGATGGGTTTGCTGCATACACGGTATGCTCACTAAGCGATGATGTGAACTACGGCATTAACCTTATTGTGCGTGGCCTCGATTTGATGAGTCAAACAGCGCTACAGCTTTATGTAGCAAAGTTATGCGGTATTTCTTCTTTTGCGGATACACGTTTTTTTCATCACCGGTTGCTTAGCGATGCTGCCGGAAATAAGTTGTCGAAGTCAGCAGGGGCACAAGGGGTATCGCTCATGAGCAGCCTTTCACCCGCGCAAATCTTTTCATTCATTTCCGCTGAACTGGGTCTCGAGAATTCTTTAACGTATGCTGAACTAAAAACTAATTACATGAACGTACACGGTTCGGTGTAACATGTGTTACACATGTGTAACTAACCGCGCATTATTTTTGAATGGCAGTAAAAAACACAACCTGTCGTAGCAAACAAATCATCCTTAATAAAAAACATGCATATGAAAAAAAATGTAGGAACCCTGGACAAGAGCATTCGCTTAGCGGGTGCTGCCATAGCTGCCGCATTGTATTTTACCGACATCGTTAGCGGTACACCGGGCCTTATTGTGCTGGCGGCCGGAGTTGTACTGGCCCTTACAAGTATTGTGGGGTTTTGCCCGTTGTATACGGTGTTGGGATTGAACACCTGCCCCGCCCGAAAACCATAAGTAAACCGGGGCTAAAAACGGCTTGTTGTGCGTATTGCTTCGGGTATATATTTTAATACCTTTGAGCCTGCATGTTTCACACATTCAGGCAAAGAATTCGTAAATATCCGTTTTTGCACAAGTTGCTTAAGTTTATCATTGTGGGTGCTACAGCCGCACTTACCAGTTTATTTGTGTCGTGGCTAATCTCGCTTTCATTCCCGCAATACAACCTGGTAGGAAAAGCCATAGGCTATGTCATTGGTTTTTTTGTCGGCTTCACGCTCAATAAAATTTGGACCTATGTAGACCGAACCGAAGACGGTGAGCGATACCTGATGAGGTACATGATCGTGTATGCCATCACATTTGTGGTTTATCTTGCATTCAACTATGTGTGCGATCATTTGTTGCGGCTGCATCAGCCGTTTTACTGGATGCTTGATATCCTACACCTGCATCGGGTTAGCGAAATTGCCTATACCTACGATACGTCCGTTTCCAATTTTGTTTCCATTGTGGTTAATTCCGTACTCAATTTTTTAGGCACCAATTATCTGGTATTTAAAGTGCCTGCTCCGGAAGAGCTTTTTGATTAAACTCCGCACGCATATTTCATACGTGTAATATGAGCTAGCCGGTAATCATGTCGCTAAACAGCAGATGCGTTTACAAAATATGTTAGTTTGGAATTCGTATTTGAAAATTCTGTAAGTATTAGTCGGGCAATAAGTACATACCGCTTTTTGTATGACTTATATAAAATCAATATTTGTTGATTAATCCACAACATTATGAAAACAAAACACTACCTACTGGTTATTGCGTTAGGCGTTATTATGAATACTGCGCATACAACATCTAGTTGCCCGGCTGCTACTTACTTATCTTATTAAAATACTCTTTGGCTTTTTCTTTATAGTAAGGCTGAAGTTCGGCCGGTATGGTTTGCAGCCATTCGGTTTCTTTTTGCCGCTGTTTAAAAAACTCTTCAAAATCGGGCGGGGCCTGTTTGGGTTTTTGTTTGGCCTGTTCAGCTTCGCGTTTGGTATCTTCTTCCTGTTTTTTCTCCGCCTTTTCCGATTCGAGCATGCGCGTTAAAATATCCTGCTGCCTCTGCAGCATTTCACTGCTGAGTTTTTTATTGAACAGTTCTTTTTCGGTTTGCTCCATTAGTTTTTGCATTTCCTGCAGTTTCTGATTTCCACCCATCCCTTCTTTTTCCTTCGCGCCCATTTCATTCATCATTTTCTGCATTTGCTGCCTGATGGCCTGCTGTTGAGCGGCCATGCGCGCAAACTCCCTGCTTCCCATTCCCTGTTCGCCATTGGGCTTTTCGCCTCCCTGCTGCTGCTGCTTATTCATTCCCTCTCGCAACTGCTTATTCAGCTCTTCTTGCATTTTTTTCAAGTCGCTCATGCTTCGCTTTTGCTGCTTGCCTCCCTTGCCCTGTCCTTTTTGAGGTTTCGATTTTTTTCCGCCTTTACCCCCGTTGGCCTGCATTTCCATCTGCATTTGCTGCAATACTTCGCTGAGCATAACAGCCAGGTTATTGGCATGCGTCATAGCATACTGCTGCCGTGTGCGAATGTCGCCCATGCTGCGGTTGCTGTATCCTTTCACACTGCGGTCAAGGTTCTCTTTCAATTTAGAAACTTCGCGGTTTAGAAATGAACTTATTTGAGGCACTCGCTTGCTTAGCGCCAGCAAACTGTCTTCTATAATGCGTGAATTGTCGGCTATGTTTTTCTGCGTTTTACCGGCTTCTACAAATTGAGGGTTGTATCCGCTTATGCTCCGCATTTGCTCCATCAGCTGTTCCTGATCTTTTGAAAGCTGTATGGTGTTTTCCAGTATTTCGCGCAGCGCTTCGGCATTCAGGGCGTCTTCTTTTTCCTTTTCATCTTCGCGGCCCTTCTTTAGGTTGCTGCTCATCTCCTGCATTTTTTGTGCGGCTTCTTTTTGTTTTTGTCCGGCCTTTTCGCTGTTGTTTTTCTGCAGTTCCTGCTCGCTCTCTTTCATGTCCTGCTCTATTTCTTCTTCCTGCTTTTCGGTATCGTTTATCTGAGCCGGGTCTTCCAGCTCTTTGTTCTGTTCTTTTACCTGCTCTATTTCTTTTTGCACTTGTTCAAACTCTTCGCGTACTTTTTGTTGTTCCTGTTTCAATTGCTCCAGCTGTTTGTTTTTCTCTTCTTTTTTCAGCTGTTTCTGTTGTTCGGTTTCTTTAGTTTTTTGAGCCAGCTCTTCCTGTTTTTTTTGCAGCTCGTCTAGCCTAGATATCGATTCGTCCAGTTTCTTTTCAAGCTCCAGTTGCTTAAACTGCTCCAGCATGCGGTCGAGTTCCTTTTCCACATCTTTGTTATTCAACTGCAATTTTTCCATTTCCTGTTTTACAGCATCTTTATTTTGTTGCTGCATCAGTTGTTCCAGCTGCCTGATGAGTTTTTTCATTTCATCGTTCATGACCTCATTCATTAGCTTTTCCAGCTGCTGTTGTTTTTGAAGTATTTCTTCTGACTGTTTTTTGAATTCCGTTTCGCGCTCGTTGTTTTGCTTAAACTCATTTTTCAGTTTCTCTATTTTATCGTTTAGCTTTTTCTGCCGTTCAAGCAATGCTTCCATTTTCTTTTTTTCTTCCCAGCTAAGCTCTCGCTTATCAGCCATTTTGCGTTCCAGCTCTTTCACTTCCTGCTGCAGTTTCTGAGCTTCTTTCAGGGCCTGCTGCATATCTTTTTTCAGTGCACTGTTTGCCGCATCGGTCTGTTTAGTAAGTTCCTGCAGTGTGGGCGCTTTGTACACTATCGTGGTCGAGCGTGTTGATTTGGCGCTCTGCACACCGTCATTGTCCCACACTTCAAAGTTCATCTCCAGTTGGTCGCCCGGCTCAATTTCCAATGCGCTTAAATCAAACGGAAATGTAAAGCGGTGCGTGGGCTCTTTGCCAGGCAATGAAATCGGAATTGATTTTTCCGTTTTGGCTGTTTGATCATTTGCTGTTTCGGTCATTCGGTAGTGAAATACCAGTTTGCTGAGGCCATAATCATCGCTGGCCAGTCCGGCAAAATAAAACTGCATGCCGGTAAATGAGTCGCGCTTATGCTGAATATCAATCTGCGGGTAGGCATCGGGCTGAACCGTGATGTGATAACCCACCGAATCGGTTAACCCATTGCTGCTGTTGCGCAATAAAATGGAATAGTGTTGTGTGTTCAGCAAACGTTGTTTTACCTGAAACCTATTACGGGCATCCTGTTGCGGTTCGAGTATTTTGCTGCCCATCAAAAAGCGTACATCATCGGCCTGTGTGGTGTAAATGCCCCAGGTGGCTGTGGTGCCGGCCGGCACGCGCAGGTCAGCAGCATTGTCTACTACTTCTGGTTTGCGCTGCAGATAAGCCGGATACTCCAGCCGAACGGTTAACTTTTGAAATGCCGGTTTCGTCTGCACATTCAGTACATATGATTCGGTGGTGTAATTGCCCGCCACAAAACGAAACTCCTGATTACGCTGTACATTACGAAACGTATAGCGGTAAGTATTTTTGTCCTGCTTCTGCATCATGTAGGTGAATTCGCCCACCATAAGCGATACTTCATCGGGCAGGGTTTTGCCGTTTACATTAACCAACAAGTCAAAATCTTCGTATTGCGTTACATTCAATTCGCTGTTCCTAATACTGAAAACATACGGTGGTGGCGCAATATATGCCTGGTTGTAATTGATAATGCGCTTTGGCGCATCACTGATCATGCCGGGCAACAAAAAAGCGGCCAGCACATACATGCCCAGTGGAAACACCAGCCAGCGTGCATAACGCATACTGGCTTTCATATCTACGGCCTGCTGAAAAGGTATGGGTGTAAGTTTTTGTGTTTTTTGCTCAATGGCGGCCTCCAGCAGTGGGCTGTGCGATTGCGAAGCCATGCGTTGAAGATGCAACGTGTTCAGCAACTGATCCTGAATGTCGGTGAAATGAGTTCCCACAATTCGGGCCGCCTCTTCGTAGCTGATGGTTTTACCGGTGCGCATCAACCCCATAACAGGCCTGAGTACATACAGCGCAAGCAATACAACTATGCCCGACACAAATGTAAAGAACAAAACCGTGCGTACGCTTGTGCCATAGTGGCCAAAATACTCGAGTACGGCAATGGCAAAAAACAGCAGCAGTGCCCAGAAGGCCATAAGCCACGCGCCTTTCACCAGGCGGCTGCGGTAGTAGGTACGTATAAAAATGTCGAGCTTATGTAGCAGTGTGTTGTGCGTCATGCGGGGGACGAAGTTACTAATTTTACATGAGCAAGATTTGTTATCAGCAATAAGGAACGATTATTGTTTATGTTTGTTACATAATTTAATTTGTTTACATGAAATACTATCTGCGCATTGTTAGTTGCTTGTGTTTTTTCGCTGCATTATCCTTTCCATTGCTGGCCCAAACAGCCTTAGGAGAAATGAAGTGGTATGGCTGGAACGAAGGCTACGAAAAGGCGGTAAAGGAAGGTAAAATTGTATTGGTAGATGCCTATACCGACTGGTGCGGGTGGTGCAAAAAAATGGATCGCGATACGTACTCAAAACCGGAAGTCATCACTAAAATTAATCAGCATTTTGTGCCTGTAAAGTTCAATCCCGAAATTGAAGGCGTTAAATACAAAATTGGCGAGCAGGAATTTAGCGGTGCCGAACTTTACAGCATACTTACCCAAGGCAAGCCCACCGGTTTTCCAAGCACCTACTATATTTATCCTGCCCTGCGCAAGCTCTTTTACGATGCGGGCTACAAGGGCCCCGAACAGTTTATGGAAATACTGAACGCAGCCATAGAAGAGGGTAAAAAACAATAGAAATTGCGCACAGATATTTAATCATCAATTTGACTACATTTGTGCCTCATTACACTGTATGAGCGACCCTATTAAACATGAATGCGGAATTGCATTTATCCGCTTACTAAAGCCCCTCTCATTTTATCAGGAAAAATACGGTTCAGCACTTTACGGCCTTAAAAAGCTGTATCTGCTCATGGAAAAACAACATAATCGCGGACAAGATGGTGCCGGACTTGGTGTTATAAAACTTGACCCAAAGCCGGGCGAGCAATACATTTACCGCAGGCGTGCTAATGGCAGCGGTGCCATAGCCGAAATTTTCGGTAAGGTGAGCAATAAAATATCTGCCTCTGTTTCGAAAGCTGAAACGAAAGACGCATCGGCACTGAAAAGCAAAGCTCCTTTTGTGGGCGAAGTATTGCTGGGCCACCTGCGCTATGGCACTTACGGAGGCAGCGACACAAACCTGTGCCACCCGTTTATTCGTGAAAACAACTGGATGACGCGCAATCTCATGCTGGCCGGTAACTTTAATATGACCAATGTGGATGAGTTGTTTAACATCCTCATTGATTTGGGGCAACACCCTAGCGAAAAAGCCGACACCATTACCATGCTCGAAAAAATCGGTCACTTTCTGGACGAAGAGAATCAGCGCAAATTCATACACTACAAAAACGAGGGACACGACAACAAAACCATATCGGCACTCATTGCCGATAACCTGGATGTAGAAACCATGCTGAAGCGAGCCCTGCGTGAAGTAGATGGCGGTTACGTACTGGCCGGACTAATTGGGCATGGCGATTCGTTTATTGTACGCGACCCCAACGGTATTCGCCCTTGCTACTACTACGCTAACGATGAAATAGTGGTGGCCACCTCCGAGCGGCCTGCCATACAAACCGGATTCAATATAAAGTTTGAAGACATTAAGGAATTGGGTGCCGGAAACGCACTGGTGGTAAGAAAAAACGGTAGTGTTAGCGAAATAAATGTGTTGCCGTCTACCCAAAAAACTTCGTGCTCGTTTGAGCGCATTTATTTTTCGCGTGGCAACGACCGCGATATTTATACCGAGCGCAAAAAACTGGGATACCTGCTCAGTGAAAAAGTGCTGAACAGAATAGATAACGATATTGAAAACACGGTATTCTCATACATACCGAATACCGCTGCCACGTCCTTTTACGGAATGATTGACGGAGTGTTGGATTATTTGAGCGAATACAAGGCCAGCGAAATTATCAAAATGGGGCCCAACCCCGACCGTGAAAAACTGAAACAACTTATAGCACTGAAGCCGCGTAGAGAAAAAATTGCCGTGAAGGACGTGAAACTTCGTACGTTTATAACGGATGACGAGCACCGTGAAGACATGGTGGCTCACGTGTACGATGTTACGTACGGATTGATACGTGAAAACAAAGATACGCTGGTTGTAATTGACGATTCGATAGTGCGTGGCACAACATTGCGCAGCAGCATCCTTCGCATACTTGATCGCCTGCATCCGAAAAAAATAATCATTGTTTCGAGTGCGCCACAAATTCGCTATCCCGATTGTTACGGAATAGACATGAGCCGACTGAAAGACTTTGTGGCCTTCCAAGCTTTGCTGGCACTGCTCAAAGACACCCGTCAAGAGCACAAACTGCAAGAGACCTATACGCTGTGCAAAAATCAAGAACATGCGCCCAAAGAAGAGGTGGTCAATCACTTGAAATCGCTGTATGCTTTGTTTTCGGATGATGAACTAAGTGCGAAGATTTCCGAAATACTACGGCCCGATGATTGCCGTGCCGAAGTTGAAATATTGTATCAGTCGGTAGAAAACCTTCACAAGGCATGCCCCGAAAACAAAGGCGACTGGTACTTTACCGGAAACTACCCCACACCAGGAGGAAACAAAGTGGTAAACAAGGCGTTCATCAACTTTATAGAAGGAAGCACTGCACGTGCGTATTAATTGCAAACTATGATACTAAGCACACACCATCTGGTAAAACGGTATAAAAAACGCACCGTTGTAAACGATGTATCCATTGAAGTAAAGCAGGGAGAGTGCGTTGGTTTGCTGGGGCCTAACGGTGCGGGAAAAACGACTACGTTTTACATGGTAGTGGGTATTGTAAAACCCGATGAAGGGCGTGTAATGCTGGACAACGATGACATCACCCAACTGGCCATGTACAAGCGGGCGCAAAAAGGAATAGGTTACCTGCCGCAAGAAGCCTCGGTCTTCAGAAGCCTGACGGTTGAAGAAAATATTAAAGCCGTTCTCGAATTTACATCGCTGAACAAGCAAGAACAAAAAAATAAGCTGGAAGAGTTGATGGAAGAGTTCGGGCTAAACCGTGTGCGAAACAACCCCGGAAATGTGCTAAGCGGTGGCGAGCGCAGGCGTTGTGAAATAGCCCGCGCATTGGCCGTAAACCCAAAATTTATTTTGCTGGATGAGCCGTTTGCAGGTGTAGATCCGATTGCCGTGGAAGACATTCAGCAGATAGTGGCCAAATTGAAACACCGCAATATTGGTATTTTGATAACCGACCACAATGTGCACGAAACCCTTTCTATTGTTGACCGTGCCTATCTGCTGTTTGAAGGCAAACTGCTGAAGGCAGGAACGGCCCGCGAGCTAGCCGATGATGAAATAGTGCGCAAGGTATACCTAGGTAAAAACTTTGAATTGCGATTATGAAAATGCATATGAAAAAATCTCTTATCGTTGTAAGTGCAGTTGTGCTTTCCGCATGTGGGGGGAATAACAACGCCCCTCAGGAATTAACTCATCAGGAAGATTCAGCTGTGGAAGCGCAACTTAAAAAGGATGAACTGGCGATGGACTCGCTGGAGCAGCTGATCATGAATCAGGTAGAGGACGATAGCGCGGACGCTAAATAGTCGGCTACTGCGTCAGCTCTTTTCCTAAATAAAAGTCGAGCACTTTTCTGCGAAACAGCAGTTCGTATTTGGCCTGCAGATAATTGGTTTCTGCCTGAAGCCATGTGTTTTTGGTCGTCAGGTATTCGTTTACACTCAATGCCCCAAGGTTGTATTGTGTTTCGGCCTGCAAATAGGATTCCTTACTGGCGTCCATATTTTGCACATTCGCTTCATAGCGCTTCCATGCCGATTTAAAATCGAGGTACGCCTGATTCACGTTTCGGTAAGCATCTTGCTTTATTTGTTGCTCGTTCAACTCTGCCGACATACGGCTTACCTTGCTTCGCATAACAGCATTGTTTACCTGCCAGCCGTTAAAAATGGGAATACTCATATTGAACCCATAGTTGCGGCCAAGGTTTTGTTCAAACTGGGTGCTGAAAGGAACGGTTTCCAGTTCGGAATACTGAAGCACCGGCCTGAATACCGGTTGATTATTTATATCCAGCCCGAAGGGGACCAAGAGTGTTGCGGGCGTTCCCACTCCTCTTCGGTTTTGTGTCGTGTAAAATGAATTTATTCCTGCATTGAAGCTAATGCGCGGGCTGCGTGCGCCCTTGGCTATATATTCGCCATAGTGTGATGCGCGCAGGCGCTCTTTGGCTGCTTTTACTTCGGGGCTGTTTTGCAAAAATGTTTCATAAATCTGCTGGCTGCTTTGTGTTTCCTGTTCAATCTTTCCGGCATCAAACTCAGGCTTGCGCACTTTATTCAACGTGTCGGGCACCACATTCATCGTTTGCCACAGGGTGAGATAACTTTGCTGCAGGGCGTTTTCAGCCGTAATGTATTGCATCTCTTCGTTGGCCAATTGTGCCTTCAGTTGAAGCAATCGCGATTTGTTTACTCCGCCCAGTTCGTACATTTTTTGTTGCCTTGCCAGCTGCGAGCGGGTAGCTTCTACCTGCAGTTTGCGGCTTTCAAACAGTTCATTGTTCATCAGCGTTTGCAGAAACGCATTTGATACCTGCAAGGCAATTGTGTTTTGTGTGCTTTGCTCGTCAAATCGTGCAGCCCTTGCATTGCTTTGCTGCTGCCTGATAGTATTGGTTTGCTGAAAGCCGTTGAACAAAATCATGTTCGCACTGGCGCCCAAAGCATTGTTGCGAAATGTTGCATTCGGATCGGCAGCGTTGGTTAGTGGATTGATGGCAAAACCCACGTTCCAGTTATTGGTAATTTGCCCGTTGATAGATGGAAGCATGGACAACTTACTTTGCAGCACATCGTTCTGTGCTGCGCGCGTAGACAGTTCGCGCTGCTTTACGGTTATATTGTTTTTTATGGCGGTATTTACACATTCTTCCAGCGTCCAGTATTTTTGTGCCGAAACCTGTACGGTTGTTATACAAAACAACAAGCCGATGAGAACAACTAATGAAGAATGGATTATCTTGCGCATAAAGGTCGACAAAAATAATGTTTAGGCACACAATACCTTCATTTATATACCCTGTTTTTCCATCGCTTACGTGGAGGGTAAAAACCACCGAACGAAAGGTGTATTTGACGTTTGATGACGGACCCCACCCCCACATAACACCTTGGGTGCTTGAGCAACTTAACACATTTGGGGCTAAGGCTACTTTTTTTTGTGTGGGAAACAACGTTCAGAAATTTCCGGATGTATATGCCTCCATTCTTGATGCCGGCCATGCAGTGGGCAACCACACCTTTCATCATGTGCGCGGGTGGAACATGAGCACAGCCGACTATGTAAAAGAGGTAGAAGCCTGCGCACAGCTGGTTAATAGCCCGTTGTTTAGGCCACCATACGGCCGTATTCACCTCAATCAAATTCGGGCATTGAAAAGCAAGTACAGCATTGTGATGTGGAGTATACTTGCCCGCGATTATGATCCGAATCTGAATGTAGCAGCTACTCTTCGCTTTATTAACCGCTCGCTTTTGCCCGGCAGCATTATTGTGATGCACGACAGCCAAAAGGCTGAAAAAAACCTGAAAGCGATGCTCCCTGAAATTTTGCGTGCAGGACGCGAAAATGGTTTTACTTTTGACGCACTTAACCCATGATTGCTTTTATATACCTTGCTGCACTCGTTATTGCCGTTTACATAGCCATCCAGCTTATTGTGGTGGCCAGTTTTTTACAACATAAAGAGGAGGAAACAACTGTTGCCGATGAGGAGCTTCCATTTATATCCGTGCTTATTGCTGCACGCAATGAAGAGCGAAATATTTTGTATTGCCTCACTTCGCTGTGTGGACTAAATTACCCGGAAAACAAGTACGAAATTCTCATTGGAAACGACAGCTCGGAAGATCATACGGAGGATTTTGTCAAAGATTTTATAAAAGAAAAGCCTCGGTTTAAGATGTATAACATTACCGATGAACTTGGTTCGGCCAAAGGAAAGGCAAACGTGCTGGCACACCTGGCCCGGGTTGCAAAAGGAGACTATTTACTAATAACAGATGCCGATATTGAAATACAACCCGACTGGGCTCGTACCCTGGTTTCGCAGGCCGATGAAAAAACCGGTATCGTTTCAGGTATTACCGTAGTGAGGGCGGGCGGCCTAATTGAAGATATGCAACAAACCGACTGGCTCAGTTTTATGGCACATATGCAGGGGTTTGTATCCCTAGGTAAAACGGCAACTGCCGTTGGAAATAACATGCTGGTTTCACGTAAAGCATACGATGAAACAGGGGGATATGAAAATATCCCGTTCTCCGTTACTGAGGATTATAAATTGTTTCAGCATATCCGTGAGTTGGGATGGAAAACCAAAAATGTGGCTCTGTCTGGATGCGTTAATTACTCGCGCGGTTTGAGTAATTTTAGCAGAGTGGTGCGTCAGCGCTTACGTTGGTTAACGGGTGCGCGCGAGTTGCCCGCATTTTGGTGGTTTATATTTACTGTGTATGCATTGTTCTGGCCGGCTGTTGCGGTGGTGGCGTTGCACAACTGGGTGCTGGCCCTACAGTTGGTTGGCATAAAAGTGGTGTTGCAGTGGCTGTATATTGTCCTTTTCGGACTACGGCTGAAACTTACCGGTATATCATTTCGTATTCCTGAATATGAGGTTTATTCTGTCTTAATTACAGCTGCCTGTACAGTGGCATTTTTAATGCGCAGGCCTGTAAACTGGAAAGGGCGCAAATACTCTTAATGGTAGTTACCGATACACACACGCATCTGTATTCCGAGAAGTTTGACAACGACCGCACGGATATGGTAAACCGCGCTATTAATGCCGGTGTTACACGTTTTTTTCTGCCCAATATTGATGTACACTCCATACAGCCCATGCTTAACCTCTGCTGGCAATTCCCTGACCACTGTTTTCCAATGATGGGACTGCACCCGTGCTCGGTAGATCAGCACGTAGAGGCGCATTTATTTCAAATACAAAAGTGGTTTAAGAAAAGAAGGTTTTATGCTGTTGGCGAAATCGGCCTCGACTATTACTGGTCGGTCGAGTTTAAAGATCAGCAGCTGATGGCATTTAAAAAGCAAATACAATGGGCCATTCAATACGACCTTCCGATTGTTATTCACTCACGTAATTCTACTACCGACTGCTTAGCCGTGCTGCACGAAATGAAACATCCGCGACTACGGGGCATATTTCATTGTTTCAGCGGTAATGCAACGGAAGCAAAAGAAATAGTATCGTTGGGTTTTTATCTCGGAATTGGTGGTGTACTCACGTACAAAAACTCCGGACTGGCAGAAGCCATTGCCGATATTTCTATTGACCATATCGTACTGGAAACCGACTCGCCCTACCTGGCACCAAATACGCACAGGGGCAAACGAAACGAAAGCCTGTATATACTGGAGGTAGCTAAAAAATTAAGTGAACTATACGGCATAGAATTAACAGCTATTGCTGAAAAAACCACATCCCATTCGAAACTGATTTTTGGTGTGTAACCAACTTGACTATCCCACATTAAACTCTATGCCTTGCGCTAGCGGAAGAGTTTTTCCGTAATTGATGGTATTGGTTTGTCTGCGCATGTATGCCTTCCACGAATCGGATCCCGACTCGCGGCCTCCGCCTGTTTCTTTTTCACCACCGAACGCCCCTCCGATTTCTGCACCGGATGTTCCAATATTTACATTGGCAATGCCGCAATCTGATCCGCTAGCCGACAAAAAGTGTTCGGCTTCCTGCAGGTTGTCGGTAAATATAGATGAGCTCAGTCCTTGTCTTACTCCGTTTTGAATGGCTATAGCTTCTTCCAGCGTATCGTATTTAAGCAAATACAAGATGGGTGCAAAGGTCTCTTCCTGTACAATAGAGTAATTTGGTTGCGCTTCGCAAATGGCCGGTTGCACATAGCACCCAGACTCATAGCCTTTGCCTTGCATCACACTTCCACCACACACCAGCGTGCCGCCCTCTTTTTTCAACTGCTCAATAGCATGGCTGTAAGCGTTCACTGCTGCCTTATCAATCAGTGGCCCTACCAGGTTTCCTTCCAGCGGATTGCCTATGCTAAGCTGCGCATATATGCTTGTAAGCTTTTGTTTCACATTTTCGTAAATGCTGCTGTGAATAATTAACCTGCGTGTGGTGGTACAGCGCTGACCTGCTGTTCCGGCAGCGCCAAATGTAATGGCACGCAATGCCAAATCTAAATTGGCGTGTTGTGAAACAATGATGGCGTTGTTGCCACCTAGTTCAAGTAAGCTTCGGCCCATTCGGGCTGCTACTGCCTGTCCTACTATTTTGCCCATGCGCACCGAACCGGTGGCCGATATCAGTGGTACGCGTTCATCTTTGGTGAGAAACTCACCTACGGCAGCCTCGCCATTGATAAGGCAAAATAAACCATCGGGAAGGTTGTTTTCTTTTAGTACACGCGCCATCAGCATCTGGCAAGCCACAGCCGAAAGAGGGGTTTTTTCAGAGGGTTTCCATATACACACATCTCCGCACACTGCTGCTATCATGGCGTTCCAACTCCACACTGCTACCGGAAAGTTAAATGCCGAAATAATTCCAACAACACCCAGCGGATGCCACTGCTCATACATGCGGTGCTGACTGCGCTCACTGTGCATGGTTAATCCATACAGCTGGCGAGACAAGCCCACTGCGAAGTCGCATATATCAATCATCTCTTGCACTTCGCCCAGTCCTTCCTGATATATTTTTCCCATTTCATAGCTTACCAGTTTGCCCAACGGCTCTTTGTATTCACGTAGCAGGTTTCCGTACTGGCGCACTATTTCTCCGCGCTTTGGTGCGGGCACATTGCGCCATGTGGCATATGCTTCTCCGGCTGCTTGTATTACTCGCTCGTAGTGTTGCTGCGTAGTTACCGATACAGAGCCTATATGGGCTGCATCAACCGGTGAGTAGCTGTCTATTTTTCCGGTAGATTCTTCGATGGGTTGTGATCCTATCCAAGTTCCGGCATTGTGCGTGTGTAAGCCAAGTTGTTTTAAAAAATCAAGGTTCATGGGTTTTATTTTAGCTGGCAATTTAGTCGATGCGATGCGGTTACCCAAAAATGTTCTTCAGCACATGCCGGGTTTCCGGTGTTTGCAATTCATGTTTTTTCGGCAACAGAAATATCTTTCTGTTTTTCAATTTACGTACATATTTGATGAGGCGATGGGGTGGCGTAAGCTTATCGTTTTTGCCGGCAATGAGTATGAGCTGTATGTCGTAATCATCAATTAGTCGGGCAAACAGATCGAAATTGGTGCGAAGTTTTTTTTGTGATAACCAGGTACGGTATACTTTTTCAAGTCGGCTTTTGTTGGAAATAAACTTTGATGTAAACACATATACTGAGCGGTTTAGTATTTTCAGTTTGTATAAGCGCTCTGCCCATGCCAACAGGCTTTTATTGTTGTTTAAAAAATAGCGAAACATCCACTGCCCGAATGTGGTTCCTACAGTAAAATTTAAAAAGCGGTTAAATGCAAACGTGGGGGGCGAAACAAGTATCAGGTGTTCTATGCGCTCAGGAAAGGTGCGCACCAGCGCACGGGCCATACGTGCGCCCATGCTGAATGACATTACTGAAAACTTGCGGGCAAAAAGTTTTTCTTGTTGTGCGATACCTATAACGATTTCGCGCATATCGGTTTCGGTAAAGTCTTCCGTCTCCAACCATTTCGATTGTCCATGCCAGAAAAAATCGATTGCTATTAGTGTAAATCGATTGCCTAGCGTTTCTTCAAAGTATTGATAATAACTGCCGCTTTGGTCGAAACCGTGAAACGCTACCAGCACCTGCTTTCCGGTTCCATAGCGGTAGTACGAAACGGGAGAATTTTTATAGACAAAAAGGTGTGAGGATGTCATGCCCTGCAAAGTTAAATGAATATATACATCACAGTACTTGTTTTATACATTTGTTGCGCATGAAAGAAGAGCTGCTTCATTTTATTTGGCAAAGCAAGAGGTTGTTGGCCAACGATCTTCGAACCGTAAAAGAAGAAAAGCTGGAAGTGTTGCATCCGGGAACGTACAATGCGGATGCGGGTCCTGACTTTTTTAATGCAAAAATTACTCTTGGGGAAACAACGTGGGCTGGAAATATTGAGATACACATCAAATCAAGCGACTGGACAGTACATCGCCATCACATGGATGCGGCTTACGACAATGTGGTGCTACACGTGGTTTTGTATTACGACAAACCCGCATATACCAGCACGGGTTACGAAATTCCTACGCTGGAGCTGCGCCACATACTTCCTCCATTTTTACTCAGGCGCTATGAACGCCTTATGCAATCCAAGCGATACATAGCTTGCGAAGAGTTGTTTGCCGTTCCCGATGAACTGAAACTTAGTGCCTGGATTACACGCCTATTGATTGAAAGAATAGAACAAAAAACCGACACGCTTCAGTGGTTATTAAATGAAACAAACCAAAACTGGGAACAGTCATTTTATGTGTTTACTGCACGTTATTTTGGTTTTAAAACTAATGCACAGCCCTTTGTGTGGATGGCCCGGGGATTGCCGCTACAGGTAATCGCCAAACATAAAAACAGTTTATTTCAGCTGGAGGCGCTTGTTTTGGGCATGTCTGGACTGCCAACGCTTGATCATAAATTTCCGGAATGGAAAAAACATCAGCAGGAATTTGAGTTCCTGGCCGTTAAGTATGGGCTTAAGCCGCTTCAGCCCGATGTGTGGAAATTTTCACGCACGCGTCCGTCCAATTTTCCAAGCTTACGTTTACTACAGTTTGCCCGGCTCATTTACCACAGCTCGCATTTACTTTCTAAGGTGCTGGATGCAAAAACGTTTCGCGACTTGCGAAATTTATATACGTTCGACCACGAAGGTAAACGTGTGTTGTCCGATGACAGCATTGACCTGTTATTAATAAACAGTGTGTTGCCCGCTGTTTTTTTGTATGGTAAAACGCACGGCCGTGCCGAATTGTGCGATCGGGTTTTGGAAATGTATGAACAAATTCCCGCTGAGAACAATGCCATAACACGTTATTTCAAAACTGCTGGCATACCCATTAAAAACAGCTTTGATGCGCAGGCGGTGATTCAATTAAAAACCGCATATTGCGATGCACAAAAATGTTTACACTGCGCAATTGGTAAAGAAGTGTTATGGAACGGAATAGGTTAATTTTATTGGTTTTTTTCTTATTCGTGCATCAGGGTCTGGCTCTGTGTCAAACTCTTTTATTTACTAATCAACTAACCCAACAACAAATTAGAGTGGTTCCCGGTCACATGATTTCGGTTTCGTATATGGGCTACAATGGTGTACCTGAATTTGCCAAACTGACCATTACCGACATAAATGACAGCTGTATTCTGCTGGGTGTTGACCCCTCGCGCATTGCTTTTTTGCGAGGCAATACAGATGGTCCAATACTGAATACATATAAAGTAATTAAAATTCGTGATATTGTAGCATTCAGACGAATAAGTGTTGGCCGAAGGATTTTAAAATCATCGCTTCGTATAGCTGCCTACGTGGGAACATTTTTACTGGTAACCGAATTGATTAAAAGTGCTTCGGTAAGTACGCTTGAGACCTATTTTATTTCGCTTGGAACTGGCCTGGGCAGCGTGGCGGCCATTGATTTTTTACTGCCCGATAAAACCAAACACCGAATAAACAATGGGTGGACCTGGCGTGTTGTTCAAGAATAGTTTATCCCTTTTGATGTTTTCTTTTATATTCGTACGGCTATGGTAAACCGAATAAAATACTTTTTTGAAAAACGTGCCTTCGGTGTGTGTGGCTACATGGGCGAGAAGTTAGGAATATCTTCATCACGCATACGCTTGTATTTTATTTATTTTTCTTTCATTACCATGGCTTCGCCCGTTATTGTGTACCTGATAGTCGCTTTTTGGATGAATGTAAAAAAATACATGCGTGCTTCACGGGCTCAGTTTGATTTATAACATGATTATTAACCACAAATGACGGATACGGTAATTGAATTTAACGAGTACCGGCAGCGAATGAATGAAAAAATATTAGCTGCTGATAACCTGGTGTTAAAGCGTTTATTTAATCTGGATACAAACACTTACGAAGACGGTGCACTTACCTCACAAACCAAGGAAATGCTGGGTTTGATTGCCAGTATGGTGTTGCGTTGCGATGACTGTGTTAAATACCACCTAGGAAAATGCCATGAATTAGGGGTAACTACCGAGCAGCTTTTTGAGGTGTTTTCTGTTGCCAATATTGTGGGTGGTACTATAGTTATACCACACACACGCAGAGCTGTAGAGTACTGGGAAGCACTTCAGGCAAAATAATTATTCGGATGTAAACTGGCGCAAAAAGCGTACATCATTCTGGCTTAAAATGCGTATGTCTTTTATTCCATATAGCATCATGGTTGTTCGCTCCACTCCCATTCCAAAAGCAAATCCTGAATACTCTTCCGGGTCTATTCCATTTGCTATCATCACATTTGGATCTATCATGCCACATCCCAAAATTTCTAGCCAGCCGCTGTGTTTACATACGTTACATCCTTCGCCATGACATAAAATACACGATATATCCATTTCGGCTGATGGTTCGGTAAACGGAAAATAACTTGGCCTGAATCGTATACCATAATTTTCACCGAATAATTCCTTAACGAAGTAATACAAGGTCTGTTTTAAATCAGCAAATGATACATTTTTATCAATATAAACACCATCAATCTGGTGAAAAAAGCAATGTGATCGGGCAGATATCGCTTCATTGCGGTAAACGCGTCCTGGCATAACAGCACGTATGGGTGGTTTTTGATTTTCCATTAACCTAACCTGAACACTGGTGCAATGTGTGCGTAAGGAGTAATTTTTATCAATGAAAAATGTGTCCTGCATATCTCGTGCCGGATGATTTTCAGGGAAATTAAGTCCGCTGAAATTGTGCCAGTCGTCTTCAATTTCGGGCCCTTCGGCTATGGTAAATCCTAATTTGCGAAATACATCCAAAATGCGGTATTGAAATATAGATATCGGGTGTCTTGAACCGATATGAAAAGGATCTCCGGGAAGTGTAAAATCATCGGTGAGCACAGCTGACTCTTTTTTTGAAAATTGAGCTTCGGCTGACTTAAACTTTTCTTCTGCCTTAAATTTCAGTTCATTCAACAACATACCGGCTTCTTTTTTTTGCTCTTTGGGTAGTTGTTTAAATTCGTCAAACAAATCGTTTAAAATACCTTTTCTGGAAAGGTACTTCAACCTGAATTCCTCAGTACTGGAAGCATTATCAGCACTGTAGTGTTCAACATCCGCAATATGTATTTTGATCCGTTCTATCATGGCCGGTTTTTATTCCTAATCAATCTTCAAATTAAAGGATACCTTACGATATCACAAACCCACCCTTCAATAACTAAATTACTTATATATAATTGTTGTAATTAATACTATGCTGTGAATTGGTTGATATGTACTTTATACTATAGTTGTTTTTAAACTTATACTCACATCATAAACATTACAGTACCATACTTTATTCTTTATTATTAAGTAGTTATAACTTAATAAACAGCTTGTTGATTAATATATAAACATACATAAGCGTATAATATTTTAAGTTGTTTAATGTTCATATCAACCCGCTAACTAACCTTACCAACAGGATAAGTAATGACAACTATACCAAACAGATTCATAATGTATAAAAACATATATAAACCCACAGTTAATTAACACTTATTTCAACACATCCGACATATCAATAATTTGTTCTGAATCCCAGTAGGCTCTAAGTACTACCGGTTCTTTTATATAATAAACAGATTCAGGCAAATACATAGTATTAAGTACACCATTATCCCACTTACCGTTTTTATTAAGGTCATCAATAATCTTAATTTTTAGTTTAGTTGGTACTATATTTTCATGAGTAATAGTAATATCGGTATGTACGCTGTATGATTCTAATAATTCAGTTTCCGAATCATTCCACAGTTGTATAATAAAAGCTCTGTCGGGAGGAATATGTTTAACTGTAAGTACCAATACTGCATAATCTTTAATGGATTTAATAGTAAATGTATTTTCAGTCTTTGTTGAATAGCGTCCATACATGTCAGTAAATGCACTGTCGTTTACTACTAACGAATAACGTGTTTCGGGATTCCAGATATGAACGAGGTAAAACATATTTTTTTCAGCAGAAAACCCATAGGTGAAAGATACCGGCACACTATCTCTTTTTAAAACAATACGTGCTGTATCTGCTTTAACTACAGGCACAGAGAATCGCACCCAAATGGTATCTCCCAATTCAACGGTTCGTGGCCATTCAGCCATAAGCGGATACAAGGGTTTAGCTGAAGTTTTTTTCAACGATATACGGTATGATGTATCTGCTGTTGTTATAGTGTATAAAGCCTGAAGCGAAGTATCAGCCGTATATACAAAGAAAGTATCCAGGTCGTTTTTACCCGGCTTAAAAACAGTTAATCCTGCATCAGTAAGTGCGTGTTTTACATGAAAACCAGTGTGTTTGTATACGACAAAAGAAGCCCGCCCGGCATACCGTGTGAATGTATCAACCAGTTGATTTGGTATAAATTTGTCGGGAGTAAAATAACGCAGCCTGAGTGATTTTATAGCTGTATCTGATACCCGGTATAAAACCGTATCAAAACCGATTAATTCGGTACGATCGTATTTCAGGTTCTTGTTCTCGTCTTTAAATACAAACACATGAAAAACGCTATCGGGTAGATTTTGAATAGAAAAGTTACCGGAGGCATCCGTTATACCGAAATAATCCGGTTTAGAAGTAAATAACGTGCTATCTGTAAAGCGCGATTGATTGTATAAACCCACCAATAATTCCTTTTCTGTAGATAAGTTAAACGCTTGCCTGCATATTCCCTGTAAGCGAAAAGAATCGATGTACTCACCCGTAGAAAAAGCGTAGGTAAAACCCGAAGTGATATTTCCTTCGTGAACATCAGTTATGGCATTACCAAAATTAATGCTGTAAGTGGTATTTGGCCTGAGCTGTTCGCGCAGTACGAGATGCAATTTTTTGCCTTGCAGTTCGTATTCAGGTTTTTCGTTTAGTGGTGGAGAAAAAACAATTTGTTGAGCAGGATTGGTAAGCTGAATAAACTCATCAAAAACAAATGTGATTTGCTTTTCAGAAAAACGAACCGATTGATTATTAGGAGTGGTAGAAAGCACAACAGCAGCACGAACATCCTTTTCGCCCCCGGTGGGGTTGACTATTTGTGCACAGCCGCCAACAACGAGCATGAAAACCGCACACACCCAATAAAAACCTACATATAAAATACCTTTAGTCGGCATGTTTTACTACAAACAACAAACTGGAATAATCACCACTTTTTAACGCACGAAACGTACTTACGGCCCCCGAAAAAGCCCCTCGGATAAATTCGTTTGTTCGGCCACTGTGCACCTCGCTTCGCATGCTGATGTACGGAGCATCAAACAACATCGGTTTGGTATCTACTACTTTAAAGCCGTGTTTCTCGACCAAACGGCTGAAGCTTTTTCTATTAAAATGGTACAGGTGTCGTGGCACATCGTAGCCATCCCAGTATTCACCATACTTTTCAGCATCCCACGAGTCGCTATTAGGAACAGCAATAAAAAGCGTACCGGAAGGGGCCAATAATTTTCGAAGTTGCTTCATTCGTTCGTTCAATTCATGAACGTGTTCAAGAACGTGCCATTGGGTGATGATATCAAAGGAGTGAGCGGGCAATTCATCTAGCGCAGATTCGCTTTTTACTTGCAGCCCAAAACGCTTTTTCACATAGTCGATAGCATCCTGGCTTATATCAACCCCTACCGCTTCGAAAGTGCCATCAACGTGCACACCGTGTAAAAAATAACCAAGGCCGCAGCCCAAATCCATGAGCCGGCCACGTGTATGGTGTTTTTTGATAAGCGCCAGTTTGCGCCCAATGCTGTAGTCGCGAACCAGGTCGTACATT
This sequence comes from Bacteroidota bacterium, assembly GCA_046309355.1. GTDB lineage: Bacteria > Bacteroidota > Bacteroidia > UKL13-3 > UKL13-3 > CAYSBE01. Next base: position 32,295 of record JBKCPL010000046.1, read on the forward strand.
TTGTACATGAACGAAAAGTTCTTTTTATCACCAGCGTGCGAAACATAGCGGTCGCTTTGGTAGTACCGTGAAATTTCTTGAGGGTTAGGCCTGGGGTTAGTAAACAAAAATGTGCAACTTCTACAGCGGCACAAATCAAAACGTTCGCCCGAAGCCACATAATCTTTACACGATAATTCTTTCTCCAATACTAAACTGCCGCATACCGGGCAAGCCGAAAGTTGTTCCATCGTAGCAAATTAACTAAAAAACCACACCCGATAAAGATGAAAGGAATTATTTTTTGAAAGCCCGAATGGAATCCCACCACTTTTTAAATAAAACATAAGAAGCAAGTGGAAAAACAAGAAAAGCCAACGGGTTAAATTCCCAGGCTGTAGCAAAATCAAAATGTATAATATGCATGATTGCCCGGGTCATGCCACAGCCATAACATGTTGTATCAAAAAAAACAACAGAAAGACAAACACTTTGACCTGTGTTAAAATAATCAGCCGGCAGAACTAATAAAATTATAAAAGCCAATGGAAAGCCAATAGCCATGACAAAGGAATAAAATCGTTTGAAAGAACGATCATTGAGGCCTTTATGTAGATACTTAATCACGGTTTAATTATTTAGTTTTATAACAGCATTTTCTGATTTATTCAATACAGCACGCAAGCTTTGTTTTCTGGAATCACACCGCACAATAACATCAACAGTGCATGGGGGCTGATTACCTTCGCCTTCAGCAACAATTTTTATCAGATTTATTTTGTCAACTAACGGAATAGACACAGTCTTTTTCTGCTGGTTTATTACAGCTTTGTCCAGAACCACAGCACCATTAAACAGTAAACTCACTACATCACCATCCTCGGCCCTTCCGTCCCATAGTTCAATAGTAACATCTTTACAAGGCCAGTTTATAGACAATAACTCATTCTTTTTTAACTCATTGTTTCCAGAGCTCGATATTTTCTGTGAGTAACCGCCCAAAAGCTTCTTCACGCTGTCATTAGGATTCTGACTCACCAATAAATTCATGCTTTTCACTATGCTATCAGCAAAATCAGCACCAATTAAATACACATTTCCGGTAATGCATTTCTCACCCGATCTGTATTTGCCCACAAAACGGCCTTGTATGACTCGTTTATTGGCAACATGTTTTATTCGTGCATTTGTTATGTGTATATAACAAAACACACTGTCATGAGCGGATGACTTAGTATATATGTTTTCTGTTTCACGAACTGTTATTTTGCTTTTATCAGAGCTTAGTGTTCCCACAATCTTTGAAGATGTCTTATCGGGGCCGAACAAATCCGTAGTGCTGGTTCCAGAAATTTTATTTTCTCCTATTTCATTAAAAATCAATTTATAGGTGATAAGCTCTCCCCCTGTTATTTGCAGGGTTCCTAAAAACTCATAATCAGCACTTTGTTGACCATACGCACGAACACCAACCAGTATTAATAGAAAATTAATGTAAAAAATACGATTCATACCACAACATGTCTTGCATTTAATTTATCAAATGTATAGTATTGTCATATTATATTAATAAAAAACATTATGAAAAAAATTAACGTATTGCTGACAGCTTTATTCGTGTGCTTTATTTTTTCAGTAAACACAACGAACGCCTCACTCCCAATTAAAACAGAAAAAGGAAAGGTGGTTAAAACAGAACAACAGGTTTTAACAAATGAATCTGTGGTCGAATTAAACAAAGCCAACGATTCACAAAAAACAGAGGTAAGGGCAAAAAACACCATTACTCAAAACGCAATGGATGAAAAGTGGGTACTGGTTCTTCTTTGGTTCTTCTTGGGTGGTTTTGCCGCTCACCGTTGGTACAAAGGAAAACCCGCACTAAATAACATACTTTTTATTTTAACAGCTGGCGGATGTGGTATTTGGGCCATTATTGACCTGGTAAACATATTGACAGATAAATTTTAATTCTCAATTTTCATGTTTTATAAAGCCGACATTTAATGTCGGCTTTTTTATTTATCTATCGGCCCAAATGTATCATCAGCACACTTATATCTGCCGGTGAAATTCCGCTTATACGCGATGCCTGACCCAATGTGGCAGGGCGTTGTTTAATAAGTTTTTCCCTGGCTTCAGACGAAAGGGATTTAACTGCGCCAAAATCGAACGCATCGTTTATTTTTATATTCTCCAGCCGGTTCATTTTTTCTACCACCAACTTTTCCTTTTCCAGGTAACCCTCATACTTCATTAATACTTCGGCTTGCAGACGTGCTTCATCATCATACCCACCCAGAAAGCCATGAACCACCGGTAGGCTCATCATGTCGTTTAGTGTAACCTGAGGCCTGCTTAAAATCTGATCGAGTTTATAGTTTTGAACGATTGGAGCTGTTCCTAATTGTTCAAGTAGCGGATTTGCTTCGGCCGGGGTAATGGAGGTTTTTCTAAAGTATTTTACTATAGAATCTGTATGGCGAACCTTCTCCTTCATAGTATCGAAGCGTTCTTTTGACGCAAGTCCCAGCTTGTGCCCCAGTTCGGTCAATCGTATATCAGCATTATCCTGCCGAAGCATGATGCGGTATTCAGCACGAGAAGTAAACATGCGGTATGGTTCATCGGTGCCTTTATTTACCAAATCATCAATAAGTACACCGATATATGCCTCAGACCTTTTCAACACCACGGGTTCCTTTTCATGTATTTTCTGATGAGCATTAATGCCCGCCATTAAACCCTGGCATGCGGCCTCTTCATAGCCCGTTGTGCCGTTAATCTGTCCGGCAAAATACAAACCCTCAATTAGGTGTGTTTCCAGTGTCAGCTTAAGTTGAGTGGGTGGAAAATAGTCGTATTCTATAGCATATCCCGGTCTGAAAATCTTGGCGTTTTCAAATCCCGGTATTAAACGCAAAGCTTTGTGTTGAATATGATCGGGCAAAGACGTAGAAAAACCGTTCACATATATCTCAACGGTATTCCACCCCTCGGGCTCTACAAATATCTGATGCCTCTCCCGCTCAGCAAATCGATTAATTTTATCTTCAATAGACGGGCAATACCGTGGCCCCAGCCCCTGTATTCTTCCCGCATACATGGGCGATTCGTCAAACCCGGTTCGTAAAATTTCGTGCACCGATTCATTGGTATACGTAATCCAGCAGCACCGTTGATTACTCACAGGCACAGTTTGGTTGCTGTATGAAAATTTGCCCGGGTTGTCATCTCCATGCTGCATTTCCATTCGGCTATAATCAAGCGACCTGCCGTCTACCCTTGGTGGTGTACCCGTTTTCATTCGTCCCGATTCAAAACCCAGTTCAACCAGTTGTTCGGTAATTCCGCCAGCGGCTTTTTCTCCTATTCGCCCTCCACCAAACTGTTTTGTACCAATATGTATGATTCCGTTTAAAAACGTTCCGCTTGTTAAAATAACCGCCTTCGACCGTATTTCCTGTCCCATACCGGTCACCACACCGCAAGCACGCCCGTCCTTGACAATAATTTGCCGCACCATATCCTGCCAGAAATCAACATTTGGGGTTTGTTCAAGGTGTTCGCGCCAATACTGACTGAAAAGCATGCGGTCATTTTGTGTTCGAGGGCTCCACATGGCCGGACCCTTTGAGCGGTTTAATATTCTGAATTGAATAGTTGATTTATCGCTAACAATACCCGAATAGCCGCCCATTGCATCTATTTCTCTTACAATCTGGCCCTTAGCTATACCACCCATAGCCGGATTGCAGCTCATCTGCGCAATTTTGGTCATGTCCATAGTGATAAGCAATACGCGTGAGCCCATTGTAGCAGCAGATACTGCGGCCTCACATCCGGCATGACCGGCACCTACTACAATGATATCATATTCATTAAACATTTGAAAATCAATTAATTATATAAATATCACGATGTTTCACGTGAAACGTGTTAAAACTGACGCAAAGATAGAAATTCGGCCTCCTTTGTGCGCATTACCAACTTTTGTTTTTTGGTTTTATCGTGGTATCCGCACAAATGTAAAACACCATGTATCATTACTCGATGAAGTTCCTCTTTAATTGAAATGTTGTATAATTTAGCATGTTCATGCACACGATCAATACTGATATAAATATCACCCGACAATTCCTTGCCGCTTGATAGTTCAAACGTTATAATATCCGTAAAGTAATCATGATTCAAATGCTGCTTATTCATCTGCAGCAAAAATGTGTCGGAACAAAAGTTGTAGGAAAGGAACCCAATTTTGTAGCCCTCTCGATTAGCGCACAACGTAATCCAGTTGCGGAGATGTGTGGTATCGCGCAAACGATAGGACACATCCACAGTATTGAATGCTATGGGGTTAGTTAAGGAGGGTAACGGTGCCGATTTTTTTGTATTCTTTACCATCGAGGTCAAAGATAGTAAATTGGTAAAGATATACCCCAACAGGACAAAGTACACCGTCATTGTCCCTTCCATTCCAGCCGGTAGTCAGGTCTTTTTTAGCAAAAACCAACCCGCCCCAACGATCAAAAATTTCTACACCGGATTTCTTAATGTCGAGGTAGCTGCCCCTTACATTAAACTCATCGTTTTGGCCAAAAGGAACAAATGCATTTGGTATATAAATAGCTGTTTCACCCCTTACAATAGCCCTATTAGAATACATAACAGGGTATAGGTTACCAGGAGAAGACACACGGTTAGCTGACAAAACATAGTATATGCCATACTTTCCAGAAAGATTAAGTGCGTTTGCATCTGTAAATACCGAATCGGCAGCAGAAATCGTTGCCAATGAAGATAAAACAATGCTGTTCAAGTCGTTTACTACAGCCCTGTAAAGTGTGTAATAGTCAACTGGCCATACCGGATTTCTGTTCCACGATAGCGTAACGTCTGAATTTTTCAGATTTGTAGTAAGTACCAAGTTGCTGCACACTTTGCTCGTACCGGAATTGATACCGCACAAATCCCGTGCTTTTGCACTGAACCGGTAAAGCATACTGTTGTTTTCTGAGAACATATACTGAAAGGGAGCTGTGGGTTTTCGTATGACTTCCTCATTTTTTATACCTGCCTCTGTTACATCTAAAAGCACCAGTCCGGCCTCACCACCATTCAGCACTTCCATAGTAAGAACTATGGGTCCTGTTCCATCGGCATTATTGCTGATATTGTGAATGACAATCTCATCGGGATCATTTCTAAATCGGGAATTAAAAATTATTCGGTTAGATGAGCTGCTGTATACACCAGGGCTATCGGCAAAAGCACGCACAAAGTATTCATGACCATTACCTGTCGTGTATGAATCATTGTAAATCAATACATTAGCGCTAAATGAATCCAACAAACTCCACAACCCACCGTTAATTCTTCTGTAAAGGTACTGGCTGCGGATGCCCCAACCTTTGTAACTAGACCACTGCAAGTTCAGCCTTTGATTGCAGGTATCAGCAGTATATTTTAGGAAAATGGATGTATGTGGATTAATGCCAAAAACGCGTGGGTTATTGCAGCTGTCGCGAGAAAGTAAATCATAGGTTTGACTTCCAGTATTTCCATTTACGCCCATATCTAACCAGTTGGTGTCGCGGGTTCCTCCAGGCGAAATATCAATTGGATTTCCGGAATTATCTATTCTGTACAAACTAAAATTCAGAAAATCGGATGCCCTGTTTCCCTTCCATCCAACAAGCATATTTCCGGTTACTATATCAACACTTACAGAGTCTAAAAAAACCGTATCGGGTGGCAGGTTATCTACAACAAGCGTATCAGAAAAAACCGAATAATCGGGACCGCAACTATCTACATATTCAATAAAGTAGTACCATAGTGTGGGCGTCCCTGGATTAGCATTTACGTGAAGATAGGTCTCTGCATTCTTAGTTGTAATGGAATCTAAGATGGAAAATGAACCCGATGAGCCATTTCGTGCCCACACGTAATAGGTATAAAAAAGGCTGCACGTGTCGGTAGATGGGAAGAAAAACAGCCGGTTATCGGTTGATGCTTGTTGCCTGCACACGCGCCTCATTCTGGGTGCGGTTGACCCAAAACTAAGTTCGCACGCAGCGAGGATTAAAACGATTATAAGTAAAACCTCTTTTCTCACGTATGTTTTTTTCCGGCAATTATAGTACACATACTGTCGGGATGAAGATACAGTTGAGTTAATTCCATAATTCGTTCAGGACTTATGGTATTTATTACGTTCAAGTAGCCGTAATAGTATTCATAGGTGAGCTCATAATCAATTAGTGTTTTGTAGTAATTAGCCAAAGAAAACACTCCATCAAAGCCCCTTACAAAACTTCCCAGGTAGTAATTTCTAACCGTTTGTAACTCGCTTGTCGATATGGGGCTTTTTATTAGTGCCATTAATTCGGCCCGGGTTTCATCAATAACCTGATTCACCAATGAGGCATTAACCTCTGCACCTATATAGAAACAACCTGCATCTATGTAAGAGTCAACAGACGAATAAATGCCATAAGTCAACCCCTTTTCCTCACGAATATTTTTCATTAAACGAGAACCGAAATACCCACCAAGAATCATATTCACGATTGTAAGCTCGCGGTAGTCTGGGTGTTTTCTGTTAAATAACGGTTTACCCATCCTTACTGAGCACTGAACCGCATCAGACTTTTCAACCCATACACGGTCGGGAACAAACGTATGTGCTGAGATTATTGCTGATGCAACGTGGTCTGCATCTGTCAGCCCATCAATTATTTTGCCAATACCCAGCATTACAGAATCCGTTATATTTCCGGCCACAACCACATAGCTGGGTTTTTTATTTAACACACGTCTGTAAAAGCCCATAACTGTTTCACGTGAAATATTTTGTATATCTTGTTGATTTACAGCACTTCCATAGTAATTTTGAGAACCAAAAATGGAAGCGTTAAATGCTTTTCGTGCTAAATAGGATGTTTTTTGTTCATTGACCAGCAACTGTTGAATCGTGTTTTCTTTGTATATATCTATCTCATTATCAGGATAATTGGCCTCTTCAAGCAGTTCGCGCAAAATTCCGGTGCATTCCGGTAAAAATTTAGGCAGGCAATACAAGGTAATTGAGCCCTCATCGCGGTTGCTTTGTGTGTTTAAGTATGCACCCTGATTATCGAGAAGTATGGCGATTTCTTCTGACGAATGTTTTTGTGTTCCTTCGGGCATCAGCTGTATGGCCGCAGTGGCAATTCCGTTGGCCGGCTGATGCTTTACACCGCACGGATAATAAAAATCCAGTTTAAGTACATCGTTTTGTGCATCGTGCACAAAGTAAACGGGGACGTCATTAATCAGGGTTTTTTGTCCTTCACGCAACGTAAACCCTGTTATTTGTTCTGCTGCCGGAGCTCTTTTTCTGTCTGGTAAATTCACGGTTTGGCCTGGTAATAAAGGGTTGAACAATTGTTGGGGCGCAATACGCGGGCCGCTACGCGCAACAAATCGGATTCACTTACAACATCGTAAAAATGGTCTTCTTTCCCGAATTCGTTTAGCCTACCTATAAACTCGCAATAGGCTAGTTTCATAGCACGGTTCAGCACTTTCATATTTCCGAAATGCGTATTGGTTTTAGCCCTGTTTTTAAGTTTTTGCAAAGCCTCATCCGAAACTCCGCTGGAAAGAAATCTTTCCAATGTGTTTTCAAGTTCAACATTGGCTTTGTCAAGCGAAACGCCTTCCATTACTTTTCCTTCAACCAGCAACAGTCCGGGATCTGCATCGGCTGTAATATAACAGTCCAGTTCGCTGAATATACGTTGTTTTTTCACCAACTCGTTGTACAGAAAAGCCGATCTTCCCGCACCCAGGTAATCGGAAAGCAAGTCGGTTGCGTAAAAGTCAGTGTCGATACGCCCGCATGTGTGCCAGGCTTTTACTAGCATGTCTACCGGAACATCGGCTACTACGTGTTTAAAACGAGGGGTCTGCTGTTCGGGTTCAGAATCGTATGCTTGCCTCACAACGGGTTTTGATGGAATGGGGGTAAACCATTTTTCACATAATTGCTCGACACGTTGCAGACTAATATTTCCGCCTACAACCAAAATGGCGTTATTCGGGCAATAATAGTTGGCAAAAAACGACTTTACATCATCGAGTGTAGCCTGTGCTATATGGTCTGTTTTTTCACCAATTGTCGGCCAACGGTACGGGTGACGTGAATAAGCCAAGGGCAGCAAATGCAGCCATACATCGCCATAAGGCTGGTTCAGGTAACGCTCTTTAAACTCCTCAATTACCACGCCCTTTTGGGTATCGAGCGATTTTGGGCTGAATGCCAGCGATAACATACGATCAGATTCAAGCCAGAACCCCGTTTCTATGTTAGCTGCGGGCAAACTCAGGTAATAGTTAGTGATATCGTTGCTGGTAAACGCATTGTTTTCGCCACCGGCATACTGAAGTGGCGTGTCGTACTCAGGGATATTTACAGAACCTCCAAACATTAAATGTTCAAACAGGTGAGCAAAGCCGGTTTTTTCCGGATTTTCATCTTTTGACCCCACCCGGTAAAGAATATTCATTACCGCCAGCTGTGTGGAAGTGTCGGGCAGATGAAAAACCGTAAGCCCGTTGGGTAAAACAAAGCGTGTATAATCCATGCTTTTTGTGGATAATATAGTGAGCCAACGAATTTACCCATTTATTTTGTGTGTAAGCCATTTAATGGCCCGGAATAGTAAAATGTATGTCAGCATCGCAATCGAATAATAGACACAAAATAAATGGCTCGACATAAAACAATGATTATCAAGTAGTAAAACACATTAGCGGTCGTCTGTCATCAACACATGTTGAAAAGCTGCTCATTCGACTAATTATAGCGTACCTTTGCGCCTTATTACCTGCACATGAAAAAGTTTTCAAAAAGCCGAAGCGCGTACCCCGCAAAAAAATCTTCTTCTTCCGCTAAACCCGGAAAATCGAATGCGGGTGCAAATAGAGCCGATTCAAAAAATCGCGGAGCACAAAACTTCAAAACGGACAGGCCGGCAAAAAAATATGCCACAGAATCTAAAGCTGAAAATAAACCTTCGCCTTACGGGAAGTCGAAATTTACTCCAAGGAAAAACTCGGGCTCAGGATCCGATGAACACTCAAAATGGAGCTCTCCCTACACCAAAAAAACCGGCCATAGCGACAAAGGAAGCAAAAAGTTTGGAACGACAGAGACCAGCACAAGCCGGAACAAACCGACCCCATACGGAAAGCCCAAATTCACAAAAAGAAAGGATGCCGGAAATTCATCTGAAGAATATGCGAAACCCACATACATCAAAAAAACCGGCTATGGCGGTAGGGGAGATAAAAGAAATTCGCCTTCTGAGACAACTACAAACCGACATAAATCCACCCGCTCCCAAGCCGACTCTCCCCATAAGAAAAACTCATATCCACCCGCATACGGTCGTAAAGAACGGATATCAAAATCGGATAAACAATACAGATCTGGGGTACGGAATAAATATACGTCTTTTGCCTCTCCGATTGAAGCAGAAGCGCCACCGGTAGCCGGAAAAACAAGGCTAAACAAATTCATCGCCAATGCGGGAATTTGTTCGCGCAGAGATGCAGACAAATTAATTACAGCGGGACTGGTTAGCGTAAACGGGAATATCGTCACTGAAATGGGCTATCAGGTAAATGCGGGCGATGATGTGCGCTACAATGGAACACGATTGAATAATGAGAAAAAAGTATACCTCATTATGAATAAAACACGCGACACCATTACAACACTTGATGATCCCGAAGGTCGGAAAACCGTAACCGAAGCACTTGCCGGATCGGGATTGCCTAGGGTTTACCCGGTAGGCCGACTGGATAGAAATACCACCGGGGTGTTATTGCTGACGAATGACGGAGAAATGGCACAACGCCTGATGCACCCCAAGTATGAAGTTCAGAAAATATACAAAGCCACACTCGATAAAAACCTGAAAGGCCAAGATCTTTGGTCGCTAAGCAACGGCATTGAACTGGAAGACGGACCCATAAAACCCGATAGCATAGCAGTGCCCAACCCCCAGGAAAAAAATGTGGTAGTGATAGAAATTCACAGCGGCCGAAACCGCATTGTACACCGTACTTTTGAACACCTGGGATATAAGGTTGATAAGCTGGATCGTATATGGTATGCCGGATTCGATAAACGCGCGCTTAAACGTGGTCAGTGGCGCGAATTAAATGAGCGCGAACTGACAACCCTCAAAAAACTGGTCAAGCTGAAATAATCGCATTTCCTAATCAAATTATTGTTTAACTTCGCACAGTTAATCCAACAAACATGACTACTACATTTTTATTCATAGGCAACTTTGGCGGTGGCGAGTGGATCCTCATCATCTTAGCCATTTTACTTTTGTTCGGTGGAAGAAAAATACCTGAGTTGATGCGTGGCATAGGTCAAGGTATACGCGAATTTAACGATGCAAAAAAAAGCGTTAAATCGCACATCGAAGAAGGAATGAAAGAAAAAGAAAAAAGCAAAGAAGAAGCCTGATTCCAGTGAAGGGATATACCAGCTTAGCATCCATACAAAATGATATATCAAGCGGCAAGATCACGGTTAGTGGTCTTGTTTCGCATTATTTGGGGGTAATTGATACAAAAAAACACCTGAATGCATTTTTAGAAGTATATACCGAAGAGGCGTTGCACAAGGCCGAAAAGCTGGACGAAAAACTAAAAAAGGGGACAGCCGGCAGGCTGGCCGGGATGGTACTGGCGCTTAAAGACAATATATGCTACAAAGGCCACCATGTATCTGCTTCATCACGCATTCTTACCGATTTTACATCACTGTACTCGGCAACTGTTGTTGAACGACTGTTGGCCGAAGATGTCATCATCATTGGGCGTGTCAATTGCGATGAGTTTGCTATGGGCGCCTCAAACGAAAATTCTGCCTTTGGTCCGGTGTTAAATGATGCCGACCAGTCAAAAGTTTCGGGAGGCTCATCAGGCGGTGCAGCAGTTGCGGTTCAGGCCGGTATGTGTCTGGCGGCATTGGCATCCGATACCGGAGGTTCTATTCGTCAGCCGGCTGCATTTTGCGGTGTTTACGGACTTAAGCCCACATACGGGCGTGTTTCGCGCTACGGACTTATTGCCTACGCATCATCGTTTGACCAAATCGGACCCATTACCCGAAGCGTATCCGACATGCAGCTGATAATGGAAATAATGGCCGGCTCTGATGAACGCGATGCGACCACATCTACCCACATTGTTGACAGGTATAGCGAACCAATACCGGAAAAAAAATATTCCATCGGATACCTGAAAGAGGCCCTTGAACACGAAGGTGTTGACGAAGAAGTTAAAGAAGCCACCTGGAAAACCATACATAAACTGAAAGAGCAAGGGCATGAGGTGTGCGAAATCAGTTTTGATATGCTGGATTACCTGGTGCCCACATACTACGTGCTAACAACAGCCGAAGCATCGTCCAATCTGTCGCGCTTTTCGGGCCTGATGTATGGTCACCGTAGCCCAAATGCCAGCGATCTCGAATCAACATTCAGGTTATCGCGCACCGAAGGTTTTGGCCCCGAAGTAAAACGCAGAATCATGCTTGGTACCTTTGTACTTTCTGCCGGTTATGTAGATGCTTACTATACCCAGGCACAAAAGGTAAGGAGACTGGTGCAGCAAAAAACAAATGAGTTATTACAGCGCCACGATTTTATCATTTCGCCTACTACGCCAACTCCCGCATTTGGTTTGGGAGAAAAAGCCAGCAATCCCATAGCTATGTATCTGGCCGATATTTTCACCGTGCACGCAAATATTGCCGGCAATCCAGCTATTTCTTTTCCGGCTGCAGTAACGCAAAACGGATTGCCTGTGGGTGTGCAACTTATGGGAAGAAACTTTGAAGAAGCCCGTTTGATACAATTGGCCGCTGAACTGTCGGAAAAACCAGAACAGCGCTAGTCATACATGAAAAAAACTATTGCATTAATACTTGGGTTTTTTATAACCGTGCTGTCCGGATTTGCCCAGCAAACGGCTACGGATGAGGTGTATCAGCAGCGCATATCCGCTATCAAAACGCAGGTTGAGCTAATATACCACCCGGAGGTTAAAAAACACATCGAATACTATATCAATAACCCGGAAACAGTAAGGCAATTGCTGCTACGTGGACGAGAATATTTTCCAATTATTGACCGCTCGCTTAAGGCAAGAAATCTGCCTATTGAACTTCGTTACCTTCCTGCTGCAGCATCTGAGTTCAGTTTATTTCAACAAAACAGTTCTGGCGGAACAGGCATCTGGATGATGCTGTATAATGTGGCCAAAATGTATAAAGGCAAAATCAATTCGTTTGTAGACGAAAGACGGGACGTGCGCAAATCATCTCAAATAGCAGCCACACACCTGCGCGATTTGTATACCATTTACCACCAATGGCCGCTGGTAATTGCTGCGTACGGAGCCACACCGGTTCAGGTGAATAAAAGCATACGCCTGTCGGGAAACAGCCTGTATTACTGGGATGTTCACCCCTTTTTGACAGAAACCGTACGCGATTTATACCCCAAGTTTGTGGCTACCGTTTATATTTTTAATCACTACAAAGACCACGGCATCAAAACTCCTGTTAACATGGATTTGAATATTGTGCGCGACAGTGTGCAAGTATTTAAATGGCTGTCGCTTCAGCAAATATCAGGAACCATCGAAATTCCCATTGAGCAACTGCGTGAACTGAATCCGGTTTATAAAAAGGATATTATTCCGTTTTCAGCGGATGGCTACTGGGTGTTTTTGCCAAAGGGCAAAGCCGACCGTTTTGGTGAATTGCGCGACTCGGTATACAACCCATCGCCCGCTGTATTTTTTGAGCCCGTGGCTATTGTGCGGGACTCGAGCGACAGTACAGCCGTTCGGGCGGTTCCGGTGTTTGATAAAAAACGAGTTTATTATACGGTTAAAAGAGGTGAAAACTTAACGCAAATAGCCGGATGGTTTGATGTAACCAAACGTGAAATTGTATCGTGGAATAATCTGAAAACGCAAAAAGTTAAAGCCGGAAAGAAATTAATTATCTGGGTTCCTTCGTCAAAAACGGGATACTACAAGCGCATAAACACCATGTCGGCTGCGCGGAAAAAACGACTCAGATAGTTTTAGAACATCAAAGCCCATACTCACTTATTAGCCATATCAGTGAAGTTATACATGCCGCCCCGAGTTCCAGTTCGCGTTTGTTTACTTTGTCGAACGTGTCTACCTGTGTATGGTGATAATCAAAATACCGTTGCGAGTCGGGAATAAAGCCTATAAGCACGGTTCCATATTTTCCCAGCGGGCCTATATCGGCTCCGCCCCCCGGATGTTTTAGGGTTTCAATTCCGTACGGTTTTAATAAGGACTGCCATGCGGTAAGTTTTGCCATGGCCGTGCCCGTGGCTGTGGTGTTGAACCCACGTGGGGTAAAACCTCCTGCATCACTTTCCAGTGCGGCCACATGCTTTTCGCTGCGCATGCCGGCCCATTCAGCATATTTCAATCCACCGCGCAAACCGTTTTCTTCGTTCATAAACAGCACACATCGAATCGTGCGTTTGGGTTTAATGCCTAGCGATTTAAAAATGCGTAATGTTTCTACACTTTGCACACAGCCCGCACCGTCATCATGAGCACCATCGCCATTGTCCCATGAGTCGAGGTGGCCCCCCACTAAAATCACTTCCGATGGTTTTTCACTGCCTCGTATTTCACCGATTACATTGTAGGATTGCTCGTCAGGCAGCATTTGGCAGGTGGTGCGCATATATACTTGAGTTTCGGCTGTTGACGCCACTTTAAGCAGGGCGCTTAACTCATTTGCGTGAATGGTGCTGATGGCACATGCCGGTATGTGTGGAAATGAATCGTTGTACTGCGTGGCGCCCGTGTGTGGAAACTCATCCAGCGCCAGCGTAAGCGAGCGCACCAATGCCCCTACAGCCCCATAGCGTGAGGCCATAGCCGGCCCCTTGGTTCGTTGCCAGCCGCTTTCACCGTAAGCAGTACCGGTGTGAATGTGTGCCGAATTCAGAGGAGCATTGAAAAAAACAATTTTCCCTTTCAGCACCCCATTTTTCCCCAACAGATCAAGTTCATCGGCTGTTTTAACTTCCACCACAGGAGCACGTAATCCCTTATCGCCCGTTCCAACCGAGTTGCCAAGGGCACACACATTCAGCTCAGTCTTTAAGTTTCCGCGGGTGGCATACGCCTGCTCTTTTTCGCCCCGCACCCAGTGTGGAACCATTACGGGCTGCAGCCAAACGGTATCGAAGTTGTATTCTCTCATTTTGCTGTACATATACAGCACTGCACGGTCGGCTTCTTCTGAGCCGCTTAGTCGGCCACCTATTTCGTTGGCAAGAAATTTCAAATCACTGTAGCATTTCCCATTCAGTAAGGCTTCGTTTACTATTTTTCTAATTTGCAACGAGTCGCCTTTTTGTGCCAGCACACCTGAAATAGGTGCGGCAGTGAGTATAAGAAGTAAAATGCGTTTCATCATGCGTATTACTGTTTGATAAACCGGCTGGTGTATATTCTTTTTCCTTCACGGTCTGTGCATTCTAACACGTACACGCCTGTCAGCAACTGCTGAATGCGGATATGCGGGGTAGCGTTGGTGAAGCTTTCTTTTTGAACCAATCGGCCGTCAGCACTCCAAATAGTGTAGGAGTAAGGTGTACTTAACGGAATGTATAACAAGTCGGTGGCCGGATTGGGATAGGATAACAACTCTAGTTCTGCAGCGTCATTAACAGAAGTTAGCAATGTAGCATCTTGTGTAATGGTACCTGTTGACTTTAAAATCCAGTTGTCGGGGTCAATGGCCATACTCAGCACATCTGCTCCCAGGGTGGTAAAAAAGGTGTCAACAGCACCGGTAGGCTGCACGCGCAGGTTTAGCGACTGACCAATTCCTGTAATGCGAATATTGACCGGATTGGTAAAAACAGTTGTTGCGCCAACTGTGCCATTTGTTTGTGACAGGATCAGCATAATTCTTGAATCGCGCTTGTTCCAGCGAATGGAATAAACGGGATACCCGCGGCCGTAATACCACTGATTAAAGTACTCGGTAAGCGAGTTTCCAAGAAAACCTTCGGCATGTGCTTTAAAATCTGCTGCACTAGCATTTCCATCTTTAAACTGCACCTGAAAGTCGGTTAGCATAGCAAAAAACAGTGAATCGTTATTGAATACATAACGCAATATGTGAATGATTGCAGCGCCTTTTTGATATGTACTATTGCTGTTAAATATGCGTGAAACGCTGGTGGTATCGTTTACCCACACACTGTTGGATGTTGAGCGTGCAGCATTTTGTATTTGAGTCAGCTTAGCCGAGCGATTGGAGGGCTGTAGTTTTTCATTAGCCACGTATTCGCTGTATGTAGCAAAGCCTTCATTTAACCACAAATCGGCCCACGATGCGCATGTTACATTGTCGCCAAACCACTGGTGTGCCAGCTCGTGAGCTACAATATCGAAGTTAAAAACTCCCTGTGAGGTCATGGTTTGGTGTTCCATACCGCCCGAAAAAGGCGCCATCATATGTCCGTATTTTTCAGTGTGAAAAGGATATAGGCCATACAGCGATGAAAACATTTCGAGCTGCGGTACGGTAGCCTCTATGCTGTTGCGGTTGTTGGTAAATGCTGTAGGGTTGCTGTAAATATAATTGATTACAGGTATAGAGTCGCCAGCCAGTTGTGCGGGTTTAGCCCAGTAATTGTATTCACTGTACTGGCCTACAGCAACTGCTATCAGGTAATAGCTGATGGGATAGCGGCTTTCCCATTCAAACCGATGCTTGCCATTTCCCAGCGGTTCTATTCTTTTTAAAATACCGTGTGATCCGGCTTTGTTGCTGGTATCAGTGGTGATGTAAAATTTTACAGAATCAATTTTATCCTGCAGTGATTGCTTGCAAGGCCACCACTCGTAAGCCGAATAAGGTTGGCTGAGCGACCATGTAATGCGGTTGCCGTATGTTGGTGAAGCGCGGTTGCTGAAACCGGCACCTATTGCTGCGTTTTGAGCAGCCGGTGGAGTGCCCCGGTAGTAAATAACCAAGTCTATTATATCGCCTGTTTGGTACGATTTATCCAGACGAACATACACCACATCGCTGTCGCGCCAAAATGTGAGAGGTTGCGTTGCAACTACCGAATCAACGGTTAGGCTTCGGTACAGTTGAAACACAAACGTGTCCAGTGTGTTTCGGGCGGCAGCCAGTGTGCGCACGTTTCCGCTAATGGCTGTTGAGGTACGTTCAACATTCAGATTGAGGTGATGGAACTTTACATCGTATTGTTCCATCCGTTTCATTTCTTCGTTTGATGCATTGCGTTTTGCCAGCAATTGATGTATGCGGTTTTGGGCATTCATTTTTTGTTCAGCACACAGGTGCTGTGCAGTTAAGCCGGCACAAAATGTAAGGCCAACGAAGAGAGTAAGAGTTTTTTTCATGTATTGAGCGGTAAGCTGGGGGCAAGTATAAACAAATTATAGCAGGCCTTCATTGGCAAAACTGTAATAGGTATTGTGGCCAACGATGATGTGATCAATAAGGTTCATATCCATTAGCTCGGCTGCCTGTTTTATTTTAACGGTCAACTTTTTATCCTGTTCGCTGGGGGTTAATGAGCCCGATGGGTGATTATGATACACTATAATGCTGCTGGCTAGATTTTCAACGGCCGCCTTCATCATCAACTTAATATCGGCTACGGTAGCATGAACGCCCCCGATGCTAACGAGTTGTTTTTTTATAACCATGTTGGCGCGGTTCAGCAGCACCATCCAAAACTGTTCATGGTCAAGATCAGCAAAGTGGGCCTGCATAATTTCGTATGCATCATTGGTGTTGGTAATTCGTTTACGGTGTTCGGAAGTTTCGTGTTTGCGCCTGCGGCCAAGTTCGAGTGCGGCTGCAATGGTAATGGCTTTGGCTTCGCCTATTCCCTTCACTTTCTTCAAATCGGCAATACTAAGTTTGCCCAGATCGTTGAGCTTGTTTTGTGCCAGGTTAAGCACTTTTTTGGCGAGGTCAACTGCGGTTTCGTTTTTATTACCGGTGGCAATAAGTATGGCCAGCAGTTCGGCATCGCTAAGTGCGCTGCGGCC
>JBKCPL010000047.1:0-27388 GCA_046309355.1 Bacteroidota bacterium
AACCCGCTTGGTTGGATAGTAACTCGGGTGTTGTTGATACAAAACCGGGGGGCCGTTTGCTACGCAACGGCCCCGCCTCAATTTCGTACCAGAGACTTATATTATACTCCTGTATCGTGAAGTGCACTTTCCATCACGAAAGGATGTTTTGTAGGATACAAATTAGCCTTTGTCAATGCTTTTAACGTCATCCACAAAAAGGCACCGCCAAATAACCCAAGGAAACCAATTTCCATAAGTCCAATACCTTGGGCCGGTGTTTCTATAATTCCTACCGGATTATCAGTCGTTATATCAGTTGCCAGATTTAATGCACCGGGCATTACCATAAGAAATACGTCATTCCAGTGACCAAGTAAAATACACGTGCCCACAAACATGCCCACGTTGCGACTACGTTTTGCACCCCTACGCATAAATATGAAGAAAGGTACAGCAAAGTTTAGAATAATATTAAGGAAGAAGTAAAACTTGTATGAACCAAATAAACGTGGGGCATAGTACGCAACTTCCTCAGGTATATTTGCATACCAGATTAATAAGAATTGTGCTACCCACATATATGTCCAGAAAATGGAGAAGGCAAACATAAATTTACCCAAATCGTGCTGATGTTCGTCCGTTACAATATTCAGGTATCCCTGACCACGTAACCACCAGGTAAATAAGTAAATGATGGTTAATGCACTTACCCATCCTGTGGCAAAGTTATAGATCGTGAAAATAGTCGAATACCAATGTGCATCTAAACTCATGGTAATATCCCACGCGAACATAGAGAATGAAAATCCAAACACAACGATGAAAAAGGCCGATAGGCGATATGATTTATCAAAGAATGTAGTGTCGTTTAATCCTGTTGAAAGCTTGTCTTCATCACGTGAGAATTTGCGAATCATGGTTGCACACCATATCCAGAACGAAGTAAACAGAATCACACGGGCGTAGAAAAACCCTTTATTGAGGTACCATGTTTTTTTCATCAACAAGGGATCACTTTCCATAACTCCATCATGTGCCCAATGATACAGTGTAGTTAATCCGGCAAAAAGTACAAGAATAATAATACCGGCACCTACCGGCATAAACTCACTCATTGCTTCAGGTATTCTGCGAATAGCAACATACCATCCGGCATTGGCCAATTGACTTATGGCTATAAATACAGCAGCACAGGTAGCAATAATGAAAAAGAAATACCCGTTAAACAAAATACTGGCCAATAAGCGCTTAATCGCTACGTGGTGATTTTGCTCGTCAGTAAATCCTTCTATATGTGGGTGATAGGTAAAATATCCAATCAATGCCAGCAGCAGGCCAATCCCCATTAAAGCAAATGCGAAGCGTTTGGCTTTCTCGCTGATTACAAATTTTTCTTCTCTGATTTGAACTTCTTTATGTTCCATCTTAATTGGTAATTAGTTTGGGTTGACGATTTAGTTAGCTTGTTGACCTGAGAGTTGATAAATGTAATGAATAACTTGCCAGCGCTGTTCGGGTGAAAGCACTGTGCCGTAAGCACCCATCAGGTTTTTTCCGTGTGTAATGGAATAAAACGCTTTACCGGGGTTAATGGTAGGCAATCGGTCGGCATAAGCCGGAACACGCGGATACTTTCCATCCTGCACAATAGTACCTTGTCCGTTTCCGTCTTCGGCATGGCATGGTGTACAATTAATGTTGTACAAACGTTTGCCTTCAGTCAGGTTGTATTCAGTCTTCGCCAACGGATTTTTTAAAGCTGAGGCCGCTTCATAATTATCATTTGATTTAGCCATTCCATACATTGCATAATCGAGTTGTCCTCGAGCTATCGTACCTTTAACAGGCTCACGCATATTCATACCGTGAGGGTTAATGGTGTTAGGTTCTTCATCAAGTTGTGTAAGCGGCTCGTAAGCAAATGAATTGTACATGTTTGGAGCAAATTCAACACCGGGATTATCGCCACCGGCTTTGCCACACGATGCAAGTAATAAACCTGCACCCACTACTGCCATAAAAGTGTATGCTGTAATTTTCATATATCTTTAACCCTTTCTCTGATTTCCAATGCACCGCCTGATATCATCAGATTTTCCAATGCTTTGGCATCTGTTTTATGTCCGTGAAGATTTACCGCTATAACGAAACGGTCGTCAGTAACACGAATATCCATGATATCGGTATTACGTCCCCAGAACATTCTATTTACTATAAAGAAACACCCTACCATACCAAAGGCAGTAAACAATATGCCCAACTCAAAGGTGATAGGTATGTAAGTAGGAATGTGAAGTGAAGGCTTTCCACCTATATTCATCTGCCAGTCGAAGTATGATGCGTACGACTGTAATGAAACACCGCTTGCAATTCCTATCATGGCGAATACAAATGCGGCAATGGAAAGGCGAGTTCTCTTAACTTTCATAACCCTGTCGAGGCCGTGTATGGCAAAGGGGGAATATACATCGTGAACGTCATATCCTGAGTCCATCAGTTTTTGGGTTACGCTGTAAACCTTGTCGGGATTATCATAAATCCCAAGCATCAATTTTGAATTATCCATGAATTGCATCTCCTTTCACTTTATGTGCATCGGCATGATGACCAGTGCTGTGATGATGGTCATCGTGATGTGTAGGTAATATTGTTTTTATTTCAGCCATATTAATAGTTGGCAGGTAACGGCAGAAAAGGAAATAAAGTGTAAAGAACAAACCGAATGAGCCAAGTAAGATGGCAAACTCTACAATTGTAGGCGTATACATTGTCCAGCTTGATGGAATAAAATCGCGGTGAAGTGATGTAACGATAATCACAAAACGCTCAAACCACATACCAATATTCACGATAATGGACATGACAAAAATGAACCAAGGTGTAGACCTTGCCCATTTCAACCAAAACACCTGAGGTGCTATCAAGTTACAACTCATCATAATCCAGTAACTCCACCAGTAAGGACCAAAGGCACGGTTCATGAATGCATATTGCTCATACTCCACACCTGAGTAAGCCGCAACGAAAAATTCGGTGATATACGCCAAACCTACCATGGTACCGGTGAGCATAACGATTTTGCACATTGCATCCAGGTGACCCATGGTAATGTATTGTTCCTGCTTAAGCACCACACGTCCAACAACCAATAAAGTTAATACCATACCAAATCCGGAGAAGATAGCACCTGCAACGAAATAAGGCGGGAAAATGGTGGTGTGCCAGCCCGGAACTAATGATGTGGCAAAGTCCATTGATACGATAGAGTGAACGGACAATACCAATGGTGTTGAAATACCCGCCAGAATCAACGAAATCATTTCGTACCTGTGCCAGGTGCGCGTTGAACCATTCCAACCCATGGCGAAAAAGTTGTAGATGAATTTACGAATTTTGGTTGTGGCACGGTCACGTACCGTTGCAATATCAGGTATTAGACCAACGTACCAGAAAACCAATGATACCGAAAAATAGGTTGAAATCGCAAATACATCCCATACAAGAGGTGAATTGAAGTTAACCCACAACGAGCCAAACGCATTAGGAAGTGGAATTGGCCAGTATGCCAGCCACGGACGACCCATGTGCGAAAGGATAAAGGATGCCGCACAAATTACGGCAAATATGGTCATAGCTTCCGCAGCACGGTTGATAGACATGCGCCATTTTTGACGGAAGAGCAACAATACAGCTGATATCAGTGTACCTGCGTGGCCAATACCTACCCAAAATACGAAGTTGGTAATATCAAATGCCCACCCTACTGTTTTATTTAAACCCCAAGCACCTATACCCACTAAAATGGTATACGTGGTGGCGGCAATCCATAATCCAAGAACTATGGCAGATACGGTAAAACCTATCCACCATGCTTTTGTTGCCTTGTTTTCAAGCGGACGCAAAATATCACGTGTGACATCTGCATATGTTTTGCCGCCTTCTACTAATGCTTCTCTAATTGGAGATTCGTATGACATGTGCTATGAATTAATTGTTTACTGATTAAGAATGATGGTTGTGTTCGTGTGTTGGTTCTGCTTCATGTTTATGATTGGCCGGTGCTTCCCCGCCTTTAGCATGATGCCCTGCCAGTTGCTCATCTACGTTACGTATGTGTGTCATATAAGCAACCGAAGGCTGAACATTGTATTCTTCAAGCAGGAAGTAGCTGCGATCGTTGCGGAACAATTTTGATATTTCACTGTTCTCGTCATTCATGTCACCAAACACGATAGCGTTTGAAGGACATGATTGTTGACACGCAGTTTGTATATCGCCATCTTTTACTTTTCTGTTTTCAAGCTTGGCTGTTAATTTACCGGATTGTATGCGCTGAATACAGAATGAACATTTTTCCATAACACCGCGTGAGCGAACGGTAACGTCCGGATTGATAACCATACGTCCGAGGTCGTTATTGAAATGGAAATCGAACTCGTCATTCTGGCGGTATTTAAACCAGTTGAATCGTCTTACTTTGTATGGACAGTTGTTGGCACAATAGCGAGTACCCACGCAACGGTTGTAAGCCATGTGGTTCAATCCCTCTGAACTGTGAACAGTAGCCAGCACCGGACACACTGTTTCGCAAGGAGCGTGGCCACACTGCTGGCACATTACCGGTTGGAATGTTACTGCCACATTTTCAAAATCTGTAGTCTCATCGTTAATTAGTGCTTCGCCATCTTTCATCAATGCATTGCCTGCAAATGATTTTTCACGTACAGCTTTTTTACCGTTTTTATCTTTGAAACGGTAGTAACGATCAATACGCATCCAGTGCATTTCACGTGCTCGTAGCACTTCTTTGCGTCCTACAACGGGTACGTTATTTTCTGCATTGCAACTAACCACACACGCACCACATCCGGTACAAGCGTTCAGGTCAATCGCCATACCCCATTTGTGTCCTTTGCTATCGCGCTCTGCCCACAATGAAATTATGTGTGCATGCTCGTGATTACCTGCTTTAGGATCTTTTACAAATTCATTCAGCGATGCTTCTTTGATAATAGCACGGCCTTCAATAGTGTGGTGAGTTTGTGTTTGTGCCAATTTGTAGCCACTACCTGTTTTTTCGATAGTAGCATCGGCACTGGTGTATGAATAGGTTGAACCGTTGTAAGATACCAACGGATATGCCGACTTACCTACATACTTAGCGACTTTTCCGCCCTCTGTGCGTCCGTATCCAACCGCAACCGAAATGGTATTGTTGGCTTGACCGGGTTGTATCAGTACGGGTATGTTTTCAATCACGCCCGATTTGGTTTTTATCGTAATCAAGTCGCCTTGCTCAAGTTTATACTGGTCGGCTGTAACTTTTCCTACAGCTGCGTAATTGTCCCAACATACTTTTGATATCGGATCGGGCAATTCCTGCAACCAAGGGTTGTTGGCATAAAAGCCGTCACCCATTGCAATAGATGTATACAGTTGTACTTCCAGTTTATCCTTAGAAGCAGTGTAAGCTTGATATGCAGGATTTACCAAATCAGTTGAAACTGCATTTGATTTGTAAGCTTGTGTAGCTTTGGGTGATGTTGTGTAAAAGCCATCATGCAAAGCCTTTTTAAATGCGCTTTCAGTACCTACAATGTTTTTAACCCAATTATCTTTTACATAGTCATACGCATCGGCTGAATTACCTGACCAGCGTAAAAAGCTCACCATAGCTTCACGGGTATTGAATACAGGTGAAATAGTGGGCTGTATCAGGGCGAAATAACCCGATTTAGGTTCAGCATCTCCCCACGACTCCAGATAGTGGCTTGCTGGAGCCTGGTATTTACACAATACCGTGGTTTCATCGGGCGTGCTGTTTAAAGAAACAGTAGTTGCCACTTTTGAAAGTGCGGTAGCCAGTTCAGCACCTTTAGGGTGGCTGTATACAGGATTAGCATTCAGGAACAGAACGGCATCAACAGCACCGGACATGATTTCTTTAACTAAATTCTCAAATGCCGAGTCATCTCCACCTTTTTGATTTGAATAATTGTCCAAATCAACGGTGTTGCCGATATTGCCTAAAAGTCCGTTGATAGCGTTTACCAATAATTGATGATCCGTATTGTTTGATCCGCTAACTACCAATGAAGCACCTCGGTTATTCCATAATTCTTTTGCCGTATTTTCTACCATATTCAATGCCAGCTCTACATTTTGAGCAGCTGAAAGTGGAGCAACACCTGCCATAGAGGCAAGCTTGTTGTAAAGGCTTATCAGAACTACACCTTCTGCACTTGGCTTAATGGGAAAACGAACATCGGCATTGGAACCGGTAAGTGACAGATTAGACTCAAACTGAATATGGCGGCTCATTTTTCCGGAAGCCGGTTTACGGTTGGTTACCCATTGTTTGGTGAACTCAACCGGTGAAATCCATGTCCCAAGAAAATCTGCTCCAAAACTTACAATAACCTGAGCTTTGTCAAATCTGTAACCCGGTATCACGGCTTTGCCAAAAGATTGTTGATTGGCTTTAAGTATAGCACTGTAGGAAACCGGTTCATACACTATATGTTGTGCTTTATAACGAGCAGTAAATTCACCAATTGATTTTTCCAATGATGGACTGCTGGTATTTCCGGTTACAATACGCACAGCTTTAGCAGCACCCAATGCGTTTTTAACTTTCAAGTCAAGGGTATTCCAATCCGTTTCATTGCCATTGGCTCGAGGTCCACGCAAACGCTCGTTGTCGTATAAAGCCAGTAAACTGCCGTGCTCAATAGCGCTAACACCTCCTTTGAAAACGGGCGACTCCGAATTGCCTTCTATCTTCACCGGACGGCCTTCACGAGTTTTTACTAAAATACTGGTGCCCGTATCGCCACAGGTAGTTGCGTACCAATTAGGTATTCCCGGAGTGATGGTTTCAGGCTTTACCACATAGGGTATGGCATTTTTAATAGGGGTTTTGTTACATGCGGCTAGTGCAACTGCCGAAACGCTGAAACCAAAATACTTAAGAAAGTCTCTGCGGCTGGCGCTGAGCTCTCCATCTTGCTCGGTAAGTACATCCTCTAAAGGAATACCTTCCGAAAATTCGTTCTTTTTATTGCGAAGAAATTCAGGATCCTGATTTAATTCTTCCAGGCCTCTCCAGTATGTTTGTTTATTTTCCATGGATTCGATTTTTCTCGTTAATAAGTTCGTGCGTCAATGAATTAATAATGGCATTTGCCACACTCAAGTCCGCCAATCTGCTGAACAGTTGCGTACGATTTACCCTCCGCTTTAAGCTGTTCATGTAATTTTTCATAGTAGTCATTGTTGGCTACATCCACCTTTGCTTCACGATGGCAGTTAATACACCAGCCCATTTGCAACGATGCATGCTGTGATACTACTTTCATGGTTTCAATAGGACCGTGGCAAGCTTGGCACTCAACTTTACCTATGCTTACGTGTTGAGCATGATTAAAATAGGCCAAATCAGGTAGATTATGAATACGTACCCATTTAATCGGCTTTTGCGGTTTATTGGGGTCATACATTTTTTTGTCAGAGTCCCAACCTACTGCATCGTAAATCTTTTGTATTTCAGGCGATACCTGACCATCATAATTGGCACTGGCTGTAACATGCATGTGGCAATTCATACACGTGCTGGCTGAAGGAATGGTGGCTTGTTTGCTCTTGTCGGCACCGCTGTGGCAATACAAACAGTTAATTTTGTATTTACCGGCATGCAACTCATGCGAATAGTTGATAGGCTGTGCAGGAGCATACCCTTTTTGAACACCTACGTTCTTGTTGCCGTAGTCAAACCCGTAAATGCCAAGCAGTAGAGTAAATGCTAGAGAAACCACAATAGCTCCTACTACCGGGTGTTTCTTGAACAGTTTATATTTCCATGTGGTGCGTACATCAACCTGTTCGCCCAGTTGTTCCTCTTCTTTTTCAGGAAACTTGGCATAGTAAATTTCCTGAACTGTTTTGCGAATGCGGAACAAGATAAACACGATGACGAATAATATAATCGCCATCAATGTAAGTGCTATAAATGTGGTATTGTTATAGAAACCATCCTGTGCAGGTGATGCAGCAGTAGTAGCTACAGTGCCAGTTGCAGATGCGGTTGCAGCTGTTGCAGCGGGTTTTTCGCTTTCAGCTTTAACATACTCGATGATGGACTTTACCTGACCTTCGTTCAGGTTTTCAAATGTGGTCATCACGGACTCGTTGTATTCTTTATACAAGGCAACTGCGGTAGCATCGCCCGATTTAACCATAGCTTGTGAATTTCTAATCCACTTAACCAGCCACGCTTCATCTCTGCGCTTGTGCACATCTTTTAGTGCCGGTCCTACCACTTTATCATTGATGGCGTGGCACGACACACAGTTAGCATTAAAAAGTTTTTCGCCTTCGGCAGCATCGGCCGAAACTGAGAAAATTTGAATGGCCGAAAGGGCCAATAGAGCAGTAATTTTTACAAACTTCATTTTAACAAATTGATTGTTCGCTGTTTATAACATCAGGTAAATACTACGTTTGGCGCACACTTTACCTAAAAAGTCGGGCAAATATATTCACATTATAATACAAAGTGCAGGCGTGTGTAAAAAAAGATTATTTAGACGAAATCTAAATTAAAAAATGCTGAAAATTAGGTGATAACACTACTTTCCCCGTGTGTGTGTTTTTTGCGTCAATGGTGGGAATTATTGTATGCGTGAATGAAGTATACCTTCACGTGTGGTTACCTCTTTGTAGTCAAGCGCTTCAAATACCGAATTCTGACTAATAAATTCAGGTACGATAGATTTCATTTTCATAACCAACTTTTCGTTGTTCTGTTCATTGTAAAGATTGATTATTTCATCAATCTGTTCTTGAACCCAATCAAATTCGTACATCCTTACTTTACCTATCATAATCTTAGGGTGGTAGGTAGGTACTGTGTTTTCCTGATCTGCCAGAAGTTCTTCGGTTAACTTTTCACCGGGTCTTAAACCGCTAAATGATATTTGTATATCTTCACCAATCTTTAATCCTGAAAGCTGTATCATTTTACGGGCCAAATCCAAAATACGAATTGATTTACCCATATCGAAAATGTAAATTTCACCGCCATTGCCCATATTCCCTGCCTCAAGCACCAGCTGGCATGCTTCGGGAATAGTCATAAAATAGCGTGTTACATCGGGGTGTGTGACTGTTACAGGACCTCCATCTTCAATTTGTTTTCTGAACTTTGGAATTACCGAACCACTTGACCCAAGTACATTCCCAAATCGTGTTGTAATGAATTTGGTTACCGCTTTCGGGTTGGCCTGTAAGTGGTGGTTAAGCGATTGTATATAAATTTCGGCTATGCGTTTGGATGCCCCCATTACATTGGTAGGGTTAACTGCCTTGTCGGTTGATACAAATACAAATTTGTTCACCTTAAATTCTACTGATAAATCTGCAACCGTTTTTGTACCCCCAACATTCACTCGAATGGATTCAGATGGATTATCTTCCATTAAAGGTACGTGCTTATATGCTGCTGCGTGAAATACAAAATCGGGCTTATATGTTTGAAACACTTTACGCATCCTCGCATCGACAGTAACATCTGCCACTACTATTTCAATGCTGCTGGCATAGGCTTTTTTGTAATTAATGGCGAGTTCGCTATCCAACTCATATAACTGTACCTCTGATTTATCCAGCAATACCAGTTTTCTTGGATTAAAACTGTTCAATATTTGCCTGGCTATTTCACTTCCTATTGAACCGGCTGCCCCTGTAATGAGTATAGTTTTATTGAAAAACTTTTGTGCAATAGCGCCTTTGTCCAGCACTATTTCATCGCGCTGCAATAAGTCTTCAATTTTTATAGCCCGTATCTGGTTAAAGCTAAGCTCACCGTTTATCCAACGATCGGCAGGTGGCACATTGCGAACACGAACATCTGCCTGCATGGCCAGTTCAATCAGTTCTTGCTTGCGCGTTTTTGAAATTTTTTGTGAAGATATGACTAGCTCGTGTATATCCATTTCAGCAAACAGCTGTTCCAATTCTTTGCCGGCCTTATGAATGGTTACTCCATCTACGTAGTTATTTATCCGTTTTGATTCATCGTCAAAAAATGCAACTACCTTCATTTTACCGCTTGGATGTTGCTCAAGTTTTCGTTTGGCTATTATACCGGCCTCATCGGCACCAAAAATGGCAACTCTCACAATGCTTGATTCATTTGGCCTGCTAATGCGTATGTACAATACCTTAACCGCAATTCTGAAGGCATTCATGAGCAGTGTGGTCAAAATATAATCAATGATGATAACGGAAACGGGTAGAAGTATAAGATGGCTGTTATTGATGTACTTGTATGCAAATGATATAACAAAAACCAGTGTTGTGCTGGCTGTTACTGCATAAAACACCTTCATAGCATCATGCAGGCTGGTATGTCTTATAATTCCTGCGTAGGTTCTGAAATAAAGCATAAACATAACCCGAGCTCCTAACACGATGGGCAGTGGTTTAAAGTACTCTACAAGAACGGCATCGTTTAAAAAGAAGTTGAACCTCAGCAGTACGGCCAATACAAATGAAAAGCTGCAAATGAATAAATCAATAAAGAAGATTATCCAACGCGGAGTGTTGCTGCTTTCGGGTATTAATGATCGGATAATTCTATTCATGCGGATTTTATAAAGCGAATATAGTATTTATACATCGGATTAAACTATTTTAATATTCCCACAATTCGAAATAGTGTCCTGAAAATTAATCGAATATCACCTAAAAATGACTGATTTTCGATGTATTCCAGATTCAGTTTCAGTTTTTGAGGCATGATAGTATGAATATAGTCATACTCCGGATCTGCTGACCTGCCCAGCAATTCGTTTTCATTGATAAATAACAGCGATGCATAATCAGTAATACCGGGTCTTATGTTCAGTACCTTTATTTGCTCAGCATTGTACATATCTACGTATTTTCGAACTTCAGGACGTGGACCAACAAAACTCATGTCGCCTTTTAGCACATTAATCAGCTGCGGCCATTCATCCACTTTGTATTTACGCAATACATAACCCAGCGGTGTTATTCGCGGATCTCTACTGCCCACGGTAATAGCAGAACCCGCATATGTCCGCGTGTACATGGTTCTGAATTTATACAACCTGAATTCCGTATTGTGTTTTCCGACACGTAGTTGTGTAAATATTCCAGGTCCCGCTGATGTAAGTCGAACGCAAAGCCAGATAAGTACTAAAAGCGGTGACAATATCATCACCGCACAGCCGCTAACACAAACATCAAATATCCGTTTCATGCTACATACGTAGTAGTTAATGACTCAAATTTAATGGATTATACGCTTGCACAATCTGCTGCATGCATTTTATAGGCAATATACACTGAATACGGTACTGATTATACTGCAACAGATGCCTTGATAGCGGGATGGGGATTGTAATTCTCTAGCGTAAAATCGCTGTAAGTAAAATCGAAAACCGACTGAATGGTTGAATTTAGTTTCACGATTGGGTATGGCCTGGGCTCACGCGATAGCTGTAACGAAACCTGCTCGAAATGATTGGAGTATATGTGTGCATCACCAAACGTATGAATAAAATCACCGGGCTGCAGGTTGCAAACCTGAGCCATCATTAGCGTTAATAATGCATAGGAAGCAATATTAAACGGCACACCTAGAAACATATCGGCACTTCGCTGGTATAACTGGCAACTCAATTTGCCATCGGCAACATAAAACTGAAAAAAAGCATGGCATGGCATGAGCGCCATATTGGGTAAGTCGGCTACATTCCACGCACTCACTATCATTCTTCGGCTATCCGGGTTTCGCTTTATCGTATCAATGACTTCTGTCAGCTGATCAATATGTTTGCCATCGGGCGCAGGCCAGCTTCGCCACTGATAGCCATATACAGGACCAAGGTTGCCGTCTTTGTCTGCCCATTCATCCCAAATGGTCACCCCGTTATCCGTTAAATATTTCGTGTTGGTTTCTCCTTTTATAAACCACAGCAATTCATAAATAATAGATTTTAAATGCACCTTCTTGGTGGTGACAAGAGGAAACCCTTCGCTTAAGTTAAATCGGAGTTGTGCTCCAAAAACGCTTTTTGTTCCGGTTCCTGTACGGTCCGTTTTTACAGTACCATTTTCGAATACGTGGCGAAGCAGGGTTTCATATTGGTTCATTGGAAATAAAAATAATTTAATGCTATGCGAATTACGCGCTGTCGGTTAAATGTAGAACCAAAATGTTTTCAACACCTGTGTTAGGATTCCTTATCTAATCATTTCTCAAATCAATTACCTCGACACCGGGGTATTTCGTTTTATCAAAGGTGAAAAACTTTTCCTCCAGCTTAACATTCGGGTACTGATTGGTGATGGTGTAAGTGTGTACATTGCTGTTTTTATCAAACACTACCGATTTAAGTATGGTCTGATTGGTTTTGTCAATGGTGACTTTCACTTTGAAAAAGTTTCGCTTCTTATCTTTAGGTGTAAGTTCTACCACTACCATATCTTTATTGCCCTCTTTGCGCTCATCTTCTATTTTGTAGAGAAAGCCTTTGTTGTACATGGTAAATATATCCTCGATACGAATAGCATTTTCTTTCGGCTTATAGGCACTAACCTGTACTTCATTTATCTCTTTGCTGTATGTCCATAGTGTGCTGTTATCGCATATAATCAACTGCCCAGCTATGTCAAGCCTGAACTTGTTGCCTTTTACGTACAATGTCCCTTTTTGTTTCTCGCTCTGTTTATCTACCTTACTTTCTATACCGTATACAAAGTCAGCTTTTATCGTTTTAAAGTTCTTATACCTCTTGCTTATAAGGTCAAGAAGCTTGTCGGCTTGTTTGTCGCTAATGGCTGATTTGGCCTCTTTGGAAGTGTTTTTTCTGGTTTTACCGTCAGCCGGTTTTTGGGCAAACACAACAAGCGAGTGCCAAACGAAAATGAGTATCAAAATGTATTTCACAGTGCAAATATGAGAGAAATAGTTCAAACAACAGACGAACCCAAACGTGATTTTTTTATTCATCCATAGATCGGTCGAGCAGGTTTTGTGGAAGCTGCTTAGAGGCTGATGCGCCCATCTTTTTGAGTTCTTCCACTTTACGCAGTATATTCCCATTGCCGCTGGTCAGTTTTTTCATGGCATCTTCGTATATAGCTTTTGATTGATCCATCTTTTTCCCGATATCAATCATATCAGTGGTAAACCCGTGAAACTTATCATACAAATCACCCGCTTTGTGTGCTATTTCCATGGCATTTCGGTTCTGATACTCGTGTCGCCAGATATTAGAAACCGTACGCAGCGTAGCCAGCAATGTGGTAGGACTGACTATGACAATATTTTTCTCAAATGCATCGGTAAAAAGCTGACCATCGTGCTGAACGGCTGCAGCAAAGGCGGGTTCAACAGCTATGAACAGCAATACAAAATCAAGCGAGCGGCCACTGTATAGTTGTTGATAGTTTTTATCACTCAGGCCCTTCACATGATTGCGAACAGACTGAATATGCTCTTTGATGGCAACCGCTTTTACGGTATCGTCATCGGCATTTATGTAGCGCTCGTAGGCAACCAGCGATACCTTCGAATCAATGACCAGGGTTTTTCCATCGGGTAAATTAACAAGAACATCGGGCTGCAATCTCTTGCCATCTTCAGTGGATGCGCTAGACTGTGTAAGGTATTCTCTTCCCTTCTGCAAACCCGATTTTTCCAAAATACTTTCTAAAATAAACTCACCCCAATTGCCTTGTGTTTTGGTATCGCCTTTCAGCGCTTTGGTTAGGTTTTGAGCCTCCTGATGCATCACCTGATTGAGAGATAACAACTGCTTGATTTCTCCTTTTAACGTGTTGCGCTCGGCTGCTTCAACATCATATACACGCTGCACTTTTTCTTCAAATTCCTTGATGCGTTCTTTCAGTGGCTGTAGTATTACATCCAGGTTTGTTCTGTTTTGGTCGGTAAACTTTTGCGACTTTTCTTCCAGTATTTTATTGGCCAGGTTTTCAAATTCCTGTTTAAATCGTTCGTTCAGCTGATCCAGATGCATGGCTTGCTCAACCAGTTTTTGTTGCAGTTGTTTCACCTCACTTTCAAACCGTGATGCATCAGCTGTTGCCTGTAGCAGTTTGGTATTTAATTCCTGCTGCTGAACTACCGTATACTGCCTTTCCTGCTGCAAAACCGTTGCAGTTGCTTCCAGTGCTGCCTTTTCATTTTGAAGCTGACTCAGCAGTTGTGCATCTGCCGGTGTACCCTGCTTGTGAAGTAAACGCGCAATAAGGTAGCCAATTACGATTCCGGCAATTAATAATACTATTTCCATGCTGCAGTGTATATACGTGTAAAGGTTCAAAATTAATTTTTTTAGCCTGTATTTAAACCTTGCAAGGGTTATTCTATCTTAGCGCATGTATATTTTTTAGCTAACCAACCGATTTGAACCAGACAAACGAGGCTTCAGATGATGAACAGATTCTTCAAAAGTTTGCCCATGAGCATACTCGTGAAGCTGCGTTTAGCCTGCTGCTCAAAAAATATACCTCACGCGTGTATGCCCATGTCAGACGTATTGTGATAAACCACGATGATGCAGACGATGTGGTGCAAAATACATTTATTAATGTATGGCTGCACCTGAGCGATTTCAGAAACGACTCCAAGTTGTACACCTGGATTTATCGAATAGCTACCAATGAAGCTATCAAATTTCTGAATAAGAAAAAAACTCGATGGATGCTGCCCTTGCTGGATGTGGAAAGCAGCTTATCAAAATCGCTGGTAACTGATCCATACTTTAATGGTGATGCCGCTTTGCTAAAACTGCAACAGGCTATTTTAACATTGCCCGAAAAACAGCGGCTGGTTTTTAACATGAAATATTTTGAAAATATGAAATACGAAGACATGTCAGAAGTTCTGGGAACCTCAGTAGGTGCGCTAAAGGCTTCTTACCATCATGCTGTTAAAAAACTTGAAAAATATTTAAGTTAAAAATAAACGTTTATTGTTACATAAAGTCATATATGCCGAAATTGAATAACACGAACCTACATAACGATGGATTTTCAGTGCCCACTGATTATATGAACACGTTGGAAAATAAAATACTCCAACGCACTGTACTCATACACGATGGATACTCAGTTCCTGAAGGTTATTTTACACAACTCGCTAATCGAGTTTTGCTACGTACGGTAAATGCCCGCACGCCATTTGTGAGGCCTACTGCCTTACGTGTGTATGCTAAGTATGCCGCGGCTGCAGCCGTTATACTGGTTAGCAGCGTTGTATTTTACAGGTATCAACAACCGACTGACTTTAATAAGGCACTCCACTCGACCGATGAAGCAGTACTTATTGAATATATTGAAGAATATGGACAAAACGATGATGTTTATTACATACCTTCGGACGAGATAATAGCCGATGAAGAACTCCCCTATTTACTTTTTGAATCATAAACAAATGCTCATGAAATACTTGATTATTATTTGTTCTGCACTGCTAACATTAACCGGTGTGTATGCTCAGCCCGAAAACGATAACCGCGATGAGCGCATCGAATCCCTTAAAATAGCCTTTATTACTGAAAAACTAGCCCTCAGCAGCAAAGAAGCGCAGGTTTTCTGGCCGGTATACAACGAATTTTCAGAACAGCTTAAATTGATAAAAGACAAACAACGCGATTTGGCAAAACAAATGCGGACGAAAACTGAATTCACGGATCAGGAAGCTGAAAAGTTAATACAAGATCAGGTACAACTGAGGCAGCAGGAGTACGACTTAACCAAAAAATATGTAGGCGATTTTAAACGTGTACTACCGGTAAAAAAAGTAGCCCGGTTAATGACACTGGAAGATGAATTCCGTGTGCTGGTCATGCAGCGGCTGCGCGATGCACGCCCCAGGCCAAATCAACGATCGAGATAAGCGCATTCACTCATACTGATTACAACACCAATCGCTTACAGCTAGGTTACCTGTCTTTTTCTTGTCGTTTTACATTCATGGTATTTATTGGGTAATGTGCACCTAATCAATGTGCATTCACGAATTCGTCTATATTTGTGCCCCTTAAAAACAATACCTGCAATGACTAAAGGACCCGTTTCGCAATTTATTGAACACCACTACCGCCACTTCAATGCTGCAGCACTTAAAGATGCAGCCAAAGGCTACGAGCAACATCTGCTGGAAGGCGGCAAAATGATGGTAACACTAGCCGGTGCCATGAGTACTGCCGAATTAGGCGTATCGTTGGCCGAAATGATTCGCCAAAATAAAGTGGATATCATCAGCTGCACTGGTGCTAATCTGGAAGAAGACCTCATGAATCTGGTTGCCCACAGCCACTACAAACGTATTCCCAATTACCGCGATTTAACCCCACAACAAGAATGGGATTTGTTGGAAAACGGATTGAACCGCGTAACCGATACGTGCATACCCGAAGAGGAAGCCTTCCGCAGATTGCAAAAACACATTTATGATCTCTGGAAAAAAGCCGATACGAACGGTGAACGCTACTTCCCACACGAGTTTATGTATCAGATGATTCAGTCAGGGGTGCTTAAACAGTATTATGAAATTGATCCTAAAAACAGCTGGATGGTGGCTGCAGCCGAAAAAAACCTGCCAATCATAGTAGGCGGTTGGGAAGACAGTACGATGGGCAACATATTTGCCTCGTACGTGATTAAAAACGATGTGAAAGCCACCACGATGAAAAGCGGTATTGAATACATGGTTTGGCTGAGTGAATGGTACAGAGCGAACTCGGCCGGCAAAGGAGTGGGTTTCTTTCAAATTGGCGGTGGTATAGCCGGTGATTTTCCCATTTGTGTTGTGCCTATGATGTATCAGGATTTGGAATGGCATGACGTACCATTCTGGAGCTATTTCTGCCAAATCAGTGATTCTACCACCTCTTACGGGTCGTACTCAGGAGCTGTGCCCAATGAAAAAATTACGTGGGGAAAACTGGATATTCATACACCCAAATACATTGTCGAAAGCGATGCGACTATAGTTGCTCCGCTCATTTTTGCCTGGATATTAGGCTGGTAACTAATTTGTCTATTAGCACATGATACGCGTGTCCGATATCGTTTCGCTGCTTGAAAACTGGGCTCCACCGGCATTGCAGGAAAGCTACGACAATGCAGGATTGATTGTGGGAAGTGAACAGATGGAGCTTACGGGTGTGCTGGCAACACTCGATTGTACGGAAGAAGTAGTGCGCGAGGCCATACAGAAAAAGTGCAACCTGATTGTAGCTCATCATCCCATTATTTTCAGCGGATTGAAACGAATAACAGGAAAAACCTACGTTGAACGGGCTGTGATAACTGCCATTCAAAACAATATCGCTATTTACGCCATTCACACCAACCTCGACAATGTGCTTACCGGTGTAAACCACGAAATAGCCCAACGTATAGGCTTAATTAAAACACGAATTCTTCAGCCTAAAAAAGGTCAGCTGATGAAGCTGGTAACCTACGTTCCTGTAGCACAACTTGAACGTGTTAGCACAGCTTTATTTCAGTCGGGGGCGGGCAACATAGGCCATTACAGCGAATGCAGTTTCAGCCATGAAGGAACAGGAACCTTCAAGCCGGGCGAAAACACCACTCCGTTTGTTGGTGATAAAGGAGTTAGACACAGCGAAAACGAAACGAAACTGGAGGTCATTATTCCGGCATTTATGCAACACACGATAGTGGCAGCACTTATCGAGGCTCATCCGTATGAAGAGGTAGCCTACGATATTATTCCGTTGGAAAATATGTGGTCGCAAACAGGTTCGGGCATGCTGGGAGAACTTGAACATGCCATGCCGATGACTGATTTTTTACAGCACCTGAAAAAAAGCTTTAACCTGCATACCATTCGCTACACCAACGGCCGCGATAGGGTGAAAAAAGTGGCTGTATGTGGCGGGGCGGGCAGCTTTTTGATAAAAACAGCCCTGCAGGCAGGTGCCGATGCCTTTGTGACGGCAGACGTTAAATACCACGAATTTTTTGACTGCGAAAACCGCATGATTATTGCCGATATTGGGCATTACGAAAGCGAATTTTTTACCAAAGGGCTTATTCGTGAACGGATTCTTGAAAAATTCCCTACATTTGCCGTCCTTTTATCGGAAATACATACTAACCCCATTAATTACTATTAATATGTCAGCAGCTACAGAAATTACCGTTGAACAAAAGCTAAAAGCCTTGTACAAACTTCAGGTAATCGATTCGAAAATAGATAAACTGCGTGCCGTACGAGGCGAATTGCCTATGGAAGTGGCCGATTTAGAAGACGAAATTGTAGGTCTTAATACACGTAAAGACAATATTCTGAACGAAATTAAGGCTATGGAAGAAAACATTAGCGGCTTCAAAACCAAAATCATGGATGCCAAAGCATTGAACAAGAAGTACGAAAAACAATTGGATAATGTAAAAAACAACCGTGAATTCGAAGCTTTACAAAAAGAAATTGAAATAACAGGCTTGGAAATACAAGCTGCTGAAAAGAAAATTAAAAATCTGCAGTTTGATATCGAACAGAAAAATTTAGCCATAGCTGCTCTTGAAACCGAACTGGAAGGTCGCCACACCGACATGAAAAACAAGAAAACGGAGTTGAATATGATTGTGGAAGAGACAGAGAAAGAAGAAGAACACCTTACCGATTCACGCAACAAAGCGTTGAAATTTATAGAAGCCCGTTTACTGCACTCTTACGAGAAAATTCGCGGAAGTGTGAAAAACGGTTTGGGTGTAGCGGTAATTGTACGCGACTCGTGTGGCGGTTGCTTCTCTAAAATTCCACCTCAGCGTCAACTCGACATCAAGCAGCGTAAAAAAATTATTGTATGTGAACACTGCGGACGCGTGCTGGTTGACGGTGAATTGGCCGAACAAACCACCATTTAGTAAACTATTCAGAAACCTTAACGATAGTCTGAATCCATGACTGTTGTAATACAAAGAGCAAAAAGACACTATGTGTTTTTGCTCTTTCTTTTTTTATACAGCACTGCACAGGCCGCCACATTTGTATACACCGAATCACTGCTTCAGGCTCAACGTCTAATTTCAGTACTTAAACTTGAACCCGCCCGACAAATTCTTGTACTCGAAAAACAGCGTCATCCGGAAAATACCGCCATTGATTACCTCGAAAATTACTTAGATTTTTACACCCTCATCAGTTCCCAAAATGTGGATGTGCTGAAAAGGTTGTTGCCCAATAAAACCAAACGCATAAAACGGCTCTCCGAATTGCCTGATAACAACCCCATGAAGCGGTATGCACAGGCTGAACTAGAAATTCAATGGGCATTCAGCCACAGCCTGCATCATGAGTTTGTATCATCTGCACGTGCATTCAGATCAGCGTATAAACTGCTGGAAAGCAATATGCAGCTGTTTCCCCACTTTGCGTTGAACACTAAAAGCATGGGTATGCTTAAGGCTGTTATCGGAACCATACCCGACAACTACAAGTGGATTGCCGGTATTACTGGAATGAATGGGACTTTTACCGAAGGTATGCGCATGCTTAGCACATTTATAACTAGCGAGCAACATGAAAATAACAAC
This sequence comes from Bacteroidota bacterium, assembly GCA_046309355.1. Classification (GTDB taxonomy): domain Bacteria; phylum Bacteroidota; class Bacteroidia; order UKL13-3; family UKL13-3; genus CAYSBE01. The sequence continues at coordinate 19,609 of JBKCPL010000047.1, forward strand.
CTGCTCGAAATGCAATGCGCTATGTATTACTACACCTTTTTGCAACTTAATTTCGGTGACAAAAACCTGTGCTGGCAGTATTGTGAAAAACATACCGCAGATTATTCAACTAACTTGCTGAGCACTTACCTGCGCAGCTACACAGCCCTAAAAACCGGCAGAAGCTTGGTGGCCATTCAGGTTTTGCAACAACGCCCGATTGGCAAGGAATACATAGAGTTTCCTATGCTTCACTACCTGGAAGGAGTTGCCATGCTCAATATGCTGCACCCCGAAGCTCCTCAGTATCTAAAAAAATACGTGAGCTTTAGCAAAGGTAAAAATTACATCAAAGACAGCTACCGAAGGCTGGCCTGGCACTACTTGCTGCAAAACGACCTGAGCCAATACCAACAGTATAAGCAAATGGCTACAACCTATGGCGAAGAGGTAGCTGACGAAGATAAAAGCGCTCAACGCGAATGCTCGGAAGAAAGCATACCCGACACCGTTTTGCTAAAAGCCCGTCTGCTGTTTGATGGAGGTAATTACGGACCAGGACTTGAACTTCTGGCCAGGCATCCTATTAGCCAATTTACCCACGCAGAACAAATCAACGAATACTACTACCGGCTTGCGCGGTTGTACCACGAAAGCAACAGTTGGCGCATGGCCATAGTCAACTACGAAAGGGCCATCGAAACCGGTGCAAAACTGAACACCTATTTTGCACCTATGTCATGCCTTCAGCTGGCTCTTATTTATGAAAAACTCAATCTGCGCGATAAAGCACTTTACTACTTTGAAAAAGTAAGAACATACAGAAATTACGACTACCGCAGCGGCATTACCCAAAAGGCGAATGCGGGTATCAGCCGTATGAAACATTAACGGCTGCATGACAAAAGTCATGGAATAAAGACGTATGTTTGAACACTTTTGACACGTGAAAAAATGGATACGACTATGATTCGCTTTGATTATCTGGAGGCCAATAAAGACAAATTCAGAACAGAATTTCTGAATGCACAACCCTTTCCACATATTGGAATTGATGAAGTATGCGACCCTGCAAAACTAGAAGAATTATACAACCAGATTCCGGAAATAGAAACCGCTAGTGCCGACTATGTATTTGCCAAAAATAAATTTGAGAAATCAAAGTTCTGGCAAATGGGAGGCATATTCAAAGAGCTGTATGACGACCTGACCAGCGAACGCTTTAAAAACTGGCTTGCATACGTGAGCAACGAAGATATTTTTATTGATGAACAGTTTTACGGAGGGGGTATACACCAGGGCAAAGCGGGTAGTTTTTTAGATATGCATGCCGATTTTAATTACCATCCTTTGCACGAAAAATGGTTTCGCAACCTGAACCTGTTGCTTTACCTAAATAAAGACTGGAAAAAGGAATACGGTGGTGAACTTAAACTGGAAGACAGCCGTACAGGCGTAAAAAACGAAGTGAATGTACCCTTCAACCGATTAGCGATTATGTTATGCCGAGGCTATACCCTGCACGGTTATGACCCTATCCATTTTCCCGAAGGCAAATACCGCACATCCATCGCAGCATACGCATATACCTTGCATGAGCAACCGCAGGAAGATGCACGCACTACAGTATGGAAGGTTGAAAAAAGCCATCCGGTAAAATATATTTTATCCAAAATTTGGGTACCTGCAGTGAAGCTGAAAAGTAAATTCAGCAAAAGTAAAACTGCCGACCACTAATGGTAGCTTGGCAGGTTATAGAAAGTTGTTACATTTGAAACACCATGAGCAAACTTTCCATTATCATTCCGTGCTATTTCAACGAAAAAAATATACCTGTTACTTCAGCCGAATTGCTGCGTAACGAATCATCTTTTCCGGCAGGTACCGAAGTGGAATATGTTATGGTTGATGATGGATCGGGTGACGGCACACTACAAGCACTTAAACAATTTCAACTCCAATGCGCACCGGGTAAAGTGAAGATAGTGAAACTGGCCGGTAACTTTGGCTCCTACAACGCCATTCAGGCCGGTATGAAATATGCAACAGGCGACTGCCACATTGTTATTGCAGCTGATTTGCAAGATCCTATTGAACTGATGCCCGAAATGCTACGCTTTTGGAATAATGGATTTAAGCTGGTTATTGCACACCGTAAAAATCGTGAAGACAATGCACTAAGCCGTTTGTTTGCAAACAGCTATCAGCAACTGATTAAAAAATATGCACTGCCCAACCTGCCCGATGGCGGATTCGATTATTGCTTGTTCGACAAACAATTGAAAGAACAAGTCATACAACTTAACGAAAAAAATACCAATTCACTTTATTTGCTTCTTACACTAAATTACCCCTATGCCTGTATACCTTATACACGTAAGAAACGCGAAATAGGTAAATCGCGGTGGACACTGAAAAAGAAGATTAAATTGTTTGTTGATTCGTTTGTGTCGTTTTCGTATTTCCCATTAAGGCTCATCACCGTTAGCGGCTTTATACTTGGTCTCATATCGTTGGTTTATGCTTTAGTGGTGGTATATGCTCGACTAACTGGCGACATACAGGTAGAAGGTTTTACAGCTATGATGCTGGTGTTTTTATTTATTTCAGCTTTTCAAATGATTGCCATCGGTATTATAGGTGAATACCTCTGGCGAACTCTCGAAGCCTCTCGCAAACGTCCACCTTATGTGGTAGATGAGGTGATGTAAGAGGCGAGAAACGAGACATACACGCGCACACTGTATTCTAGTTATAGCGGGTTTTGGTATCTCATGTATTGCCTTCAAATATGAGTATAAATACGTTATTTGCGCTGTATCCAATTCCTAAATAAACTATGAAACAACTCGCAAAGTTATTCCCCCTCATGCTCGTATTTCTAGGTGTCATCGCCTGTTCAAAGAAGGACGATAATTCGTCAACAGGCAATACTCTTGATTTTAATTTGTGCGCTGTCGAAACCCAACTTTTTCCTGACGGCAGTAAAAAAATGTTTACATACACCGAAGCAAAAACGGTTTCTAAAATTTTATTGTACGATGATGTTGGCTCAGAACCCTATGATGAACTTACCTATACATACACCGGATCAACAGTTACCTTTACCAATAAAAGTGGAAGGGAAAAAGGCACAGTAACGCTTGGTACAAACGGTCTGGCGAGCGGTAAAAGCATTACGTATTTTCAAGCTCAAGATCCGACACAGGCAACTAGTAATACCAGCGAGTCGTATGAGTATGACGCCAATAATAAACTGACAAAGAAGAGCATAACCAGCAGTTCGCCCGGAGGTTCATTCTCTGCACAATATACCTATGTATGGAGCAATGGAAATATTGTTAAAATAATAACTACCGGATCAGGAACCCCGGTGGTTACAGATAGCATAGCCTACGATCTGCTCCGTACAAATCCGCTTTCATCGTTCGATAATTCAGTAAAGTTTACCGGATACGGCACCAAGAATTTACCCGTGAAAGTGTATGAATTAAATACAGGCAGCATAAAAGAAACGATTGCTTACGATATCAATACAGAGGCTAAATCCATCAACTACTCAACAAACGGAATGCTTCAAATAACCTATCTGTTTAAATGCCCGTAAGGGTTATGCAGGGGTATGTCAAGTCGGAACCAACGGCATTCACATACATTGTGTTAGATGTACCGATTGATTTCTCCTTCTAAAAGAAAATACGTACTAAGTGTACACGTACATGTAGCTCGGTAGTACACTTTGCCAACGCATGGTTAACGTTTTACCGAATTCGTTTAATTTGCACACGCACAAAATATGCCTTGGTACGCCCTCTATACAAAACCCCGCAACGAAAAGAAAGCCGCTGAAGAACTTCAGCTGAAAGGCTATGAAGTGTACCTTCCGTTGATTTCCACCATCAGGCAATGGAGTGACCGGAAAAAGAAGGTGCAGATTCCACTCTTTAACTCATACCTGTTTATTCATACCGAATTCGAAAAAAATTATACCGATGTGTTATCGGTAAATGGCGTTTTAAAATTTGTGCGTATCGGAAAAGAAATTGCAACCATACGTGATGAGCAGATTCAATACATCAAAACTTTTCTTACGCATGAGGCCCAACTGGAAGTGGTTAGCAACACCGCCTTTTCTCTCGGAGATTCAATAACCATAGCCGAAGGCCCGTTCAAAGGAATAACCGGCCGACTGGCCGAATACCGCAAAGCCAACTACTTTGCCGTAGAAATAGAACAGCTGGGTGCAAACCTGTTGGTTACACTGCCGGCTGCCTACATCTCCAAAAACCAATAACCTGGTTTTCAACATAAAAACTCCCCATTTCGTGTATATGTTACGCTCGGTTTGCGGCCTTTCCTGTGTATGTTGCTTGTATTTATAAAAAATATTACTCATTATTGAGTAGTTTTTTTACTCATTCTTGTTGGCACTGCAAAAAAAATGCACTGTGACTGACGGGGCGAAGCTATTCAGAAGCGAGAGATTGAGAGACGAGATGTGAGACAAACTAAAACTAAAGATGCGAGGATGTGAGAATTGAGATATGAGATCTCAGAACAGACAGCATATTTAATTTATGGGAAGAAGACATAATTACGAACAATTAGAAATTTATAAAAACGGTTTAGCAATAGCTGTAACAGTACTTGGTTTTATTGATGAAATAAGGCCATATAGATTAGCAGAAGACATGATGGCTGCTGCTATTTCTATACCTGGCAATATTGCTGAAGGTTCTGAACGTGGGACTAACAAAGAATTTAAAAGATACCTAGAGTTTTCAAGCGGTTCTTCATCAGAACTGGCAACTCAACTTACTGTCATAATCATGGCTAAAAAATACACTCACTTACAACTAGAAGAAGTGTTAATGAAAGTTAAAAATAACAACAACATGATACGCGGATTCATGAATAGTTTAGAATTTTAAAAGCTAATCTCTTGTAAACTCATATCCCATTTCCTCTAAATCCCATATCTCGTCCTCTCGCCTCCCAACATCTCGTTTCTAACTCATGCTCGACACCCTCATCACTTCCAAAACCCGCATTAAGCTGCTGCTTAAATTCTTCTTGAACGGACAGAACAAAGCTTACCTGCGCAATCTGGAAGCGGAATTTGGCGAAAGCTCAAATGGCATTCGCGTGGAGTTGAATAAATTTGAAGAAGCCGGATTACTGATTGCAACCACTGAGGGAAACAAAAAAATATTTAAAGCCAATTCCAAACATCCCATGTTTGGCGATATACGCAGCATTTTGCTGAAGTATACCGGATTAGATAAGATTGCCGAACAGGTGATACAGAAGCTAGGCGATATAGAAGCCGTATATCTGGTGGGTGAACTTGCCCGTGGACTGGATAACCCGATAATCGATTTGGTTTTTGTGGGTGAAATTGACAAAAACTATCTGTTGAAACTGACCGAACGTGCCGAAAAGTTGATACAAAAAAAAGTGCGCTTCGTCATTTTTACGGCAAAAGAGTTTGACTCACAAAAGCACATCATATTACAGGAATCGCACGTAGAGATACTCAATTAACATAAACCGCATGAACACGTTGCAAAAAATACTAGTCAAACTGGCCGTTGTACTGATTGCTTTTTTTAGTTCAGAACCCGCTGCACGTGCACAGCAAATAGGCCATACTACCGTTACTTTTACCGACAGCACCCGAAACAACCGTCAAATACCTGCCGAAGTTTACTATCCATCTTCAGCAGCAGGCGACAATACCCCCATACTCTTGGGTAATTTTCCGCTCATTGTTTACGGTCATGGATTTTTAATGACCTGGAGCGCTTACCAGAACATCTGGACAGATCTGGTAACACAAGGCTATATTGTAGTATTTCCAAAAACAGAAGGCGGATTTGCTCCACAGCATGCAGAATTCGGAAAGGACATTAGCTTTCTAATCAGTTACATTCCTCAATATGGCGCGTCATCCGTTGTACCTGCCTCATCTGTTTCGGGCCGGTCAGCTATTATGGGACATTCCATGGGAGGCGGTTCAGGCTTTCTGGCAGCTGAAATGAATACATCCGCAACTACTCTGGTTACGTTTGCGGCAGCCAATACCAATCCTTCGTCAATCGAAGCAGCACGAAAACTATCACTACCCATGCTTGTATTTAGCGGTTCCAACGATTGTGTTGCACCTCCTGCTCAACATCAGAATATCATGTATGATTCCGCAGCATCCGAATACAAAACTCAGATTTATATAAAAGGAGGTGGTCACTGCTTCTTTGCTGATAACAATATCAACTGCTCACTGGGAGAATCAACATGTACACCTACTCCTACTATTTCACGAGCGCAACAGCAGTCAGCCACTTCCGATTTGATGAAGCTATGGCTGGGCTACTTTCTGAAAGACGATATCTATTCTGCTCAACGGTTTCAGGATTCACTGAATTCAAGTTCCCGCATTACTTTTCGTCAGAAATTACCTCTTGTTCAGCCGGTAAGTATTCCTAAAGCATTGGCATCTGCTCAAGGTATTGCTGTGTATCTAAATCGCGTGTTGGAAACGGTGCGTATGGAAAGCACATCGGAACCCATTTCTACAGTGACAGTGGTTGATGCAATGGGCAGCAGTATGCTGGTATACGATTCGTATCCGTCAAGCGAAGTATCATTCGATATTTCCTTGCTGAAAGCCGGAATCTACTCAGTCATTGTAAACAAGAGGCATTGCAGAAAACTGCTGGTAAATTAAACTCCGCGTGAGGTATTCCTTTTCTCTTTTGTTAAACTGTAGTACACAGTTAGTGAGTTCTGCATTTTTATAATCACTGAACCCATGCAAAAAAACACCTGTATTATTGCCGAAATAGCTCAAGCCCATGAGGGAAGTCTGGGTATTGCACACAGCTATATAGATGCGCTGGCCGATTGCGGTGTAAATGCCATAAAGTTTCAAACACACATCGCAGAAGCAGAAAGCAGTGATTCGGAATCGTTCCGTGTAAAATTCACTTATGAAGATAAGACACGATACGACTACTGGAAACGCATGGAGTTTACCGCTGACCAATGGGCAGGACTCCAACAGCACTGCGATGAAAAAGGTGTGGAATTTATATCATCCCCCTTTTCTGTGGCCGCTGTGGAGTTGCTGGAGAAACTGAATGTAAAACGATATAAAATAGGGTCGGGAGAATTAACAAATTACCTAATGCTCGATAAGATTGCTCAAACCGGAAAGCCTATCATACTTTCGTCAGGCATGAGCGACTGGAATGAGCTCGATCAAACCATTGCTTTTCTAAAACCTTACGGAAACGAATTGTCGTTGATGCAATGCACTACAGCCTACCCTACACAACCCCAGCAATGGGGACTGCAACTGATAGCAGAGATGAAATCACGTTACGGCTTGCCGGTTGGTTTCAGTGACCATTCAGGAGATATCTATGCCGGATTGGCTGCTGTTACTTTAGGTGCTGAGCTGCTCGAATTTCATGTGGTTTTCGATCAGCGCATGTTTGGACCGGATTCCAAATCGTCACTCACGATGGATCAGGTAAAAAAACTGGTGAATGGTGTACGACAAATTGATGAGTCGCTGAATGTTGACGCAACATGGAAATCAGATGCATCACAATTTGCAGAGCTAAAAACACTTTTTGGAAAAAGCCTGGCAGTGAATAACGATTTACCCAAAGGGCATATCATCTCCATCAACGACCTTGAATCAAAGAAACCCGGAAACATGGGTATACCGGCAAAAGATTATCAATCCGTTTTAGGGAAGCAGTTGAAGCATGCGCTTAAAAAATGGGATTTTCTG
>JBKCPL010000048.1:0-44327 GCA_046309355.1 Bacteroidota bacterium
GCCAAGCTTTTTGATGTTGACCAAAGCACATTAAGCCAGCAAATAAAGATATTTGAAGCACGTCTGGGAGTTGAAATATTTGACCGTAGTTATAAACCCTTGCTTACTACGCCTGAAGGCCGCAAAGTGATTAATAAAATCAAGGAAATCATGGAAAAAGTAGAACAATTGATTGGTCCTTTTAAAGCTGCGCAGCAGGTATCACCATCCCTACCCTCCTCATCCTCCGATAAGAATTAAGCATTTTATAAAAAAAGCCCCGATATGACTACCGGGGCTTTTTCGTATGAATGGATTTGAGCGCTACTCTTCTACTACGTCAAGGGCTATTTTCACAGCCACATTGCGGTGCAGATTAAGAATTGCTTCGTATGAACCCAGAGATTTGATATCAGCTACCTCAATCTTTCTGCGGTCAATATCGTAACCAAGCGTTTTAAGCACTTGTGATACCTGCAATGGTGTAACCGATCCAAATATTTTGCCATTGGCACCGGCTTTTGTAGCTATTGATATTTTCATATCTTTCAGCTTCTCGGCCATTACTTCTGCATCGGCTTTCAGTTTTTCACGTTTCAACGCACCTTGACGGTTGTTTTCTTCCTGAATTTTCAGGTTTGAAGCAGTAGCCATTATAGCTAAACCACGCGGAAACAGGTAATTATTCGCATAGCCGTCCTTTACGTTTACTACGTCACCTTGAGCACCAAGGTTTTTCAGATTTTCTTTCAATATAATTTTCATAAAATCGGTCCTCCCTGGTTTAATTATTTTAATTGATCGGCAACGTAAGGCAAAATGGCCAAATGGCGTGCTTTTTTAACCGCCTGCGAAATTTTACGCTGGTACTTCAATGAAGTTCCGGTAATTCTGCGAGGTAGTATTTTGCCTTGCTCATTGATAAATTTCAGCAGGAAATTAGCGTCTTTGTAGTCGATATACTGTATTCCGTTTTTCTTAAAACGGCAGTATTTCTTCTTCTGAGGCGCTTCCGGAGTAGTGTTAAACACCATAGCCGGGTTTACTTGTGCATTCGGTTTGCTCATAATTATTTACCCTCCTGTTGTTTTTCTTTTTTGTTTTGATTGAATTCGCCATTGCGTTTGCGCTGGTTGTAGATAACAGCATGTTTATCCAATGCTGTGGTAAGGTAACGCATGATTCGCTCGTCACGTCTGAAAGCCAGTTCAAATTTAGTAATGAAGTCAGGCAAGGCTTTAAACTCAAAAATGTGGTAAAATCCGGTTGTTTTTTTGTCAATCGGATATGCCAGTTTGGTTAAACCCCAGTTTTCTTCATGAACCAGCTCTCCGGCTTCTTCCTTAATCATGTTACGGAATTTGGAAACAGTATCTTTTAACTGCTCCTCAGAGAGTACGGGTGTGATAATAATCACAGATTCATAATCTTTCAAAGCAAGATTTTCTTGCTTTTTGCTTTTTGCTGCCATTTAATTGATATGGGTTTTTTATTAAAAGGACGGCAAAAATAGTCTTATTTTCAGGAATGCCAAAGAAAACAACGGATTAGTGCAATTAAATTATTGCGGTATGGTAAACCCGTATTCGTTTTTTATTTGCTCAGCAGTTTTATTCAGCACTTTCACTTGCATATTAATATCGGTCAATGGCCTGTTGCTGCTCGTATTTCTGGGTTGAGCCACTATCAGATCGGCCACCTCGATACCTTTCATCACAAATCCAAAAACGGTGTAGTTTTTATCCAGGTTTGTATTGTGTTTCATGTTGATATAAAACTGCGAACCGCTAGAAGCTTTGGTGGGATTTACTGCATCGCTTAACCGAGCAGTAGCCACTGAACCGCGAATATTTTTCAACGAATCAACGAATTCGGCAGGTATGGTATAGCCCGGACCGCCCTGGCCATCATTGGTAGGGTCGCTGTCTTTGCTGTTGGGGTCACCGCCCTGAATGACAAAATCAGGTACAATGCGGTGAAATGTGGTTCCGTTGTAAAATCCACTGTCGGCCAGTTTTATAAAGTTTTGCCGGTGCAAGGGTGTTTGTTTATACAGCCATATATACATGTTGCCGAATGATGTGCTTAGTTCTACAATTTGCTCTGTTGGCGGTGTAGGCTCAGGGTTTGGATCAAGGGCGCTTTTGGTACAACCTGATACGGCAGCCCATAACAGTAAGGACCAAATCAAACACTTTTTCATAATTGCATGGTATTGTTAATAGATTCAAATGTATGCATCAGGGCATAAAAACAAAACGGGCAGAGTATAAAATACCCCGCCCGGTTTTGCTTAACTTATGAAAAAAACTACACTTTTACTTAACAGATATGGTCGTTTTGTTGTCCTTCATCTCTGATTTTGGAACAACTACCAGCAACACTCCATCGGTGTAGGTTGCGGCTATGTCTGACTTTACTGTATTTTCCGGCAACGTAAACGACCTTGAAAACTTACCGTAATAGCTTTCTACCACATGGTATTTGCTGCTGCTGTCCTCGGTCTTTAATTTACGTTCACCGCTCAATGTGAGTACATCGCCTTCTATATCTATGGCGATTTCTTCTTTCTTCATTCCCGGAAGTGATACATGCAATTCAAATGCTTTAGCATTTTCGGTTACATCTACACGGGGGGTAAAGAAAACATGGCGTTCAAATTTGCCTGCTGTTTCATTGAACATGCTATCAATCATGCTCATCATTTGACTTGGAAATATTGAATCCCTCAACATTTCGCGTGCACTGGTTGGTTTAAATTTTATGAGTGTCATATCAATTTGTATTGCTATGCCGCATAGTTTTCAAATTTGAAACCAACGCATAAGAAGCGACACAATGGCTTATTATTCGCTTTTATTAGCTCTTAATTTACTAATATTAAGCCATATTGGCCTATTTGATGTGCTTATTGATGATAAAGCTGATTTTTTTAGCCAGTTCGTTTTCAATTTCTATTTGCAATACTGATTTGTCTAAAAGCTCACGTTGGGTAGTTGCAAAGCGTTCGCGCCATTCATTGCTTACCTGGGGCAGGTAGTTGCCTTTGGGTAGTTCAGGGTATATATTCTCGGGCTTACCGGTGTAATTTATTTTGTGAATTTTATCGGTGCGTTCCAGCGCTAATTCATCGGTGAATAAAACGGTAGAATCTTGAGTGCGAATAAGGGTTACCCGAAAACGATAGGACAGTTCAATCCCTTTATGCGAATCGTTCAGCAGTATTTTTTTGAATTTGGTGATGTATGTGTAGGTTCCGGTGTAGGGATTTAAAATCTGGTCCGATACGGCCTCATACGCATCCGTAGGTTTCGATTTGATTTCGTACGCAGTATCTACACTATTTAGTAATTCAATCCATACCACGTAAGATAATGTGGTGTTTTTAGCTGCTTCTATTACCTGAGTCGTTGTGCTTATATCTTGCCAACCGCGGGTGGTTAATTTATCACGCATGGTGTTTGGTCCCCACAATTGCAGGTAAGCCGTGTTGTTTTTTGATACCTGAACATCCATTGTTCGTTCGAATGTCGACATATCTACAGGTGTGTTGGTATGCACAGGAAAAATACCCAATTTTAATGTGGCTTTGCTTTTGGCCAATTCGCTCATAGCAGCGGCATCTTTATACTGTGGGTCTAGCGCCAGCAGTTTGTTCCATACGCTGTAAGCTTCTTTAAACCTCGAGGCCTGCATCAGCTGTGAGGCTTTCTTATGCAGTGCATCGTATACGGTGTGTATGCGCAAAACAGAAATGCCGCGGTAAGAGGTATCCAGTTGCGCAATTTGTGCAAATTTGGTTTCAGCCTGATCGTATTTTTTCTGATTCATCAGTACCAGGGCTTCATCAAACACCTGCGAAGCATACTCGGCACACACATCATCGTACACCTCCCTGTATTCAACCGGCCAGTCGAGCTCCACTCCTACACGTTGCGCATTGGCAAAAAATTGTTCTGCGAACTGGTATTGTTCAATGGATTCTTTGATGCGGTTGGCTATCACCAGCTTGCTGAATGAGGCAAACTTGGTCGTCAGAATTTTTTGTCCGCTACTTTTTAAACCGGCTTTTGCTTTGTCGTTTTTGGGCTGCTGCAGCACTACATTGTAGTAGTACTTTGCCGCATCATCATATTCCTCGCGTTGTTCGGCAGCAGCAGCCAATTGCATCAATTTGCCCCTACTACTGCACTGAATAAACAGCGTAGCTGTAATGAAAACTGCTGTAATAAACCGAAATTGCTTCATCATTACATGCGTTCGGGAACATTTATGCCTAGTAGACTGAAGGCGTCCTGTACAACATAGCCTGTGAGCCGGCATAGTATTAAACGTATATGGCGTGTTTGTTCATTAGGTTCACGCACAATCGGACATTCGTGGTAAAACTGATTAAACGCCTTGGCAACATCATAGCTATAATTAGCTATAACTGCGGGCGACATTTCCCGGGCGGCCTCTTCAACTATAATCGGGTATTGACCTAGAATTTTTATGAGCTGCCGTTCTGTAGGGTGTATATCGGCAGCTGCTATTTTCTGAACGTTGAAATCGCCAACAGTACGCAAAATGGAGCGTATGCGTGCATAGGTATATTGTATAAACGGTCCGGTATTTCCATGAAAATCGATTGATTCGGCCGGATTGAACAGCATTTTTTTACGTGGATCTACTTTTAGTAAAAAGTATTTCAACGCACCCATGCCAATAATTTCATAAAGCTGTGTAAGCTCACCGGCTTCGAGTCCCTGAGTTTTGCCCAGAGCCAATGTGGTTTCTTCGGCTGTAAGTACCATATCGTGCATCAGGTCATCGGCATCAACCACGGTACCCTCGCGCGATTTCATTTTGCCTTCGGGCAACTCTACCATGCCATAGCTCATGTGGTAAATTCCATCGGCATAAGGCCTGCCCAACTTACGGCAAATTAATTGCAGCACTTTAAAGTGATAATCCTGCTCATTTCCTACTACATAAACAGAACGTTCGCATCCGAAATCAGTAAATTTTAATTCGGCAGTTCCTATATCCTGGGTGATATAGACGGATGTTCCATCGCCACGCAGCAGCAGTTTATGATCCAATCCATCGTCAGTTAAATCAACCCACACCGAGCCATCCGTTTTTTTATAAAAAACACCCTTGTTAAGTCCTTGTTGCACGATGTCTTTGCCAAGCAAGTAAGTGTTTGATTCGTAGTAATACTTATCAAACGACACGCCCAGTTTTTTATATGTTGATTCAAATCCGTCATATACCCAGCCGTTCATGGTCTTCCACACCTGAATCGTCTCTTCATCGCCTGCCTCCCATTTGCGCAACAATTCCTGAGCTTTAAGTATGGATGGCGCAATTTTTTTAGCCTCTTCTTCGCTTTTGCCCTGAGCCACCAATGCGTTTATTTCCTTTTTGTACTCGGTATCAAAAATAACGTAGTATTTGCCTACCAAATGATCGCCTTTCATGCCTGATGATTCGGGCGTTTCGCCATTCCCAAAATACATCCAGGCGTGCATGCTTTTGCAAATATGGATTCCCCGGTCGTTAATCAGATTGCAGGTAAACACGGTGTAGCCGGCTTTTTTTAAAACCTCAGCTATGCTGTAACCCAGTAAATTATTCCGAATATGACCCAAATGCAAAGGCTTGTTCGTATTGGGAGATGAGTATTCGATTAACACCTTTTGATGCCTGAGTTCGGCTGCTCCGTAGTTAGTTTGCACGGCTGCCGATGCAAGTGCATCCAGCCAAACCTGCGTATGAAGTGTGAGATTTAAAAAGCCTTTTACTACGTTAAATTGTGTTACTGTAAGGCCATGTTGTATGAGGTGAGAGCCTATTGCTGTTGCCAGTGTTTCCGGTGATGTTCGTGCTGCTTTTATATAAGGAAACACTACAAACGTGTAATCGCCTTCAAAGTCTGAACGAGTAGGTTCGATGGTTAACTCGTGGTCGTGTGCTGATATCTGATACACGGCTTGTAACGCCTGTACCAGCTCGGTTTTTAATTGGTGTTCAACTTGCTTATTCATGAAAATGGACTGTCTTTTTCTTTTGCAACTACACGATAGACCAGGTTATCGACCCAGGCGGGAAAAAATTTATTGAGCCAGTATGTAAGGTGGGCTTCTTTACTTAGCAAGCTAAATGATTTACGCTTAACAACGCAGTTAAGTATGCTATCTGCAACCGTTTCGGCCGGCATCAGTTTCGATTCATCAAACGGTGATTCGGCCTGTGGTTGCCCCTGTTTATTTAACGCAGTGGTGCGAATATTGGAGTTGGTATAACCCGGACATACAATGCCAACGTGCAGGCCATTTTTTCGGTTTTCGATACGCAATGATTCTAAAAAGCCGTGCATTGCAAATTTAGATGCTGAATAACCGGCACGTGCAGGTAGGCCTTTTATGCCGGCCACAGAACTAATTCCCACTACCGATCCCTGGTTATGAAGTATGTAAGGCAAGGCGTACTTGGTGCAATACACCGTTCCCCAGAAATTAATATCCATGACGCTGCGCATCACATCAAGGTTTAGTTCGTTAAACAAGGCACGCATGGTTATACCAGCATTATTAATAAGAACATGAACAGTGCCGAATTCCGTCACTGTTTTTTGAACCCACTCCATGCAATCGGTTTCCACAGCCACATCTACCCTTACTGCAAGTACAGCGGGTGAACCCAGCTGCTCACATGTTTTTTTTACTTGATTGAGCTTTTCCATATTTCGGGCAGCCAGCGACAGCCTACATCCTGCTCGGGCAAATGCATACGCTGTAGCTTCACCTATACCCGATGAGGCACCTGTTATTAACACTACCTTGTTGTTGAGGTATGTGCTCATAGGTTTATTTCCAAACTATGGGAGTTCCTGCAGCCGGTATCTCCGGATAATCAACTTCCATTCCGTCCAGCGCACACTCTATGGCATCTTCTAGGTATGCCTGAGTAACTCCGGCTTCCGATTCCCAGTTATCGTCAATGGCGCCTTTGTACACCAGTTCACGTTTTGAGTTAAATAGGAATACTTCAGGTGTTACTGTAGCACCGAACAGTTTAGCTACTGACTGGTCCTCATCTTTCAGGTATAAGAAACTCAGTTCATTCATTTTAAAATGAAATGCAGCACGTTTAACGCCTTCCAGAGAATCATCGGGTTCTTTTGCCGGGTCGTTTGAGTTGATGCCGATAATACCCAGGTTATCATCGTTGTATTTTTCAAACAATTTGAGCAGGCGTTGGCTATAAGCCTTGGCCTGAGGTGAGGTATTGCATGTAAACACGATAGCCAGCGCATATTTATCCGCATGATCGTAATGTGAATGCAATTTATTGTCGTAGCCTTGAAGGCTAAATGCGGGTAGCTTATCTCCTATGTTCAGCATGAAATTATGTTTTAACCGGCAGCGAAAATACAATTTTTCATTTCGGTTCGTATCATTGCAGGGCTATTAATCGCACATGAAAATTAAAGTCGTTCATTCATCAGCTGATATACGAAGCTTTCATAAATTGACTCATCGGCTTTATAAGGATGATAAAGAATGGATTTGCCATCTTGAGAATGATATCGAAGATGTATTTGACCGCCACACCAATCCGTATTTTAAACAGGGCGATGCCCAACGGTGGCTTTTGCTAGATAAGGAGAATACGGTTATCGGACGTGTAGCTGCATTTTACAGCGAGAAGTACTTCAGCCATTCGGGGAAGCGCATAGGTGGTATGGGTTTTTTTGAATGCGTCAATGACTATGAGGCAGCCCGCCTGCTGTTTGATGCGTGTGTAAATTGGCTAATAAAATGCAACGTAAGCGCAATGGATGGTCCAATTAACTTTGGCGAAAAAGACCGTTTCTGGGGACTTATGGTGTCAGGGTTCAAAAATCCCAGCTATTTAGAAAATTATAATCCCCCCTATTACAAAGACCTCTTTGAAAGGTATGGTTTTGTAAAAACGGTTGAGCAGTCGACATCGGAGATAAACCGAACTGATTTTGATGTAGAGCGATTCAGCCGAATAGCCTCACGTGTATTATCCAATCCGGCATACAGATTTGAGCATTATCGGGATTCCGAAATGGAGCGATTTGCCGCTGATTTTGTAACCATATACAACCAGGCCTGGAGCCACCGAGTTGACTTTTCGCCCATGACGGAAGCACGTGTGCGTAATACGCTGAAATCGCTTAGGCCGATACTGATGGAAGACATCATTTGGTTTGTATATGCACATGGCGAACCTGCAGGTTTTTATATAAATACCATTGATGTGAATCAGATATTTAAACACCTGAACGGCAAAATGAACTGGTGGGGTAAACTTAAATTTTTATGGTATCGCCATTTTGGTAGCATTAACCGAGTTCGAGGCATTGTGTTTGGCGTTATACCCAAGTATCAAAACCTGGGACTTGAAGTGGGAATGATTATGAAATTTCACGAATGCATGGCGAAGAAACCCAACATGCTTACGTCAGAGTTGGCTTGGATTGGCGATTTTAACCCGAAGATGCACTCGTTGTTCGATGCACTGGGTGCAAAAACCACCAAAATACATTTTACCTACCGTTACACCTTTCCCCAATGACGTTTACACTGAGTACCATTGATGATGCAGCCAAGCATGTGCTTAGCAATGCGCAGTATCCGGTCATCGTTTTTTATGGCGAAATGGGGGCCGGCAAAACTACACTTATAAAGGCTATTTGCAGGCGGTTGAAATGCTTGGGAACTGCATCGAGCCCTACATTTTCACTTGTAAATGAATACGCAACTGAAGACGGAAACACTGTGTATCATTTTGACTTTTACAGAATACGCACAATAGACGAAGTATATGATATGGGTTATGAGGAGTACCTATACAGCGGACATACATGCCTGATAGAATGGCCTGAGAAAATTTCTGAATTACTGCCCGGAGTAATGCATACTGAAGTTCGCTTGCATGTGCTTAACGATGCGTTGCGCGAGTTGACACTGCATAATGGCTAACATTTGCACGCCAAGCATATTTTCACTTAATTTGCATCGGTTTTCTAAACCGAAAACGTTCTTTTTTTTGGAAACTATTTGGCCCTATAGCTCAGTTGGATAGAGCACCGGTTTTCTAAACCGTAGGTCGCAGGTTCGAGTCCTGCTGGGGCTACTATACTTTTAGTGTGTACACGGTATACGCATAATGTACTCATCAGGTTGATAGTAAATACATCGGATTTACTTCAAATCCTGTAAGGAGGTCGCTGGAGCACAACTCAGTAAAAACTAATTCGACTCCGTAATCAGCTCCTTGGTATTTGGGGCAACTAATAGCAAAAATGTTATGACGTATTTCATCACCGAAAGAGCTATTATCCATTGAGCGATGCGCTTAAATCCGCTAACTACAGTCATCACTCAAGAGCCTTATTTATGGCCATGCCCAGCGGATATACAGCTACAGTTGCTATATTTGCACCTTGGGTCTCGTAGTACAACGGATAGTATGAGGGTTTCCGAAGCCCTAGATCCAGGTTCGATCCCTGGCGAGACCACTTTTCACTGAAGCATTTTTTAACTAAAAAAATGCTGCAACTAATCAGTTGATTCACCGCATTGGTGTTGATTTTGCACCCGGTATTCGGTTCTATTTTTTAGCTCCACTGTTGCGGCATCTTTATTTACCCATAGCTCATAACCCTTACCCCTACTGCATTTGCATTCTTATGATGCGGTCTTCCAGTTTTTCGCTGCTTAACTTCTCACGCAGGCGGTCAACCAATATCGGAAATGAAAACGGAGAAGGCTGTGTTAATTCCACCAATTCAATGCGTTGATGTTGTATGCGCTGTAAAGCCATGCGTAATCTTACCTCCTCCAGCTGATCATACAACACCTCGTCATATGCTTGTTGAATAAGCAGATTATCGGGTTCATGCTCGCTCAATACTTGAAAAAATAAGGATGTAGATGCTTGCAGATGCCGGGCTTTCATGCTTTTTCCAGGGTATCCGGTAAAAATCAATCCTGCTATATGCGCAATATCTCTGAATTTACGTTTGGCCATTTCCGCACTGTTTATGCTATGCATCATGTCCTTCATCAGGTTATTGTCATTAAACAAGTCTTCTTCCAGTGCATCTTCTATGGGTATGGGTTGATCGCTGAGCAGCTCAAAACCATAGTCGTTAAACGCTAACGAAAATGTTATGGGCAGATGTTGTGCTATTCGGTAGGCCACCAGGCTTGACAGACCTTCATGTACATTGCGACCCTCAAACGGGTAAATAAATACGTGGTAACCGTCCTTGCTTTTCAGCTTCTCTATCAGTAACTGATTAATGTTGGGTACCAGTGAGCGTGTGTTTTGAAACTCCAAAATATCTCTGACAGCTTCGTATTCACTATCCAGCACATTTCCATTCAGGTACTCACCCATTCCCAGTCTCAGCATTTCCGAAAGCTGATTGGATAGCGGCAGCCTTCCGCCCTGCCAACTGGCCACAGCTCCTTTTCTGTTTACCTTGCGTACAAAAACACTAAGTTCTTTGAACTGTATAATTTCCAGTGTTTTACCGGCAAACGTAAATACATCACCGGGTTTCATGCGGGCGATGAAATACTCCTCGACCGAACCCAAGTGAGTTCCATTCATATATTTTACATTCACAGCCGGGTCGCTCACAATGGTGCCGATACTCAGGCGATGCTGCATGGCCAGCTTTCTTTTCAGAACCCGCAGTAAGCCGTCATCACACCATTCGGCTTTCTTAAACTCATCGTAGGCATACAGCGTGTCGCCTCCACTGTTTATAAATTGTATCACTCGTTGCCACTCACTTTTTGAAATGCTGGAAAAGCAATGTGTTGAGCTGATTTCGTCAAATACCCTGTCGGGGTGTAAACCATCGCCTAGCGCACGGGTAACTGCATACTGACAAAGCACATCAAACGCACGAATTACGGGAGTTTTGCTTTCCATTTTCTGCTGCTCAATGGCTTTGCGCATTGCCGATGCTTCCATCAATTCGATGGCATGCGTGGGTACAAAGTAGATTTTGCTGATTGCACCGGGTTGGTGTCCGCTACGGCCGGCTCGTTGCATAAAACGTGCTATGCCTTTTGGTCCACCTATTTGTATAATTTGTTCAACCGGCCTGAAGTCAACACCTAAATCGAGGCTGGATGTGCACACCACTACTTTCAGTTCGCCTCGGTGCAGGCTTTCTTCTACCCAACTTCTCATGTCGTTGCTTATGGAACCGTGGTGCATGGCCATTTGTCCGGCAAGGTGTGGCGCATGCTGCAATAAATGCTGGTACCAAATTTCAGATTGTGCCCGCGTATTGGTGAAAATGAGCGTACTGTTCACGTTGTCGAGCAGCGGTATGATTTTGTGAATGAGTTTAACGCCCAGATGCCCCGCCCATGGAAATTTTTCCATCTCATCGGGCAATACCGAAACAATCTCGATGCGTTTTTCGAGTTGAGCTTTAATGAGGCAACTGTTATTGAAATGTGAGGTTTGATGTCCCAGCAATACTTCTCGCGCTTGTTCTAAATTGCCAATGGTGGCACTGATGCCCCAAATGCGAATGGCGGGATTTATACCTCGCAAATACGAAAGTGAAAGTTCGAGCAATGCGCCCCGTTTATTTCCCAGCAATTCATGCCACTCATCTACCACAATAGCCTGAACCGTTGACAGCATTTCGGCAGCTCCTTTTTGTGCAATCATCAGTTGCAAACTTTCGGGAGTGGTGATTAAAAAATCAGGTATATTTTTCTTTTGCTGCTGTCGCTCTTTTGTTGAGGTATCGCCTGTACGAACAGCAATTGTCGCATTGGGCGCAATATATTGTTCAGCTTCGGTTACAGCCAGTTTTATGTCGTTGGCCAAGGCACGTATAGGTGTAATCCAAATAGCTTTGAGCGATGGCTTTTTTTGTGGGGGCAATGCAGCAATGTGACCCAAAAGCGGAAGGGCCAGCGCATATGTTTTTCCCGAACCGGTGGGTGCATTTAACAGCCCACTTTTACCTTCGTAATACGCACGCCAGCACTCCTGTTGAAATGGAAACGGCTGCCATGATTTTAACTGAAACCAGGCGTCAAATTGCTTTATCGGTTTTAGGTGTGTAACACGCACATGAATGACTACAACGATTGGTTGCCGTTTGTTTGAGTTGTTTTGGCTGTAAGTAATTTAAACGTAAGGTAAAGTATAAAAAAGCTTAGCAACAGGGTATAAAAGCCAACCATAAATTGAAGTGTATTGGGTCCGCTAAACGGGTTTAAGAAGATGAGTACGCCAAAAAAGATAGATATGCCACCCATGCTGAGTAAAAATATACGTGCAGGTTTATTGATGTAAGCAATAATCAACTGAACCACCCCCATTACTCCTGCCCACACAGCCATTATGAGAGTAAATGCCGTTGCTGCTTTTTGAGTATTTTTAACCATGTAAAACCCTAAAACAGCAAACAACACGCCTAATGCAGCTAGGAGTAACCACCTACTAATTTTTTGTTTGAGCATAGCGGCTACCGTAAACTGTACACCGCCAATAATGAGCAGCATAACACCAAAATACATCATCAGCGTTTCCACTGACATGTTTGGAGCGGTTACGGATATGAGTCCGATAATTAATAAAGCCAGACCAATAATGCCTAATGGCCAGCCGAGTTGTTTTAATGCATTCATGCGGTAATTAAGGATTTTAGTTGTGCCAGTGTATCAATTTCGTTCACGGGTTTGTCTTTTCTCCACCGCAATATACGAGGAAAACGAACAGCTACACCTGATTTGTGGCGTGTTGAAAAATTGATGGCTTCAAAACCCAGTTCAAACACCAGTTCGGCTTTAACGCTGCGAACCGGCCCAAATTTTTCGAGGGTATTTTTACGAATCCAGGCATCTACCTCTTTTATTTCGGCATCGGTTAAACCTGAATAGGCTTTTGCAAACGGAACCAAATTTCCTGTATCGTCTTTTACGGCAAATGTATAATCGGTAAACAGATTTGCCCTGCGTCCACTCCCACTCATGGCATAAATCATCACCGCATCTACGGTCATTGGGTCAACTTTCCACTTCCACCAGTTTCCCTTTTTGCGGCCAACTTCGTACATGGAATGAATGTGTTTGAGCATGATGCCTTCACTTTTTTGCTCACGCGACTGTAGGCGAAGCTGTGTCAGTTCGTCCCAGTTTGTACAGGTGAGTACAGGCGAAATGCGAATACGTTGATTGTTTAGATGCCCCAGCAATTGCTCCAGTTTTTGCCTGCGCAAGTGTAGAGGTTCCTTTCTTACATCCATTCCGTTTAATTCGAGCACATCGTAGGCATATAAAAAAGCAGGTGCATCGGCCAATAGTTTAGCGCTGACTTTCTTACGTGAAATGCGGGTTTGTAAAACCTGAAAGGGTGCTACCTCGCCATTCTGCAAAATCAGCAGTTCGCCATCCAGCACGGTACCGTCAGGTAGTACAGATGTCAATTCATTCAGTTCGGGAAAACTATCGGTAATCAGTTCTTGTCCGCGCGACCAGATGTAGAGCATATTGTTGCGAACAATGATTTGCGCACGAATGCCATCCCACTTGAATTCAGCTTGCCACTCGCTGATATTGCCCAATTCACGAACTTCGCCTTCAACGGCATAAGCCAGGTAAAACGGATAAGGTTTGGAGTCTTCATCGCCTGTATGTTCATTTAGCAGCAGTTGGCCAAAGGTAGTTGTAAACGGTGTCCAATCGCCCATTAAGCGATGAGCAATGTGCTGTTCGTCTTTATTCAGTGACTTGGCCAATGCACGAGTCATCAGTGTTTGCGAAATGCCCATGCGAAAAGCGCCCGAAGTGAGTTTATTAAACACGAAGCGTTCATTTTTAGTGAATTGTTGCCAGGCATGGATGATGAATTCTTTCTTCTGCTCATCGGTAGCACGTTGCATAGCCACTAATTTGTTCATCCATACAGTAAGGCTTTCGTGCTCCTCATTTCGCGCTGACGAATCAGGAATAACCGAGGCAATGGTTTCGGATAAATCGCCTGTAAAGTGGTATGCTTCTTCGAAAAGCCACAGCGGCAGTCGTGCGGCCTCTGCTGCCCACTCGCGTAGCTGTGTTGTTTTAACCAGCCTTTTAGGATGCCTTCCCGTGAACAAGGCTATAGTCCACAGTGCATCCGAGGAGTCTGTTTCATTGAAATAGCGAATCAGCGCATCTACTTTTTCATTGGTGCGGTTGGTTTGATCAATGGTATTAAACAACTGTATGAAACGCTTCATGCCTTTGGTTCATTTACATCCTCGGTACTCAGTTGTTCGCCTGCGTATTCAGTTTTTACCGGTCGGGCATCGTATCCGTTTTCGCACAGCCATCGGGAAAATGTATCGGTAAAGCCATGTGTTACCAGCACTTGTGAGGCCTCAGTAGCTTTTACGGCTGTATTCACTTCTCCCCAATCGGCATGATCGCTTAGCACAAACCCGCGGTCGGCAGACAAACGCCTGCGGTTGCCACGAACTGCCATCCAGCCACTGGCAAAAGCTGTGCTGTACGGTTCAAATTTTTTCATCCAGGGCGAGGCATCGGCACTTGACGGAGCTATAATGAGCGCTTTGCGGTAAAGGCTTTTGTCGATATTGGATGATACTTTCGTGTAAGGCTTCAGTTCTATTCCTGCTTCTGCATAAGCCTCGTTCATACCGGCCACCGCACCGTGCACATACACCGGCCCAATGTATTCATTTACATGCTGCAAAATGCGTTGTGCCTTACCTAGCGAATAGGCATAAATGATAGAGCACCTTCCCTGCTCGGCATTTTTTGACCACCACTCGTTTATTTCGTTAAATACGTCCTGTTGCGGCATCCAGTTGTACACCGGCAAGCCAAATGTTGATTCGGTGATGAATGTGTTGCATTTTACGGGCTCGAAGGGTGTGCACACCCCATCGTTTTGCAGTTTGTAATCGCCACTGGCCACCCACACTTCGCCTTGATGTTCAATGCGTATTTGCGATGAGCCCAATACATGTCCTGCTGGGTGAAACGAAAACTTAACTCCGTTGATAGTGATGACTTCACCGTATTCAACGCCTTGGTAGTTTAGGTTTCCGAGGCGTTTTGTTAAAATGGGAATCGATTGGTGGTGAGTAAGGTATGCCGATGAACCCGACCGCGCATGGTCACTGTGTCCATGTGTAATCAAGGCTTTCTTTACCGCACGCCAGGGGTCGATATACACATCGGCTGCGGGCACATACATACCCTTATCGGTAAAATTCAGTAGCGGCATGCGGTAGTAACAATTCGGTTACAGTTTTTGATTTTCGGGTGTATAACTTACATCTGGGGAACTACGAAAAATACCTGAGCATAAAACAATGTTGACGGTGCTGCGGTACTATACCACCACATTCACAATTCGCCCTTTTACAAATACCACTTTTTTGGGCGCTTTTCCTTCCAGCCATTTTAGTACGGTTTCATCAGCCAGCACTTGCTGTTCCACTAAGGCTGCATCTGCCTGCAAACTAAATTCAATATTGGTGCGCACCTTGCCATTAATGGATATGGGGTAACTGAACGAATCTTCTACGAGGTATTCCGGTTTAAACACCGGAAATGCAGCTTGTGTAATGCTTTGTGTATTTCCAAGCGCACGCCACAGCTCTTCGCATATATGCGGAGCAAAGGATGCCATACAAATCAACAAATCGCTTAGGATAGATTTTTTAGTGCATTTAAGGTCGGTCAATTCGTTTACACAAATCATGAAGGTACTTACCGTAGTATTGAATGAAAAGGCTTCAATATCTTCTGCTGTTTTTCGGATTACCTTATGCAGTGCTTTCCATTCAGCTTTTGAAGGTTCGGCATCCTCTACAATCAAATTTCCATTGGCATCGTAAAACAGTTTCCACATTTTTTTCAGAAAGCGATGAACACCTTCAATGCCTTGTGTACTCCACGGTTTACTTTGCTCAAGCGGACCCAAAAACATCTCGTACAAGCGCAATGTATCGGCACCGTAGTGATCAATAATGGCATCGGGCGTCACCACATTCCATTTCGACTTCGACATTTTTTCTACTTCAACACCGCAGATGTATTTCCCATCTTCCAATATAAACTCAGCTCCTTCGAAATCTTCTCTCCAACTGCAAAACGCTGCCGTATCGAGCACATCATTTTCTACGATAGTTACATCTACATTCAGTGCTGTTGTTTCGTATGTGTCTTTAAGCCCTGCAGAAACATACGTGTTCGTATCCTTAACGCGGTATACAAAATTGCTTCTACCCTGTATCATTCCCTGATTGATAAGCTTTTTTGCAGGTTCGTCAACAGGTATATACCCCAAGTCATGCAGAAACTTAGTCCAGAAGCGTACATACAGCAAATGTCCGGTAGCATGCTCGCTGCCTCCCATATACACGTCCACATTTTGCCAGTAGTTCAAGGCTTCCTTTCCGGCTAATTCGCTTGAATTTTGCGGATCCATGTAGCGTAAAAAATACCACGATGAACCGGCCCATCCGGGCATAGTTGT
Organism: Bacteroidota bacterium; assembly: GCA_046309355.1. GTDB lineage: Bacteria > Bacteroidota > Bacteroidia > UKL13-3 > UKL13-3 > CAYSBE01. The sequence continues at coordinate 16,534 of JBKCPL010000048.1, forward strand.
CCATTCGTAATCGTACTGCCCTTTATATTTCCAGTTTTTAGCTCGTGCCAATGGCGGTTCGCCATCTTCGGTGGGCAAAAAGCTGTCAATTTCAGGAAGAACCAGAGGCAGTTCCTGCTCGGGTATCGGGAAAGGCAATCCGTCTTTGTAATACACCGGAATTGGCTCACCCCAGTAGCGTTGCCGTCCGAATATGGCATCGCGTAAACGGTAATTGGTTTTGCCTTTGCCTACGCCTTTTTGTTCAATATAATCAATAGCGGTTCGGATGGCCTTTTTAACACCCAAACCATTCAAAAAGTCGGAGTTAATAAGCGTTCCTTCTTTTCCATCGTACGATTCTACTTCAAATCCTTTAAACTGAGTTTCGTGTGCAGGAGGCTCAATTACAGGCAGCACAGGCAATGCGAAGTGTTTGGCAAATCGGTAATCGCGGGCATCGTGTGCGGGTACTCCCATCACTGCCCCGGTTCCATACCCGGCTAAAACATAATCGCCAATCCATACCGGAATTTCTGCACCGGTAAATGGATGCAAGGCATAGGCACCGGTAAATTGTCCGGTCACTTTTTTCACATCGGCCATGCGTTCACGTTCGCTGCGGTTTTTGGCATAGTCTATATAGCTCAGCACATCGTCACGGTATTCGGCTGTTGCCAGTTCATGAATCAATTCGTGTTCGGGAGCCAACGTAATAAAGCTAACACCAAAAAGGGTATCGGGACGGGTGGTAAAAACTTCTACATCAAATTCTGTATCCTGTATTTTGAAAAATAGGCTGCTGCCCTGCGATTTGCCTATCCAGTTGCGTTGCGCTTCTTTAATACTCTCACTCCAGTCTATTTTTTCCAAATCAACCAGTAACCGTTCGGCATAGGCCGTAATGCGAAGACTCCACTGTTTCATTAACTTTCGCTCCACAGGAAAACCTCCGCGTTCGCTTACACCATCCTTAACTTCATCGTTGCTAAGCACGGTTCCCAGTGCAGGGCACCAGTTTACAAATGCATCGCTCAAATATGCCAGCCTGAAATGCTGCAAGGTCAGTTGCTGCTGCTTTTCACTCATCTGTTTCCATTCATCAGCTGAAAAGTTGCGCAGTTCAAATTCAGTTCCTCCGGTCAGTATCGAGTTGTCGGTTCCGTCAAATCCCTTTTGTTCAAATTGCTGAATCAGCGTATTGATGTGTTCGGCTTTATTCGTTGCGGTATTGTACCATGAATGGAATAGCTGAAGAAATATCCATTGTGTCCAGCGGTAATAATCGGGTTCGCAGGTTTTGATTTCACGTTCCCAGTCATAACTGAAACCAATTTTATCCATTTGCTCGCGGTAGCGTGCTATGTTTTGCTTGGTTGTAACTGCAGGGTGCTGCCCGGTTTGGATGGCATATTGCTCGGCCGGCAAGCCGAATGCATCATATCCCATCGGATGCAATACGTTAAAACCTTTCAGTCGCTTGTATCGGGCGTAAATATCCGATGCGATGTAGCCCAGCGGGTGACCAACGTGAAGGCCAGCACCACTCGGGTAAGGAAACATATCGAGTACGTAACATTTAGGCAAGTGGCTAGTATCCGGTGTTCGGTACGTGTGGTGTTCTTTCCAATACTGTTGCCAGCGTTGCTCAATGGCTTTAAAATCGTACTCTTTACTCATTGGAGATAGGTTTCAGGCGGGCGAATTTAGCAGAAATTTTACTTGTGCATATATAAAATATACAGCACTGGGGTGTTTACAGGTGAAACTGTACAGTGATTGTTAACATGCGCTGTGACCATTGCGATTAACTGCTTACACATTCGTTTCAATGTCAATTACTAAAGCATAAACCTTTTATTTTACCTTTCATATACGTGCAAATAATGCATCGAAACATGTTATTTGCAGCTGTGGATTATCAGCACACACTTGAATACCTGTATGCGCAATTGCCCATGTATACTCGCATTGGCGCAGCTGCCTACAAAAAAGACCTGACCAATACGTTAGCACTTTGCGAATTGCTGGGCAATCCACAGCACACATTTAAAAGCATTCATGTAGCCGGAACAAACGGTAAAGGATCAACATCGCATATGTTGGCAGCAGTGCTGCAGTCGGCAGGATATAAAACCGGGTTGTACACCTCCCCTCACTTGATTGATTTCAGAGAGCGCATACGCATTAATGGCGAAATGATTCCGAAAGAAAAAGTCATGGATTTTGTGCAGCGTTATCAAGCCGACTTTGAACGCATACAACCATCGTTTTTTGAATGGACGGTAGCTCTTTGCTTTGACTATTTTGCCGAGCAAGGTGTAGATGTTGCTGTAGTTGAAACCGGTTTGGGCGGACGACTTGATAGTACCAATGTAATTCACCCGGTGGCTTCTGTCATCACCAATATAGGTTGGGATCACATGGATATGCTGGGCGATACATTGCCTAAAATAGCCTTTGAAAAAGCCGGGATTGTAAAATCTAACGTGCCCGTAGTGATTGGCGAATACCACCATGAAACGCTACCCGTATTTACTCAAAAAGCCAACAGCACACACAGCACGCTCATCAAGGCATTTGACGAGTTTCAGGTAGCACAGTTTACACCTACGGATGCGGGCGGGTGTATGCTGGATGTTTACAAACAGAATACGCCTGCGTACGTAAACCTGGAGTGTGACCTGGGCGGATACTATCAGCAAAAAAATGCAGTTACCGTGCTGACAACTGTTGAAGTGCTCCGGCAATTGGGTTTTGAACTCCATGAACAACACGTAAGAAATGGAATAGCCAATTCTAAGTCGCTCACCGGACTAATGGGGCGCTGGCAAATCGTGAAAACCTCTCCGCTTACCATTTGCGATACCGGTCACAACAAAAACGGAATAGAATGGGTGATGAAACAACTGGCCGATCTGCCTACTGATAGTTGCCACATTGTGTGGGGCATGGTGCGCGACAAAGACAGTACGGCCATACTCGACTTATTGCCACGGCATGCGCAGTATTATTTTTGCAATGCACAATTACCACGAGCGCTGCCGGCCAGTGAACTGGCCGATAAAGCAATTAATGAAGGTATTGCAGGTGGTGTTTACAACACCGTGAAAGATGCCTATATTGCCGCTCAGCAAGCAGCTAAAGCAAATGATGTAGTCTTTATAGGCGGAAGCACATTTGTGGTAGGCGAACTACTAACTTATTTATCAGCATGAAAACATACATCATCCTCACAACCTTTGTTGCCGCAACATTTTCGGTAGCCGCCCAAGGCAAATTAAACCCCGAACAGCATGAATGTAACTGGTACAACGCACAGAAATTGGAACGTGTGGAGCAGCAAGGAACAAGTAACTTCCACATGGAAAGAAAGTCGGGTTCAAACTGGGTGTTTGAATACACGCACAAAGTAGCCGAGTATGCTGAAGTGGCCGATGACGAAAAAACCACAACCCTAAGTTTTGAATTTAGCCCTAACCGCAGCGGGAAATTCACGCTTAAAAACGAAGAGTTGAGCGCAGCCAATGCCTACTTTATGCTGGGTTGCTTTTGTGCCAACCGAGGATTTCATAAGGTAAACAAAGGAACCATCAGCGGAACCCGACTAACGCGAGATACGTGGCTGATTAAAATAGACGTAGAAATTGATACCAAACGCGGTGACGGAAACCCCGACAGGGTGAACATCAAGCGCAGATTTAAACTTAAACGCGCTTAATACGGCTATGACAACTATTTCGTTCGCAACTGAACAGGATGTACATATTATACAAGCCTTTATTGAAGGAATTGCCGAATACGAAAAACTTTCGCATGAGGTAGAAACTACGCCCGATAAACTGCGCAAAACGTTGTTCGGTGAGCGCCCGTATGCCGAAGTATTGATTGCTCGCGAACTGGATGTACCGGTTGGTTTTGCGTTGTTTTTTCACAACTATTCAACCTTTCGGGCGAAACCGGGAATTTATCTGGAAGACCTGTTTGTGCTGCCCGAACACCGGGGCAAAGGCCACGGTAAAGCCTTATTTACTCATGTACTTCACATAGCCCGTGAGCGCGGCTGCGGCCGCATGGAGTGGTGTGTGCTCGACTGGAATAAACCGGCTATTGACTTTTACTTGAATATGGGTGCAAAGCCTATGGATGAGTGGACAACATTTCGCATAACCCTATGACACGCGTAGATGTATTTACAGACGGTTCAGCACGCGGAAATCCGGGGCCGGGAGGCTATGGCGTTTTATTGAAATCAGGAAGTTTGTATAAAGAACTATCGGCCGGGTACCGCAACACGACCAATAACCGCATGGAACTGCTTGCGGTGATTGTTGCATTGGAAACATTGAAAATGCAAGGCATGCACGTTACCATTCACACCGATTCGAAATATGTATGTGAGGCGGTGGAAAAGCGGTGGGTATTCGGCTGGCAGCAAAAGGAATTTAAAGGAAAGAAAAATGCGGACCTGTGGAGGCGATTTTTACAGCTTTACCCAACACAGAAAATAATATTTAAATGGATTAAAGGCCATGCAGGACACAAAGAAAACGAGCGCTGCGACCAATTGGCTACACAAGCTGCGGATGCATCAGCCGGCCACCTGATAGACGATGGATTTGAAAGCGGTTTGTATAATTAAGTTCTTTTAAAACGAATGCGGCAGTTGTGTACGTTCTTGAAATGATTGACCTGAAAATTAATCATGCACTTCTCCACCAACCAGTTGAATAAATATTTCATTCATGCCGGGTATATGTTCGGTGAAGCCGTGTACTTCTACCTGTTGAATCAGGTACTTAAGTATGTCGTTTGGGTTTGATGCTGTATTGACTTTAATTGTCGCACTCAGCAAATTACCGCGTATGCCGTGCTGTTCAACCGAAAACAGCTCACACGGTTGCAGCACTTGCCCATTGTAGTCAACCTCAAATGTATTGGTTTTATACCGCGACCTTATTTCTTCTACTTCACCTTCCAACACCTTTTCCGATTTGTTGAGCAATGCAATATGGTCGCACAACTGTTCAACCGTTTCCATGCGGTGGGTTGAAAAAATAATGCTTGAGCCTTCGTGCTGAAGCCGCAATATTTCTTCGGTAATAATACCGGCATTTACGGGGTCAAATCCAGAAAAAGGCTCATCAAGAATAATGAGTGACGGCTGATGAATGACGGTGGCTATAAACTGCACTTTCTGTTGCATCCCTTTCGACAGTTCTTCTACTTTTTTTCGCCACCAGCTTTTTATATCAAACCGCTCCATCCAGTTTTTTAACCTGAACATGGCTTCCTTGCGCGACAATCCTTTTAGCTGTGCAAAATACATCAGCTGCTCTCCCACTTCCATTTTTTTATACAAGCCACGCTCTTCGGGCAAATATCCGATTGTGCTGATGTGCCTTGGTTGCAGCGGTTCACCGTTGATGAGAATACGCCCTTCATCGGCAGCTGTTATTTGTGTAATGATTCGTATCAAACTGGTTTTTCCTGCACCGTTTGGCCCCAACAATCCATAAATGCTGCCTTCAGGCACACTGATGCTGACATCGTTGAGTGCTTTGTGCGACTCGTACTGCTTGGTTATATGTTCGGCTTTTAATACGTACATGCGTAAAACATTGCACAACAAATAAAACACATCCGCATGTTGTTTGCATCATTAGTATTATAAACAAAATGCCTGTTCATTCCATTATTTCACACAAACACGAATTATCTTTATAGCGGATTTATGCAGCGCAAAATTATTCATATTGACATGGATGCTTTTTTTGCATCGGTTGAGCAGCGCGACTTCCCTGAACTGCGAGGAAAGCCCGTGGCTGTGGGTGGCAAAGGACGCAGAGGTGTGGTAGCGGCTGCCAGCTATGAAGCACGAAAATATGGGGTGCGATCGGCAATGCCGGGATTTAAAGCGCAGCAGTTGTGTCCCAATTTAATTTTTGTGCACCATCGGTTTGATGTGTACAAGCAGGTTTCAGAACAGATACATACTATTTTTAGGCAATACACTGATAGTATTGAGCCGCTTTCGCTGGATGAAGCCTACCTGGATGTAACAGAGAATAAACCGGGAATAGAACTGGCAACCGATATTGCCAAAGCCATCAAGCAACACATCAAGGAGACAACTCAGCTCACCGCATCAGCCGGAGTTTCGTTCAATAAATTTCTGGCTAAAATTGCCTCTGGCTGGAAAAAACCCGATGGACTTACCGTTATAACTCCCGCCAAAGCCGAGGCATTTATTGAACAGCTGCCTATTGAAAAATTTTACGGCATTGGCAAAGTCACCTCCGACCGAATGAAAAGCATGGGCATACACACCGGTCTTGATCTAAAACAACTCACCGAAGAGGAATTGATTACCGTGTTTGGCGATAAATCGGGCAAATACTATTACCGCATAGCACGTGCTATTGACCACAGGCCGGTTGAGGCCGAACGCATTCGAAAATCGCTGGGGGCCGAAGAAACGTTTGAAGAAGACCTGAGTGACTTAAATGAAATGCGGCTTCAATTGGAAGGCATTGCTGAAGAAGTAGCACGCAGGTGCGAAAAGCATGGCATAGCGGGCCGCACGGTTACGCTCAAACTGAAGTACACTGATTTTACACAACACACCCGCAGCAAATCCTTTTTTCATTTCATCAATTCGCAGCAAGAGTTAACCGATATCGCTTTTGATTTGTTGCAGCAGTATGAAAATGTTCATTTACCTGTAAGGCTTCTGGGTATTTCGCTGAGTAATTTAAGCAACGATGAAGAACCGGTAAAAGAGCAGCGAACAGTTTACACACAACTGAAGTTGCCCATTGATTGGGAGTAAACTACTTCTTCTTATTCTGTTTTGAATCCTGCTCTTTAAAATATTTTTTCAAAAACGGATTGGCTTTAAGCGCTTCCATTGTTTGGTTAAAATTATCGGTTCCGTTCCTGATGTTGCGTATGGATTGTATAAGTTCGTCACGAACTGCCGTATCCTGCACCATCGTCCATAATGCTCCGTTTCCTTTGTCTATTTTCGTAATTACATCCTGCAAATCTTTGGTAATGGACGAAGTGCGTTCGGTACTTTTACGCAAATCGGTCATGGTGCGCTGAAGGTTTACCGCAAAGGTTGTATCGGTAAGTAAAGTTCCCAGTAGTCCTTGCCCCGATTGCACCCTTGCCGACATTTGATTCAGGTTATTAGAAAGCACACGAGCCTGAGTGCTCACGGTTTGAAAATTGCCCATGATGGTATCGAGCTGCACAGCCAGTTGCTGATCGGTAAGTAACTTCCATAATGTGCCGCGGCTGTTGCCAATCTGGTCGGTGATATTTTTCAGGTTGTAGGCAATAGACGATACGTACTCGTTGGTACGGTTCAGCGTTCGCAGCATTTCATCCGTTTCAACCGGGTCGATGGAAATGATGGTGTCGTTGTCTTTGATTGCTCGGTTATCGGGGCCCATGGCATTCAAAATGTTCACCAGTTTATTCCCCATTAATCCATCGGTGCCGATGCTGGCAATAGCATGTTTCTTAATAAATGCGGCATATTTATCATCAATACGCAGCATCACACTTACCGCAGTATCGCTAATTATTTCAATAGCGTTTACAGTTCCCACATCCGTTCCGGCAAAGCGCACATTATTGCCTTGCTGCAACCCGCTTACGTTACTGAAAAGCACCACCACACGGGTGGTTTTACCAAATATGCTTTGATTGCTGCCAATCATGTATAAGGCTACGGTAAAAAGTACTACACCTGTAGTAACAAATAATCCGAGCCAGAGTGTACGTGTTTGTTCCTGTGCCATAGTATTGTTATTCAAAGAAAGCCTTTACTTTTTTATCGTTCGAGTATTTGAGGTGCTGTATATCGCCTTCGGCATAATTAATTCCGTCAATCAGAGCAATTATTCGCTGCGTGGCAATTTCGGCACACGCCATGTCGTGCGTAATCACCACCGATGAAATATTGCGTGTTACCTGCAACTCGCGTATAAGGTAGCTGATTTCTTTAGCCGTTACCGGATCAAGACCTGAAGTTGGTTCATCATACAACATGATTTGAGGATTCATCATCAGCGCTCGGGCCATTGCTATGCGCTTGCGCATACCCCCCGACAAATCGGCCGGCATTACTTTTTCAGTGCCTGCAAGTCCAACGCTGCTCAATGCCTCTTCGCAGCGTTTTTTCATTTCGGCAGGTGTTAGCTTCGTATGCCGCTGCAAGGCAAATACCATGTTCTCATACACATTCATCGAATCGTACAAGGCACCGTGCTGAAATAAAAAGCCCACTTTAAGCCGCAGCAAATTCAACTCTCGTTCCGAAATCTGATACACATCGTTTCCAAATAAATTGACTGATCCTTCATCGGGTTTTACCAAGCCAATGATGCATCTAATAAGTACCGATTTGCCGCACCCAGATTTACCAATAATGCCCAGGTTTTCGCCATCGTGCAGCTGTATGGTTACTCCGCGTAGCACCCGGTTTGTACCAAATGTTTTATGTACCTGCTGTACTGAAATAAGGGGCGATATAGTTGGTGTGTGACTCATATAATGCCAAGCAATTGCGTAATTTGAACCACCAGCAAATCGATGATGAAAATGAAGAGGGAAGAAACTACTACAGCACTATTGGCCGCCTCTCCTACACCTTCAGTACCTTTACTGGCCGTAAAGCCTTTATAGCAGCCTACCAGTGCAATGGTAAAACCAAAAAAAACAGACTTAATGAGCGAGGGAATCAAATCGCCAAATGTGATATTGGCAAAAACCTGTTTAAAAAACAATTCGAAGGTCAGGTTTCCATTCAGATTTACCGCCAGCCACGAGCCGCACAGAGCAATGGAATCGCTGGCAATAACCAGCACAGGAAGCATAAACATACAAGCCAAAATGCGGGTGGTGACCAGGTATTTAAACGGATTTACAGCCGTAACTTCCATAGCGTCTATCTGCTCGGTTACCTTCATCGACCCTAGTTCGGCACCTATGCTCGAACCAATTTTGCCCGCGCAAATAAGTGCAGTGAGCACAGGCCCTATTTCACGAACTATAGAAATGCCAACCATAGCCGGTAGCCAAGCTTCGGCACCAAAGAGCTGCAGTGTGGGCCGCGATTGCATGGTAAGTACCAACCCGATAATAAATGCCGTGGTACCTGCCAGGGCCAGTGTGCGGTTTCCCATATTGTAGCATTGCCGCAACCACTCGCGCCACTCAAATGGGGCTAAAAAGCCCGTGCGGAAAAACTTTACCGAGTATAGCCACAATCCGGCCGTGTCCGTAAAAAAACGTTTGGCTGATGCAGGCAGTGAATTTACCAGGTTGTAAGGACTCATGAACGAAATCAATGACACACAAAGTACTCCATAGCAACTGAATAAAAAAATGACATTGCTCATTTGTATAAAAAAGAAAGACGAAACCGATGGTTTCGTCTTTCGAATAACTGTATGTGATCAACAGGTTTTACTTCACAAATTTACCGCTCATGGTAAAGTATATGCTGATGGAATCTTTGCCACGCACCAAGTCAAGTACATAAAATTTTCCATCGTTGTTCAATTCGATAAATGCTTTGGCAATTGAATAACCCGGATAATAATTCATCATTTGATTGGTAACGCCCATTGGCAAATCCGTTTGCTTAATTTCGGTATATGTTTTAATCCAGTCGCCATTGGCAAAATACTGGGCTTCATAACGCTGGCCTTCATCCATGTAATTTACTTTGTAAATAGTTACCATCTCTTTAATCCAAACCGAATCTTTAACGCCTTTAGAATTTTGCAGGTAATAATTTTTCAAAACTGCAGGCGGAACGTCATTCGATTTAATGGTGGTTTGTGCCATGCCTGTAGCAGCATAGAAAAGCGTAATCAGTACAAATAAATTTTTCATGTAAATACGTTATGTTAGTGCTGCTAAATTACAACCTTCGTTCGGTTAAACAACTTTACCCGCATGAAATGTTGATTTGTGGCACAGCAATTGACAAGTATACCGGCCAATTGAAGAATACATACACATGAAAGAAAACGATAACATATACCTGCAATCGCTGATAAGTGACGAAAGTGATAATCAGGATTTTATATCCCTCCTGTCGCCCGAGGAAGAAGATGAGATGAATAGAGAGGTTCATCCCGATGTTCTGCCAATTTTACCGCTTCGCAATACTGTCCTTTTCCCGGGCGTGGTTATACCTATTACGGTTGGTCGCGAGCGCTCGATAAAACTTATAAAAGAAGCTAATAAAGGCGACAAAATTATAGGCGTGGTAGCACAGCTTGACCCGAATATTGAAGATCCCGTATTTGCTGAATTGTATCAGGTAGGTACGGTGGCTAAAATTATACGAATGATGCGCATGCCCGATGGAAACACGACCGCTATCATTCAAGGAAAACGCAGATTTAAAATGGATGAATGTGTGTCAACCGAGCCACATATTTCAGCCAAAGTGACGTACATACCCGAAGGTGTTCCCGAGCAAAGCGAAGCATTTCAGGCGCTGGTTAGCTCCATCAAAGACAGTGCGCTTCAAATCATTGATATATCGCCACAAATACCGTCAGAAGCCGGAATAGCTATTCGGAATATTGACAGTCCTAACTTTCTGGTGAATTTTATTTCATCAAACATGAATGCCGATCTGGCAACCAAACAGCGCATACTGGAAACCGAGGGACTGCAGCAACGCTGCGAAGTAGTGCTGCAAAACCTGAACCGCGAAATTCAGGTGCTCACGCTTAAAAACGAAATTCAAAGCAAGGTGCGTGGCGATATGGATAAGCAACAGCGCGAGTTTTTTCTTCAGCAGCAAATTCGTGCCCTGCAGGAAGAATTGGGCGGTGATTCGCCCGAGAAAGAAATAGAAAACCTGCTGAAAGCCGGTGAACAAAAGAAATGGAATACTGCTGTGATGGAAGCGTTCAGAAAAGAAGTAGAACGCCTGCGCAGAATGAATCCGATGGCACCCGACTATTCGGTGCAGTTGAGTTACCTGCAAACAGTGCTCGACCTGCCCTGGGGCGAGTTTACCAAAGATAATTTTGACTTGAAACGCGCCAAACAGATTCTGGATGAAGACCACTTCGGCTTGGAAAAAGTAAAGCAACGCATTCTCGAGTACCTGGCGGTGTTAAAGCTGAAAGGCAATATGAAAAGCCCGATACTTTGTTTGTACGGCCCTCCCGGTGTGGGTAAAACATCGCTGGGAAAATCAATAGCCAAAGCCCTCGACCGCAAATATGCACGCATTGCCCTGGGTGGCTTACATGATGAAAGCGAAATTCGTGGTCACCGCAGAACGTACATTGGTGCAATGCCCGGACGTATTATTCAAAACCTGAAAAAGATAAAAAGCGACAACCCGGTATTTGTGCTGGATGAAGTAGATAAAATTGGCCGCGATTTTCGTGGCGACCCTTCATCGGCTTTGCTTGAGGTGCTTGATCCCGAACAAAACAATGCGTTTCACGACAATTACGTTGAAATTGATTACGACCTGTCGAATGTGCTTTTTATAGCCACAGCCAACACGCTCGATACCATACAGCCTGCCCTGCTCGACCGACTGGAAATTATTGAGCTGACCGGATATACCATGGAGGAAAAAGTGCAGATAGCACGCAAGTATCTTATTCCTAAACAAACCGAAAACCACGGTTTATCGAAAAAAGATTTTGAACTGAGCGATGATATACTGGAGTTGATTGTAACGAACTACACACGTGAATCGGGTGTGCGAGCACTCGAAAAACAAATAGCTGCCGTAGCCCGCTTTGTAGCCAAAGAAAAGGTGATGAACAGCACGTGGCGAAAAAAACTGAACCGCGAGGATATACAACGCATTTTGGGTGTGCCGCGTGGCGAACCTGAAATGTATCAGAACAACGATACGGCCGGTGTAGTTACAGGACTAGCGTGGACCAGCGTAGGCGGTGAAATACTGTTTATAGAAAGCAGGCTCACCAAAGGTAGCGGCAAATTAACCTTAACCGGTCAGTTGGGCGATGTCATGAAAGAATCAGCGGTGACGGCACTTACGTTTTTAAAATCAAATGCAGCTTACTTGTCCATTGACGAAAGATTGTTCGACAAATGGGATGTGCACATACACGTACCAGCAGGTGCAGTTCCTAAAGACGGGCCATCTGCCGGTATAACCATGCTTACGTCACTGGCATCTGTATTTACACAGCGCAAGGTAAAAAACAAACTGGCCATGACCGGAGAAATTACACTGCGTGGCAAAGTGTTACCCATAGGCGGTGTTAAAGAAAAAATACTGGCTGCTAAGCGCGCAGGTATAACCGATATCGTAATGTGTGAACAGAACCGCAAGGATGTAGCCGATATTGAATCGCACTACCTGCAAGGGTTGAAAATACATTATGTGAACTCGATGCTTGAAGTGATTGATATTGCACTTACTCAACAGAAGGTTAAAAATCCGGTGAACCTAAGTTTGGCGGATGCCGATAAAAAAGCCAAATCCTAGCGTTTATTACGCCTCTATCATGTTTCGGAAATCCTCTTCGCTGATAATAGCGATGTGGAGGTCTGTGGCTTTCTTCAGCTTCTCAGGGCCCATTTTATCTCCTGCAATCAGGTAGCTGAGTGATTTAGAAATAGTGCTCACATTACGGCCACCGTGTGCTTCAATTAAAGATTTCAGCTCATCGCGGCTAATGCTAAAAACGCCTGAAACCAGAAACGTTTTACCCGATAGCTTATCGGATACTTTTTGTGCAGGCTTGTTTTCCGACACAAACTGCAGGCCAGCGGCTTTTAATTGCTGAATAGTATGCACATTGGATGAGTCCGAAAAAAACAGAACTACATTTTCGGCAATACGTTCGCCTATTTCATGCACAGCCGTAAGAGTTTCAACCGAGGCTGAAGCTATCGCATCTATGCTTCCAAATGTGGAGGCCAGTTTCTTGGCTACTGTTTCTCCAACCATTCGTATACCCAGCGCAAACAAAACTTTTTCAAAAGGAACAGATTTGGAGGCATCTATACCGGCCAGAATATTTTTTACTGTTTTTTCCTGAAGAGTTCTGCGCTTTACCTCCCCATCTTCTGAAGTTTCGATTTCCAACCCAATAAGTTTTTCAGAAGAAAGTGCATACAAATCGGCATAGGTGCGTAGCAATCCTTTTCGGTATAGGCCTTCAACCGTTTTGCCACCCAGGCTATCAATATTCATCGCTTTTCGGCCTATGAAATGCTCAATTTTACCAATTAGCTGCGATGGACAACCACTTTCATTGGGGCAGTAATGAACCGCCTCGCCTTCTTTACGTATCAAAGCGGTTCCGCACTCAGGGCAGTGGGTGGCGTAGCGGTAAGGCACAGCATGCGGTGTACGTTTGCTTAATTCAACACCAGTAATTTTCGGAATAATTTCTCCGCCTTTTTCTACGTACACCCAGTCACCTTCGTGCAACTCCAGGCGCTGTATTTCATCGGCATTGTAAAGGCTTGCATTTTTCACCGTAGTGCCGGCCAGTGCAACCGGCTGCAGCCTGGCTACAGGTGTAATGGCTCCCGTGCGCCCCACCTGATAGTCAATTCCGGCAAGCAGTGTAAGGGCACTTTCGGCTTTGTACTTATAGGAAATAGCCCAACGCGGAACTTTAGCCGTAAAGCCCAGCTCTTCTTGTTGTGCGTAATCGTTTACCTTCAGCACAATGCCATCAATATCAAACGACAGTTTTTCGCGCTGCGTTTCGTAGCGGTTTAAAACGTTCATGGCTTCATCAATGGTGCTAACCAGACTAACGTGTTCGCTCACTTGAAAGCCCCATTTTTTGAGCAGCTGCAACGAGTCGTAGTGCTTATCAGCCACAGGTGTATCGGTGTATAAAAAGTATAAAAACGCATCGAGCGGCCTTTTGGCTACCTCTTTGGATTCTTTCATCTTCAGCGTACCCGAAGCAAAATTGCGGGGATTCTTATACAGCCTTTCCTTTATTTCTTCTTCATCGTAACCCTTAGCCTCTAAGCTTTTGCGGTAACTGGCGTTCAGTTTTTCAAATGTAGCACGGTGCATAAAAACTTCGCCCCGCACTTCAAATTCATCGGGGTAGTTTCCCGGTTTTAGCACATGAGGAATGGTTCTGATAGTTTTTACGTTTTCGGTTACATCATCGCCCTGCACACCGTCTCCACGTGTTAATGCACGCAGCAACTTCCCGTTTCGATACGTGATACCGATTGCCAGCCCGTCAATTTTCAATTCGCACACATACTTCACGGCATCTGTGTTTAACCCCTTTTTTACGCGTGTGTCAAACTCCAGCAACTCTTCCTTGCTGTAAGTGTTTCCAAGACTCATCATAGGGTATTTATGCTTTACCTGAATAAAATTTTCAGTAACACCCCCTCCTACTTTTTGTGTGGGCGAATCGGGTGAAGCCAAATGCGGGTATTGCGTTTCAAGCTGCTCCAGTTCTTTCAGCATCATATCAAAATCGTAATCGCTTATTTCGGGTTTCGACAACACATAGTACAAGTAATTGTGTCGGGTTAAAGTCGCAGTTAGTTCGTCAATTCTGATTTTTGCTTGCAGTTCGTTCATCACGTTGCAATCTATATTTTTTTACTTTTACATGTATACAAAGCAGCAAAGCATATATTTGTTCCATGTCCTACATGCGCCTACATGTACTCACATGGCTGTGCTGTGCAGCCCTTTCGGCTAAAAGTCAGGGAGTGTATTTACCCGCCCATCATTACAGCACGCATGTGCTTGATCGTATGGAAATAAAGCAAGGGCGACTTGCAACTCCGCATGAATTTAACCTTACCAACAGGTATTTCAGACGCGATGCAGTAGTAAGGTATGTAGACAGTTTTGACATGACTACGGCACGATTAACCCCGGCCGATTATTTCAATTTGCTGTATCTGCAAAGCGATAACTTTGAATGGACCAATTCACAAAATACCAGGAGCAAGCGCAGGTCGCGTATGGGTGTATATGCTTACAAATCGGCATTTTATGCTGTCAATACGCCCGACTTTAAACTTTCGGTTAACCCCGTTACGCATCAATTTGCTGCTACCGAAACCAATAAAGACGGCATAGTGAGTTTCAATACACGCGGTATTGAGATGCGAGCTGCTATTGGTCATAATATAGGTGTGTACACACGCATGGAAGACGATTTGTACAAGCCGCACAGCTGGGCAAGCGACTATTTTTTAACCAACAGGGTACTGCCCGGGGAAGGATTTTTGAAAACAGAAGATTCGGTTACCTTCAACTATTGGCGTGCACGCGGCTATGTATCGTTCAATGTCAATAAGCATATCGATATGCAGTTCGGGCACGATAATAATTTTATTGGCAACGGCTACCGAACGCTGTACATGTCTGACTTTTCAAGGCCGCATCTTTTTCTGAGAGTGAATACCCGCATCTGGAAATTAAACTACACCAATATTTACGGCATGGTGTATGACTACACCCGGTTTATGGGTTTGCGCTATCCGCGCAGGCATTACTACGCCACCCAATACCTGGCTATGAATGTGACTAAAAAACTGCATGTCGGATTATTTCAAACCATCGTATTTCAGCGTGATACCGGGTATGCCAACGGAGGTTTTGATCCCGAGTACTTAAACCCGATTATCTTTTACAAGGCAGTTGAAAACGGATTGAACAGTCCGGATAAGGCCATCATTGGTGGCGATTTTAAATACAACTTCATGAAGCATTTTTCCCTTTACGGTCAGGCTGTTATTTCAGAGTTGGTTTTGCAGGAGGTAATTAAACGAAGCGGCTGGTTTGGCAATAAATATGCCGGGCAATTGGGTTTAAAATACATCGATATGTTTGGTGTAAACAACCTCGATTTACAGCTCGAATACAATTTTGCAAGGCCCTATATGTACACTTCG
Organism: Bacteroidota bacterium; assembly: GCA_046309355.1. GTDB lineage: Bacteria > Bacteroidota > Bacteroidia > UKL13-3 > UKL13-3 > CAYSBE01. The sequence continues at coordinate 32,443 of JBKCPL010000048.1, forward strand.
TTCAATCCACGGAATGCATATGTTAATTACAATCAGCCGATGGCTCACCCGCTGGGCGCTAACTTTACCGAGCAGATTGCCGTGGTGCGTTATCAACCGCTAAACCGCTTGCAGTTAAAAGCTGTAGGAATTTATGCAACTTATGGAAACGATACAGGCATTACTAACTGGGGACGAAACATTGCGTTGAATTACAATACCCGAATGAAGGACTATAACAATACTATTGGACAGGGTATTGCCACACAGTTACTCATCGGAGATTTTACCGCTTCATATATGCTGTTTCACAATTTCTTCATTGACGTGCAGCTTACCTACCGCAAAACCACGAGTGATGTAGCCGCGTTTCAATCCGATACATTTCTATTGGGCGCAGGCATACGCTGGAATATGAGTGAACGTAGGCTTGATTATTAGTTCTACAAAACTGTATACAGCACCCCGAACTTTAAATACAACTCCCACACGTGTTGAGTAATGAACATGATGCACGCATAACCAATTAAGCACACATAAAACACTTTCTTCCACCAATTCATTTCACTGAACGTGTTTCTTAAATGCTGGTATAATAAATACAAACCCGATGCAGCAACAGGTGCATACCACACCGCAAAATGCTTGGATGTAAACGAATGGATGAATGCGTGCTGAGGCATTACTACTGACCAGGCTATACCTGCAGCCAGAAAAACCCAAATCAACTGTAGTGACTTTTCGCCTTGTGTATGTATTTTTTTATAAAAGAGAATATACACCACCAGAACAAACCAACCGGGAAGAACAAAAAAACGTTCCATTCTGTTCAGCCAATCAGCAGGCAGAGTCAGCCATTGAACCCAACTGAAAGTTTCTTCTGCATGGCCACCTTGTATTGCTTGCTGACCTGTTGTTCGGTATACGAATGCGTTTGTCAGATCATCAATAGCCAGCTGCCACGAACCGAAATACACTTTGTTTTGGTACATGTGAAGTAAGAATCCTGCACACAATGAAACGAACAATAAAACCGTTTCGCGGGTAAATACATTTCTCTGATAGTGCCAGGCAAATCCGGCTGCCAGTATTCCAAAAAACACAGGTTGCTCAAAAGAAATATTTACCTGCAGTAGCATAATAATACACAGCACTAGCAGGAAGCGCAGTTGATTTCTTCCCTTTTCATAATACTCCATCATAACAGCTATGCTCAGCCATTTAAGAAGTTCACCGTAAAGGTGTTGGTGCAGATTATCTGCCCAGGCTATAAAATAATTGGACGAGTAAAGTAATACAGTAGCCAGTAAGGCCACACGTTTATCTGGAATCAGCCTATGCAATACCCGATAAATGAAAAAGGCCAGCAATAGCGATAGTAACACGGGAAGAAGTCTTAGCAAGGGTTCATCATAGGTGTTCAAGACTACAGCAGCCGCACCTGCAAGTATATTTGGCAATGCCGGATAATGCGTATATATAGCCGGTTGCTTTGTTTGCACCTTATACTCGTGAACCGGCAAAAAGGCTGTTTTTGTAAAGCCACTGTCTTTAAAATACCATGCGCTCGACAGTGTATTGATATCGCTGTAGCCGTCACCAAAAATCTGATTGCGTGCACGTGTTTCATCAAATACCGACACATTGAACATACGGCAAACAATTACGGTATACGCCAGCAACAGAGTTCCACTTAAGATAAAAATCCTGTACTTAAACATTTTCGTAAATGAGAGTATGAAGCAGTGAAGCAATCGTAGCTATTTGCATATCTTTCATACAATGGTTATTGCCGTTGCAAGGTATATGTTCGGTGAGGTGTATACAAGGTGAACATGATTTACCCAAGTAATAAGACAGATGACGTTTGGATTTGTCGGGTTGTATGCGTTGCACGGGATTAATAGGACCCCATAAACTTACAACCGGTACACCCAGCATGAGAGCAATGTGCAGTGGTGCACTATCAATGCTAATCATAGCAGTGCATGAGTGTGAAAGAAAATGGTAGTATTCATAAAATGTGAGCTTTCCGGCAATATGACTAACCGATTCAGAAGTGGCAAAATGTGTTTGTATGAATAAATCTAGTTTTGACCTATCGGAGGGTGCACCAGCTAAGATAATTCGGTAGCCCGATTGTGTAAGCAGTGTACATAAGGATTTTAGTTGGCTATCTGTAAGTTTGCGTAAATGGCCGCCCAGTTCGCTGCATGTATTATTGATTACTACCACATCTCGCTTTGTTGATTGATGTATGTAAGGCGGTTTAAATATTGAAATATTTTCTACTCCGGCTGCTTTAACCAACTCGGAATAATTCAATGCTACCGGAATAAATTGATTAAAGTAAACGTGGTGTGTATTAATATAATGCCTGAACTGCACTTTCGACAATTCAAAGCCAAATCGGTTAATAGCCATTGTCCATGCTGAAAATAAGGTAGTGAGTGCCGAATACACCTCAAGGTCAACCACCCACATTCTGCGCATTTTCCAGCAACGTAACAGATTACTAGCGGATGTAATGAGCATACGACCCATGCTTCGGTCATCTATTTGCCAGATATCATCGAACAGCTTTAGCGGTGCAATACCTGGTGCCACTTTAACTGATGTGAGTAGAACAAGCTTCGCATTCGGGTATCTTTTTTTTAGGCTGCTGAGTGCATCAGCTGCCATTAGTACGCTCCCCAGCCCCAAAATTTTAATAATAAGTATGGTTTCGGGTTCACGTTGCAACGTGTGATTGCGTTTTAACAGAACCCCTACCATGCGCACCAACCAAACATGCAGTATAACCAGCATTCCTCCGGGGTATTTATCCAGCCATTGTTTTACTCGCAAATTCATTGTGCTCGTCCAAAGTAAGTACATTGGCAAAATAATTCCACAATCTGCAGTTGCATGTGTTTATAAGTCGTATTTCTCCAGCAGCTTCAGCAGCACGTCAAAATCTTTGGGGTAGGGCGCTGCTACTGAATAGTTTTTATCGAAACATGCAAACTCCAGTGCGTACGCATGCAGTGCAACTCGTTTTATCATCCCTCCTTCGGTCTCTGTTTTTCCGGTTTTAAATTTCTTTTTCAGTTCCGAAAGCATAGGAATTTTTCCTCCGTAAGCTTCATCGGCAACTATAGGAAAATGTATGGCTGCCAGATGTGCACGTATTTGATGCAGTCTTCCGGTTACAGGCTCGCACAGCAGCAGTGTGTAATGCAAGAAATTTTTAAGTGTGGTAATGCAGGTGACGGCTTGCTTTCCTTCGCGTTTGTCTACCCGCGCCAGACCGTTACCGCCTATGGTTAGCGGCAGTTTAATTTCCATGTGCTCGGCTGTTAATTGCCCGGCCACCACTGCATGATAATGCTTAGCTATTTTTCTGGCTTCAAACAGCATAGCCATTTGCCGGTATGCTTCGTTGTGCTTAGCTACAGCCAGTATGCCCGATGTTTCTTTATCCAGTCGATGGCAAAGTTGTGCATCGGGTAGATGTTTTCTGACGGCTGCCAACACCGAGATGCCCGGTCGGTTTCGGTCTTCCAGCGAGGAGATGCCTGCCGGTTTGTTTATAAATAAAAGATGTTCGTCTTCAAATACGCACAGGTCGTTTAGGTCGGGTAATTGTGGCATGTAGGCTAATAGGTATAAAACGAATAAAACCCACGACTACCATTGGCATTTATACCTTCAATGATTATTTGACCACGTGCCGATTCCAGGTCTTTTATCAGGTCTTCAGCTTGCGTGTATTCTTTTCGGTTAAACGATGTAATGATAAACTCTTCGGGAATACCCATGTTGCGGATACGGCCATTGCGGATGTTGGTTATTTTTATTCCCGTACGTATTCCCAGCTTTTCGGCTTCAACTTTGGGTACCAATTGAAAATCTGCACCCAGCGTGTTGGATGTTACCGTATGTTTTTTCAAAATGGCTGTATTGCCTTCACGGTTTATGAGTTTAATATAAATATCAGCAGGTTTGCCACCCCTAATAATTCCAAACTTGATGCGGTCGCCCGGCCTGAAGTAGCTGATTTGTTCGTCAAAAATGGCTTTGCTGTCGATGGGTTTTTCATTTACTTTTACAATGATGTCGCCATTTTTTACGCCAGCTTCATCGCTTGGGCCTGAGGGCAATACGTATTGTACGTACACACCAAGATTGTCGTTTACATTCAATTTGGCTGCCATAGCTGCATCAATGTCTTTTACATCCAATCCGGTGTAGCCTCGTTGTACCTCGGTAAACTCAATCAAGTCCTTCACAATTTTTTGAACGATATTGGATGGAATGGCAAAGCCATACCCGTTATACGAACCCGTATTGCTGGCAATGGCAGTATTTATACCTACAAGTTCGCCTTTGGTATTAACCAGCGCACCTCCGCTGTTGCCGGGATTGATAGCCGCATCGGTTTGAATAAAAGATTCGATAGGAAAACGGTTGTTCACCACATTAATATTGCGTCCTTTGGCACTTACAATGCCTGCTGTTACGGTAGAGGTAAGATTGAACGGATTGCCAACAGCCAGAACCCACTCTCCTATTTGTATATCATCGCTGTTTCCGAACACGATATGCTGCAAACCTTTGGCTTCAATTTTTATCAGTGCCAGGTCGGTTGAACCATCGGTACCGATGAGCTTCGCTTTGTAGGCCTGTTTGTTGTTATTCAGCACTACTTCTATCTGGTCGGCATCTTTTACCACGTGCAGGTTTGTAACAATATAGCCATCGTTTGAAATAACCACACCTGAACCCGAACTGGAAACTGGCCCTCTGCGACCGAAGAAATCCATGTTTGACCAAAAATCGAAAAATGGATCAACATACTGTTGGCGTTGCTGACTAACCGTTTTTATAAACACCACACAAGGTGTGGCTGTGGCTGACGCCTTTACCATTTCTGCGCTGCTGCTCATGAGCTGTTTAGTTGAAACAGACTGAACATCTTGTGTGCCTGTGTGCTCTTCGCTTCGCGGTTGGCTTGTTGCAGTTTGCATCACCACGTGGCGAGGAGTTAGCGTATGAAACAGGTATGCACCGGCTACGCCACTCATCAAACCTGAGGCGATGGACATAATCCAGATTTTTTTCATCATAATTCCTAATTTATTGCGTGCTACAATCTGCAAAAATAAAGCCAAACGAAGTGCCTGTCAACTACCTATACTTATCGGGTATCAACACCGGGAATAACAACACGGGCTTTAACTTTTACCTGAATTACAGGACGCGAAGGGTCGTTTACAAAAATCAACACATCTTTGCTGATGTTGCCACGCAGGTCTTTGGCATTGAATTTTATCGTAACAATTCCTGTTTTTCCTTTCTTAATTACATCTTTTGTATAGCTGCCTACGGTGCACCCACAAGAGGCTTTTGCCTTACGTATACGCAGGTCGCTTTTGCCTTTATTCGTAATCATAAAATCGCGGCTAACTACTTCACCCAAATACACTTCTCCAAAATCTACTTCATTTGTTGAGGTAAAAGCTACAGGCGGATTTTTCTTTTCTTTTTCGGTCATTCCCGAAAAGTCCTGGATGATATTAGCCCGCACATTGAGTATTTTTTGTGGCAGTGTATCGTCACTGGTTTGTATAAATACCTCATCTAATCGGCTGCCGTAATCGTTTACCATCTCGCCATAGTAATACAACATAATATCTGCCGACTGACCGGGAATAAGCACAGGTGTTTTGGCTACTCCTCGAATGTGATACGGGCCTTTTATGCTGGTGATGTGAAGGTTTTTAGAACTGTTGTTCAAAATAGTTACTACAGTTGAATCGGTGCGGGAATCCAGTATGCTTGGAAAATTTATATTGTAATCGCTAAAGCGCACATTGCCCTGAACGGAAGGGAAAAGTGCTAGGTACTCCGAACGCGGATTGATTACCTCACCACTGATGCTTAGGTAAGTAAATTCAGGTTTTCCGTCTGTTCTTACTACTATGGTTCGGTCCATGCCACCGAGACGATTTTGCGGATCAAATTCGATGGTAATTCCGCCCTGTTCACCTTGCGCAATAGGTGTTTTTTTAAACTCGGCAGCGGTGCAGCCACATCCCGGATCAACCGAAAGGATAGTAACCGGAAACTGTCCAATATTCCTGTATTTGAACACGTGCTTCACCTTGCCGTCCGATTCGTTGATTTTGCCGAAGTTATGGTTGGTAAGGTCAAAAAACAGTGTGCCTTTGTCATCTGGCTTTTTAGCCGGGGCCTGACGTTGTTTGGTTTGTGCGCTGATGTTTGCAGCACAGGTCATCCATAATGCTATTGACAAAAAATACTTCATACGTGTTTTTTAGTTGTATAGTTGATGTGAAAATTCACAACGGGGTTGCAAATAAGGACAATTGATTACATAATAGCAAAGGAATCAGCATCATTGATTGCAGGGAATTGGGTGCGCCATTCTGTAATATATCTGTATTGTAGTTCCGTTGTCAGCATGTCATGCAGGTTTGTAGATGTAGTCATTACTTCACCTTTGGGATTAATAACCACTGAATGTCCGCTATGATTTATGCCGTTGGCATCCGTTCCGGTGCGGTTTACGGCCACCACGTACACCTGATTTTCGATGGCTCGAGCAACCAGTAAGGCATTCCAATGTGCGGCTCTGCGTTCGGGCCAGTTAGCCACCACCAGCAACACATCGTAGTCGCGCTGTGTGGTTCTACGCAGCCATACCGGGAAACGCAAGTCGTAGCAGATACACGGCAAAAAACGCCAGTTCTTCCATTCTATTACCTCCGCTGTTTGGCCGGCTGTGTAGTGTTCGTTTTCAGTACCTATGCTGAAAAGGTGACGCTTGTCGTATATTTTCATCGATCCGTCAGGGTATACCCAGTGCATCCTGTTGTAAAATTTTCCGTTTTCGGGAGTCATCATACTGGCCGCAATAGCGGCTCCTGTGCTTTTGGCCCATGCTTGCATAGCCGGAAGTCCGGCAGCGTAAGAGGCTGCCGCAAAATATTCGGGACGCATACTGAAGCCTGTTGTAAACATTTCGGGCAAAACGATGAGGTCGGCCGGCCCGGTAATGGAGCGTATGAGGGCATCAAACGCAGCTACATTGGCTTCCGGGTTTTCCCAAATTAACTCGTTTTGTACCAGAACAACCTTCATGTTATTTTACTTTTTGCAATTGTTCGGCAGCTTTTTCCAGTGTTTCCTTCTCTTTGGCAAAGCAAAAGCGAAGCACCTGATTGTCGGTTTTTTTATGGTAAAACACCGATGTAGGGATGCTGGCAACTTTATATTCGCGGGTAAGCCTTACGGCAAAGTCGGTATCTTTCTCCTGGGTTATTTTTTGATAGCCCAGCAATTGAAAATAGGAACCTTCACACGGAAACAGCTTAAACTTCGAGCCTTTTATCAGTTTCTGAAAATAATCACGTTTGGCTTGGTAAAAAGCCGACAACTCGAGGTAAGCAGTGCGGTCATCCAGAAAATCGGCTAGCGCATGCTGAATGGGAGTATTAGCACTGAAACACATAAACTGGTGTACTTTTCTAAACTCAACCATCAAATTAGCAGGAGCCACTACATAGCCCATTTTCCATCCTGTGGTGTGGTACGTTTTGCCAAAGGATGATACAATAATGCTGCGTTCGGCCAAACCCGGATAGCGAGCAACACTCTGATGTTCGAGCCCGTCAAACAGGATATGCTCATATACCTCATCACTCAAAATAATCACATCCTGATTCTTAACTATTTTTTCCAGTTTCATCATATCCTGCGCATTCAGGGTAATGCCCGTAGGGTTATGCGGAGTGTTGATGATAATCATTTTGGTTTTGTATGTAATCAGCTTCTTTACTTCGTTCCAGTCTACTTTGTAATCGGGATATTTGAGTTCTACAAATACCGGACGACCACCGTTTAGCTGAATAGCCGGCACGTAGGAATCATAACACGGCTCGATGATTACTACTTCATCGCCCTCGCCTACAAAGGCGGTAATGGCTGCATACAGTGCGTGTGTGCCACCCGGTGTTATGGTAATTTCTGTATCAGGGTTGTATACAGCCGAGTATAATGCTTCTGTTTTTTCGGCAATTTTCTCACGCAGTTTCATTACACCCGGCATAGGTGCATACTGGTTCATGCCTTGATTCATGTAGTGATGTACCAAGTCAATCAATTTTGGTGAGCACGAAAAATCAGGGAAACCCTGAGCCAGGTTTATAGCTTTTTGCTCGGCAGCCAGGGCCGACATAACGGTGAAAATAGTGGTGCCTGTTTTGGGCAATTTTGATTTTACGGTTCCTTTGAACTCCACACTAAATGGTATTGAATTGGACGTCTAAATTAACCATTTTTAAATGGTTGATTTAAACAATTCGTAAGATACATTTCTTGGCATTGATAATCAAACGATAATTTTAACGCGTATCGTGTAAGGTGCAAATTTTGGTCTATCTTCGCGGCCGCTTTTATGATAGCAATCAATAATCTTTCTTTTGAGTTCGGAGGCCGTTATTTATACCGCCAGGTAAACTGGCACATAAAACCGGGAGAACGTATAGGCCTTATAGGCATGAACGGAACTGGCAAGTCAACGCTGCTGCGCCTTATAAATGGTGAGTATCAACCCAGTGAAGGGCAGATTTCCAAACCACGAAATCTGACAATCGGTTTTCTAAATCAGGATCAACTTTCGTTTCAATCCGACAGTACTATACTGCAGGTAGCCCTTACCGCATTTGAAGAAGCCCTGAAACTGGAGCAGGAAATTGAAGTTATCCTTAAAAAAATGGAAACCGATTATTCGGATGAAATTATTCAGCAGTTGAGCGACAAACAAGAAGCCTTTGAGCAACTGGATGGCTATAACCTGCATCATAAAACCGAGAAAGTTCTGGAAGGTCTGGGATTCACCACCGAACAACTTTCGCAGCCTTACGCTAAATTTTCGGGTGGATGGCGCATGCGGGTAATGCTGGCCAAATTGCTGCTTCAAAATCCAGACTTACTGATGCTGGATGAGCCAACTAACCACCTTGACTTACCAACCATTGAGTGGCTGGAAGAATACTTGCGCAGCTACGAAGGCTCGGTTATCGTGGTTTCGCACGACCGTGAGTTTTTAGACCGCATGGTAAATAAAATTGTAGAGGTATCGCTGCAAAAAGTAACCGAATACCCAGGCAATTACAGCAACTATCTGGATGCTAAAAGCCTGAGAACAGAACAGCATCAGCGCGAATATGAAAATCAGCAACAGTTTATAAAGCAGCAGGAGGCGCTCATTAACCGGTTTAAAGCTAAAGCATCAAAAGCCAGTATGGCACAAAGCCGTGTAAAAATGCTCGACCGCATTGAACGCATAGATGCACCTGAAGATGACAATCGTGAAATAAAAATTGATTTCCGCATAGGCCAGCAAAGCGGCAAGGTGCTTGTTGAACTGCAACAAGTGGCTAAGCAATTTCCGGATGTAGAAATAGTACGCAACGCTAACCGCGAAATAGTGCGTGGCGATAAAATTGCCCTGATTGGTGCCAATGGCAAAGGTAAATCGACCCTGCTGCGCATGATTGCAGGAACTGAATCATTTACCGGTACTATAACACGCGGCTACAACGTTCACGAAGCGTTTTATGCGCAGCATCAGTTGGAATCATTGACGCTGGAAAACGAAATACTGGACGAAATGCGTGCTTACGGCAACGACCGCACCGACACTGAGCTTCGTACGCTGCTGGGTTGCTTTTTGTTTAATGGCGATGATGTATTTAAAAAAATAAAGGTGCTGTCGGGTGGCGAAAAAGCACGTGTAGCACTGGCCAGAACATTGCTGGCCGAAGCAAACTTTTTGTTGCTGGATGAACCTACCAATCACCTCGATATCCGGTCTATTAATATTCTGATACAGGCACTACAACAATATGAAGGAACATTTATAGTAGTAAGCCACGACAGGTATTTCATATCTCAGATAGCCAATAAAGTGTGGTGGTTGGAAGATCAGGAACTGAAAGAATATCCGGGCACCTATGCCGAATACGATTACTGGCATCACAAACAACTGGAAGCCCGTGAGCAGCAAAATGCGCTAAAGAATAATGCGGCCAAAAAAGAAAAGTCGGTACAGCAGGCAAAGAAACATGAAACCAAGTCGGATGATTCTGCAGGTGGGGCATCGGTAAAGGAACTAACTAAAAGCTTTGAAAAGGCCGAATTGTACGTAGATGAGCTAAAGACAAAATTGGCTAAGTTAGAGCAGGAATTTGCCAACACCAACCACGCACAAGATGCCACAAAGATGAAAGAATGGCGAAGTGTATACGATGCGCTTAAAACCCAACTGCAAAGTGCAGAGGCCGATTATTCAAAAGCATTTGAATTGCTAATGGAAGCGCAGAATAAGAACTGATATACTAGTGTTTTACTGCTATCCACGCCATTAATCCGGCTCCAATGCACAACGCGTCTTCATCGATATCAAATGTTGGTGTGTGTACAGATGATGTAATTCCTTTCGCTTCGTTGCGCGTACCCAGTCGGTAAAAGCAGGCGGGCATTTCTTGTGAATAATAGGCAAAGTCTTCGGCAGCCATCCACATATCCAGATCCACTACCTTATCCTTTCCAAGATATTCAATGGCTGCCTCTTTGGCATGTGCTGTAAGCTGTACATCATTTTTTAAAAACGGATAACCCTTGCGTATTTCGAACTCACAACGTGCCCCCATGCCTTCAGCAATGGATGTCGCAGTGTTCATCAGTGCTTGATGCGCCTGAGTTCTCCACTCTTCATTCAACGTGCGAAATGTACCTTCCATGTAAACCTCATTGGGAATTACATTGGTGGCTCCTTCGGCTATTACTTTACCAAATGAAAGCACCGAAGGAATGATAGGATTGGCTTTTCGACTGACAATTTGTTGCAAGGCCACTATGATTTGAGCAGCGATAGAAACCGGATCAATATTTAAGTGTGGCATAGCACCATGTCCGCCTTTACCTATAATTTTCACATACAACTCATCGGTGCTGGCCATATACAGCCCACTGCGAAAACCAACAGTACCTACAGGCAAAAGAGGCATTACATGCTGACCGTAAATACATTGTGGCACAGGATTTTTAAGGGCGCCATCCGCTATCATCAGGCTGGCACCACCGGGCAGTTTCTCTTCACCGGGTTGAAAAAGTAACTTTATTGTTCCCTCCCACTCATGTTTTAAATCGTGTAAAATTTTGGCAGCACCCAGCAAGCATGAGGTGTGTACATCGTGTCCACAGGCGTGCATCACACCACTATTCACTGATTTATAGTCAACCTCATTAAGCTCTGTAATAGGCAAGGCATCCATATCTGCACGAAGCGCGATGATTCGGCTATCCGGATTATTTCCTTTAATGATAGCCAGCACACCCGTGTTGGCTATAGGTTCTATTTGTGTAATGCCGGCTTTTTTCAACTGTTCAATAACATACGCTTGTGTGTTCACTTCCTGAAACGACAATTCGGGATGTGCATGTATGTGCCTGCGCCATTGTTGAATAAGATGTGCATCGGCTTTAGCAGCTTGCTGTATGCGTTGCATTAAATCAGACATGGCTCAAATCTACTATTATAAAGCCTTACATGAAAAAATAGTAGGAAATAATACCAGCGCAGGTAAAGGACTAATAAATATTGTTGAAAAAATTTTCGTTTACGTTTGATTAAGTAAAAAACACCGCTATTTTTGCACCCTCTTTAAGAAACCACAGGCACAGCCAAAGTTTCTAATTCCGTAGCTTATCCCGATAGCTATTGGGAGGTAGAGCAAAAACATAATCGGGTCTGATTCCGTAGCTCAGTTGGTAGAGCATTACACTTTTAATGTAGGGGTCCTGGGTTCGAGTCCCAGCGGAATCACGAAGTGATT
>JBKCPL010000049.1:0-4787 GCA_046309355.1 Bacteroidota bacterium
CGCATGGGCATTTTTAAGCAGCAGGGTAAACATACGCTCTGATTTCAAATACCTGTCGGGTAAACTGCCACCGTGCAGGTTTAGGATATACTTTGTGCCTGATAGGCGAGCTGCTGCTGCTGTGAACAGCGCAAAGTAGAATGCCTTCGTAGAGAATACATCAATGAGTACAACATCGCTGCGGTGTAGGTATTTGGCCAACGTAAAGGCTACGTCTAAAGCCTTACCGATATACCTTTTTTTATGCGTTGCCGATCTCACTACAGCAAACGTGCTGAATTCATGACACAGGGTTTCCATGACCGAATTTATTCCTCTGGACTGAAATTGCTTATTCCCTATGTACAGTATGTTTAGCACGTGATTGAATGACGAGGCAGTAGAATGAAGGTGAGTAAATGAGTATGTATAATCACGAATTAAACAATTGCCATCAATGCAGTTGATGAACAGGTACTGCTTGTTCGTTTACCGGTTTAGTGTCAGTTGCATCGGGTTTAAAGCGCAACACACTGATGGATACAAGCATGGGAGTAACGTATGTACGCGTGGCTGCGTGAAAGGTGCTGTACAGGGCTAGCACAAACAATGCGGTCATGATAGCCTTAAAAACGGGTTGCTGAGTGGTATTTACATATATAAAGTACACTGCAATGAGCAACAAAAAGTAAAACATCCCCAGTATGCCGTGTTCGGATAGCATTCTGCTCAATTCAACGTGTGCTATAATGCCTTCGGTTATATTTCGCATATACCTGGATGCACCTACACCTACCCCTGTAATGGGGAACTCCTGCCACACTTCTAGATCTTCCTTGAAAATATTGTACCGGTTACTGGTCAATGCATTCAAGTCCTTTTCTTTTGCACCGACTAGTGTACCTGCAGTTTCGCCCTGATACCTCAACTTCAGATTTCCACCCGTTATATCGTTTGCGATTTCAAAGGCAAAAAAGCCTAGAAATATAAGCGGTATGAGATAATTCAAAAAATTAGGTACCTTGTACTTTTTTTTGATATAATCGGAACTTAAGCTGATGATGTATATGAAGCTGACTATCGCTACAACTGCACCTATCACTCCTCCTCTAGAGAAAGTCAGCAATCCCTGAAAACCGAAGAGGAAGAATATGCCAACATCTATCCAACGTACTATGGTTAGTTGCCACTTTAATATGATACATATAAATACGATTGCACACCCCAGCCCCAATATGGTAGATACCTGATTGGAGCCGAAACCGCCTGTAGTTTCAAAATTAGCGCCCAGGTCAAACGTGATATCCTCATAGTCCGGTGTACGTATATAGATAAACGTTAAGCAGGAAATGAGTGGAAAAACAAGCAAACGCAGAAGTGTTTTCAACTCTCGGAGTGTAATAGAAATGGTTGAGCAGGTGATAACTCCTAATGCCAGTGCAACCAAACCAAACGCATTAAATACCAGGTTGGCAAACCCTACTTCTCCTGAATAATCATAAAACAGTGCGGGTAAAATGCATACAAGCATCAGCCAACCTATTACAGAGCGACCTGATATAGTAAATATCATGATGGTAAATGCTCCTACGAGCAGATATTTTCCAACTTCATAAGGCACATAGGGTGTGGCATACACCATACGGAATAATATTTCAAAGGAGGTCAGATATGTAACCAATGCGATGGCATAAAAAGGCTTTTGGTTCTGCACCAGCAATCCGAAGTTGCTAAGCAGTATAAAGTAGAACCACAAAATACTCACCCATGATGTAAGCAATGAGCCTAAGCCTATAGCTATGTGCAAAATCAGAACCAGGGTGGGTGTTTTATACTCAAGTATACTTCTAAACATAGTAGGTGCAGTTAGTGAATAAGTAAACGATAGGTGTTCATATACGTATCAGGCCCATACAGCTGTTCCACGCGTTGTTTTAAACGCTTGCCCAGTTCAGCAGCCAACTCAGGATTTTTTAGCAGCAATAGCATAGCTTCGGCTAGGGCATCTGCATTCATTGCGGGTACCAGTAGTCCCGCTTTCTCTCCATCCGTTACCTCGGCACATTCGCCTACGTCAGTTACGGCTACAGGCAATCCGGCCAGTCCGTATTCCAGCAACGAAACGGGTAGTCCTTCCGATGCCGATGACAATATACCTGCCGTTGCCCTTGCCAGCTCAAGGCCCGAATCGTTGGTGGGACCAGTGATGGTTATGGTATCGGTCAGTTTTAGTTCGGTTATCATGTGTTGCAGTTCTATCAGGTATGGGGTGTCAGATGTGTTTCCAACAATACGCAAATGAAACGGTATTCCTGTCATTCGTACTTTATATACGGCAGCAATCAGTGTTTCAAAATCTTTCTGTCTACGCATATTTGCCAGACATAAAAAGGTGTTTTTGTTTTTTTCAACTGCCGGAATAGCAATACTCGCAAAGTTCGGAATATACGTTGCCTCGGCTTCGGGGTCGAGCTTAAGCAGCCAGTTCAGCAGTTCCTGCTTGACCACAATGGTGTGGTGAATAAAAGGAAGCAGCCAATACATATAAATGCGATTGTATACACTAGTGCTTAGTCCAAAATGATCATGCCAAATGATTTTAATATCGGGGAATAGGCATTTAATAAGCGAAGCCCAAACGATAGAAGTGGAATGAGCATGTATGTGTGTGGGAGCATACTGATACACCAGTTTAACAAGTTTATAAAAAGCCGACAGGTCAATGCCCCTTTTTTTATTTAGTACATGCAGCACAGCTGGTGTATGCAGTGCAGACGATAATATACCACCGCGGTAAGCGGCTACCAGTAAGCTATCTATATTTCTTTTGCCCAGTTCATTGGCTATGTTCACGGCCATGCGTTCTGCACCACCGGCTTCCAGGGTATCAATCAACTGAAGAATCTTTATCTTCACTGGCAAGAGGTATTAATACAGTTTAGGGATATTTTCATTTACCGGTAAATTATTTCATTTAGTCGGATTTAATATATACATAAAAACACCGCTTTTAGGGTCTTTTAGTTCATCTGTTACTAAACCGGTTATCCATTCAGGCAGTGTAGTACGATCTCTGTAGGTAATCATGTATTGGATATTGCAGTGCTTGATAAAATCCAACTCTTTATTTGTCGATAGTTTATTCTTCTTGCCATAGATATTAACTGCCATTCGGTGCCAGTCGCGGTCTATTTTCGTATATCTGTTCTCATCGAATAGTACTGAGTCGCCTTTAATGTTTACTACATCGTAGTATCTGCCAAGAAGCAGTGTCATGTTGTACTCAATTTCACGTACATGCTGTTCACTAACCGTTCCATACCCTTCCGTAGGGTAATATATCCCGACAGGATTTGTTGTTTTATTGCGCAATACTTCACGGCACTTTTCAATAAACTGCCTATCGAAGCTGCGTGTTATATCGTGCCGTGCATAGTGCTCACTGCCTGTATGCGCAAGTGTACATTCATACGTACACACTCCGGTAAAAATACTCAGTGCAACCACCCGAAGTAATTTTCGTTTGATCAGCGATACACCATAAACAATTCCTGCAAAGGATACCACCGCACCTATGGGTGAAGCTACATTGGCAAAGAGCTGAACGGAATCGTTGGTGTTGTTTAATACAATGTATGCAAGGTATCCGGTTATACATATAAAAGTTAATATATATACCGTACGCAAGTCAACGAACTGCTTGTCCTTGTCGACATACCGAAGGATTAAATAAACCAGTAGGGAAGGGAGTATGTACGAGATGATGAGTGCTTTATAGGAAGCTGCTTGTACATACGATTTCCATGTTCCAAGTACTGAAATACCACTGCTGTCTATTTGGAGCATTTCTTTTTCCATATCCTTACCTATCCACAGGTATATAGCATAGAGGACAAATGTGGCAGATAGATACAGGTAATACGTATTTATTTTCCTGCTCTTCACTAGTGTGATTACCGTTAAAGCACCTATAAATAGAGGAATAGCCAGTGTTACCGGTACGGTAAAAAATAGAAGTGCAAGTAGTCCAATGCCAAATTCAATCTGTTTCTGACTAAACATATACACACACACGCCTATGCAGGTAAAATGTAGCCACAATTTGGTATAGCCGGCAAGGCCCATCATCATGACACCAATTTTGTATGGCCAAAATGCACTGCTCTGGTAAAACAGAAACAGAAAGGAAAGCATGATGAGTAGAGCGGTACGGTAACCCGGCACGAACTGACGAAGCACGAAGTACATGGCAAACGCAGCCATAAAAAAGTGAACGGGGTATAACGCTAAGTAATAGATATCGATAGAAGCAAAGTTTGTTGCAGCCATGAACAAACTCATAGGCCATGCATCCTGAAACCGATAGGGCTCTATAAAGTGAAGGCCATCAAATAACAGATTTTTTGAGGTTAATTTATTTTCAATTCCGGTTTTAAAGAAATACTCTGCATAGTTGATATAAAACACATAATCGCGGTAAGGTATATTGCTCAACCCGTTCTCGTTGTTGTAATGCACCAGGCATCTGCTCACGTAGCAGACGGTGAACAGAATAAAAGCAACTACATAATCTTTTCTATCAGTGCTAGACACTTTGGTATGCAATGATTGGAAGGTAAACTTATCACGTTTTATATACATGATGACGAGTACCAGCCATACCCCCCATGCCAGGGTAATTCCATGAGTAGTAACCAGAGCAGCTGTAGAAGCCACTATAAAATACCCGATAATCAAATTCAGCAATGCATTGTTTCCGTTTCGGAGTGTGTAGGTGTTATACAGCAAACCTGCACCCATCATGAGGC
>JBKCPL010000050.1:0-4105 GCA_046309355.1 Bacteroidota bacterium
TCCAAACACACAACTAACCCTAAAAACACATTTGGGACCCCGCGGGGCCCAGGGCCCCGCCCGCGATTGTGTTTTACAAAGTTATACACACATCCGTGCGCTCTTAATTATTCGGTTAAATTTGTCCAATTTTTACGTTACGCATTACAACACTATAAGCTTACCCGTATGCCCAAAGATTCCAGCATTCAATCCGTTCTTATTATTGGCAGTGGCCCCATCATTATAGGGCAAGCCTGCGAATTCGATTATTCAGGTAGTCAGGCCGTGCGCTCGTTGCGTGAAGAAGGTATTGAAGTGTCGCTCATCAATAGCAACCCGGCAACGATTATGACCGACCCCAGCCTAGCCGATCATGTATACCTATGGCCGCTGGAACCCGCTTCGATAGAAAAAATACTACAGGAACGGAAAATAGATGCCGTGCTCCCAACTATGGGCGGACAAACGGCTCTCAATTTATGTATTGAATGTGATGAGTTAGGAATATGGGAGAAATACGGAGTGCGTATGATAGGTGTAGATATTGACGCCATTGATACGGTTGAAAACCGAGAGAAGTTTCGTCAGAAGATGATTGAAATAGGAGTGGGTGTGGCTCCCAGCCGAACGGCTAACTCTTTTTTAGAAGGGAAAGAAATAGCACAGGAACTGGGATTACCTATCGTTATTCGTCCTAGCTACACCCTTGGTGGAACCGGTGGCGGATTTGTGTGGCACAAAGATGAGCTGGATGCCGCCCTTCAACGCGGATTGTCGGCATCACCTACGCACGAAGTGCTGGTTGAAAAGGCCGTATTTGGATGGAAAGAATATGAACTGGAATTGCTGCGCGATAAAAACGACAATGTTGCGGTTATATGTGTGATAGAAAACTTTGACCCGATGGGCATTCACACGGGCGATTCAATCACTGTAGCACCAGCCATGACACTTAGCGACACGTGTTACCAACGCATGCGCGATATGGCCATACACATGATGCGCAGCATCGGCAATTTTCATGGAGGCTGCAATGTGCAGTTTGCAGTAGACCCCGATACCGAAGATATCATTGCCATTGAAATCAACCCGCGCGTGTCGCGTTCATCGGCACTGGCATCTAAGGCCACCGGATACCCTATTGCTAAAATTGCCAGTAAACTGGCCATTGGCTACACACTGGACGAACTAAAAAATCCCGTAACCAAAACTACTTCGGCATACTTCGAACCAGCGTTGGATTACGTTATAGTAAAAGTGCCACGCTGGAATTTTGAAAAATTCAAAGGTGCCGATCGTCAGCTAGGATTGCAGATGAAAGCTGTTGGCGAAGTAATGGGAATTGGCCGCACATTTACTGAAGCCTTTCAGAAAGCAGCGCAGTCGCTGGAGATAAAACGCAGTGGACTAGGTGCCGATGGCTACCAAAGCAGGAACCTTGAACAGATAGTAGACAAACTGAAAGTAGCCAGTTGGGACCGCATGTTTGCCGTGAAAGATGCCCTTTCATTAGGTATGCCCATTTCATCAGTCGAAAAAATTACCCGCATTGACCGTTGGTTTCTAACACAGATAAACGAAATGGTTTTGCTGGAAAACAATACACGCAGGTTTAACCTGAAAAATATACCCCGCGAACTCGTAGTTGAGCTCAAGCAAAAGGGCTACAGCGATGTGCAGATCGCACATCTACTGGGGGGTGATACCACCGAAGAGGATGTATATGAGCTGCGCAAGACTATGGGCATACGCAGGTCATATAAAATGGTAGATACATGCGCGGCCGAGTTTCCGTCTCCTACCAATTACTTTTACTCCACATTTGACGGAGAAAATGAAAGTGTGGTAACGGATAAAAAGAAAATTATTGTGCTGGGGTCTGGTCCTAACCGAATAGGTCAAGGAATCGAATTTGACTATTGCTGCACGCATGGGCTGCTGGCAGCCAAAGAATGCGGATATGAAGCCATCATGATTAACTGCAACCCCGAAACGGTAAGTACAGATTTTGATATGGCCGACAAATTGTATTTCGAGCCTGTATTCTGGGAGCACCTATGGGAAATAATTGAACTGGAAAAACCGGAAGGTGTGATTGTACAGCTGGGTGGCCAAACTGCACTTAAGCTGGCTAAGAAGCTGCACGAAAAAGGCATTAAAATTATTGGCACCAGCTTTCCCGATATGGATATGAGCGAAGACCGAGGAACGTTCAGCGACTTGTTGAAGGAGTTGAATATTCCGTATCCAAACTACGGAGTAGCGGAAGATGCCGAAGAAGCCATAAAAGTGGCCAATCAGGTGGGCTATCCGGTGCTGGTAAGGCCATCGTACGTGTTGGGCGGCCAGGGCATGAAAATCGTAATCAACGATGAAGAATTGGAAAAAGCCGTAATCGAATTGCTGGGCGATTTACCCGGAAACCGTTGCCTTATCGACCATTTTCTTGACAGGGCCGAAGAAGCCGAAATTGACCTCATTTGCGATGGCGAAGAGGTGCATATTGTAGGTATGATGGAACATATAGAACCGGCCGGTATACACTCGGGTGATTCGAGTGCGGTGCTGCCACCATTTAGTCTTAGTGAAAGCGTTCAGAAGCAAATGGAAGAATACGCCATACAACTGGCTCATAAAATGAATATACGCGGGCTATTAAACATTCAGTTTGCTATAAAAAATGAAAAAGTATACGTGATAGAAGCCAACCCGCGTGCGTCACGCACAGTGCCATTTATAGCCAAAGCGTATCAAATTCCGTATGTAAATATAGCCACCAAAGTGATGCTTGGTTCGGCCAAGTTGAAAGAGTTCAAGTTTGAGCGCAAGCTGGAAGGATATGCCATCAAAGAGCCTGTTTTTTCGTTCGAAAAATTTCCGGGCGTGAACAAAGAATTAGGCCCTGAAATGAAATCAACAGGAGAGGCCATACGCTTCATAAAAGATTTGAACGACCCGCACTTCCGTCAACTGAGCAAAGAAAAGAGCATGTTTTTGAGCAGGTAGCCTTTGCTTGTTATGCAACAGAAATGTAAACTCAGTTTATATTCCGAATGGCTGATTTTTTAAATAATGCGTTTTCAGCAGCGGGCAAACTTTGTATCGCTCATCGTGTGTATCATCATACATCGCCTGCAGCGTTTCGTATACGTTTTTAACTCCAATGTGGTTAGCCCACTCAAACGGACCCATAGGATAATTGGTTCCCAGCTTCATGCTGATGTCTATATCCTGAACACCTGCTGTGCCTTCCTGCACGGTATAGCATGCCTCGTTTATAATCATGCATACAATGCGTGGCGATACCATGCCCACACGATCATCAACCCACTGAACCGGCCATTTCAGGGCGCCCAAAACAGATTCAAGTACAGGCCTATGTAACTGGTCGTAAGATGAAACTTCGGCCAGCGGTCTGTTTAAAAAGCCCGGCAGCGCATTTATACCAAAAAGCAAGCACTCCGGTTTGCGGCCGTATTCCTGAACAACCGCTGCCAGCTGAACCTTAACAGCACTAACCACAATCGGAATGTTGCGCAGCCCGGCAAAATATTTAAGTTGATGCGGATGGTTGTCAAAATCAAGATCGAAGATGAGCTGATATTCACTTAAATTGTGTGCCGTTAAATCTGTATCGTCCAACACATCTAATTGAACACCTGATGAAGCCAATTTTATTTTCAGTTCATCTGTTTTTGTTTTTTCACCTCGTGCAAGAATCTTCATTTGCGCAAACTACATTTGACAACAAAAATAAACAACCGCCAACGATGGAAAAGAAAATAATTACATCTGAAAATGCTCCTGCACCTATTGGCCCATACAGCCATGCAATTATGGTAGGAAATACACTGTATACATCAGGTCAAGTGGCCAAAGATGCCCAAACGGGCGAAATGGTACAAAGCGATATTAAAGCAGAAACACGAAAAGTGATGACCAATTTGCAGGCAATATTAAATGAAGCCAATATGGATTTTAGCCATGTAGTAAAAACAACCATATACTGCACTGATCTGGCTAACTTTTCAGCCATCAATGAAGTATACGGAAGTTATTTTACAGGAAACTTTCCGGCCCGCGAAACTGTTCAGGTAGTTAAGCTTCCCCTCAATGCCAACGT
>JBKCPL010000051.1:0-3920 GCA_046309355.1 Bacteroidota bacterium
GTAATTACCCTGCTGGGCAATAACCCCGACACTACTTACCTGAATATTGCCTACACCGATCCGGGTGCAACTGCACTGGATAATATTGATGGAGATATTACTTCTCAAATTACCGTTACAGGTACAGTTGATACCACAACGGTAGGCAGCTATACCTTGTGGTACAAAGTGTCGGATGCATGGGGCAACAGAGACTCCATGATGCGCATTGTACATGTACTTGATACGACTACCAACGATACAACCACAAACGGATTGAGCAACAATGCACTGGCATTTGCTCAGCTGAATTTGTATCCGAATCCTGCCAGTTCACACCTCGCTATTTCTGCCGATTTCACTCAATCGGTTTCTGTAGAAGTTCGTGTAGTGGACGTGTTGGGAAAAGTGTATAGTACGCGTACATACACAGCTGCAAAACTTGAAGAGACAATGGATATCAGCCAATGGCCAAACGGCATCTACCTGGTTTCATTCAGCACACACAATGCAACCCGAGCAGTGAGGGTGATCATTAACCGATAATCGAAGATACTGCACCAAAAAAGAGAGGCGGCTTTCAAGGAAAGCCGCCTCTCTTTTTTATATCCGCGTGCAAAGCCTAATCGTCTGTTTCCTGACTGCTGAAATTCATCATGCCTCCCATAATATCCTGAAACACTACTTTGCCTTGCAGTATCTGCTTGCTGATAACCGAATAGGAGGAGAGGCCATTCAATACAAACTCCATAAGCAACGCAGCTTCCTGTTCACCCACACTTGGGTACACGCTATGCACCAGCTTTTCCAGTCCATTTACTTTTTTTAACGCATTTATCTTTTGTTTGTCTGTCATGCTTTGCAGTACATCCAGGTGATTGCCTTCATCAAACCAGGCTAGTATAGCTGCATAGGGCGATGACTCCGTTTTTTCTTCTTTCGCTTTGCGTTTTTTGCTTTTCTCCGGACTCGGAAAATACTTTACAAACACTGTGCGAACGGCACGTTCTACCAATTGAACCGCCACCTGATACGGTCCTTCCTGCTCCCCCTCGTACACCAGCTCTATTTTACCTGTGATAGACGGTATAATTCCGGTAAGGTCGCTAATCCACACCTGAGTCTGTTTTTCGCCCTGTATAAGCATTCTGCGTTCGGCTGCGCTCACGGCATTTTCCAATGCAGCAATGGTAAGGCGTGCACTTACTCCGCTTTTCTTATCTACATATTCATTGTTGCGGGCTTCAAAGGCTACTTGTTCTATCAGTTGACGAATTAAAAAAGGTACCTGAATGCGATCTGTTCGGTGCTGTTCGAGCTGCGCCTCTTGCTGGGTTATGGCCAGTGCATCCTCCAGCGTATGCGGATAATGTGTAAGTATCTGCGATTGTATGCGGTCTTTCAGCGGAGTAACAATGCTGCCACGGTTGGTATAATCTTCGGGATTGGCAGTAAATACAAATAAAATATCCAGCGGCAATCGGAGTTTAAATCCGCGTATCTGCACATCGCCTTCTTCCAGTATATTGAACAAGGCTACCTGAATACGTGCCTGCAAATCGGGCAGTTCGTTGATAACAAAAATGCCGCGGTTGCTGCGGGGAATTATGCCGTAATGAATCACACGCTCATCGGCAAAACTCAATTTTAAATTAGCCGCTTTGATGGGGTCAATATCGCCAATCAAATCGGCTACGCTTACATCGGGTGTGGCTAGTTTTTCGCCATAGCGTTCACTGCGGTGTATCCAGTGTATGGGTGTGTCATCGCCATACTGGGCCACGGTATTTTGCGCCTGTGTGCTTACCGGATTCATCGGATCATCCTGCAACTCGGCACCGGCTATGGCCGGAATGTATTCATCGAGTAAGTGTACCATCAACCTGGCCATGCGCGTTTTTGCCTGACCACGCAACCCCAGAAAAAGCATGTTGTGTCCGCTGAGTAGGGCACGTTCCACTTCCGGTATCACCGTATCTTCGTAGCCAACAATTCCTTCAAACGTGGGAATGCCCTGTTGCAACCGATGAATCAGGTTGTCGCGTATTTCCTGTTTAATGCTTTTGGGTGTATAGCCCGAGGCTTGGAGTTCGCCCAGGGTTTTAATGTTTGGTACGGGTGCGTGTTGTATGGCTTGCATGAATAGTAGGTTAGTATAGTTTTTTGTTTTTTCCTTGTTCGAAGTCGCGGAAAATAAATTCGCCCAGGTTATCCAGTCCGGCAAAAAAGGCTTTGCCTTTGTTCATTTCGCTGAACTCACGCACAAAGTTTTGCAGATACGGATCGGTGGCTATCATAAATGTGGTGATGGGTATTTTCAGTTTGCGGCAGGCTGCTGCCAACTGAAGGCAACGGTTCACAATTTTGCGGTCGAGGCCAAAGCTGTTTTTATAGTACATGTCACCTGTTTTTAAACACGTGGGTTTGCCATCGGTAATCATAAAAATCTGCTTATTGGTATTTTTTCGCCTGCGCAACATATCCATAGCCAGCTCCAGTCCGGCTACCGTGTTGGTATGAAAAGGGCCCACCTGCAGGTAAGGCAAATCTTTTAGTTCAATGGGGCGGGCATCATCGCCAAATACCACAATATCGAGTGTGTCTTTGGGGTAGCGTGTGGTAATGAGCTCGCTTAATGCCATAGCTACTTTTTTGGCCGGAGTAATGCGGTCTTCGCCATACAGTATCATCGAGTGCGAAATGTCAATCATGAGCACCGTTGAAGTTTGTGCCTTAAAATCGGTCTCGCGTATGTGCAGGTCATTTTCGTTCAGCTGAAAGGCCTCTAAGCCATGAGTAATCTGTGCCGAGCGAATGCTTTCCGTAAAATCAATCTGCTCCAGCATATCGCCAAACTGAAACGGACGCGTATCGGAATTTTGCTCATCGCCCTGTCCGGTTTTGGTAGTGCGGTGGTCGCCTTTGCTGGCCTTTTTCAGTTTTCCAAATACTTCGTTCAGGCT
This sequence comes from Bacteroidota bacterium, assembly GCA_046309355.1. GTDB lineage: Bacteria > Bacteroidota > Bacteroidia > UKL13-3 > UKL13-3 > CAYSBE01. Next base: position 2,943 of record JBKCPL010000051.1, read on the forward strand.
TTTTTGCCGTATGGTTTGTTCGCTTTTAGCGGTTAGCGACACCTGGCCCTCAGCCGGATTTTCTTTGATATAGCCTTTGTTTTTAAGTTCTTCTATAAAATCGCCCATGCCGTATTCATCATCTGTAATGTGATGTTTTTCATCCAGCTGTTGCATCCATTGCAGGGCTTCGTAGGCATCACCGGCTGTGTAGTGCAGCAGTTGCATAAACAAATCGAGCATCTGATCGAATTTCGACTGGCCCTGCTGTGATGGGCTGAATTTCTGAAAACGAAAACCGTGCATATTTAAGTAACGAAGTAAGCATGTTTTTGTTTAGATGCAACACAAGGGGAGAAGTGGGGGCGGTATGAGTGTGTACGAAATAATTTGTGCCTGGCTTTATCCGGTACATTTCTAGTACCGTGCAAATGGATTCGTTAGCATAGAGTAGCACTACATAACTGCTACACAGTGTTGTGCAGTGCAGGTGAGCGAGAACACAGATATGTCATGCAAGTATCGAAGCAGTTGGCGGTAAGTATATACTCACGCAACAGAGCAATTGTAACGAACTACGAGATGAGTGTGAACTTAGGGGGTAAGTTTATTTTGTAATTGTCTGCAGAAACAACCCCTCAAATTCATACATTCGTCAATTAGAAATGGAAGCAAAAAAACAAGTCATTTATTTAGATAATAACGCAACCACCCAAATTGATAAAAGGGTTTTGGATGCGATGATGCCATTTCTTACCAAAGAGTTTGCAAATGCTAACAGCACGCATCAGTTTGGTGTCCATGCTTACGAAGCTGTCAAGTCTGCCAGAGTACAAGTGTCAGAGTTAATTGGTGCAGAAGCACACGAAATTGTTTTTACAAGTGGGTCAACCGAAGCGATAAACCTTGCTATAAAAGGTGTCGCTGAAAATTACCAATCAAAAGGCAAACATATTGTTACGGTGTCAACTGAACATAGTGCTGTCTTGGATACTTGTC
>JBKCPL010000052.1:0-54650 GCA_046309355.1 Bacteroidota bacterium
ACTGGCAGTGTTGGGCGTGGGGTTGAAGGTGTTGAAAAACAACCCTGAACAGTTCGTGCACGGTGGGTCCATATACCATTGCCAAAAGCTGGGGCCGTTCGTGGTTAAGTCATACAACTGTACCTGATCGTATACGCCTAGAATTCTTCGGTCGGCAAAAAACTGTGCCTTCGGCTTGCGTAAGGGGGCAGATACGTAAACAGGCTTTTCAATAAAACTGGTGCCAAATGCATTTGTACATAACAACCGAATCCGATAGTAACCGGGCTGGGTAAACGTGTACCTGAAATTAACAGGATTGGCTAGTGTATCAATAAAGCAACCCCAGTTATTGCATTGACGTGTAAGGGCAACAGGGCTCCAAGTGCCTGTTGGTGTGGTAGGATTGAAGCCGGTGATATCCCAATAATTTCTGTCAGCACCTGAACTGATGTTGACTAGCGTGGTTGGTGTGTTTTGCCAAATAGTATCCTGACCCATGGTAAAATCAAAATTAGCCAACGGTGGTATGGGTGTAACAGGATTACCTCCGGGATTTGGAGATGAAAGCGGTGTAAATAAATATATCTGACCTGTTGCTGGGCGACCGGTTGGTGAGATGGTAAAATCAACATTATTCTGAATGGTAGGCGATGATGAAATATTATTCAGAGCTTTTATTAAACTTGAGGATGCCGCTACACCGATACGAAGGGTAAATGGCGACACAGCAGTAGATTCCTGACGATAAATGAACTCTATCGAGTTGGTAGCCTCGTATAGTCTTACCTGAACAGATATACCTTGAACAGCCGTGCAACAAATAGCCCAATTTAACCATTCGATGGTAAATATCCTATTAGGAGCACTGCCCGTAGTGATATATTTAGCTTCAGCGAACTGAGGTGAGGCTGTGCTACCAAACGCATCCGTACTCCAGGGCATTACTACAGGGTAACCGGGAGCAGCGGTATATTGAAAATTGTATGTATTTGTAGGTGCGGCCATACTTGATGTTCCTAAAGTAAACCAACAATTGGAGGATGGCCAGATATGTGTATAGGTAGAGCCATTAAACCCAAAGTTAAATCCTATAGGCACGGATGCCCCATTTACTGCATCATCTGTAATAATTGCAGGTAAACTTGTTCCACCACTTACCGGTGTATATGTGCCGGTGTAGGCAAAAAAGTTGTATGCTGCCAATGATTGTGCTTGAGTATGATTAGCAACGAGGCTAAATACAAGAAATAGCAGTAATGCTGAACGTGTAATTGTTTTTTTCATCTATCTTGGGGTTGCGGTTAATTAATTGCAATGTACTACTTTTTATGGTTTGCGATATTGCGGCTTTAAAAAAAACGTGCTGTCTGTCATGGTTTTAAGAAACGCAACCAAATCAGCCTTTTCCTGAGCAGATAACTGTAAGCCTTCGGGATGCTTCAGATAAAGCGGATCAGTAGGGTGTGAGCGAATAACACCATTATCATAATGTTCCACTACTTCTTCCAGGGTTTTGAATCGGCCATCGTGCATGTAAGGGGCGGTGTAAACCAGATTACGAAGAGAAGGCGTTCTGAATTTTCCCACATCGGCCGGATTCAGTGTAATTCGGTATAAGCCCGAATCGGTTGACCTATGGCCATTGTGATGAAACTGAAAATCGCTGGTGAAAGGCGTTGAATGATTGTGGCAGTGAAAGCAATCGCCTTTTTCTTCCAAGCTGAATACACGCAATCCGCGCAGTTCCTGCTCGCTGAAAACGGTGGAGTCAAAACGTTTTCCGCTTACCGGGTTTATTAAAAAACGGTCGTGCTTGGTGGTGGATGAAATAATGGTTCGCTCGAATTGAGCAATTGCTTGTGCCAGCCTTTTGGTGGTAATGGAGTCGCTACCAAATGCTTTTTTAAACATACCCGGATAGAGAGGATGATTTTGAAGCTTTTGTATCACATTGGTCAGACTTTCATTCATTTCTATAGGATCGATAATGGGTGCTAGAGCTTGCGCTTCGAGCGTACTTGCGCCACCATCCCAAAAAAAGCGAACGGGTCTCCCGTTTAATGTAGGTGCAAAACGTTCTACCCATGCCAGATTGAACAGAGGCATCGAATTGCGTTTACCTGAAATTCCATCTACACCGCTGCTAAATTGTTTACCATTGTCCGTAAATGCAAAATCAGGATTGTGGCAGGATGCACAACTGATGGTATTGGTTCTAGAAAGTATCGGATCATAAAACAATTTGCGCCCCAGTTCTACCCCTTCTACCGTTAGCGGATTATCAACAGGAATGGGTGGCATGCTCCAGCCTAATGGCATCTGCATGATGTAGGGTGTAGGTGTATATGGCTTATCCGTATTTGTATCATTTGTGGTATTTAGTACCTCGGGCTCTTTGCTGCATTGAGCAAAAAACATTACACCAAGTAATATGAATGCAATCGCTGCAATTCGTTTTATGTGAAATGAGCTACTCATCATTCAACTGATTTTAAACTAAACATAGTACCCATATTCGCCTTTAATGTTGGAATAAACGGATTATCGGCTGTATGAATTTGATTAACTACATTCTTCAACTGTATAATATTGGGTGCATTGAAAAATCGGGCAACATCGTGATTGATTTTTACAGTAACTGAATTTTTATTGACTTTATATGCCTGTAGGTCTAATTCTACTTTAATCAAATTAGGCACTCCTCCTATGTCATAGGCAATGGCTGCTCGGTTTATACCATGCCACCCTTTTAATCTGTAAAAGATGTAGCCGGTATTCCACCCCCAAAACATACCCAGTGAGGGGTCCAGATCCCCATCCAGCGGTCCTGCATGATTGTTAAAACTATCTACGCCTAGCAAAAAAGTTATTTTTGAGTAATCACCAGCAGGCACATTTAATGTTATCCCGTTATTGGCATTACCAAAGTCAACCAGTTTATGATTTTGTGAATTGTATACTTGACCGTTGCTGCGTATAAAACTTACGTGTGAAATATAGTATTTCAAATCTGTGATTTTAACTGTATCACCACTTAAAGTGATAAAACTATCCGGATCGAGCTTGAGTGGTAATGAACTGAATACTTCTTCAAAGTTGACTGTGAGTGTACCCGATTCTGTAAAGCGAATACCATTAAAATCGGTTGGTGTAATGACTTGATTGGCAGGCGGATCTTTTTCTTCGCAACCAACCATCAAAAATAGGAATGCAGAAAGGATATACAGATGCGTCAGTAATTTCATAAAATTAGCCTTAAATTGCTTAACAAATTTAACTTATTGAATTCATAATTTTAACTTAATAAGTAGTACATGGCAAGTTTTGACATAGTAAATAAAATTGATCTTCAAAAAATTGACAATGCTGTGAATACCGCAAAAAAAGAATTAATTAACCGGTATGACCTGAAGGATGAAGAATGTGGCATTGAACTGGATAAGAAAAATAAGCTGATAGAATTACAGGCTAAACAGGAAATGGCCATCAACAGCATGACAGATATCGTGTTGTCAAAATTCAGTAAACAGGGACTGGATGTTCGAATGCTGGACCTAAGCAAGGACGTGATTCCAAGCGGCAAGTTGGTATTTAAAAAACTACCGATAAAAGACGGTATAGAGAAAGAAACCGCTAAAAAGCTTGTTCAGTTTATTAAAGACAGTCGGTTGAAAGTACAGGCAAGTATTATGGATGATCAGGTGCGTGTTACCAGTAAAAGTATAGATGAATTGCAGGCTACAATTGCCGCCATACGGTCGCATGATTTTGAACTGCCTTTGCAGTTTGATAATATGAGAAGCTAATTATTATCTAAGCAAGGTTACATTTCCGCTTTTAAAACCGCTGCTTCCATCACTTCCTGTATAGGTTAGATAAAATACATATACATCATTTGGTACATAAGCATCCGACATTTTTCCATCCCAACTACCGTTTAGTTGATTGGTTTCGTAAATTATATTTCCCCAACGATCGATAATACTCCAATATATTGAAGTTACATTATGTATAACTGGCGAAAATACATCATTAATGCCATCGGAGTTTGGCGTAAATGCATTTGGAATGAAAATAGCTGCCGGACAATTATTCAACACTTCAACAGATGAAGTGCCCGTACAACCAAAAGTATCTGTAACGGTTACCTCATATTTGCCGTACGATGAAATATAGAGAACTGGTTGTGTGGTTCCGTTATTCCATAGATAGGATTTCATGCCAGGTGTTGCATAAAAGTCGAATGCAGGTTCACATACTTTTAATTCCTTAGCGGTTAAGGCAACAGGTGCAGCACGTTTATTTACGTTCACACTTGCTTCGTTAATGCATCCATTTACATCTGTTGCCCTCAAATTGTAAGTACCGGAAGTGCTTACGTTTATACTTTTTGATGAAGCACCCGTACTCCACGTATATACTACAAAATCATTGGAAGGCACCAATTCAACAGCACTGTTTTCGCAATAAAAAGTATCGTTGGCTAATTTAATATCAGTACGGGTAAAGGTATCCAGCTCAATACTATCTACCACAATACAGCCCTGAGCATTCGTTATTTTTACCCAATAAAGTCCCGGTGCAATTACGTTTCTGTAGGCATTTGTGCTATTATCATCCCACAAATAATTACTACCCGAATTCAAGGCATTTAATTCGGCTGTTGTATTTAAACAAATTTTACGATCATTTCCCAAAGGCTTCACAGGCAATGGTAGTTGTTCGATGTGTACCGTATCAAACGATTGGCATAAGCCGTGTGTAACACTGACCCAGTAAATACCAGGGCCTACAATGGTATTTCGATGCGTTTGTGTACCATCGTTCCACAAATAGGCGTTAAAAGTATCAGCCACTTCAAGTACTAGCGGTTCGTTGAAACACGATGCAAAATCAGAACCAAGATTGACCTGCGGTATTGGTTGCACGGTTAATACAATAGAGTCGGTTAGGTTACAACTACCTTTGCGCACGGCAACTTTATATTGACCATTTTGGTTGGCTAGAAGTGTAGGTAGCGTACTTCCATTATTCCACAAATAAGCGCACCCACTGCAAGCAGCATTGAGTGTAATGGAAGCACCTTGGCACAGCGTAGTATCAGTTCCTAAATCGAGCTGCGGACGGGGTTCTACAAAAACAAATATCGAATCGGTAGAGGAACACCCATCCTTATTTACGTTTACTTTGTATAAACCTGTAGCATTGGCTTGTTCAGTTCGGGTTGTTTTGTTGGTGTTCCACAAATATGTGGCCCCCGGATTGCCGGCATCAATTGTAAGCGTAGCACCGCTACAAATAGTAGTGTCGTTGCCCAACTGTACTATTGGGTTGGGTTTCCAGTTGATGTTAATGGTATCCGAAACGCTACAATTACCTCGTGTGGCTTTAATCCAGTATTTACCGGGTTGTGTTGCCACTAAGGTGGAATCACTAGTTCCGTTATTCCATAAATAAGATTGGGCACCAGTTATTTGAGCACTAAGTTTAAGCGTTGTATTGGCACACACCAGCGTATCGTCTTGTAACTGCGATTCACTTAAAGTATTGCGAATAATTAGCGTTGTATCCGACCTGATACAACCGTTATTATTTACCGTTACCCAAAGTTTACCGGTTTGGGTCGTTGATATAACAGAATCGGTTTGTCCGTTGCTCCACAAGTAAGTAGCACCAGCAAAGTAGGCATTCAACAATAGGGATGTGTTGGTACATAATTCACTGGTATCGGGAAGTTGTATGTTAGGTGATGGAGATTGTGTTATCAGAACACTGTCGCGGGCTCTGCAACCGCCACCTGAAGAAACTTCTACCCAATATATTCCGGGAAAAAATGCAACAAGAGATGGTGTAGTAGCATTGTTTTGCCATCGGTATGATTGTGTATTGGTTACGACCGGTGTAAGTGTAGTTGGTGTAAACTGACATAAATTTCTATCTGCACCTAAATTCACAGTAGGTCGTGGTGTGTTTTGAACTACTATTGTATCCCAAAGTATACACGAACCAGAAGTAAGTCTGACTGCATAAGTTCCGGGAAATACTGCTGTTAAGGTAGATCCTGTATGACCATTGTTCCATAAATAATTGTTTACACCAGGAGCAAATGCGTTCAGTTGAAAGTTAAGTGGCAAAGACGCTCCGCAAAAATTAGTATCATTGGGTAATACACGTTGTGGCAAATTACTGCATACAGTTACCATTACATCGTCAATATAGTAATCTGCACGGGCAAACGTACCAGTACCGCTTACCGAAGTAGCAGAACCTCCGGTTGTTGAATTCGATTTGAAATTACCAATTGTAATCCAGTTTTCACCACCTGCGGCTGTAAAAGTTCCGGAAACTTTAGTCCATCCCGCAGCATCGGTAATAATATTATTTTGTGGGTTCGATATTTGAGGTGTTACATTCAGCCTGCTTGAACACATATTATAACTGACGGTATCGCTGGGGCGTAATCTATTATTTGTAAATGTAACTTGCAGCCCGTCAGAAGCAAGTTGAGAATTGTCGCACAGACTCACCCACATTTCAAAATACACTTCTTGCCCGGCCAGCAATGTTTGTGTAAGTTGAGTCTGTATGTATTGTCTGAATTCACAAGTCGGAGATGTTTGATATGTACTAATAGCAGCATATGCTACACCCGTTCTGGCTGACTGATTACCATGAGTGTTCGCAGGTACGCCTCCAAACAGCTGTTGCATGGTAGCATTGGCACAAGCATTGAAGTAATGTGGTACATTAAAGTTTATTGGGGTGTACCATACGGTAGGTATGTTAAAACGAACAGTTGATAAGTTAAACCCGTTACATACATTAAACGACTCAAAACTAGGATTAGGTACTAGATTTTGAGCAGCCGATGTTAATGTAAGGCATAGTGCCAAAACGCTATTTGTGATTGCTTTCACACTAACAAATGTAAAAAAAATCCGGAAGGTTAGTTCCGGATTCTTCAAAGTGAATAAGTGTAATTAGCACTACAGCACTCCTATTTCTTTTAATACATTATTCATATTGCGTACCGCGTCAGCACTTTTATTGAACACCTCTTGCTCTTCAGCATTCAGTTTGTAATCCACGATGGTTTCCCACCCGTTTTTCCCAATGGTTACCGGTACACCCAAACATATATCTTTCTGACCATACTCACCATCCAGATGCACGCAGCAAGGCATTACACGTTTCTGATCGCGCACTATGCTTTCAACCAACAATGCCGATGCAGCACCCGGTGCATACCAGGCTGATGTGCCTAACAGCTTGGTTAAGGTAGCTCCGCCAACCATGGTTGCGTCACTGATTTCTTTTAATTTATCTGCACTCAATGTGTTCGATACAGGTACTCCATTTAAAGTAGCCAAACGTGTTAATGGAATCATGGTGGTATCTCCGTGTCCGCCAATTACCGTTCCCTGAATATCGGCTGTTGGCTGATTCAGTGCCAGTCCAAGGTAGCCTTTAAAACGGGCACTATCCAATAAACCGCCCATGCCTATGATGCGGTTTTTGGGCAATCCTGTAGCTTTAAGCGCTAGGTAAGTCATGGTATCCATAGGGTTTGAAACCACCACAATAATGGCATTGGGTGAATGCTTCAGCGCATTTTCTGCTACTGATTTTACAATATTGGCATTGGTACCAATCAATTCTTCACGGGTCATTCCGGGTTTACGTGGTATTCCTGAAGTAATGACTACCACATCCGAATTGGCTGTAGCAGCATAATCGTTGGTTACTCCACTGATTCGGGTTTTCATTCCCAGCAGTGAGGTAGTTTGATAAATATCGAGGGCTTTGCCTTCGGCAAATCCTTCTTTTACATCCAGCAGCACTACTTCGTCTGCCAGTTCGCGGTAAGCAATTACATCGGCTGTTGTTGCACCTACTGCTCCTGCACCAATTACGGATACTTTTGTCATGTTGTTATTGATATAATTAATGGTTTGATGGATAAAAAAATAAAGCGCCCTAAGGCGCTGCGAAATTAGAGCGAATTGTTTTATCTCAAAATGTACCTGCGTGAATTAAGTCACATTTCGTTCACATTTATACGGCCATCTCTTTCACCGTATCGGCAATTACCAAACGACCCAAGGTTTTTTCTTTGATGTAATCTATTGAAACCCCAGGCGCGTATTCTATACACTTAAATCCTTCGGGTGTAATGTCAAACACACCCAGCTCGGTAACTACTTTTTTCACACAGCCCAAACCCGTTATTGGAAGCGTGCATTTGCTCAGGAGTTTGCTTTCACCTGCTTTGTTTACATGCTGCATAGCTACGATGATATTTTTAGCCGAAGCCACCAAATCCATAGCACCGCCCATGCCTTTCACCATTTTACCCGGAATTTTCCAATTGGCGATATCGCCATTATCGGCTACTTCCATAGCTCCCAACACGGTTAAATCAACCCTGCCGCTGCGTATCATCCCAAAGCTCATGGCACTATCAAAAAATGATGAACCGATGGTAGTGGTGACAGTTTGTTTTCCTGCATTGATTAAGTCTGCATCTACTTCATCGGCATAGGGAAAGGGACCAATTCCTAATAACCCGTTTTCTGATTGCAAAATTACTTCAATTCCTTCGGGTACATAATTGGCCACCAATGTAGGAATGCCTATTCCCAGATTTACGTAGTAGCCGTCTTTTAGTTCTTTGGCTATTCGCTTTGCTATTCCAAATTTATCGAGCATGATTTTTTCTTACAAATGAATAAATTTCCAAATCGTCCACAAAATAATGCCCTTTTCCCTTTAACCAAAAATATAATTGCAGAGGGTCATTATCTGAACGTACCTCTGGTGTCATATAGGTGTATTCAATTGTTGTCCATTGATTAGTCTGCATTGAATAGTGCGATTTACTGCATTCAACACCTCGGTAATCGTAAGACTCATTTTTCCTGTTTAACAATGACAAGACAGCTACAGGTTCAACCGTTTTCACATCACCGGGTGTGATACACTTAAACCGAATCGTTATCCATGCATGATCTGTATTACGTGTAAGTTCATGAAACGGAATTGTATATGCTTCACTAAATGGCATTGTATCATTTATTAATAGCCCTTTCGAACCATTCAATCCAACAGCTTCTTTCACATGCTTTTGTCCAAACGGATGCTGTGCATTATCAAATGAAAAGTGCAATGCCAGGCATGTATCGTATCGCTCTCTATCGGTAAACACATCCGGATTTTCAAGGCTTCTGTTTACAAGCAAATATTCATCTGCGTCAGGTATAAAATCGGTTTTCCCAAACACCTTAAAGTAATATGCCATCGTATTACGACTGGGATGCAATATCCATTTTGCGGCCTGCCATGTCTGAAACAGATTGAGTGCAACCAATGATAAAAACAGCATAATGAAGAATACACGTACAGTCAAATTCTTTGAAGCAATGATGGACAAAAAGTATCCTAACGGAACAGCCAGCAAGACATATGACTGTATCATAGCCCTTTGGCTAAAGGATGCTGCATACCACCAATTACTCCAGCTCGATGCTACATACACATTTACAATGGTGTAAATAAATATTGGCCAAAACAGGAGCTTGTTATTACGATAAAAAATAAAGAATCCCGAAACGGTAAAAAGCATGAGTGGTGTATATATAAACCATCCTTTTCTGAAACTGAACAGAAAATTGAGCGTATGTGGTTGTAAGAAATCAAAGCCCTCACCTGCATTTCTATAGGCATAATAAAAGAACTCGCCTGCATATATTTTCCAGTACAACAGCTGCACTCCAATAAGTAGTAAAAACAGAAAAGCTGCCCAGTAAATCTGCTTTTTATAGGCCTTCAGTAAATTCCATTTTTCCTGCAACGTATGCATACTGCTTACATTCCATATCACCGGAATCAATAAAAGTGTTACTTCTGTAAAACGGCACAGGGTCATTAACCCAAGCAAAAATCCCATCTTCAGCATATGGTGCAATGATGGTACACGATGCCAGCTGATTACCTGATGTACAAATGCTGCCTGAAGAAAGAATAAGTACACATGAGACATTAAAGGTGCGCTATGCGCAGCCCAATAATAATTTGTTCCCAGTCCTATAAGCAAAATGAGTAATGCGGCAATTCTATCTGTAAAAAGCTGCAGCAGCACCTTTCGCATATACCACAATCCGGCCAATACATATACGAAGTGAAACAAAAGCATACTCCACTGATAGGGTGCTGAAAATCCGTCCGCATCATACCGGTTACTGAAGATTGAAAACAAATGACCTACCGCAAAAGCCGGAAGGTGCATAATAGCCATACCCAACGGATACTGTGAAATGTGGTTTCCGTTGGGAGCCTGATGAACCTGATATAATGTAGTGCTGGGATTTACCTTTTTATACAACTTAAACAGGGCATCATAATCTGCATTTCCAGGATCATGATAAATGAATGTTTGGGGAAGAACCAGATAGTACCCAAAGTCATCCCAAACAATTACATTGACTTTTTTATTCCAAGGATAAAAACAGGTAACAGCGGCAAATACAATTACAATTGATACAAGCGATAGCCGCTCAAAAGACGAATTTGTGTGTCTGATCAAAATACAAATTAAGGTGGTTAGTTTTTCAACCGGGTAGTTACCTGCTCAATTCGTTTTTCATAATTCACACCTTGAAAAATACGGTTCACATAAATGCCGGGTGTATGAATCCTATCAGGATCGAGCTCGCCTGCAGGTACCAGTTCTTCTACTTCGGCTATTGTAATTTTTCCGGCCATAGCCATCAGCGGATTGAAATTGCGTGAGGTTGCTCTGAAAATCAGATTACCATGTGTATCGCCTTTCCAGGCTTTTACAATTGCAAAATCGGAGTTAAAAGCATGTTCGAGCAAATACTGTTTGCCACTGAATTCACGCACTTCTTTCCCCGTGGCCACCTCGGTGCCTACACCTGCAGGTGTATAAATGGCAGGCATACCGTAGCCGCTTGCCATGCAGCGTGTAGCTAGTGTTCCCTGTGGTATGAGTTCCACTTCCAGTTCACCGCTCAGCAACTGACGTTCGAATTCTGCGTTTTCTCCTACATACGATGAAATCATTTTTTTTACCTGACGGGTTTTCAGCATCAGTCCAATGCCAAAATCATCTACACCGGCATTGTTTGAAATACAGGTTAGGTTTTTTACTCCTTTTTGTACCAAAGCGGCAATGCAGTTTTCAGGAATGCCACACAGGCCAAAACCGCCCAACATCAGAACGGCACCGTCATGTATATCTTTTATCGCCTCATCGGCATGTTGTACTACTTTATTTAGCATAAACGTATTCTCTTTTATTTTGAAATGGTAGCCGATAATCCTTCATCACATAGGGCCTGACACATAGCAGCCAGTTCGCTGTGCTCTCCTTTTTTTACACAGCACTTGCCCTTAAAGTGTACTATTAGTGCCGACTGCTCGGCTTGTAGAGGTTCATGCTTGCATATTCGAACTAGGCACTCTATGACATGATCAAATGTATTTACATCATCATTAAACAACAGCAATTCAGCAGGCATACCTATCTCGTCCAGCACATCCAGCCAAAGTTCCTCTTTTAGTTTAGTCATGCGTTAACTGTTTTCTTTTTAAAACTGAACTTATTTTCATTTCCGTTGCGCAGTCTCTTAATGTTAGTACGATGGGTATACACCACCAGCACCGAAACTACCACGCAAAAATAAAACAATGCTGTAATTTCTTTGCCCTGAATATTATACGCCACCAGCGGGCTAAGCACTGCAGAAAGCATAGAACCAACAGATATATAGCGGGTAAACCATACAGTTATTACAAAAATCACAAAGCAAATACCTGCCAGTTGATAATTCAACGCAATGACTATACCTAGTAATGTGGCAATTCCCTTCCCTCCTTTAAACCCCGCAAATACGGGATAAATGTGGCCAATAACGGCCAATGCACCAAATACGATTTGATACAGCAGCCACGTATTGCCGCCTTGTTCAATTCCGTTTACTAGAAAAACCAGACTTGATGCAGCGTAGCCCTTCAGAGCATCGATGGCCAGCACGGTAAATCCGGCCTTGCTTCCTAAAACACGCAGCGTATTGGTGGCTCCGGCATTGCCACTTCCATGTTCACGTACATCTATTCCGTAAAAGCGTTTGCCAAACCACACTGCTGTAGGTATTGAACCCAGTAGGTAGGCACAAAGACCGAGTATTACAGGTAGTATCATTTTTTATTTTCAAGTTTCATTAAGCGTACAAGTTTATTGCGTTCGCCTATATTGGCCAAACGCAAATCGTATTTATCGTCTTTCTTCGACACTTTATCCATATTTTCTTTTACTGTTTTATTAAACACCGGATCGGAGCCCAGTACGTACCATACCCCACGCAGCAACTTGAAATAATACCAGCCTCCGTCATTCAGTTCCAGATACAACATCAACTCATCTCCCGTGCGTTTTTTAGAAATTTGCAATCGGCCCTTTAGTTTCTTTTCTAACTTGTATTTATCAATTGAATTCAGGCTTAGTTCTCCCACCGAAATAAGTGAGCGGCTTACAGGGTCCCAGCGTAAACGGATATGCGAAAAGAACAGCTGTTTTACTATATCATTAACCAGACGAATACTGTTATCATCCAGTTCTTCCATAACCCTGCGCAAACTGCGTTCTTCTTTAATGTATTGCGTAAGTGCAGACTTAAGCATGGGTATATCCAGCTTGGTTGAAGGTGCATATGCCGATTGTAAATTTATTGTATCAAATAAAAGTCGAGTTGCACTTGAAGGGAAAGGATAATCCAGCATTAGCATCACATCCATGACAAATGAAGTATCCTTCAGGTTATACACAGCCGATCCCGCTGCATATGTTTCAAAGGCTTTAGAAGTATTAAATCCTATATTGAAAATACCTTCGGTATACACCTGCTGTTTGGGCTCTCTTAGTTCCATTATATTGCCTTTTAGTCCCGTTTTAAACACACGGTCTTTACTGCCAAAACTAAATGTAGATGTAGGTTCATCGAACCTTAAGGTACCTTCCATTCTCATCAATTCAGCATCGCTTGCATTGCGTTTGCGTGTAAAAAACAAGGGGTACACGTGTGATGAATCATTGGAAATGGCCATACCGGCCATCATGGCTTGTCTGCGCTCATTGGTTTGTTGTCCGTCTACATGCATGTGTACTGAGTCGCGGTTAATGATGGCTTTATTCCTAAACCAGTCCGACTTCGGCCTTGGCAATGTATGTTCGGTTAAAAAGAATCCTTCATACTCCAAATTTTTACTGATACTTAGCACAGTAGCTATACCTTTAAACCGTATTTTCTTACCCACGTAAAACTCAGGTGTATCGGGTATGGTAGTCTTGCCCAGCAAACGCTTGGTTACCTCATCTATCTTAATAATATTGAGGAAGAAAAACTGTGATTTTATTTGCTTGTCTTTGTACTCGTAATACCCATCGGCCTGTATATTGAATTTACCAAAGATGGTAATGTTACACCGTTCCATTTTATGAAATTTATACAGTGTATCGGCTATTATCTGTGCATTGGTCAGCATTTTCATTTCTGCCTCTTTTAAAACGGTAACTTTTCCGCTATCGGGCAAAATGAATGCATCGGCTACACGTATAAAAGGAACTTTCAATGCTGTAACGGCAAAGTCGTTGAGGTCAAAAATAGTGCGTCCGGTAACGAAGCTAAGCGAGTCTTGCAGCTTACGAACGGAAAGCAAATAGGAGGCATCCTTGCCGTTAATCTGATACGGTGCAAAATCGAGCATACGCTTATTTATATCCCATTCAAACGACTGGAATGAGCCCACATACTGGTTGTAATCAAAAATTGAATTCACCCTGCGGTGATGAAATTCAAAGCTGCCTTTTCGTGCAGTAAGGTCAATATCGCCTTTTACCTGTTCTGTATGAAACGCCAGCAAGTTCGGATTATCGTACTGCTTAACTTTAAAGGTAGATGAATCGGCCTGCACGTTATCTGGGCGCAGCCAAAAATCATTGGACGTCATTTCAGCTTCTTCCACTTTTATGGATCCTCGTGCCCCAATACGCTTAGGTGTTATAATAGCTGTACCCAACAATAATGCTCGCCCTTCTGATAAACTGAGCGTACCTTCAACAGGCGTTACCAGCATAGTGTCACTGTAGGGAATCCAGTGTTCGTATACATTCTTACCTTCTATGTTGGGAAATGTGGTTGTTCGTTCATTCAAAAATGTCTGTGCAGTTGTATTCATCGAATCGGGCATCAGCAAAAATTTGTCGCTTTGTGTTATTGAGGCCACATAATTAAGCTGTCCATTTCCATAAAATCCCTGATCGCTTAGATTTAAAATCATTTTGCCTTTGCCTTTTCCGCCATACATGGTATAACCTTCTTCAGTCACCTGACGCACAAAGCCTAGCGACTGGTCCGGTTGCAAGTAAATTTCATTTCTGAAATTGGGAACTATGTTGGCTGCGTTCAATTCACCGGGCAACGTAAGGGTACGGAAATTAAGCTCATTCAAACTATCAAGTGTAAACGGATCTACTTTAAAGAAAAACCGTTTTCTGTCGTACACACTGTTATGTGTTTCAGGTTTGTCGTAGTATACATTGGAGCCTTTGTCTGATTTAAACACAGGATAACCGGGAATCTTTTTACGCCCGCTTTTATTTGCCGGATGATCAATGCTCAACGTGCCATATACATCCTGCAAACTACTTTTTATACGCATGTCCCTCCCCTCTTGTGGATCGAAATAAAAGAAGTTCATGGAGTCAATATTGTTGAGCCTTACCTGAAACTGACCATAATCAAATATGAAGCCGGTACCATAAAACTCAGCTTTGCCTGAACGTATTTTGCCCGAAAAATCCATGGCGCGGTTTTTCCGCATGGTAATGAGTTGATCTTTGGGAATAACATACACATTTTGTGAATCGCTGAATGAAAACTTAGGTACTCCCTGTATCTGAAGGTCATTATTAATAAGGCTAATAGTAGCATTAGGGTAACGCTTTATGATGGAAAAAAAGGCCAGCACATCGTAATCTGTTTTTCCGTAGTGTGAGTTAACCGCATCATACAACTTACGATTAACGTGTACGTAATCTTTCTTGGGATAATACGTAACATAGCCTTTATCATGAAGCTGTATCACTTGCAGCCTTATATCGCTTATGTTGCTTTTATAGTTTTTGGCGTAGTCTGAAATATAATATCCTTTTACATTCTGTTTTTGTACGTATGATTTTATGCGTTCAAGCGGATTATAATCCAAAATACCTTGTATACGTTCGTACCTAAATTCCCTGAAATAATTGTAGGATTCAAATCGTGCGGGCTCCTCATCATTCTGCATATCGGCTTCTACTACCGGTTCGGTCAACTTCCAGCGAAGCTCATCAACATAAATTTCATACCCGTGGTAATAATCTGTAAACGGTGCCTGACTTATACCCTGATTTGAACGAAAAATGCGGATAAAGCTGTCATTCAAAAAATACGCGAACTCTATTTGAGGATGGTATACTGAATCTTTATCCAGGTACAATACCATTTCAGCTGTTTTGGTTTGAACCCTATCGCCACGCACCACAAATTCATCACTCATCAGTTTCAACATAGGTTTATCTTTATAGCTAAACCACAATTCAGCTTTGTGCTCGGATGAGCCTATACCGCGCACAACTTTACCGGTCAGGGCAAAACCACCTGTAAGTAAGCCCCGGCCAAAAGGTAAATTTTTGAAGTTGCGCTGATGCGACTCAAACTTAGGATACACGGACTTTTCGCCCATTGATTGGGCAAATGGTTTATCGGTAATAGTTCCTGCAATGGGTTGAGAAAACAACAGCGGATAACTAAGTAAAGCAGTATCGGCTTTTAACTGACCCGTTTCGAATTGAATGGTATACGACTTCAGTTCAGCACTTATTTCGGCACTGTCTTTTGCCAGTCGTGCCCATGTATACGTGCCGCTGGTCCCTTTCCATATTTTTTCAGAAGGTATATATCTGCCTGATGTGCGCATTATCGTAATAGTGTCGCCTTGTGTGTAACAAAATATGTTGGTTTTTTTAAAAAGAATGGAGGGTGTTCCCCGCAAATCCATATCCATATCCATGTTATCAATATACCACGTTGCTGCACCTTGTTTAGCCAAAATATTGTCAAAGAAAACACTGCTCGAAAAACGTACATACTCGCTAAATTCATCCTTCGACTTGTCAAAAGCTAATCTGGCTGCTTTGTGCCACGCATCAAATTTTCCCAATTGATTAGCATTTGCCAGACCGTTCATCGCATTCAGGTAATCTTCCCAAACTGCATAGGCAACACGGGCGTTCAACAAGTCGGTAGACAATTTTATAACCTGCAATTTTTGCGCTGCATTCCATTTACCTGAATTATAGTTGGCCGAAAAATCGGCTACTGCATCCTTGGCTCGCTTGCTGCCTGATTTATCCAACCAGTCTTCCAGGTCAATAATAAACTGCTTGGGTTCGAATGATAGCTGGGCAGTAGCCTCCACCGACCAGCACAGCACCGCCATTATGAATACAAATTTCAATTTCATACAGATGGCTAAAGTAATGAAAGCATTACGTACTCACAAACCGGAAAAATCAACTTGTGCGGGTTTGGTGTTCACTGCCTTTTTGTTCAGTCAATAGCCAGTTTTTCTATGGCCCACTGCTCAGCTATTTGTGTTCCTGCCGTCTTGGTTATAACAAACACATGGCTGCCCAGGGCATTGCTGAAAGTAAAGTTATCTTTTTCATATGCCAAGGTTAAAACTTAAATGGTATCAATTTATTGTTGTAGCCCCAAACCTGTCCATGTTTTGGGTTTCCATAGATAGATAGTTTATCTACATAGAAAATGGTGTTTTTGTTTGTCTTTAAAATGTCAAACGTAGTGTTTTTCAGTTGCTCGTATTGCTCATATAGTCCTTTTGGATGATCGCCCCATGCAATTATTACATTTTTGTGTTTCGAAGTCAACGCCTTAATCGTTTTACTATTTTGGTTGTCAATTATTTTATTACCTAGTGTTACAAGCTGGTGTGCGTATGTCTCGTAAAATGGAATTAAATTAATGAGTATGATTGTCCCAATATTCTTAAAAGCTGAATACTTAAATCTGTTTTTATACACGTAGTTCGTTACGTTAAAAACTGTTTTATCTGAAATCTCCTTTGTTGCCCTGCTTGGATTTTTCAATATTACCAGCAAACTTTCTTTTGCATCTTTATCCATGCACAGTGATAGCCATAGACGCTTATTTTCTTTTTCAATTCGTTTGTCTTGGGTCTCTACAATAAAGCTTGGGTGTTTGTATGTAGGCTTGGCTTTCGTCATTACTGTTTTCCCATTTTTTGATCTCCCATTCTTTAGCAATAAAGGATTGCGGCTACAAGCGTGTGGGTTCTTCGTTGCTGTGTTCGCCATTATCGTATATATAGGCTCCAATGGGCTGTAAAGAACTGAAGCAGCGCTTTTGCTATACCTGTGCCGGTGGCTCATTGTTTTACTTAAAGTACACGCCAATATGTTTCTTTGTTTATCCGGTTTTTTTGAAATGTATAATTTCATCCGTGTATCTTATTCTTCAAAATCATTGCTCTTTTGCATTTCTTCTGCTAACTTATATTCAAACTTATTGTGAATGAATAGTATTGAAAGGCCAAACAAAATAGCAGAAATAATGAGCACGTTATTAATGATACCGCTCACTGAAAAAGATATTCGAATTAATATAGTTGAAAGAATAAAACCCGAATTGCGAATGACTTTGTGAAACTCATCTGTGTGGAAGAAAGAAAATAACAATAATATCACATCAGCGATAATAAGCAGATTGAAAAACTGCTCAAAGAAAATATTATTGATGTTCTTGAACGAGATTGCATGGGTATCGTGTGGTTGAAAAATACCAATACTCCAGTTTAAGAAAGAATATACAGCAATAATTAATAACGTAGGCACCAGGGCTACAGCTATCCATTTTTTTGCGTTTATAAATTTTGAAATTCGTGAGAGGTGGTTCTTGCTGTTTTCAAAAATTCGACTGGCATTGGTTCGTTGAACATGGAAAAGATAAATTAAGAAAAACAACAACACCGATGTCAATAAATCATAAGTAAACTGCAAGTCATTTTTAATGCTAAACCAATCGGACGAAAGCGATAAATCCGAAAGATCCTTAAACAATCGTCTTATAATGACCAGAGCTATGATTTCGTACTGCTTCGCTATATAGGTAGAGGTTGATTTGGGTAGGTAGTAAATTAACAGATACACTTCATAAACCAATATAAAAGAAAAAGGAGTATAGATGGCTGCGATAGGATTCTTTAATAGGTTTGATGGTTCAACAATGGAAATTATGTTAAAATGTATCAGCTCAATCACGAATAAATGAATGATAAAACTTACTAACGCAATCCATAAAATTACCCTCTCACTTCTCTGTTTGGTTTCAGTTGAAAGAAGTAATTGATAATTTCTTTCCAAGAGCTTGGATACGTTCATACTCTATATTTTAATCAAATGTACTTTTTATTTGTAGAATATGATTGGTTAATGTAAGAATGGCTGAAAACGGTTTCGAGCTTGGGGTTCGGGCAGGAATACTAAATGATTAATTTTCTGCCCACCGAAAGTCTAAAAAAGTACAAAACAAGATTGCAAGCGCCAATAAATATATTCCCTATTCAAAAAAACGCTTACAACTAGCGGTCAGCCCTCCCGATAACTATCGGGATGACGCACAACAGGTGTTATAAGATAGTCTTCTAGTTAAATCCTTTGAAAAAGTCATGGTCAATTTCATATACTGTAACAGGCTTAAGACCTAGTCTATATTTTTCAAAGAGTTCGATAAGTCGGTCTCCGTCTATTAATTCAATTGGTGTCACACCGTCTCTATTAGCTTCGCTTTTTGCTTCTTTTGTAAAACGTCCTGTAGTAATTATTAAGCCTTTTTCACCTCGTCCTTGCATAGCACCACGAAAATCACGAACGTGATGAGGGGAAACAGTTTCTTTATATCGCTTACATTGAAATACGATATTTAAACTAACAACATCATTGAGTTTTACAATTCCTTTTCCATCTATTCCTTGATCACCCGAACCACCTGTAATAACTATTTCGTTGATACCAATTTCAGTTAATAGACGTTTACATAGTTTTTCAAAACCTGAAGGAGTAAGGTTCTGAATGATGTTGATTAAGCCGATAGAATGTTCTTCGTCTTCTATTGGTATATTTTCAAATACTGGCTCAGTTTTTTTAGGCTTTGATGTGGGTGTTTTCTTAACGCTGTTCTGAACACTTTTAAAAAGATTGTAAACGCCATCATCATCAAGTTTTCTATCAAGTCCTTCATTTGTTAGTCGCCAAATACCACGTTGAGCATTATCAATTAGTCCTGCTTTGAATAAATAAAACCTTGCCCATTGAATTTGATTTCGTATACGTGATTGTCCATTAGAAGTTATTTCTTCTAAATCATTTTCTGTTATTCCTAACTTGTCTATAACCTGTTCTATTATGTCAGATGAGTCCCCAGCTCCACCATTCAGTTGAAGCGCTGTCAAAACTGGATTTACGTATTTTAAGAATTCTGGTCCTTTCATTTATCAGTGTCTATTTAATCGATGTTCTGTTGTCTGTTAGGTTTGCTTAAAACTTATTTATATGCGAACCTTTTGTTCGCATAACCATCTATTTCGGCTAGACATGCGAACGTTTTTTGGTTTTATATCGTGTGTTGATTTTCCATACGAGTTTATGAATTCCTTGCTTCAATCACAAGCCTATGGCATGGTTTCCATAGTAAAATTATCCGCAGCCTGTTTTTACAAAATATATGGTTTGCTCACGCACAGCAGCTAAATTGCACCCAAAATTTTTGTACCGGATGATCTTTAACCGCAAAAGCTATACCCCCGAAACCTTAATGGCCCTG
Organism: Bacteroidota bacterium; assembly: GCA_046309355.1. Lineage (GTDB taxonomy): Bacteria > Bacteroidota > Bacteroidia > UKL13-3 > UKL13-3 > CAYSBE01. The sequence continues at coordinate 19,965 of JBKCPL010000052.1, forward strand.
TATACAGCCATGCTTAAACCCCGTATGATAGAAGAAAAAATGCTGGTGCTGCTGCGCCAGGGGCAGGTAAGCAAATGGTTTTCGGGAATAGGTCAGGAAGCCATCAGTGCCGGGCTTACGCTTGCACTGGATTCGGATGAATACATACTGCCTCTGCACCGCAATTTGGCTGTATGGATTAACCGTGGCATGCCTTTTCAGCGTTTGTTCTCACAATGGCAGGGCAAGGCTGATGGATACAGCAAAGGCCGCGAACGCTCGTTTCACTTCGGCAATAATGAACACCATATTGTAGGAATGATATCGCACCTGGGAGCCATGCTGGGTGTAGCCGATGGTATAGCACTGGCCCACAAACTGAAACAGGAACAAAAAATATCGGTGGTATTCAGTGGCGATGGCGGTGCCAGCGAAGGCGATTTTCACGAAGCCATCAACACAGCTGCCGTGTGGGACTTGCCCGTTATTTTCTTAATTGAAAACAACGGATACGGTTTAAGCACACCGGGTAATGAGCAGTTTCGCTGCAAACAGTTTATTGACAAAGCGCTGGGGTATGGTATAGAGGGATACAAGGTAGATGGCAACAACATATTGGAAGTATACGACAGGGTACGCCACCTCGCTACTGCCATGCGCCAAAACCCGCGTCCGGTTATACTGGAATGTATGACGTTTCGCATGCGCGGTCACGAAGAAGCTTCGGGTACCAAATACGTACCGCAGCAGTTGTTTGAAGAGTGGGGCAAAAAAGACCCCATTGCCAATTACGAATCCTGGCTGAAGCTAGAAGGAATTTTAACGGATGAAGCAATAGCCGCACTGCGCAGCGAAATAAAAGCTGAAATAGATGCCGGTGTAGAAGCAGTGCTGAATGAGCCTGAAATAGTACCCGAAACCCCTATTGAACTCCATGATGTGTATGCACCGCACACTACAGCTGAGCCTTTTCATTTCGGCACGCTGCAACACGTAACGGTGGCACCGCAAAACGAAAATAAAACGAAAAAACGACTGGTAGATGCCATCAGTGACGGCATGCGTCAAAGCATGCAGCGCCACGACAATCTGGTGCTTATGGGGCAAGACATTGCCGAATACGGTGGCGTATTTAAAATCACTCAAGGATTTGTTGAGCAATTTGGCAAAGCTCGTGTGCGCAATACACCGCTGTGCGAAAGTGCCATCATAGGTGCCGGATACGGTTTATCCATAAAAGGAATGAAAGCCATGGTAGAAATGCAGTTTGCCGATTTTGTAAGTGTGGGTTTTAATCAGATAGTGAATAATCTGGCTAAAAGCTACTACCGCTGGGGCCAGCAGGCCGATGTGGTAGTACGCATGCCCACAGGTGCCGGAGTAGGTGCCGGGCCGTTTCACTCGCAAAGCAATGAAGCCTGGTTCTTTCATGTACCCGGTTTAAAAATCGTATATCCTTCTACACCGGCTGATGCCAAAGGTTTATTAGCAGCTTCGTTTACTGACCCCAACCCGATATTATTTTTTGAACACAAAGCACTGTACCGTTCGGTAGAACTGGAAGAAGAAGTATTCGATGACTATTACGAATTGGCTATTGGCCCGGCACGCATTGCCCACGAAGGCCACGAAGTATCCATCATTACCTACGGTGCCGGAGTACACTGGGCCATGCAACATGTTACCGAACAAGGCATTGATGCCGATGTGATTGATTTGCGTACGTTATTGCCCTGGGACAAAGCGGCTGTTGAAACAAGTGTTCGCAAAACGGGCAAAGCATTTATATTACATGAAGATACCCTAACCGGTGGTATCGGTGCTGAAATAGCTGCACACATCGCGCAGCATTGTTTTACCCATCTGGATGCACCGGTATTTCGAAGTGCCAGCCTTGACTCGCCAGTGCCATTCAATACTCAACTGGAACAAAACTTTTTACCGAAGGAGCGATTTAAACGTGAGCTGGAACAGTTGCTCAATTTCTAACCGTGCTGCTTTAATTCAACTCGAAACTTTTAGAAGGTGTCCATGCTAACTTCAGCATGAGTATTCATGTACGTTGATACCGATGGTCAGCTACGGATGAAGTGAAAAACAGGTTGGCCGAAATTCAATCTATGCCTCTCACTTATTAATTACGCAAGTCCTATCTGCATGGCGTACTTCACCAGTTCGGCTACGCTGTGAGCATCCAGCTTACTCATTATATTTTTACGGTGTGTATCTACCGTATGCGGACTCAAAAAAAGTTGCTCAGCTATTTCCGTATTGGATTTTCCTGTGGCTATAAGCGCTAATATTTCTTTTTCGCGCTTCGATAGTTTATTGTCAAATCCGTCATCGAAGGAAATATCCTTTCCGCTGTTCACCTCTTCGGCCAGCTGCCCCAGTTCCTTACTCATGTATTTGCCACCGTTGTAAACTGTTTCTATGGCCAGTAATAATTCATCCGGGTCAGCATTTTTCATGATATAGCCCTTCGCACCTTTCCCCATTACTTTTTTAACAAACTCATGCTTGTTGTACATGGTAAGCATAATTACCTTCACCTTGGGAAAACGGTGGTATATAACATTTGTGGCATCAAGCCCATCCAGTTCGGGCATATTAATATCCAGCAGTACTACATCAATATCGTTGTGGCTTTCTAAAAAGGTGATAAGTTGCCTTCCATCGTGCAGTATACCTTCCACGTGCACATGCGGATGCGAACTAAGCAAATTGCTCAGGCTTTGAGCAAAGATTTTGTGGTCATCAGTGATGGCAATTTTAATCGTAGGACTCATATGGCAATTCAATTATTACGGTTGTACCATGATGCGGATTGGAGTCAATATGAAGTGAGCCTTTTAAATGCTCAATCCGGGAGCGCATATTTCTCCACCCTAAACTTTTAGTCAAATCTACATTATTCAGGTCAAATCCAATACCGTCATCGCTCACCATTAAATTTACGGTATCGTCCAGCTGATTAAGCTGCACCTCTATGTTTTTTGCCTGTGCGTGCTTGATAGCATTGGTAATTAACTCCTGTGCGCATCTGTACAGAGGCATTTCAGATTTGGTAGGCAGCGAATTTTTGCGGTAATGCGATGTAAAGGAAATGTTAAGTCCTGCTGCATTTTTAAGCTGACTGCATAAATCGTTTAGCGCTGCAGCAAGGCCAAAACGATTCAGCACATCCGAATCGAGGTTATGCGAAATTCGCCTGATATCGTTGGTTGCACTGTCAAGCATGGTTGATGCTGTTTGCAATTTAATTTGCAATTCGGGTTCAGCGTGATTTAACACCGCCTGAACTCCTTTAAATTGTAACTTAACACTGGCCAGTAAGCTACCCACGTGATCGTGTAAATCAGCCGCAATACGTTTTCGCTCATTTTCCTGTGTTTCAATAACCGCATTCATGGTTTCAATTTCTTTGCGGCTTATTATTTCCTGCATCTCCTGAGAATGTATTTGCTCGGCCTGCTTATTCAATACCTCCTGATGCCTCAGCCGTTGTTTAAATGTAATCCATACCAGAGCCAAAACAATAATCAATAAGGTAAGTACAATCAATAAAATAATTTGCTGCGTTTGCTTAAGCTCGGCATTATCTGCCATAAGTTTTTGCTCCACTAACAATGTTTTTATACGCTGCTCATTTTGGGCATTCTGATACTGCGCATCCAGTGTGTTAATTTGTTGAGCGATGCGCTCATTCAATACCGACTCACGTGTTTCCTGATATTGCTTCTGAAAATACAAAGACCGTGCTATATCGCCTTTCAATTCATATACCAAAGCCGATTTTTGGTGTGCCTGCATGATTAAATCTTTTGACCCTATTTTGTCAGCTGATTCTTTGGAAAGTTTAAAGTAATAAGCGGCACGGTCATACAGTTTCTCGCGCATGTAAGTTATACCGAGATAATACAACGTTTGTGCTGCGGGCAAAAATTCCTGACTGTTGTAAAACGTAAACAACACGCGATTCAGAATTTCATTGGCTTCTTCAAATTGATTAAGCTCCAGCATACATGCCGAAGAATACATCAGTGCACGTGCATAATCAAGATTGGCTTCAGATGAGATAAAGTGTTGCGCAGCCGTTTTGTAATACCCAAGTGCTTTCGAATAATTATGGAGGTACTGTTCATACCTAGCTGCAGCAAAGTATACATCGCCTGTTGTCAGTTCGTCTGCATACAAAACGGACAGTTGCATACTTTTATCAATATACCTGGAGGCAATATCCAGTGTATGCAATGCGGTGTATATCTCCGATAATCCGATTAATGACTGAATCCACTGTGCTGTGTCAGCTGTTTCGGTGGCATACTTATACGAACGTAAATACTGCTTGTGGGCCTCATCAATAAAACCTAGCTGCAACAATGCATACGCATGCGCCTGTAACAATTCAGTGTATCTTTTATCCTTTGTATGTCCATCGTATGCACGAATGGCTTGTATACCTGCGCTATCAGCCTTGCTAAACTGAGCGGTACGGCTGTAATAATATACGGCAAGCAACGACCGGGTGGCAGCATTATCCTCCCGGTACATCATTTCCTGCAATTCTGCAGCTGCAAAACACCTGATTTTTCTAACGCTTAGTTCTGTAGCAGGCAAGGCATGAAGAGTATGTGCAACGCTTACGCAAAGCCATGCCATAAAAAAACCTGTGTACAATCTGAAAATCTTCATTATACTTGAAGAAACGTGTTGTAAACATACTCATTTTAATCAAAATACCATAAACAAGGTATAGACACAAAAAGTGATTCGTATACCTTTGAACCAACAAAATACGTAACACCATGCGAATACTTATTTTACCTCTTTTGTTAGCGGCATTTATAGTAAATGCACAAAACAAGCAAGCTATTATTGTAGCTATAGCCGAATACCCTTCAGAAAGTGGCTGGTCATCTATAAGCAGCGATAAGGATGTTGAACTGCTTATGCCGGTATACGAAGCACAAGGGTTTCAAAACCCGGTTGTGGTTCGGGATAAAGCTGCAAGCAAAGACGGAATTTTAAGTGCTATGCGCAATTTCCGTGACCGCTGTAAACCGGGCGATATAGTTCTGGTACATTACTCGGGACACGGACAACAAATTGCCGATAACAATGGGGATGAACCCGATGGATTAGATGAAGCACTGGTTGCCTGGGGAGCTCCTGCCGAATACTATACTGGATACAACGGTGAAAAACACCTTCGCGATGATGAATTCAACGAACTGTTGCTGGACATCAGAGGTAAAATAGGAAGCAAAGGAAATATGCTGGTGGTGGTAGATGCCTGCCATTCAGGAACCATATCTCGTGGTGTAGGTAAAAAACGCGGAGGCAAGGCTCCGCTTGTGCCACCTGGCTATCAGATAAATGCTGCGAAGCGTGAAGACGGTAGCGGATATGCAGCAAAAACGCGCGGTCAGGCCCAAACCATTGCTCCGATGGTTCTTATTTCGGCCTCATCGTTTGACGAAGAAAATTCAGAAACTTTTGACGAACGTGGCGTAGGCATTGGCTCACTAAGCTATGCCATGGCCAAGTCATTGAGCAAAGTGGGTGAAAATTATTCGTACCGAAGCCTATTTGCAGATGTATTGGGTGTTATGAATGAAAAAGTACCTCAGCAAACACCCATGGTTGAAGGCGATGTTGACTACGCATTATTTGCAGGGCAGTACTTTAAGCAGGAACAGTATTATGATGTACGTGAGGTAAAAGGAAAAGATATTATTCTGAATGGTGGTAGTTTAATGGGTATTTATCCGGATACGAAGGTTGCGTTTTATCCGGCCGGAACCATAAACCCGAATCAATCGAATGCATTGGGCTACGGTGTGGTATCCAAAGTATCACCGCTGCAGTCAGTTATTAAACCCGAGGCTGCTTCGGCCAGTATTGATTTGAGTAAAAGCTGGGTATTTATTACCGAGCCTTCTTTCGGAAACGTAAGCCTGTCATGCAACATTGTAAAGATTAAAAATCCGGGCATTAAAAAAGACATGGAAGCATTGCTTGCTGCAAAACGCTACATGGTAAAAGAACAAGCTGCCGACATCAGTATTGTAGAAACCCGCAACTATTTAAGTTTTGTACGCAACAGCGATGGTTCACTAATTGACTCTGTGCCTTTAAATATGGAAATGCTTGCAGGTAAAGCCGATCAGATTGTAAGCCGTTATGCACAAAATAAATACCTCCGCGAATTGAAATCGGGCTATGCCAATTCGGTACACATGCAACTATTGCCTTGCGACCAGGATGGCAACGTTGTACAAAATGACAACCAGGGTTCGATGATGGCATTGAAGGCAGGCTCGTACGTAAAGGTGAAAGTCGTAAACAAAAGCAACAACCGGATGTATTATAATATTATTGATATACAGCCGGACGGTCAGGTAAATGCTATTCTACCCATGCAAAGCGAGCTCACCATTAAACACGCAGAACAATATGCACTAGAGGCAGGTGCCGAACGCATACTTCCTTTTGTTATTGATATCGCACCTCCATTTGGCAACGAAGTTTTCAAATTGTTTGCCTCAAACGAGCCATTCAATTTGGTACCTTTTATAGCATCAGCCGGGTTGCAAACACGTGGCAGCAGTGAGAGTGTTGTGAGTGCATTTAAAAAGGAAAAAATACAAACACGTGGAGCTGCAGGTGTAAACAAACAAGAGCAACAGCAGCTAATAACCAATGAAGTCGTTTTCCGTATCATCGAATAACTAAACCAACCATTTAATCATTTATAAACCATTTAATTTTAAAACACCATGAAAAAAATCATCGCCATTGCCGCATTTGCTCTAATGGGACTTATAGCAGGCAACGTATCCGCTCAAACGAAAAAAGAGTGCTCAGTGTATGTAAAATCTGAGCGTAATTCAAAATCACGCGGCATCAACATTTTCCAGATTGATCCTGCAAAAATTATTGCAATACCAGAAAATATTCCAGCTTCTCGCGGGGCCGGACAATGCTACCTGGTAGTTGATAATAATTGCTCAGAAGATGTCAATGTTTTTGTTGACAGCTCATACGTAGGTTTTGTACCTGCTAACAAGAAAGGATATATCGTACAGCCAAAAGGCTACACCATAGTTCACGCTTGGACTGTTTCAGGCAAACACAAGTGGGTAGAGCGTGGCGATTGCAAAGACTGCAAAATGACTTTTATACTCAACAAACCTGAGGAGAAAAACTAATAAGCATTTCTATTCTCCATTTAAAAGCAGCTCATTCGGGCTGCTTTTTTTGGTTGCTACTAACCCGATTCGGGTATTTCTGCAGCCATAGTATGCCGGGCTATTGCATTACCTGTTTGTGCATATATCTTGCACTCAGTTAATCGAAACACAAACAAAAACCACTAAATAAGTAACACCATGAAAAACCTCATCGCAATCGTAAGCCTCGCAGTACTGGTAGTACTTTCGGCTTCTGTCTATGCTCAAAGCAAAAGAGAATGCTCATTCTACACCATTGCTAAGCCCGTACAAAAATCACGTGGTAGTAAAAATGCAAAAATTAAGGTGAACTATGAAGCAGGAAAAATCAAAGTTCTTCCCTCAAAAAGCATCAAAAAACGTGGCAAAGCACCTGCATGTATGTTCAGCCTGTACAATTACAACTCGCAGCTGGTTCACGTATATGCCGATAGCGTTTATGTAGGTACTCTCCAGCCAAACCGTGTAGGTGTGGTTGAAACCATTGGCAGCTTCTCAAAACTGTATTGCATAACAGATGACGGACAGTTTCAGTGGGAAGAACCGGGAGGATGCGACTGTATACATAGTTTTCACCTGCGCATAAAAGATGGCGAAGGACAAATTATTGAATCAGATATGTAATCAACGCTAGCCACCCATTCACAACTGCTTACCCCGAACAGGTAAGCAGTTTTTTTATCCCCTTATCAGGGTATTATTCAGTTAATCCAATTTCCAAAGTTTGCATATCGTTCACGTATGTTCTAAATTGCTCTCGAGATGAAAAAAATAAGCGTATATATACTTATGGTATGGGCAGGCCTATCTGCTGTTCATTCACAAACTGTAAAAGAATGTTCGGTGTATACCCCTGTTAAGCCCGTACTGATTCCCAAAGGCGGAGAGTTTGTTTATAAAAAACCCGCACAAGCCCGATTACTTAGCAATCAGATTATAAAAACACGTCAGGTAAAAAACGCTGATGTATGTAGTATATCTCTATACAATTACAACGGACAACCCATACATGTGTATCTGGATAGCGTATACAGTGGCAGTATTGATGCCAACAGCATTGGTGTGTTAAATAATATCAGCAGCGAATCAGCCCTTTATTGCATTACTGATGATCAGGAATACAGCTGGGAAGATGTGGCAGATTGCAGCTGTAAACTTACCTTCCATCTTCGCATTAAAAAAGGAGAAGGCGAAATAAAACCCTAAAGAATATGTTACCTGAATTAGGGTATTTATCTGTTAGAATATAAATGACCTATTGAATGGTAAACCTACACCACTAAATTGCACTCAGAAAAAAAGTAAAACCACTTAAATTATTAACCGTATGAAAAAGCTCATCCAAATCATTAGCCTGTGTTTACTGGTAGTAATTGCCGGCTCTGTAAATGCTCAAAGCAAAAGAGAATGCTCTGTGTATACCATTGCTAAACCAATGCAAAAGTCAAGAGGTATTAACAAAAAAATTAAAGTCAATTACCAGAAAGACAAAATCAATATTCTGCCGGCTAAAGTGGTAAAAAAACGGGGCAAAACTCCCGTGTGTATGTTCACCCTGTATAACTACCACAATCAAATGGTGCATGTATATGCAGACAGTATGTACATCGGAACCATTCGCGCTAATGCGGTAGGCAGCGTTGAAACACTAAGCGGCTATTCCAAACTATATTGTGTAAGCGATGATCAGTCCTTTTCTTGGGAAGAACCGGGAGGATGCAGCTGCATTCATATTTACCACCTGCGTATTAAAGAAGGCGAAGGCCAGGTAATTGAGTAACACCTGATATATATGCTATTCACCACAAAAGCCACCCAAGGGTGGCTTTTGTCATGTATAGGTTTTGGTTGATGCGGTTAGTGGATATGCAATTATTCACGTTTATGTATAAATACTTTTGCGGCAACGTGTTCAGCACCTTTACCTTTGAACTACACATGATGCGTCATTTGATATTTACTAAACTGTATCTGCTGCTGTTTATTACGTGGGGAGGTAAACCTGCAACATCACAACCTTATCCAGTTAACTATTTTTCATACCCCATGGATACACCCATTTTGCTGAGTGCACCCTTTGGTGCTCTGCGCGAAAATCATTTTCACAGCGGCATGGATATACGTACGGGTGAAAAAATTGGACTCCCTGTGTACGCAGTTGCCGATGGCTATGTGAGTCGTATAAAATATGCCTCAACAGCCTATGGTAAGGCTATTTATATTACGCATAACAACGGATTTACCAGCGTTTATGCACATTTACAAAAAGCTGAAGGCAAGCTGGCAGACTACATTCGTGAGTATCACTATGAAAAAGAGGTATTCGAATTCGATCATTTTCCTGCAGCCCTATCACTACCTGTGAAGAAAGGTGAAATCATCGGGCGTAGTGGAAATAGCGGAACATCTACCGGTCCGCATCTGCATTTTGAAATACGGAAAACACGCACTGAAGAAATAGTGAACCCTCAACTGTTGGGCATACGTGCAGTGGATACACTGGCTACTTTAATCAAAAAAATTGCTACGTACTCCCTCCAGAAAAATTCACCGGGATTAATTCAGGTCATTGACTTATCGACTGTAAAAACGATGTATACCGATAGTGGCTGGGTAGTAGATGATACTATTCGCGTTCCATCAGGACTGATCGGTTTTGGGACCGAAGCCGTAGATTGGATGTATGACAATACAAGAGAATACAGTATTTATGCTCTTCAACTGGATATTGACGGTAAAAAAATCCATACGTTTGAATTGGAACGGTTTGCCTTCGAAGCGACACGCTGTATAAATGTACACATGGATTATGCCTACTATCAGAAAACTGGCATACGTCTTCAAAAATTATTTACAGATGAAGGAAACCGTATTCAATTGTATCCGTATCAATTAAATCGGGGCAAATACATACTCAATGATACACTCACCCATTTCGCTCGGATTAAAGCCTTTGATGTGAATGGAAAATATACATCTGTTTACTTTCGTTTTAAAGCAAAAAATGCGGTTAGCTCACCTCCGGCAATAATCAAACCCGGCTTTACTCTGTTTTCAAGTAAAACATCCGGTACTGAATTCTCTGATTTCAAAATTCAGGCTGCACCCGGTGTGTTGTATGCCACACAATACATTTCGTACAGCAAGGAAAACGGCACAAAAAACATGCTGTCGGCAGTGCATATGTTAGGCGAAAACAGTATAGTTCCGTTGCACCGAAACCTGCGTGTAAGCATAAAGCCCAACCGCCAACTATCAGGCATTGCCGAAAACAAATTGCTCATGTGTGCTACGGGTAAAAATGGCACAATTCGTAGTATCGGAGGTAGCTTTGACAAGGGATGGGTATCCGCATCTACCAATCAGTTTGCCGACTGGTTTATTGGTGCCGATACGGTAGCCCCAATCATAAAACCTTTAGCTATTTCAAACGGAATGATACGGGATACCGTGTCAATTAAATTTCAGATAAATGATGATCTGTCAGGCATATGCTGCTACAAATCATATATAAACGGGAAATGGGAATTATTTGAGTACGATGCGAAAAACGATTTGCTTGAATATTTCCTGACCGAAAATTCACCAAGGGGAAAACTTGACATCGAAATAATTGTTTGGGATAAGAAAGAGAATAGTCAAACACTAAAAATATCTGTTGAACGACCATGAAAAAACTTAGCATTGGCGATAAAGCCCCAAAATTTAGCTCAGTAAACGAGAAAGGTGAAACCGTTTCCCTTGATCAGTATAAAGGCAAAAAATTAGTCCTGTATTTTTACCCGAAAGACAATACGCCCGGTTGCACATCCGAAGCCTGCGACTTGCGCGATCACTACACCACATTCAAGAAAAAAGGTTACGAAATACTCGGTGTAAGCCCTGACAGTGGTAAATCACATACTTCGTTTATTAAAAAATATGAACTCCCGTTTTCGCTTCTTGCTGATGAGGATCACTCAGTAGCTGAAGCCTACGGTGCATGGGGCGAGAAAAGTATGTACGGCAAAAAGTACATGGGTATTTTACGTACAACATTTGTCATTGATGAAAATGGCAGAATTGAGAAAATTATCGAGAAGGTTGATACTAAAGCCCACGCGGCACAACTACTGCAATGAACGAACCTGCACTTATTAAACAATTTCGAACGATTGCTCTGTTGGAGGGCTGGTCCTTTTTACTCCTTTTATTAATAGCTATGCCTGTAAAATACGTGCTGGGAATTCCGCTGCTGGTAAAATATATGGGTTGGGCTCATGGTGTATTATTTGTGCTGTACGTGGTTTGGTTGCTGCGCAGCGCCATTGAACTATCATGGACAATTGGTTTTGCCTGCTGGGCATTCATCGCCTCACTCATCCCATTCGGTACATTTATACTGGATAAACAGTTAAAGCAACGTTACACTTAATGCTGAGGGTTCTTGGCACGCTGCATAAAGGCAAACAGTATTTTTAACGACAGCCGTATAAGCTGATAACTGAACCACCTGTAAAAGCGAACATAAAACAGGGTAGAATGACTGAAATCTGCCTTTGATATTTTACGGGTATTGCCTTCCATTAAGTCCTCGACTTTACGTAACAAATCAATACTGAATTGCTCATTCTCTATCAGCACATTTAACTCTATGCTGCCATAATCGCTAAGCTCATTCATGTTGTAAGATCCAACACTGCATACTTTTTTATCAAACACAGCCAACTTACCATGCATAATGCTTGGTTGCCATTCGTAAAGTTCAATACCATTTCGAAGCAGCCAGTCGTATAAATAAGTGGTGGCTGGTTTTACCAGCATAACATCCGATTGCCCTGCAAGTAATAGTTTTATGTTCACTCCTCGCTTTCGGGCTAATAGCAACTGCCTTCGCAATCTGTATCCCGGAAAAAAATAAGATGCCACTAGTAATATCTCTGATTGTGATTCGGCAATAGCTTCTCTGTAAAACCCCGATATTTCTACTCGCCTCCTCCACCAGTCGTTTTGCAATAGTTTAACTGTTATTCTACCGGCATCCGAATAGGTTGTACGTGGTAATTGTTTCCATAGTTTTCGTATCAAATGCCTCGGCCATACCGAATCGCAAATACGTTTTATATCTTTACACACCATACCCCGAACTTCAACCGCAAAATCGAGCCAGGGAATTTGTCTACCAAAACCACTGTATTTATTAGCAATATTTATACCCCCAATTAAAGCAGTGTGCTCGTCTACGAGTACTACCTTGTGGTGCATTCTTCGTCCTATACGAAAGCGTGTAGTTTTAACCGGGGCAAATCGTTTAAACAGTAAGTTAGGGTGCTTCAACTCCTCTATATGTTTATAGGTGAGCTTGTCCGATGCATACCCATCAACAACGAGTAACACTTTTACTCCGCGTTCTGCGGCTTGTTTTAGCAGATGGAGCGTTTTAAAGCCTGTCTCATCCGCATCAAAAATGTAGAACTGAATATGTATGCTGTGTTTAGCTTCGTTTATGAGCGCAAAAAGCCTGTCGAAATATTCGTTTCCGCTGCGCAGCATGCGTACGGAACAGTTTTTCCGAAATGGATGTACTTTAAACCAGTTAGACACTGTTCAAATATAGATTACTTTCTTTTACGGATATTGAAACGGGCCCCGGCAAAAAACCTCACATATTCGTGATAGAAATCGATGTTTACATTCGACCTGATTTTACTGAATAAAAAATTGTTGGTGTACATAATGCCGCTGTAATATCGGGTACCATTGTAGCCTGCAGTAAAACGAAAATCACCGTGTAAGCCCGTGCTTGGTTTTTGATTTTCTTTTTTGCCATTGGTGTAGCTTTCTTCCCCCAACTGAATATTTACACCGGGTACCATTATAGCATTGAAGAAAAACCGCTTGTACAATACCAGGTTATAGGCGTAGCCGACATTTAATCCGTATTGATACACTTTGTCTTTGATGATGGCACTGCTGTCGTTTGCCAATGTGGCCTGTGGACCCACGGCTGTATCTCCGCTTAAACTGTGATAACTCATCGTAACGCCTGCCAGGAAAGAACCCGCAGGCTTTTTTTGCCTGTCTATCTGCCACAGCGATGCCATCGTAGAGTACCGTGAATGATTAAAGAAATAATACATGCTGCCAACATATGCCACAGAATGCATGTCCTTTCTTCTGGGATAAAAATCGGTGAGGCTGCTCCATGATGCACTAAAGTCAGCAACATTTTCAAGGTACATACCCTTTATATCCTGCAGAAGTAAATTTACCAGAAGACGTCTGCCGGTAATTCCCAGCCTAAATGAATTTAATTCAGAAAACCCTTTGCGTAAATCGCTTTTGTTCAATGCATCTATTTGCGATGAATATTCAAGCGATAGAAACCGATAATCGACTCCCATACCAAATCGAAATACGCTGTTAGGTCTATATATATACGTAAGGCTTTTGTCCGTGTTCGCTACAGTTACCTGATGTGTTTGCTTCAGCGAAACCAGTGTCAGGTGCATGTAATCATCATAGTAGCTATCTACATAACCGGTATCGTATGATGCACGTGTGAATATTTTTTTTAGGAGCGATTGCGCATCGGCTTGCCGTACGAAACAAACCAGGCAAAGCAGCAGGTATTTTTTACTGAAATTTCCCATACTCAACCCGAAGTGTTTAGCTGCTTCGGATAAAGTCTTTTTTAGGTAAGCGTTATAAATGTATGCATTCGCCATACGCCAGAGCTGCTGCTTCCATAACAGCTTCGCTCATAGTAGGGTGAGGATGCACCGTTTTAATAATTTCCATGCCGGTGGTTTCCAACTTGCGAGCAGCTACTACTTCAGCAATCATTTCGGTAACATTTGCTCCTACCATGTGGGCTCCTAAAAATTCACCGTACTTGGCATCAAATATGACTTTTACAAATCCTTCTTTAGCTCCTGCTGCACTGGCCTTGCCACTGGCACTAAAAGGAAACTTACCCACTTTTATCTGGTAACCGGCTTCTTTAGCAGCCTTCTCGGTATACCCCACAGATGCTACTTCGGGTAAGCAATAGGTACACCCCGGAATATTGTTGTAATTCAAAGGCTCAGGATGATGTCCGGCAATTTTTTCAACACATATAATGCCTTCGGCCGAAGCTACGTGGGCCAGTGCCGGTCCTTTTACAATATCTCCAATTGCATATACACCTTTTACAGAGGTAGCGTAATAATCATCTACAACTACTTTGCCTTTATCGGTTTTAACTCCTGCCGACTCCAAGCCCAAATTTTCGAGATTGGTTTGCACTCCTACAGCCGAAAGTACAATATCGGCTTCAAGTTCTACCACACCTGTTTTGGTTTTTACTTTTACCTTACAACCTGTGCCTTTAGCATCAACTGATTCTACAGATGCTTCGGTCATTATTTCAATTCCCGATTTTTTAAACGATTTCGCTACTTCTTTTGAAACATCCTCGTCTTCAATCGGTAAAATAGTTGGCATAAACTCTACGATGGTTACCTTGGTTCCCATCGAATTATAGAAATAGGCAAACTCGCATCCTATAGCACCGCTTCCCATTACAATCATGGACTTGGGCTGCGAAGGCAGTGTCATTGCCTCGCGATATCCGATTACTTTTTTGCCGTCAATTTTTATGTTTGGCAATTCGCGGCTACGTGCACCGGTTGCCAATATAATGTGCTTGGCATCGTATACTTTTTTAGCTCCGGCAGCATCTGTTACCTCTACTTTACTAGCAGTAGCCAATTTTCCTGAGCCCATGATGACATCAATTTTATTTTTCTTCATCAAAAACGCAATGCCCTTGCTCATTCCATCGGCCACACCACGGCTTCTTTTTATTACCGAATCAAAATCGTGTTTAGCATCCGACACATGTATTCCGTAATCTTTGGCATGTTTTACGTATTCAAAAACCTGTGCCGATTTAAGCAAGGCTTTGGTAGGTATGCAGCCCCAGTTCAGGCATATTCCTCCCAAACTTTCGCGTTCAACAATGGCTGTTTTTAATCCTAACTGGCTGGCCCGTATGGCAGCAACATATCCGCCTGGTCCGCTACCTATCACAATTACATCGTAATTCATATTGTTCACTTATTTGGGGCGCAAAATAAGCATTTTCTCCC
Source organism: Bacteroidota bacterium (assembly GCA_046309355.1). GTDB lineage: Bacteria > Bacteroidota > Bacteroidia > UKL13-3 > UKL13-3 > CAYSBE01. Next base: position 35,293 of record JBKCPL010000052.1, read on the forward strand.
TTTATCATAAGTTGTGTCCTATTAGGAAGATATGTTATTCAATTAAAATAGTTTCATTAAGTTCGCCACCTGATTTAATAACTATATGCGTACAGCCGAAATACACACCAACAAGGGTGTCATGAAAATTGAATTTTTTGAAAAAGATGCACCCAACACAGTCGAAAATTTTTGCACACTTGCCAAAAACGGTTTTTACAACGGTGTTTCCTTTCACCGGGTAATTCCTGATTTTGTTATTCAAGGCGGAGATCCAACAGGAACAGGCGCTGGCGGACCGGGTTATAAAATTAAATGTGAACTAACTGGCGATAATCAACGTCATGATCGTGGTGTACTTTCAATGGCTCATGCAGGACGTGATACCGGTGGCTCGCAGTTTTTCATTTGCCACAACAGAATGAACACGCAGCACCTCGATAGAAATCACACCTGCTTTGGTAAAGTGGTGGAGGGACTTGATGTGATTGATCAAATTCGTCAGGGAGATGTGATGGAGAAAGTAATCATTAACGAAAACTAACACCGCTTATTCATACCCATGCTACCATTACAATACCTGCGCGATTTTACCGAAGAAGCCAAACAGAGATTGAGCAAACGCAATCCGGCTTTTGCCGATACGGTTACCCGTGTATTGGCAATAGATGAGCAGGCACGGTTGGCCCGCCAGGAAATGGAAAACAACCAAAGCGAAGCGAATAAACTTGCTAAACAAATTGGCGAGTTGATGAAGTCAGGACGTAAAGAGGATGCTGAACACTTAAAAATACAAACTGCTCAGCTAAAAACAGACGCTAAAGGTCTGGAAGAAAAAGTTAATCATCTGGAAGATGAACTGTTCAACACCTTGGTAACGCTGCCCAATACACCACATGGAAGTGTACCTCAAGGCAAATCAGCTGACGATAACGAGGTTATTTATCAAAGCGGTGAAACACCTGTGATGCCCGAAGGAGCCCTGCCACATTGGGAACTCATTACCAAGTACAACCTTATCGATTTTGAACTCGGCACGAAAATAACCGGTGCCGGCTTTCCGGTATATCGTGGCAAAGGCGCTCGCTTGCAACGTGGACTGGTGAATTTTTTCCTTGACGAAGCGATGAAAGCGGGTTACGAAGAAATCGTGCCTCCGTTTTTAGTAAATGCAGATAGCGGTTTTGGAACCGGACAATTGCCCGATAAAGAAGGTCAGATGTACCACGCTCAGGTTGACGATTTGTACCTGATTCCTACAGCTGAAGTTCCGATTACGAACATATACCGCGATGTGATTTTAAAAGAAGAGGAATTGCCGATTAAAAACGTGGGCTATTCTCCGTGTTTCAGACGCGAAGCCGGCAGTTGGGGAGCTCACGTGCGTGGGTTAAACCGTTTGCATCAATTCGAAAAAGTGGAGATTGTGCAAATTGCTACACCGGAACAATCGTATCAGATACTGGAAGAAATGGTGAAACACGTTCAGGGCTTGCTCGAAAAACTGGAGCTGCCATACCGCATCCTCCGTTTGTGTGGTGGCGATATGGGTTTTACCTCTGCCCTAACTTACGATTTTGAAACGTATAGTGCTGCACAACAACGCTGGCTCGAGGTAAGTTCGACCTCAAACTTTGAAAGCTTTCAAGCCAACCGATTGAAATGCCGCTACAAAAACAAAGATGGTAAAAATCAATTGGTACACACCCTGAATGGAAGCGCCTTAGCATTGCCGCGTATTTTAGCCACCATACTTGAAAATAATCAGTCAACAAACGGTATTCGAATACCTAAGGTGCTGGTTCCTTATGTAGGATTCGATTCGATAAGCTAATTTTATCATTCTGATTAAATAAAAAACCCTGCTGTTGGTATCAGACAGGGTTTTTCTATATAAACCTCGCTACGTATTAACCTTCAAGCGATATGTAGTGCAACAACTCTTCACGGGTTTTTACATCCATAAACTTACCTGAATATTCAGCCGTAACTGTATTGCTCGTTACATCTTTCACTCCGCGAGATGCCACACACAAGTGATCGGCCTCAATAATAACGGCCACATCTTCGGTTTTCAGTACTTCTTTAAGCTCATTGGCTATTTGAATAGTCATGCGCTCTTGTACCTGAGGACGCTGAGCATAATACTGAACAATGCGATTTAGTTTTGACAATCCCACTACGCGCCCATTCGGTATGTAAGCCACGTGTGCTTTGCCAATGATAGGTACAAAATGGTGCTCACACGTGCTGTGAAACCCGATGTTTTTCTCAACCAGCATATTTTTATACTGATACTTATTTTCGAACAGCTTGGCCTTCGGTTTATTTTTAGGATTCAATCCTGAGAAAATTTCTTTCACATACATTTTAGCCACACGGTGTGGTGTGCCTTTCAGGCTGTCGTCATTCATATCGAGACCGAGTATGAGCATAATTTCTTCAAAATGCTTTTCGATCAACTCAATTTTTATTTCATCATCTAGCTCAAATGCATCTTCACGCATGGGAGTTTCAAGCGAAAACGAAGCGTGGTTCTCGCCCATGTCTTCGAAATGTTGTTTAATTTCCGCTGTATTCAACGTAGTTTCTTTCTGTTTCATATAGAATTACTTTTAATTTTAAATGTGGTTCAAGTTTGGCTTTTATCAGCCTCCAGATTACAATCGCGATATTTTCTGCTGTCGGATTTAAGTTGCGAAACTCTTCGGTATCCATGTTCAGATTTCGGTGATCAAATTTCTCTTCCACTTCCGATTGAATAATGTCTTTAAGCACCTTCATATCCATCAGGTATCCGCTAATGGGGTCAACTTCTCCAGTTACAGTTACTATCAACTCATAATTATGACCATGAAAATTGGCATTGTTGCACATACCGAAAAATATCCGGTTTTGTTCATCTGTCCATTCATTTACATGTAGGCGGTGAGCAGCATTAAAGTGGGCTTTACGTGAAACAGATACTTCCATAGTTATAAAGATGCAAAGGTAGTCGGCTTACCCGAGTGTTAAGTAAATCGGGACAACTATTAAACCTTTGTTTAACGTAATAGTTTTGGTGACTAAAACATCTTGTTTATGGTTTTACTCATTTTATTAAACACTATTGGCCTAAAAACAGTGATTATCATGCCGATTTTACAGCCTATATTTCTTTTTATTAAATTTATCTTGTTGATTTTATGGACTTTATGTTTTGTTTAATTATTTTTACATTTAATTTAACAAAGTGATGGTTGGTTTACGGATTAAGTTTATATATTTGTTCAACAATCTCATTAAATAATTAAACAATATGACAGCTATAGAATTCAAATCAATGGTTCAAAAAGAGGGATCTTCATTGCGCCACTATGCCTATCAGCTTACACGTAATGTAGAGGACACCAACGATCTGGTACAAGATACCATGCTTAAGGCTCTTACTTATCAGGATAAGTTTACCGATGGTACAAATTTGAAGGGATGGTTGTATACAATTATGAAGAATACCTTCATCAACAATTACCGCAGAATGGTGAAGCGCAACACCTTTATTGATCAAACCGACAACGACTACTACCTTGACTCTGTTTCGCATTCGGTAAAGAATGTGGCTGACCAAACGTTTATGATGAAAGACATTGAACGTGCCATTGACGCTTTACCCGTGAGCCTTAAAAAGCCATTTACTATGAACTTTAAAGGCTTTAAATACCATGAGATAGCTGAAATTTTAAACATTCCTATCGGTACTGTAAAAACCAGAATATTCGTGGCCAGACGCCAGTTACGTGAACAACTCAATGGTTACGGTAAATTGTACGGGATGGAGAATGCGGTATAAAAATTAAAAAATGTATTTATTTGTAGCGGTTAGTCAATCCAGATTAACCGCTATTTTTTTGTATATGAAACTAAAATATCTGTTACTGCTGTGCTTCTTCGGTGTCATTCTGAAAGGTAATGCACAGTTCGGGTTTGTGAAAAAAAGTGAAATTGACGTAGTGAAAGACTCACGCATAGTAGTGGTTTTGTTTAACGACAGCAACTACAATGCATCCATTCAAAAAGCATTTGACCGGTACTGGAAGTTTAATGGTGGATATATTTTTGTATCCGATACAATGCTCAAGCAGTACCAAAACAAACCTGAATATATTTATCTGGTGTTCAGTAAAAGTAAGGCGTCCAATAAACTTAAAATTAAGGCCTGCAGTACAGAAGACGATATGAATGGGCTAATTTTAACAAAGAAATACAAACGTAAAGTGACTACAGATGTATTAATTGCCAACGCCTTTTGCAGCAACAAAATAGATACGCCCGACTGGTATCCTGAAATGGTACGTGCGGTTCAACTACTCAATAACTTTATGGATTTAGCTGCAATGGCCAAAGACGATAAATCGATATCAACTACAACATTAACTAAAAATTACCCCACCAATAAAACTTCCCTTAACGATAAAACACTGTATGTGTTAAAGTCAGATAATGGATTAAAGGGTAAGGAAGATGGCGCACAATTGTGGGGAAATAGCTATGAAGTGCTGGATGAACGCGATGAAATGAACAAACTTATACTGGAGCAAAACCCCGATGCACTATACTTTTTCAGCACCAAGGATGCCGAATACTGCAACAAACTTATTGTTACCGCATCAGGTACTGAACTGATGTATTACACGAGTACAAAAGCTACTGACCCCTGCCAATGCACGGCAAAAGATTTAAAGGCGCTCAAAGAGATGCGTGTAAATGCAAATAAGGTAAAGTAGAAATTACTTACTTATCATTACTTTCACCACGTTGCTTCCTATACGAAGAAAGTAAAGGCCATTCATAAGATTGCTTACATCTACCGATGTCTCTGAATAGTACGGGTTAATATCACCTGACAGCAATAATCTGCCATCCATATCGTACAATTCATACCGGTTTGTTGCATTGATTGTTCCATGTTTGATGGTCATAGTTGAATTTGCCGGATTGGGATAGACTGTAAACGGAACACGACCACCTAATGAATTTAAAGATGTGTTTGGTAAGGGATTAACTGAACCGAAATACTGCAAGCCACCTGCAATATTTCCTACCAACAAATCAGGTTTATTGTCTGCATCTAACAAACCCACACACACACTGGCTCTTCTGCCAAAGCGCTGATGAGAAGGTTCCTGTCCATTGCCATAATTCACAAAAACATTTTCAAGCTTAGTAAATATTTTTCCGGCCGTGGTATCAACTCCCGTATAAATAGCAACATAGCCTGCATCGTTTGCTACTATTAGTTCCACATTGCCATCAGCATCTAAGTCATAAGCATAAGGCACTGCAAAACCATAAAACTCGCATGAAATAATATTATACGTTGTATTGAAACAGTAACGGGCATCTATTTTTCCCAATGTATCGATATCGGGGGTGGGACTATACAACGGAGCTGTTGCGCTACCTTTATTCAGATACAGCTTTAACAAACCATCACGGTTGCCGATAATTATATCAGGTTTTCCATCTTTGTTCAAATCGGCAATAGTGGGTGCAGCTGTGCTTCCTGCATCTATCCCATCTACTATTCCGCTCACCGGCTGAAACGCGTAATTTGTACCGCTGCTGTTGTTCTTATAAAACAGCAATGTTCCATCTTGCTGTCCAATAATCATATCGGGTTTGCCATCGCCATCCAGGTCGGCAAATGCAGGATGTATATTCAAAATGGGCGTAGGAGTACTTAGCGCTAAAAAATTCGTATCAGTCAACTTAAACACCGCTCGTCCGTTTTCCGGTGTGTTGGTATATAACACCAGCCTGTCGTTCAAATTTTGTGTTTGTGCGTAATCGCCATTGGTGGCTACCAGCAAATCCTGATCCCCATCTGCATCAATATCTACAAGTGCCGGTACCGAACGCGTGCCGTGGTCTATCGTTTCTGAATATCCGAAAAAGTCATTTCCTACATACTGAAAAACCGGCTTGGCATCAGTACCTGTGTTGGTATAACGCCACACATTATTTACGCTCTTTTCTGAAATATGGTCGTTGGTAGTGACTATTAAATCGCGCTTACCATCCGCATCATAATCTACATAATAGGCAGCCGGAAATTTGATAAACTGGGCAGGCACGGTATTGCTTGGGAATGCCGTATCCTGTGCTATGATTGAATCGCGGCCACGCGAGTTTAGGTTTCTGCCATTGGTAAGAAGGAGTAAATTTTTAAATGCTCCGTCTCCATAAATCAAATCCTGTACACCATCCCCATTGTAATCGAGCATGGTAAAAGTAGTAGCGGCATGCCGGGCATGTTTTTCATACATCTGAAACATGCACGCACCCAGCTGTGATTTATCTAAACCGAGATTAAATCGATTTCGCAGCGAATTGGCATCATATTGCATAAAACCCCAGCACTCATCACGGTGTATAAAGCGTGTACTGTCGGTTTTGTATTGAATGTTGTATTTGTTCTTCACGAAGTTCTCATAGTAATAGGGACTCAAATCCAGCTGTTGAAAGGAGAGTATATCTGCATCTCCATCGCCATCCAAATCATCAATACATGGAATATCACCTAGATTGGCACCAACACGGTCAATGGGTTTTGGAAGGCCAAAATCAACATAAAAGCCACCGGTATCCATTAACTGATTGTTTAGCAAAACGAAATTTAATCCGGCTGATGATGATTTGTTCCGGTATACACGCATTCCGTTTATGCTCACATGCTGTATCGTATCGCGCAGAAAGCGCCTGTCCATTGTTACTTCCGTAAATATATCTTTCTTACCATCCCCGTCAAAGTCACGCAGCAGGCACCAGTCATTGGCAGGCGGAAATTTTCCTTCCAGTTCGTAGGCATGACGGTAACCGTCTGAGGTTTTCAAAAACAGCGTGGCTTTATTGCTGCCACGGTTAAATACAAAAAGATCATTCGTTCCATCGTTGTTCAAATCAATATTTGAAAACTGGGGGGCATTGAATCCACCTGTAAAGGGCATTTTCAATGAGTCGTTATTTTGCTTCAGAAATTTTATTCCGTTTGACGGGTAAAAGCGGTATTGCTGAGCCTGCACATACCCTGTTGAAAAGATAAAGGCTGCAATAAGTAGTTTTTTGTACATATCCGTGCAAGTTTGTAAACAAATATAGTGTTAATACCTCTAAATATTTTGTTAAAATGACCCTGACCGAACTTTATGACGTATACCTGAAACATCCGGAAATATGTACTGACACACGTAGTATAAAACCGGGAAGTATTTTTTTCGCACTTAAAGGTCCGCGATTTAATGCGAACACCTTCGCATCGCAAGCTATACAGGCAGGCGCAGCCTATGCCGTTATAGATGAGCCTGCTCATCAAACCAATGAACGTTGTATTTTGGTGAATGATGTACTACATACATTGCAACAACTGGCTGCACACCACCGCAGCACCCTGAATATACCGGTAGTGGCTATAGTGGGCTCAAACGGAAAAACTACAACCAAAGAACTGATAACATCCGTTCTGTGCACACGCAAAAAAGTATTGGCTACACCGGGCAATTTCAATAACCACATCGGGTTACCGCTCACGCTGCTTATGTTAACTGCCGAACACGATATAGCTGTGATTGAAATGGGAGCTAATCATATAGGTGAAAATGCATTTTTATGCGATATAGCTAAACCCGATTGTGGATTGATTACCAATAACGGGAAAGACCACCTGGAAGGGTTTGGAAGTATCGAAGGAGTGGCACAGTCAAACAGTGAACTGTACTACTACCTGCTGAAAAACGGAGGCACTGCATTTGTCAATGCCAATGATGAATGGCTGATGCGTATGGCCACACGGTTAACTAAAAAAATTACATACGCTGCAAACGATAATACGAAGCATGCCGCAGCTGATGTCACCGGAATGGCTTTACACCTTCAACCGAATATTCTATTTACATTGAATGAAACTAAATTTACTTCACACCTGAGTGGCGACTATAATTTTGATAACATCATGGCGGCTGTGTGCATAGGCCGCTACTTCAATCTTTCAGTTGATGATATTCGTGCAGGAATTGCTGCGTACGAACCTAAAAATAACCGTTCGCAGATTGTAAACACTTCACACAATACTGTATTTATGGATGCCTACAATGCAAACCCGAGCAGTATGCAGGCCGCTTTAAAAAATTTTGCTGCTATGCCGTATGCACACAAAGTTGCAATACTGGGCGACATGTTTGAATTGGGTGAATATGCCGATGCCGAACACAAAGGCATCATTGCCTATGCCGATTCATTGAAATTTGAGTATCTGATTTTTGTTGGTAAAGAATTCGCACGACATAAATCCGCAACACATATATTTTGTGAAACTACCGAAGAAGCCGCGGAGTTCCTGAAATCGGCTTCGCTGCAAAACAAACATATATTCATGAAAGGTTCACGGGGTATTCAGCTGGAGAAACTGCTCCCCTGTTTGTAGTCACTACTTTTTAAGCATCAACACCACTGCTGATGCCCACAAGCCTTCCTCTCGGCCTACATAGCCCATTTTTTCAGAGGTTGTGGCTTTAATGGAAACGTCACCGGTTTCAATCTGACAGATCTGTGCAATAATGGTTCGCATATCGGCAGCATACTTCATTACCTTGGGTCGCTCAAGGCAAAGAGATGAGTCAATATTTCCGACACGGTAACCTTTATCGTGTGCCAACGTTATTACTTTTTCGAGCAGCAATTTACTGTCTATACCTTTATAAGCCGAGTCGGTATCGGGAAAATGCTGACCAATATCGCCCAATGCCAGAGCACCGAGTATGGCATCGCAAATGGCATGTAGCAGCACATCAGCATCGCTGTGGCCCATAGCACCCTTGGTGTGAGGTATGTTTACTCCACCCAGCCACAACTCGTAGCCTTCAGCCAGCTGGTGCACGTCATAACCGTAGCCAATACGCATAATTAGGAATTAAAATGCGGGAACATCAGCACCCCCGTCAGTGTTTTTCTCACGCTGCCCCTTAAAGGATTCAAAATCGACACCAAGTGTAAACCGCAATGTATTATCCAACGGGTGACGTTGCTGGAATGAGAACAGATAAGCTACGTCAATCGCAAACACATTGTAACGTAAGCCGGCACCCATCGTGGCATACGTACGATTACCTTTTTCAAAGGGCTCGTAAAAATAGCCTGCCCGCAGGGCAAATTGTTTATCGTACCAGTATTCAATACCTACCGATGTGTTTATTTCCTGAAGCTCTTCGCTGAAGCCACCCGGTGCATCACTAAATGATTGAAACATTCCCTGAAGCACTGGAACATCTGAGCGCTTTCCACTCAAAATTATGGGCAATCCATCGCTGCCATATTCAACTTGCCCACTGGCGTTGGTTTTATAACGAGGCGGTGTAGGTACTAATAGTTTATTAAAATCGACCAAAACAGCAAATGAATTGTACTTGTCTATATCCATATTCCAGTAGGTACCCAAACGCATGTTGGTAGGAATAAAATCTTCAAACTGTGCTGTTGTGTATGTAATTTTTGCACCGATATTGGTAATAGCTAATCCTACGCCATAGTTGATATTATAGCCTTTGTACCGAAATTTATTGTTGTAATAGGCTGTAATATCCGAACCGTATGAATTGCCCGCACGTATGTTATTGGGCAGTTGCGCACCGCCTGAAAGGTTTGAATGAATATAACGAAAGGCCAGGCCTACCGAAAAAAAGTTAGACAAACGTTGTGAATAGGCAAAGTCAACTGCCAGTTCATTTGGTGTAAACTGACCAAGCGAATTGGCTTGATCGTCAGTAAACTGAATTTCACCTAATGAAAAATACCGCAATGATCCTCCTATGGCATTGCGTGGACTCAGTTTGTAGTAAGCTGATACATAACCGAGTGATACATCAGGCACCAAAGCCCTAAGCCAAGGGGTGTACGACATATTGATGCTTCCCTTACGATCCATAAAAGCAAGTTTTGCTGCATTCCAGTGTATCGCATTTACATCATTAGGCAAGGCTACCCCTGCGTCACCCATAGCGGCTGTTCGTGCATCAGGGGTTATCATAAGAAATGGCACAGCTGTAGTTATCGTATTTTGCTTTCCGTCAATTTGCCCTCTGTTCACCTGAGCGACTGATACCGTTGCACAAAATACAACTGCAAGCGCTACTGCTGATTTAACTAAATTCATGGTCTTTTTGTTCTCGGCATTAATAACGTGCAAGTATAGGTAAATGTTGTTAATCTCAACTAATTCAATATCACAAGTTTTTGAATTTCCTCGGCTGTTTTGCCGTCTATCGACTTTACTTTGGCCTTGTAAATATATACACCTTTACCTATAGCATCCCCAAACTCGTCACGCCCATCCCATGTAAGCTCATCAAAGTGATTGCCGGTTGTAACCGTTTCGGTGCGCAGTGTTTTTATCATTTTTCCGTTCAGTGTAAAAATTTGAATCAGAACAGTAAGTGGCTGTGCGGGTTTATTATGATCGAAATGAAAGGTCGTAGATGTGGTGAACGGATTGGGGTAGTTCAACAGATTTTTTATAGCAGCTTCTTCATCTTTGGCTACAATAAACTCCAGGCTCGACTCGCCATAATTGTTATAAACATCCCATGCGGTGAATTTGAGCGAATACTTACCCGGTTCCATGTTTTTCATTCTGAAACGTACTTCGCCTTCCTGGTAAGTATCTATTTTGGCCTGAAAATAATCATTCAGTACACGGCTTTGTGTGTTATCGTTATTAAGTGTCATGGTTATATCTCGACCTATTCCGCGACCTGTAATATTGATACCGCTAAAATCGGCAAGTTTAGCAATGAGCATTGGATTCTCGTTGGTTATACTTCCGTTTGCAAACTTTTCATCGTTCAGGAAAAGCTTTATCTCCGGACCCTGATCATCCGGTGATAGTTGATTGGACGTTGCCCCCACCACTACTTTATCGTAGTACCCAATTGCATCTGTTTCCCCTGCGTTGCTGTGGGCATAGTAACTGATTCGCCCATAGCCGGGTGTATATGAAATATCTTTGGGTACAATAAATGTAAAACTGAATTCGCCATTCACAACGGTGGCCTTGCCCCGATATATCACATTGTTTTGCATGCTGAAGTTGAATTGATAGTTGGGCGAATAACTCTCCGGATTGTTATTTAATGTACGGTACGTAGCCGGCTTATCAAATACAGTTGGGTACACAACTCCATTAAATGTATTTACAAAATTGCCCTGTAAATCAACAATCCTTCCTTCTATGGTTACTTTGCTGAAGGCCTTTAGTGTATCCAGAGCCGATGTAATTGCTTTCCCGTTAATTTTTGTAGTTGCTACATCCAGCTCGGGGTAGTGCAACTTCATGGCCGGATCGCCTAACAGGGTAAAATTTCGTTCGCCTTTATCGGTTGACAGATAGTCGTTTTTAGTTAGCCGCATAATATCTCCAATAGTTTTGCGTGAACCGATAAGCGATGCGGAATCGATACCTACACGACCATAAAAGTAGGTATTTAAACTAAAATTAGATCCTGAATTCACTAGCCTTACGGTGGTGAATAAAGCTACCGCTCCACCAAAGGGATTTAGTGCTGCCAATTCACCTGCCGAAATTCGGTCAGGGTCATCGTAGCGGCTAAATTCACAGGTTGCAGTAACCATTATGGGCAATTTCCCACCGTTTGACCACCGACTGATATCATCGGTATTTAATATGCGTTCAGAAGCCAGACCCACTTCGCCACCATGACCTGTATAGTTAAATATAAGGCAGCCGCGTTCCACCGATCGCACAATCTCATCCTGTGCCTGTGGATTTCTAACCCCTCCGGGCATCGTAACTTCAGGATACGCATCAGTATGAATTTTTTGAATATTGTACTTCTTGGCATTATTCTTAACAATATTGGACAATGCATCGGCTTGCCACTGATGTGTACCCGTATCCTCATCGTCTGATACAAATACTGTTTTTGCCATCCAATCGCCCCATTCGGGGTTAGCCTGGTAGTCGATTATTTTATTGACTAAAGCCACTGCATGGGCTCCGGTTTGTGCCGGCAAGCGTCCTACACCTATGTCAAGAAGTTCCTTAATTCCTGAAAACCCAGTATCGCCCGGTTCATCCCATCGGCCTTCATTGTCATCCAGCAATCCAAAATAATCATCCGAACAATATGTTTTTACCGGGTCGAATGACTCCATACTTTCAAACGTGGGCACCAAATTGCTGTTGTTGGTTATTCTGTTTTTGTAGTCGTATGATGCACGGCCAAACAGCATAAGGTATTTAGGCATATCTGCAGCCGAGGAGGCCCGTTTATAAAACATCCGCATCATATCGCGAATGGCAGTAATATCCTGCACCCCCGATGCAAATTCGTTGTATACCTGATTAACCGGAATAACGTGAACTCGTAAATTATTGCGTGTGCGGTGATAGTTGGCTAATCTATTCGCTTCGTTTAAAAATCCTTCATAGGTTACTATAAAATAGTCGGCAGGTGTCAACCCGTGTATGTTTTGATTGGCAACTTTCTCTACAAACTGAGGTGTGTGGTAATTGCCTGTATGCAGAACAAATTCGCGCAAAGTATCGGTACTCTGAGTAAATGTTACTCCTCCGGTTACAGATGTAACGGGCATTTGCATGGGCGAAGTTGCATCTGTAACATCCCATACCTCTGGCAACTGGGAAGTGCTGACCTGAAACTGAGTAATATTGCCCAACCCACGAGATGTTTTATCACGAATGACTAACTGCCCGGAAGTAAAGTTTAAAAAATTACGTGATTGAACTTCAAAGAAATCTAACCATCCCAGCGATCCGGGAATGGGTTGATTGTATACATACGAAACATTCAGGTTGCCTGATGTTACACTTACAAAAACAGACTTATCTCCGTCAGCACTGCTGGCAAAAGGGTACTCATAATTTGCAACTACCTGAGGTATGTTATGGGTAATCGCAGTTGCTCCATTAACAGATACGTTAAATGAACTAGACACAAACGAACGTGCTGCTACCGATGACCTCAAATAAACCGGTTTTGAGGTATTAATCGGTCCCATATTTACCTGAAAGTTTTGTTGCAACACGCGATTAAACTCCTCCCCCAGATAGCGTTTCCCGCTTTTTATAACATTGGTAAGCTCGCGTTCATATACATATAAATTATCGTACTCGGCACTTGTTCGGTTGTGTGTTAGCGGGCCCGTAGTAACTATACGCTTTCCCGGATTTCCGCCAAATGTTAAGAAACAGGCTGTTGCATTGGTGTAAATGTTGGTTTCATGAAAATAATAACCCGCAGCTGAATCGAATTTCCAAACATCCTGCTGAGCTTTGGCGTAAAAAAGCAATTCATCGCCTGCATCAAACTTTCCATCAGCCTCGCCTTTAACTACAATGGCATTTTCCTTCAGGTCATCAATTCGACTAATGCTATTGCGACCCGGCAACATACCGGGACCATTGCTGTAGATTTTTAGAGTTCGTGGGTCTATGTTATCAACCGGTACACCCTTATCTTTCAACATTTGATAGGTTAGCCGGTGTACGCCTGTCACCGTTGTGTGAAATTTATACCAATCGCCAGAAGCCAAAACGGATTGTTGAGCATAGCCTGTTTTTCCGTAGGACAAGGCGGAGGTATTTTGTAGTACACCGCTGTAGCTAACAACCAAATCAAATGATTCCAGAATTTCCACCTCGTTACCTGAAATACGCACAGGCTGTAACTCTATAATCAGTTGTTGCTGTTTGCGCTCCCATGCTGTGTAGTAGTTTAGCGTGTAGGATTTCGCTATGTCAGATTTTAACTTATCTGTTGGTATTCCGGTAAGTACAGCTTTTTTAGCTACTAACTTAACTTGCTGAAGCCGCTCTCCGTTAAAGGGCATTCTGTGAATGTATACAGGTACCGTGGCTTCACCTTTGCCCTTTATTGCTGCGCCTTCAAAACTCAGCTCGTGAGATGTAGTATTTCGGTTAACAGGCTGCCACTTAAGTATAACGGGTATGGTTATAGTTTGTGCATGCGCAACTGAGCACATTGCTATAAAGGAAAATGCTAACCATTTACTTATGCGTGCTAAGTGTGATTTTAAGAATAATTTTTGCATAACTTATTTCAAAAAGTATATACTTGAAAAATGAATCATTGTTGTGTAAACGTGTAATATTACAAAATAATTGCATGTTTTTAAAGAATTAGTTACGGTTATAGCATGTTTATACTAACTTTGATGGTTACGCAAATTATACCAAAATAAATGAGCCTGCGGCTTCGTATCAGAACTATATATCTTCATGTATTGGCACTTTGTATGTGGAGTGGTTTGCATGCCCAAGACCCTCAGTTCACACAGTTTTTTGCTAATCCCATTTATACGAATCCTGCATTTGCCGGAAGTTCTACGGTAGCACGGTGCGTGCTCAATTACAGAAGTCAGTGGCCCGGTATTGCCGGTACTTTTAAAACATACTCTGCATCGTATGATGAACATTTTGATGCTATAAATGGCGGTATCGGACTGATGGTGACATCCGATGAAGCGGGAGTAGGAACGCTACGCACTACTTCGGTGAGTGGTATTTATGCTTACCAAATATCCATCACTAAGTATTTAACGGTACGTGCTTCCATTCAAGGTGGTATTCAGCAAAAATCCATTGACTTTAATAAATTACAGTTTTTTGACCAAATAGTACGTCAACAAGGTTTTGTTAGGCCAACACAGGAAACTCCGGTAAATACTAATCCGACCTATGCAAATTTTGCTGCTGGATTTATAGCCTATACTGACCGGTTTTACGGTGGTTTTGCAGCTCATAATATAACCGAACCACGACAAGGCTTTTACAGTTCACAAAAAGACAACGTTCCCATGAGGTATACGTTTCACACGGGGCTTGTTATTCCCATATCCAATCAGGGCGACCAAAACCGTGCGGTGAACATTTGGCCTAACATATTATACATGCAGCAAAGTTTATTCAATCAGCTTAATCTGGGTATATATGTTAACCGCGGACCCATCATAGCAGGAACGTATTTCAGACAAAACAGTGTTAATTCAGATGCATTTATAGTATTGGTTGGTATGCGGCTACCAAAATTACGTATTGGAGTATCCTACGATGCAACCGTATCCGATGCACGTCCGGGAGCCAGACAATCGTATGAATTCTCCTTGTCGTTTGAGTTGCGAAAACGTGACAGGAAAAAGTCTGTAAAACAAATTAGGTGTCCTGATTTTTAAGTATATCAATTACCTTTGATATAAATACATATCCGATTTGAAAAAATTAACCGGTATAGCATTCAGTTTGTTGTTGGGAATGACAGTACATGCCCAAGACCCGCAATTTTCTCAGTTTTATGCCAATACCATTTATACAAATCCAGCTTTTACGGGTGCCAGCGGCCGCTTGAGATTAGCCATGGCCGCACGTAACCAATATACTGCGCTACAGCGTAATTATAAAACAGCATCCGTATCGCTGGATGCGGACCTCAATTCATTGAATGGAGGCTTAGGCTTAATTGCCATGACAGATGTAGCCGGTGATGGATTTTTGACCACTACTTCCGTAAGCGGTATTTATGCCTACAGAACCGCACTAACGCGCAAAATATCTTTCCGTGCAGCTCTACAAGCCGGTATAATTCAGAAGAATTACGACTATTCGCAGTTCCGCTTTGGTGACCAAATAGATGACCGTTTGGGATTTGTTCTACCAACGCGAGAAACACGTGTTCAGGATCAAATCAGTTTTCCAAATTTTTCAGGCGGTATTTTGGTGTTCAGTGACCGGATTTTTGGTGGTGCAGCAATACACAATATGATTGAGCCCAATCAATCTTTTTTCTTTCCCAATAGCAGTGATGCCGATTTCAGGCTTCCACGCAGGTATACTGCACATCTGGGTTCCATTATTTATCTATCGCATCAGCGAAATGAATCCGATCGTACATATATATCTCCTAATATTTTATATATGCAGCAGCGGAATTTCAACCAGCTAAATCTTGGATTTTTCTACAAAAGGGAGGTGTTATCCGGTGGGATATGGTTTAGGCAAACATCAAATAACGCAGATGCGGTAATTGGACTAATCAGTCTCCGATTTAACAGATTTAGAGTGGGTTACAGCTATGATGCTGTCGTTTCAAATTCCAGAACGGCAACCGTAGGAACACACGAACTAACCTTGGTGCTGGAAATAAAACTTCCCAGAAAAACAGAGTCGAAACGGCAATCAAAAATGCTGAAATGTCCCGACATGTAAGAAAATTTGAAATTATCTCAATTATTTTACGTTATATTTGAAAAAATTATTCATTTAAGATGATTATGCGATCATTCAAATTTATTCCTTTACCGCTGGTGGCAGTGCTGCTTTTAACGGCTTGCAGCAAAAATAAAAGTGAAACAACCGGTTGGAAGTACAATAACTCTAAATGGGGTGGTTTTGAACGTGCTAAATTTACAGAGCAGGAAACCGGACCGGGACTTGTGTTTATCGAAGGTGGCTCCTTTATTATGGGTCAACACGAGCAAGATTTAACATATGATCACAACAATGTGAAGCGTACCATTTCGGTACCTAGCTTTTACATGGACGAAACTGAAGTAAGTAACTTCCACTACTTGGAGTACTTATACTGGCTGCTTCGTGTTCATGTTACCAATCCTCAGATTTATATAGGTGCACTTCCTGATACGCTGGTTTGGCGTAATAAGCTGTCGTACAACGAACCTCATGTGCTGTACTATTTACGTCACCCTGCTTACCGCGATTATCCGGTAGTGGGTGTTAGCTGGTTACAAGCAGTTGAGTATACCAAGTGGCGTACTGACCGTGTAAATGAAATGATACTAGTACGTGAAGGTCTTGTTAATCTGGATGTTAAAAAATCAGTTGATGACAATAACTTTAATACCGAGGCGTATTTGTTAGGTTTATATACGCCTAACATTAAAAAACAACTGAAAGACTACCACCCGGATGGTAAAAAACGTGACGTAAGAATGGAAGATGGTATACTTCTGCCTGATTATCGTTTACCAACGGAAGCTGAGTGGGAGTATGCCGCTTATGGCTACATGTCGCCTGACATGAATGAAAATATTGATGTGCGTAGAGTTTATCCATGGGATGGTCTTACTCTTCGTAGAAGTGATTACGAAAAATTTCGCGGAAAAATGTATGCTAACTACCAACGCAGAAGTGGTGATGTGGCCGGTATCGCTGGTCGCTTGAACGATGCAGGATTCTTTACGCAACCTGTGGGTGGTGGACAAGATTATATACCAAACGATTTCGGCTTATTTCACATGGCAGGAAATGTGAGTGAATGGGTTATGGACGTTTACCGTCCCCTTTCTTGGGAAGATAACAATGATATTTCTTCTTTTCGTGGTAACGTATATAAAACAAAGGTGACCGATGCCGATGGACTTATAGGTGAAAAAGATAGCCTTGGACGTGTTCCTTACCGTGAAGTAACAGAAGCTGAAAACGTAAAACGCAGAAATTATCAGCGAGCTAACAATATTGGATATAAAGACGAACTTTCGTACGAAGATTTGGAACAGAAATATGAATATTCGGTAACTTCATTGATTGATAACCGCGCTCGTGTATACAAAGGTGGCTCATGGCGAGATCGTGCTTACTTTTTACATCCCGGCACACGCAGATTTCTGGATGAAGAATTGTCTACCGCAACTATCGGTTTCCGTTGTGTGATGGACCGTGTGGGAGATGCACGCAAAAAGAAATAAACCTGAATTAATTCTATAAAATCCCGGTGCTGCCGGGATTTTTTTTAGCCCTTTTATCAAACACACCATGTCGCATAGTCCCCATCATAAAGCAGGATTTGTAAGTATTATCGGTAAACCCAATGTAGGTAAGTCTACATTAATGAATGCGCTGGTAGGCGAAAAGATTTCAATTATTACACCGAAGGTTCAAACAACGCGTCACCGCATTATGGGCATACTGAGTACGCCCGAATATCAAATAGTATTTTCAGACACCCCCGGTATCATTGAACCCAAATACAAGCTGCATGGGAATATGATGCAGGTGGTAAATGAAAGTCTTCAGGATGCTGATGTTGTACTGTTTATTACCGCACCTGACGAGTATAGCAAAGCCGACACCGAGTTGATCGAAAAATTAAAACTGATTCGCACACCTTTAATTATCCTGCTAAATAAAATTGACCTATACGAAAACAACGAAGCTGTTATGCAGGAAATTAACACGTGGAAAGCAAACTTCCCTGAGGCTGTTGTTATTCCGGTATCTGCCCTAAACAAATTCAATACCGAAGCCATCATACAAAATATTGTACACTACATACCCGAATCTCCATCGTTTTATCCCGATGATCAGTTAACCGATAAAAGTGAGCGATTTATTGCCTCCGAAATAATTCGGGAAAAGATAATGATGCGCTATAAAGAAGAAATACCCTATGCTGTGCAGGTAGAAATTACAGAATTTAAAAATGAAGAAAACCTGTTGCGCATATCAGCCGAAATATATGTGATGCGTGAAAGCCAGCGACAAATTTTGATTGGTAAAAATGGAATAGCTATTAAAAATGTAGGCATTGCCGCACGAAGAGATCTGGAGTTATTTTTTAAAAAACATGTATTCCTGCAAACATACGTACGGGTAAAGGAGAATTGGCGCGATAACGACAGCCTGCTTAGGCAGTTTGGCTATAAAACGGATTAACGGCTTATCTTTGCCCATTAAAGTAAAGGCATCGCATGGGAAAACTGGTAGCCATAGTGGGCAGACCAAACGTAGGTAAATCAACCCTTTTTAATCGGTTAATCGGTCAGCGTCAAGCAATAGTTGATGATTTTAGCGGAGTTACACGCGACCGCCATTACGGTCAGAGTGAATGGAACGGGAAAACATTTACCATTGTTGATACCGGAGGTTTTGTGCCTAATAGTATCGACATTTTTGAAAACGAGATAGCCAATCAGGTCAAAATTGCCATAGAAGAGGCAGATATACTGCTATTTATGGTAGATGTTAGTTCAGGTATTACTCCATTAGACGAATCGGCTGCCGAATTGCTGCGCAGATCGAAAAAGCCGGTATTGGTTGTGGTAAATAAAGTAGATAACAGCAGCAGGCAGCTTGAGGCTGGTGAATTTTACAGTCTCGGATTCGATGAAATCTTCACTATTTCATCTGTATCAGGAGGGGGCACAGGGGAAATGCTTGATCGCATATGCGAATTAATGCCGGATGTATTGCCTGAAGTATCGAACGAGAAGGATGACTATTCAGAAGAAGACCAAACAGAAGAAGAATTAACACCGGCATTGCCCAAAATAGCTAT
>JBKCPL010000053.1:0-34215 GCA_046309355.1 Bacteroidota bacterium
GTTATGGTGTCTTTTGTGTTTTCACCGAACCACCACCAGTTCATTTTCAAACCTCCAGCCATCAGGTCATCTGTTGTGTTTGGTCCTGTACCAAAATCAATATAACTGCTGTCATACAGACGTACAATTTCGCTACACGCATAAAATGGTTTGCTTGATCCTATGCGGGCAACAGGCTTAACAATATTTACCCATCTAACGCACGTGTCATACCAACCCAAACTATCCATCGTTACCATCGTAACTTTATATCGGCCGAAGTTTTGGTATTTATGCGATGGGCGTGTTCCCTGATACGTGAATCCGTCACCAAAATTCCAGTACATGCGTTCGGAGAAAATTGCTCCTCTGCGTTTCAGTGTATCGTACTGGCCGGTTACTTTATTGTAAAATACCTGTGTGGTGGTAAATGAATCACGAATTTGATTTGGATCAAACTCCGCCTGACGCCAAAAATCGTATGGGTCTATCTGTAAAAATGCTCTCGGATCTGTGTTGGGGTCAAACACCTGAACAGGCAACCCACGAGGGCGCGTACGTCCAGGATTATCCGGCAATACCGTCAGGTTACAATCGTACCTCCAGTATCTAACAGAATCGTAAAAATATACCGTTTCATTTTCGCAGAACACCGAGTCATTCGGTCCGGTAAGGCCATCGCGTTTCGTTTCAAATGTATCAATAACACCTACAGGCATGTATTTGAGAGCAATACTTTGACACTCGGCCGTAGTAGCTATTAGGTGTATGGTAGGCGTTACACTTCGTTTATCCGGTTCTACCGTTTGCGCCTCCCAACTGCTTCGAATAAACTTGTGAGATATAGGTAACATCATCAGTGCCGTATCTACAATGTAGGTTGGCGGATTTGCCACCCTTGTATTCGTACAAAAATCGAGGGTATCGTACTCTACAACTGCAAATTTCTCACGTGGTTTCAATCCATCGGTAGCACCGGGACCTGATGCACGAATTGGGAAAACAGTTGAGTCCATTAACACAGCTGTACCGCTTATCATATCAAAATTGTAGCGCACCCTGCGCACACCGTTATGGTAAAAGCCATTGGTAATAGGTGCGCCTGCATACCAGAACGAGTCAACCGTAACCGTATTATCGGCCCACTGCCATGAGGTATAACGAATGCTATCCTGTACACTATCGGTATAAAACACGGTCATGCTATCGCCCTTGCCTCTGTGGAAACAACTGGCCGGAAATTCGAGGAAACTTGCTCCCACATCAATGATGCGCATAAATCTATGGTACCATACCACATTGGATACGCACTTCGGAAGCGCATTGTCTATATAAATGATGTCAACAAGGGTGTCAATGGTTGGCAATGTAACAGGCCTGTAGTTATACAAGTGGCTGAATCTGTAATTGTAATTAGCACCGGTTGCTGCCGGTGGGAAATTGCCTCCGGTAACCCAAATACCTGATACAGGACTGTAAACAGGAGCTGCAACCCCAGGTGGGCGTGGAGGCTGGAAGTAGTTTTGATAACCGCCCGGATTTAGTTTGTATTGCGACAGAGGCACGTTGGTTAAAATGGTGTCTTTGCTTCCGTTTCCAATTGCTACGCCTATGGTTACCCAGCCCAGTTCGTCTGCAGGCAAAGGAATAGGAGCTCCGGGAGCCGGATCATAATGGTACACGTTAACTGTTCCATTTGGATTTTGCCATATAAATGGTGGGAATGGCGGGTAATCTGCACCCGTATTAAAGGTTGGACGCACTAGCCCTCCCGGTGTTATTCCACCTTGCCAACTGGTGAATCCATCAATATCACAAGGTGTTAAATCTCTTCGGTCGGCAGTTGAATCAAGGTTTAGCATAATAAATGACTGTCCGCAATTTGGAACTACGCCCGGGTATTGTCCCATAGCACCCATATTCAATCGGATTTGAGCACCAAAATTGTTGCGTGACGAACCCGGACAAATTTTACCGCTTAAGCCCAAGCCAAACGCATCGCCTACACCAAAGGCCAATTGAACCTGATTTTCATGTTCACAATCTTTATCATCAAGCACAAGTGAGTCAATATGGTGCATACCCAAGTCGCTGCTTTCATTATTAGCTGTATCTTTTAATTTCATGCGCACAGTAATACAACGTTGAATGCTGCGCTTAAACACGTAGCGGTACATGCTATCGCCAGTATTTGTTTTTATAAATGGACTCACGGTCCATGAGTCGCCTGTAGACGGATCTACTTGTATAATATTTGTTTTGCCGTCAAACATGCCATTCAGATTCCAGTTGATGTATGGATATCTGCCACGTTCTACAGCCATTGGGCTGGGAACATTTTGCATCATGATTGGGGTAAATGATCCGGGCGGCAGTGGAGCAGGATTAGGGGTACCCGTTAAGTCTGCTCCTGCATTCTGACGCAGGGCTAAGTTATCTATTCTGGGCCATTTCACCCATTTTGGTGGATTAACAGGAAACACCCGGTCTTCCATACTAACTAATCCGCTTATCGGGTCGGTAACGGGCACCTGAATAATTTCATAATTCATCAATGTTGAATCCTGATGAAGCGACCAGTAACCTGTTGCAATATTCAGGTAAACCGTTTTACCCCACCAAGGCTCATCCCATGGCGCAACACGTATACCGGTTGCGGTGTTGTTTCCTATAACTCCGTTTCCAAACTGAGCAAGGTTCCACGGCATAAAATCTTTACCGTAGCGGTACCATAGATAAATGCTGTCCCAACTTGGGTACTTGTGTCGAGGCAACGTATCAAAAGACCATTTGCAATGCATGCGTCCCGGACGAATTATTTTATTCAAAATCCAGAAATGGTCGCTGTTTAAATACTGCTGTTGAGCGTTGGCCCATCCTGTAGCCGGTGGGAAACCGGGTTTAGGTCTGGAGAACGAAGTACACTCAGGCGCAAAGTTATCGTCAAAATCCCAGCGCCTCCATATTTTACGTGATTTGTAGTATACTGAAGTGTTTACAAAATCAACGGTATCGCGTGGGTCGCACTGACGCTTGTGATTAGGCGCAAGCGTAATCATGGCCGGTGGATTTTCAATACGAGCACGCGGGCCTATTACATAAACACCATATCCTCTTTTAGTCATGGCATTTAATAAATGCCACGACATCACCATCGTATCTTTTATGCTGCCTGCCGGTCCCTGAACAAAAGGTGCCGATTCAGTAAAGAAGAATACGGGTCGTTGAAACTTGGGCCTGTAAGCAACAAACCTGGTTCCGCTTGGCCGTGCAGTTCGCCTGTAATTAATAGACTTGAACCCGACCATAAACGACTGAGGTATTTTAACGCTCGGAAGCGGATTGCCCGATCCGTCTACTATTGGATATTGTTGTCGGAAAAAAACCGTATCGCCCGAGGGCAATAAATATGCATGCAGGTTTTCGTTGATTGGCGGGTTATTAAACAGCCTTTGAACACTTGTATACGTTAGTGTTACGCTGTCGAATAAATCGAGTGGATTGGAAATGGTGAACAGACCTGAATTTATTCCGGGAGGTGGTGTAGGATTTGGACCTAAATCGTTATCCAGAAACGGATTTAAGTCGAAAGGATCGGAAGTAGAAACTGCCGAATAAAAGAAAAAGGTTGTATCGGGGCATATGTTCTTGATGGTAATGCGTGGATTAAAGTGCCCCATACCCGAATAGGTGTGGCACACCTTCCATGCAGACGAGTCGCGGTTTCTGTTATTTGGGTCATTGGGATCTCCGAAGTTCCACACAAAATCACCTGTGCCTGGGGTAGCCAGTTCAACCGGAGTCATGCTGTAGCAAATTTCAGTAGCATTTCCACTTCCAAAGCACACACTGTCTTTCATGTTATTAGCCGAAGAACCTGAACCTCCTTTACGTGTAACCACATCGAACTCAAACACTACATTTTCGGGCAATGGCTGTTTGGCATTGATTGGCGACATGCGTGTACTGTCGGTACAAAATGTATTGTCGGTAATGATAAGTGCAGGATTAAATCTTCCGCCTCTCTGGTAACAATGTGTAATGGTATCATAATTCAATGGATTGCCTGAACCAGTTCCTGTAAGAGAATTGCCGTCTCCAAAATCCCATTTGTAGGTATTAACATCTGCTGGGCTGGGCAAGCTCTGGTTTTTAAACTGATAGCAGCTTATAAAACAAGGACCTGATTTAAATGTCCATTTGAAATCGGGAGCAATATTGGGTTTTACGATAATGGCTGAAGCCGCTAGAAAAAAGTCTTTAAAACATCCTTTCGAATCATACACCCGAACAAAAGGGGCATAAGAGCCGGCTGAATTATACGTGTGTGTAAATGTGGTGGTAGTAGCCGGAAACTGATTAATTATACCATCGCCATAGCCTATATCAAATTTGTCGAGGGGATTGCTGGGCGTATTGGTATTTTGAGTAGAGCTATTGGTAAAAATAAATGAGTTTCCGCGAAAACACTGCACAGCTGTGCTGGTTACCGTCAAATTGGCGTTGGGTAGATGAAAAACCTTAAACGTAGCCGTATTAGAGGTTATGCTACTCGAGTTGGATAAATTTGCCGTAACTGTTACGGTATGATCACCTGCGGGGTAGGCAAACGTGTAGGTGTTTTGTGTGGTGTTTCCATTAGGCTGGCTTGGCACATTCCATACATAGCCTGTAACGGTAACACCCGAAGGCAAACCGGTTACATTAGCCTGAAAAGACGTTTGCTGACCGCTACATACTTCATCGTTTACTACCGTCACGGTTACTGTTTGTGCATAGGCTGACGTAATAGCAAAAAGCATCATTACGGCAACTGCAAATGATTTGAAAGTATTCATATTTCTGTACAAATTGTTTTTAAGTTGATTCATGCGTGGTTCCATAGAAAAAAGTGCCTGGTGGCTTTTAGAAAGGTTTGCTAACATATTAGTTTTCATTCTAGTTTTCAAGTTTTTTTAATCTCTAAGTAGTTTTATCGTACCGCGAAGTGTCTTGCTTTCCCCGGTATTTGTTTGATAGTTAATAACATATACATATGTACCTTCCTTACAATTTTCTCCGTTTCGTATGTCGATACCATTCCAATACTCAGTAATGGCAGTGCTTTCATACACTACCTGATTATCGGAACTTACAATTTTTATACGGTAAACAGCAACATCGGGTATTTCAACAATAAACGCATCGTTCAACCCATCTGAATTTGGTGTAATTACATTGGGTATAAATGGATCAGAATCTTGAGCACTAAGTGTACCGGTTTTTTGCTGTGGCGATACAGGTTTTGCTTCCGGCTTCTGTATCAAGGTTTCCTGAGGGTTCACATATTGTTTTTTAGCCGGCTCAATAGCCGCTGCATCTGTTATTTTTTCATCTACACGCACGGTCGTAGAAATGGCAGGTTGCGGAGTGTGTATTGCCGCTGGCTGTTCGTTTTGTGGGGTGTTATTTTGACGGTGCTCTTCTTGTGAATTGGCGGGCTGATTGGCCGGTTTTTGAGCTCCTATTACGTTTGGCCTTTCATTAGGCGAAGCGCTACTTTCGGGTTGGGTTGCGGTGGCATCGAATGGTGTAGCATTTACGTTCACTTGCTCAGGCTGTTTTATCTCAGGCTGAGTATTTGGAGTTTGAGTTGGCTGTAAAACCAATACGGCTAAAGTAGCAGCTACAGTTACTATACCGGCTACAACAATCCATGTTTTTGCAGCTGTGGCTATCGTTTTTGAGACAACTGCTGCTGAAGGCTGTGGTATTGGCTGTTTTATACCTTTAGCCACGGCATTCCAAACATCCGGTGCATCGGGGGCAAAATTCTCAAACTGTTGCTTGAGTAGTTCATCTATATTTCCCTTATCCGTTTTCATTCAAATAGTTTTT
Organism: Bacteroidota bacterium; assembly: GCA_046309355.1. Classification (GTDB taxonomy): domain Bacteria; phylum Bacteroidota; class Bacteroidia; order UKL13-3; family UKL13-3; genus CAYSBE01. Next base: position 5,857 of record JBKCPL010000053.1, read on the forward strand.
CAATTTAATCCATTCCTGTTGCAGTATAACTCGGGCACGAGAAAGTTGGGACTTGGAGGTGTTTTCCGAAATACCCAGCATTTCCGCTATTTCAGCGTGCGAATAGCCTTCAATAATATAAAGGTTAAGCACGGTTCGATAGCCAGGTGCCAGCTTGTTCATTATCTGCAAAATTTCTTTGTGCGATAATTTTTCCAGCGTGTAATCGTGGTGTGGCTTTTCATCGGCTGCATCTACATCGCTTTCGAACATCAGTTTTTTAGTAGTGCGGTAATGTTCCAATGCCGTATTCACGAAAATGCGCTTCAGCCACCCTTCGAATGACCCGTTGTGAGAGAACTGTGACAATTTTGTAAACACCTTTATAAACCCATCCTGCAGCACATCTTTTGCCTCCTCATAATTGCTGCAGTAACGGAGACAAATGCCAAACATGGTGCGTACATACTTGTCGTACAATTGTTTATGAGCCCTTTGGTCCCCTTTCAAACAGGCTTCTATCAACGCTCGCTCGTAGGTGCTGCTCATAACAATATGCGGTTCAGATGAAAGGGGTTGGATAAACGTTGCATGCTGCGTCAAATTTTCTTAAAACTTTCTTTAAATCCATAGGCTTATTACTTTCGGATACATTTTGTTACACAAGAGATACATTTATTTAAGCTTTTTGGCACTGCTTGGGATGTTTCCTACAAAGCCGCTATTTGCCTCGTCATTTCCGGCTGTGTTCATTGAAAACAAGGGACAAACCGATGCACGGGCCCGCTACTATGTAGATAACAGAAACGTACAAATGTATGTCGAGCCGGACGGGGTGAGATACCTGGTATTTGACCGGCAAGATATGGATGACGCGCTAAAACATCCGCGAAAGTGGACCGATGACTTGATAAGCCTTACAATAAAATCGCATGCCGTAAAAATGCGCTTTGCCGGCTCGTCTCCCGCATCTGTTCTTTCGGCTGATAGGCCGGCACGGCACCACCTCAATTTTTTTACCGGAAACAATGCACAAAAGTGGGCTACCGAATGCCGGGTGTATGAACGTATTCACTATTCACGCATTTATCCGCAAATTGATGCCCTGTTTTATGCTACACCCTCCGGCAATGTAAAATATGACCTCATCTTAAGGCCTGGTTCAAACCCCGATGCCATTCAACTGGTATACGAGGGCGCTGAACACATTCAGCTAAAAAGCGGAGCGTTGCGTATTAAAACTTCTGTTACCACATGGGTCGAGGAAAAGCCTTACGCCTATCAACTGATTGAAAACAAAAAGGTGGAGGTGCCCTGCAGATTTCGGTTAAACAAGGACAAATCGGTGTCATTTACTTTGGGCGAGTACAATTCCAACTATGAACTCATCATTGATCCGGTTGTTGTATTCAGCACCTATTCGGGTTCAACAGTCGATAATTTTGGCGCAACAGCCACCTATGATTTGAACGGCAACTTTTACTCGGGTGGTATAACACGTGGTCCGCTAAGCGGATATCCGGCTACGCCCGGTGCTTTTGATGTGACCTTTAATGGCGGTCAGGGTTCGTGGCCACAGTTTGGTTTCTCATGCGATATTACCCTGAGCAAATACAGCAATGACGGTTCGGCTCTGTTATATGCCACTTATTTAGGTGGCGATAAAAACGAGTATGTACACAGCCTGGTAGTCAACAACCGAGGCGAACTTATCGTTTACGGCACTTCGCTATCGCGCAACTACCCGGTAACCCCTTTGGCCTTCGATACTTCGCATAACGACACGTTTGATATTGTAGTTACCCGATTCAGTGCCAATGGCTCTCTTCTGAGAGGGTCAACCTTCATAGGAGGCACAGGCATTGATGGCCTATCAACACCCGATACCTTATGCATGAATTATATGGACCACATGAGGGGCGAAGTACAGGTAACGCATGAGGGCGATATTGTTGTAGGCTCGGTTACACGAAGTGCTGATTTTCCTGTTTCCATGGGTGCATTTCAGACGGCATTGGCAGGTGCGCAAGATGGTTGTATTTTTAAACTAGACAGTTCGCTGCAATTTATGCGCTGGTCCTCGTTTCTGGGCAGGACGTTAAATGAAACCCTCAACGGAGTAGAGATTGCACTTGACGGCAGCATATACCTTACCGGAGGAACACACAGCACCACATTTGCTGCAAAAGGAAACGTCATCGACTCGACTTATAATGGAGGAATCAGCGATGCATGGCTGGCACGTATAAGTAAAAACGGTGATACATTGAGGCAATTTATGTACTGGGGATCGGGGGCATACGACCAGGGTTATTTTGTACGAACCGACAGAACCGGAAACGTGTATCTAATTGGACAAACCTTCGATTCCATTTCCATCACACCGGATACGTATGCCAACGACACCGGAACTTTGTTCATCAGTTCGTTTACGGCAACGTTCGACTCGCTACGTTTTTCGACCTGCCTGGGAAATGGGGTACAGCGCAATGTACTGGTGCCAAGCGCATTTATGGTAGATGTGTGCGGGTCTATTTACGCATCGGTGTGGGCTGGTGATATCAATACGAGTGCCACGTATAAAAATGGAGCGTGGATACTGGGAGCACCCAGCTCTACAATCAATTTGCCGGTTACTGCCAATGCCTTGCAAAATATAACCGATGGAGAGGATTTTTACTTGTTTGTACTTGGTTCGAGGGCCGACACCCTGCTGTATGCATCGTATCTGGGTGAGATTACGGGCGAAGATCATGTGGATGGCGGAACCAGCCGTTTTGATTCGAGAGGCATCATTTATCAATCGGTGTGCGCCAGCTGCGGACAGGGCCCGGGTGGAACCTTCCCGACTACTCTGGGCTCGTATGCTCCGGTTAACCGAAGTCCGCGGTGCAGCAATGTCAGTTTTAAAATGGATTTCAGGGTGAGTAATTTAGTAACAGCCGACTTCGCCATAACCCCTGCCAGGCGTTGTACCGATTCTATCATCGCATTTACCAACCAATCCTACAACTCGAATCGCTTTTTCTGGTATATAAACGGAGTTTTAACCGACACCACTACTAACCTGAACCGAATATTTTCCGATGCCGGAACCTACTCGGTAAAACTTATTGCTGTTGACAGCACGCGTTGCAATGTGGCCGACAGCATAACTAAAACCATTTCTGTAGGCACCACTGCTCGAGCTAATTTTGTTACGCTACGCGACACGTGTTCAGCTAATATTCGCTTTATTAACCTAAGCATTACCAGCACGGGCGACACATTGCCAGTGCTGTGGGATTTTGGCGATGGAACAACAGACACTACGTACAATCCGATAAAGGAATTTGCCATTTCCGATGCTTACCCGGTAAGCCTCTATTTACTTAACTCTGCGGGCTGTGCCGACACCTCATTTCAATACGTTAACTATGACCGCAACGGCCATATACTCAATGCCGCATTGTCGCCTATTGATTCAGTTGATTGTGAGCCCGGCCGGGTTATTATTTTTAGTTTCGGCAGAGGCGGACAACAATTTGAGTGGTATGCCAATGACAGTTTGGTAAGCAACGATCGAAATCTGGATCTTATTTTACCTAAAGGTATTTACCGCATTAAGCATTACGTTACCGATTCATCTCGTTGCAAAATACGCGACAGCGCATTCAGCTATATTCAGTTAATGCCCGATGTTTCACCAACATTTTCTATCGTTCGCGATTCGTGTTCGCTTACCTTGAATATGAAAAACGAAACAGCCCTGCAACCGGGCGACAGTGTTCAGTTCATCTGGTACTTTGGCGATGGCGATTCATCCGTATCTGAAAATGCCACGCACACATATAACACAGCAGGAACATACACCATACAACTTGTTGTAAACCGTGGGTTGAGATGCGAACTTTCCTCCTCACAGGATTTTACGCTGGACAATAATACGCTGGTGCTAAAAGCGCAGTTTAATGTCACGCCTAATCCGGCCTGCGAAGGCAGTACCGTGCTGTTTCAAAACACTTCCATCAACGGCATCGGGCAGGTTTGGTACCTGAATGATACATTGGCCGACAGCACATTTGATTATTCCTCTGTATTTATGCAGGCAGGCACTTACAGCATGAAGCTGGTCATAACAGATACGAGTACCTGTTTTCCTGCCGATTCGGCAAGCAAAACATTTACTGTTTTTCCTGCCGACACAGCCGGATTCGTTGTTTGGCGCGATACCTGTTCGGCCGCCATCAAATTGATGAACACCAGCGACACATCCGGAAACGCAAATGCTACGTTTTTATGGCGCATGGGCGATGGCACAGAATATACCACATTCAATCCGGGTTCACATGTGTATTCGGGAAATGGCACTTACCTTATTTTGTTAATTGTAAATCCTGGCTCACCCTGTGCCGATAGCGCCACAAGGCTGGTATCTTATGACACAGCCAGCCATATCCTCAAAGCACGTTTTGAAATGAAAGACACCTTGTTTTGCCTGCCTGCTTCACTGCGTGCAACAAATACCTCCTTCAATTCCGATTCGACTGTGTGGTTGCTAAACGGAACGGTGATAGGAAACGGGCAAACTGTAGATACCGTTATTACGCAACCGGGCAACTACTCACTTCGGTTAATTGCAAGAAACAGCCAAACCTGTGCAGGAGCCGATACGTTTACCAGCACCTTGAATGCTTACCGCAGCGCTGTTGCCGATTTTGAATTAGAGCGCGACAGTTGCTCCATGAATACAACTATCAGAAACTTGTCGGCAGTACCACAAGGGCAGACCACCACATTTTCGTGGGATTTGGGTGACGGAACCACAACAGACGAAGAGGAACCCAAACATACCTACAAGGCCAATGGAACATACACCATTAAACTTATTACTAACGCAGGAAGCCCATGTGCCGATACGGCTACAAAAACATATCTGATAGATGGGGATACCACACGCGAAGTATTTGTGCCGAATGTATTTACCCCGAACAATGATGGATACAATGATTGTTACCGCATTAGCGGCATTTACCAAAAGTGCGATGAATTTGAGGTGTGGATTCGCAACCGCTGGGGCAATCTTTATTACACCAGCAAAAATGCAGATGCCTGCTGGGATGGAAATAACGAACAAGGAGAACCCGCTCCAACAGGTGTGTATTATTACATTATTCGAATTCGAAAGAAAAGCGGAAAAAGCTATGACCTTAACGGCAGTTTACACCTGATTAGGGAGTGAGCAAAGCTTAGGCTTTACGAACTATATCCCAGCTGTGATCACCCAAAAGCTTAACCGAGGCCACATATTTACGTGATGTTTTACTGCGGCCCCACTCTTCCGGACCTACCAGTGAAAGTGAGTAGTAATCGTCTTTTTCATACAGGTGATAAACCTGGTTGACCACCGGAACAAAGCGCATGTCGGAAGTGTATATATGTTCTGATATTTTCAGTCGCTGTTCAATTTCTCGTACCTGCTGCATAATCAAGTCTGCCTGCTTTTTCAGCATCGAAATTTCCTGATTGGCGTAATGGTGCATGGCCTCTACGGCATTCGCTTTTATCTGATTGCGGTCTTCCGGCCTTATTACCGGTGAACCGAGGCTTAGCGGAATAGGCGACAACGAAGCTTCTCCCGAATAGCTTTCAAATACCGTACTGTCTTTTTCTTCTTGGGTCATCTGTAAAACTAAACAAACATATCGGTAAATGTTTTGTGAGGGCATAAACTAATTCGCCTTAAATACGTTTATTTTGCTGTACCTATGAATCTACACGTTGAAATTGATGATCATTCAGGCTTTTGTTTTGGAGTGGTTTACGCCATTCAAATGGCTGAAGATATACTGGACGAAACCGGCAAATTGTATTGCCTGGGCGATATTGTACACAATGACGAAGAAGTAGAACGCCTGCGCAAAAAAGGGCTTGAAATTATCAATCACGAACAGTTTGATGCGCTTCGCGACAGCACCGTGCTAATACGTGCACATGGCGAACCTCCCGAAACATACCGTAAAGCGCTTGAACAAAATATAGAATTGGTAGATGCCTCATGCCCCGTTGTGTTAAAGTTGCAAAACAGGGTGCGTGAAGCGTATAATCATCAAGAGCCTATTATGATATTGGGCAAACACGGACATGCCGAAGTAGCCGGGCTTAAAGGGCAAACCAACGGTGACGCTATAGTGATTGAAGACTTCAGCGAACTGGATAGCGTAGAGCTTCCGAAGAAAGTGCAGCTGTTTAGCCAAACCACCAAAAGCACAAAAAAACTATACGCTTTACGTGATGAGTTGGTGAAGCGTGGTGTCGAAGTAGATTTTAACGATACATTGTGTCGTCAGGTGTCGAACCGCGACATACAGTTGCGCGAATTCGCTAAAAAGTACGCTAAGATTATTTTCGTATCGGGTAAAAAATCATCGAACGGACGTGTGCTGCACGATGTGTGCAAAGAAATAAACCCAAACACCTATTTCGTTTCGTCTAAAAACGAACTGAGGCCCGAATGGTTCAGCGATGGCGATACGGTGGGTATATGCGGTGCCACCTCTACACCGCAATGGCAAATGGAGGAAATAAAAAACACGATTCTCACCTTTTAACTTTTTTACAGCATGAAAAAAATTGTGTCCGCTTTTACTGTAGTATTTTGTATGATGTCATTCACCACTCAACAAGGGGCAAAAGTGCCCACCAAATTTTACGAATTAAGCATTGGCGCTTTAGATGGAAAAAGCGTTATACACTTCAGTGCATTTAAGGGCAAAAAAGTGTTGCTGGTAAATACGGCCTCTGAATGCGGGTATACGCCACAACTTGGCGAACTTCAAAAATTAGCTGATAAATACAAGGACAAGTTGGTAGTGATCGGTTTTCCGTGCAATCAGTTCGGAGGTCAGGAGCCTGGCACACCGCAGCGTATTCAGGAGTTTTGCAGCCGCAGGTATGCTGTAACTTTTCAGCTGACCGAAAAAATTGATGTGAAAGGCGAACAACAGCATGTAGTATATCAATGGCTTACCCAAAAGAAATACAACAAAACGGAGGATGTGAACGTGCGCTGGAATTTCGGCAAGTTTCTGATTGATGAAACAGGCAAATTCGTTACGTATTTTCCATCCGGAGTTAGTCCGCTTGATGAGCAATTAACCTCGCTGATAGAAGTGGCTAAATAATATCCAGGGTCCGTTTTTAGCTCTTGATTACTCGCTTTTTTGTGTAGTTGCCGATTCAAATTCAAGTGACAAGTTTTGAATAGCTGCAAACCCGCCATACACATTTTTAACACGTTGAAATCCTTTTGTCTTCAAAAACGAAGCGGCAATCATTGACCGATAACCTCCGGCACAGTGAATGAGGTATTCCTTGTCTTTGTCTAGTTGTGTGTAGGTTTTAGCTAACGTATCCAGCGAGTACAGCTGCGCTCTTTTGAGGTGACGAGTGTTCCATTCCGAAGGCTTGCGCACATCCAATATATCAATATCGGTATGCTTGGCATCCAGTTCAAACTCTTCCATGTCAATAGAGATAACCATATCGGTGCGCTTATCAGCTGATTGCCAACTTTGAAATCCGCCATTCAGATAACCTGATATACTGTCGAAACCAACACGGGTTAGTCGCTCTATGCTTTCTTCTTCTTTGCCGTTATCGGTTACCAACACAATACGGTCATGAATATCCAGTATCGTGGCCGCCCATATGGCATATTGTCCGTTGAGTCCAATATTCAATGATCCCGGAATAAATCCGACTTCAAAATCATCGGGGTTTCGGGTATCTACTATAAGTGCACCCGATTTTACTTCCGCTTCAAAATCAAGAATCGATAGGGCAGTATTTCCGGTTTTTGCAACTTCATCAAATGATGCATAACCTTGTTTGTTCAGTTTAGCATCTTTAAAAAAATAAGCCGGTGCAGGCTGTATGCCTTCGGTGATGGTTTGAATGAACACTTCCTTCGACATCGGTTGCAAAGCATAGTTTTTTTGCTTTTGCTCACCTATGGTGCTTTGCGTTTCTTTTCCAATGTTTTTGCCGCAAGCGCTGCCTGCACCATGTGCAGGATACACAATAACCTCATCGGGTAAGGTCATAAGTTGCGTACGCAACGAATCGTACATCATACCGGCCAGTTCTTCTTTGGTCATAATGCCATCCAACAAATCAGGACGACCCACATCGCCAACAAAAAGAGTGTCGCCCGTAAATACAGCATGCGGCTTGCCTGCTTCATCACGTACTAAAAAACAAGATGATTCGGGGGTATGGCCAGGGGTATGCAGTACTTCAATGGTCAGTTTACCCAGCTGCAGCTTTTCACCGTGAGTAGCCACGTGAACCGGGTAAGAAGTTTGCGTAGTGGGACCATAAATAATTTTAGCACCTGTTTTGTTGGCCAAATCTATATGGCCGCTAACGAAGTCGGCATGAAAATGAGTTTCAAACACATACTTAATGTGTGCCTTGCGGGAGTGGGCCAGCTTTATGTACCGGTCATAATCTCTGAGCGGATCAACGATGGCCGCTTCGCCATCCGATTCGATATAATAAGCGGCTTGCGCCAGGCAGTTGGTATACAATTGTTCAATATACATGGGCGTTCGTTTTGTGGGCAAAGGTAATGTCTTCTTGGATGCAATGCACAAAGGACTGGTGATTAATGTCGAAGACAACTCCACTGCTTGTTAACAGAAATTGCGCATTTTGCATGCTAATTAACATTTATATAACATTACATTTAGCTTGTAGTAACATTGGCTTAACATTATTGCAGCCGATTTAACCCCACCTAAATGCTACGTATACAACTGGTTGTTTTGAGTTTATTCGCCTGGATCTCTGCTTTTGCCCATTCCGACAGTTCCTCGGTTATAAGTCATTTACTAAACCCGACCAAGGGTTACGTGGTATTTAACGACACATCTCCGACTAAAAATCCTGTTCGGCCTGCATCCAAATGGTACGAGACCCTTCAAATTCGGGGATATGCGCAGTTCAGGTACAACAGATTGCTTGAAACAAACCCATCACTGAAATGCGAGCAATGCGACCGCTCGTGGGGCGAAGACGGAGGCTTTTCATTCAGGCGTATTCGGGTCATTTTTTTCGGTAATATACATGAGCGTGTGTATTTGTACCTACAGCCCGATTTTGCCAGCTCAGCCTCTACCACGGGTTTACATTTTGCACAAATACGCGACATGTATATTGATGTTGCATTAAATGCGTCAAAATCCATGCGCCTGCGTTTTGGGCAAAGCAAAGTTCCATATGGTTTTGAAAACATGCAATCCAGTCAAAACCGCATACCGCTTGATAGAAATGATGCACTTAACAGCGCGGTTGCGAACGAACGCGATATTGGTACCTTTTTTTACTGGGCTCCGGCCAAAATAAGAGAGCGGTTTTCATACCTGGTAAGTTCGGGCTTAAAAGGATCGGGTGATTACGGTGTACTGGGATTTGGTGTATATAATGGGCAAATAGCCAATCGCCCCGAAGCCAACAATACATTGCATAAAGTTATTCGCCTTACCTATCCTTTTCAATTTCGCAATAAGCAAATACTAGAACCGGGCATACAATACTACACCGGAAAATATGTAGTAAACACGGTAACTTCAGGTAAAAGCGTTAAAGGTATCAATGCTGATTTTGAATACCTGGATGAACGGATTGCTGCTACGTTTGTGTGGTATCCTCAACCATTCGGCATAGTTGCCGAATACAATATAGGAACAGGTCCTGAATATAATCCGGCAACCAATACCATTGAGCAGCGCAAGTTGGAAGGCGGTTATACCATGCTCAACTATTACATTAAAACCGAGAGGCAGACCATTATTCCGTTTGTACGTTATCAATACTACAAGGGAGGTAAGAAACACGAAACCGATGCACGCAGTTACCGAGTATTTGAAACAGAAGCCGGAATCGAGTGGCAACCTTACCGAAACCTGGAATTTGTTGCCATGTATACTCTTTCTGACCGAACCTTTGTGGATGCGGCCATTAAAGATAACCGACAAACAGGACGCCTATTGCGCCTACAAGTACAGTGCAATTTCTGAGTTGCCTATTGGGCATTATTGCCACTTGGGTTTAGGTGTTGTGCCTACAAAATCTTTGAGGTAATAAGGTTCAAAGTAGGCCACGTCTTCAAAGTGCTGCTGTTCGAAAACCTGCTGGGCCAGTTGCGCCATACCCAAAGCCGAACAGGTAATGTTGGGCAAAAATAAAGCATGGGGCTGCTGCAAAACTGTGCTGCATTTGCTAGCACCATTCCCAAAAAAAACGATGCGGTGATGATTAAATTCACTAAACGAACCTGCTTCGATAATACGCGCTTCGGCTGGTAATAACTCATTCAGTGTTTTGTCGTAAACGGCACAGTACACTTCCATTCTGCGGGCGTCTATCATGGGTATCAACAGGTCATACTCGTTTGTGTTTAATGTTTGGCGTGCACACCACGCCAACGCATGCAACGTGTTTACCGATAACAAAGGTATATCCAGTGCATAACACAACCCTTTGGCTGTAGACACGCCCACACGCAAACCAGTATAGGAACCCGGGCCCTTGCTTACAGCAACTGCATTAAGATCACTTAGCTTTATACCCGCTTGTGTAATCGCATTCTGTATTAAATCGGGCAAGCGTGATGCATGCGTGTAGCCTTCATTCAACTCAAGCAGAGTAGCTGTTTTTCCATTTACAGCTACAGATACGGAACATACTTCAGTGGCCGTTTCTATACACAATATATGCGACATGGGTGCAAGTATACACTTATTCAGTGTTTTGAGATTGCCATTAGGTGAGGCGTAAATAATTTGATACCTTCGCGGGCTGCATGAAAACCAAACGCTGGTCACCAAAACCTACGCCCAACAAAGAAAATGTGGAGGCCATAGCATCGGCTATTAACCTTAACCGTACACTTTCGGCAATACTGGTACAGCGCGGTATGGATTCATTTGAGCAGGCAAAAAAATTTTTTCGCCCTCAGTTCTCCGATATGCATGATCCTTTCCTAATGCTGGGTATGCACGATGCCATTCAGCGGATAGATGATGCCATGTCAAAAAACGAGAAAATTCTGATTTATGGCGATTACGATGTAGACGGAACAACAGCAGTAGCCACGGTGTTTTCCTTTTTTTCTGCCCGATACCCGAATATGGATTACTACATTCCCGACCGTTATACCGAAGGTTACGGCATTTCATTTATGGGAATTGACTGGGCCGCGAACAATGGATTTTCTCTTATCATTTCGTTAGACTGTGGCATTAAAGCTATTGACAAAGTTAGCTATGCAGCGAATAAAGGCATCGACTTTATTATTTGTGACCACCACCTTCCCGGTGATGAATTGCCAAAAGCTGCAGCCATCCTCAATCCAAAACAGAAAGATTGTTCGTACCCGTTCAAGGAACTTTCGGGATGTGGCATCGGGTTTAAACTGCTTCATGCATACAGCATAAAACATGCAATACCGTTCGAAGAAGTTGAACAATACATTGATCTGGCTGCTGTAAGTGTGTGTGCCGACCTTGTTCCCATACTTGATGAAAACAGGGTTATTGTACACTACGGATTGAAACGGCTGAAACAAAATCCGAATAACGGACTGAAAGCATTGCTGAACACCTATCAGGAAAAGCCCGAATTTAACGTTACCGATATTGTGTTTTTTATTGGGCCGCGCATCAATGCAGCCGGACGAATAGCCGATGCCAAAGATGCGGTGCGGTTAATGATTTCTAAGGATGTAAATGAGGCACGAGCCATTGCCGAGCTGGTTAATCAGCATAACCTAGAGCGCAGAAACTTCGACTCTACCATTACCGAGCATGCGTTTGATATGGTGAAACACGATGCCTCTTTTCACGAACGTAAATCAACCGTGTTGTTTCACAACGAGTGGCACAAAGGCGTGATTGGCATTGTGGCTTCGCGCCTGATTGAAAAATATTACCGGCCTACCATCATACTTACCGAATCAAACGGCATGGCCACAGGCTCTGCACGGTCGGTTGAAGGGTTTGATTTGTATCACGCCATTGAGCAATGTGCTGATTTGCTGGAACAGTATGGAGGCCATACACACGCAGCGGGCCTCACCTTGCGCCTCGAAAAGCTGAACGAATTTGCCGAACGTTTTGAGTCGGTGGTTTCATCAACTATTACTGAGCGCAGCCTAACACCCGAAATAGAGTACGATGCCGAAATACCCCTGCGACTTATCACGTCCAAGTTTTATCATGTGCTGAATCAATTTGCGCCCTTCGGTCCCGGCAATATGAGTCCGGTATTTTTGAGTCGCAACGTGTGGGACGTGGGCGATGCTATGATTGTAGGCAATAACCACCTGAAGCTAACCCTCACGCAAGCCGATGATGCACGCGTGTATAAGGCCATAGCATTCGGACTGGGTGAGCATTACGAAAAAGTATCGCAAGGCATATCGTTCGATATGTGTTATACCATTGAAGAAAATCACTTCAACGGGCACACCAACCTGCAGCTCAATATTAAAGATATTCAGTTTCGTAGCTAAGGTTTTTTACCTGCAGCAGTATAGGTTTTTAGATAATAAGGTTCTAGCAGGCTGTTCACTGCAACCCCTTTCGATGTGCTCACATGCACAAACTTCTGATTGTTCAGGTAGATGCCTACATGCGATATTTTATCGCCTTTGGTTTTAAAAAAAACCAGATCACCTTCTGTTAATTGCTCTTTGTTTGTGCGCTGTGTGCGTGCATACATTTCCTGCGAGTGTTTTCCTACATCGGCATGGTAAATGGTTGTGTACACCATTTTAACAAAGCACGAACAGTCAGTTCCTGATTTTTCACAGCCGTTGTCTTTATGCGGAACACCCAACCAATCGTCTATTAATTCGTATAAAGCCAGGTTGGAAGAGTGGTCGAGCATTAACTCAAATTTTGCATTGTAATAACTGCGCTTTTTTTCCCAATTTGACTGATGCTTCGTGTCATTCGTACTGCGCACAGATTGCTTGCCTGTTTTACAAGCCTGAGTAGCTATTGCCAGTAATGCTATACCAAGTACCCATCGAAGATTCATTCAGCAAATAAACGATGCCTGGGCGCATGTATAAAGGCCTTATTGTATACAGTGGCCCTTCTGCGTAAATTTTGATAGACAGTAATTAAAAAAGCGTGTTGTTATTTGCAGTATCTTCAGGCTTTTCGGTGACTGTATCAGGTGCTGCTAAAGCTGTTGGCTCAGATTCGGGTGCTGCTTCTTCTTTTTTGGCATCAAACGGGCGTGGACCAAGAATTTCCTCAAGGTCGTGCTGAAACAAAATTTCGCGTTTCAGCAGCACATGCGACAGTTCTTCTAGTTTTTCGCGTTTGTCTGACAGCAGCTGCTTGGTTCGTTCGTAGCATTCATTTATCAAATTGCGCACTTCTATGTCAATCATCTCGGCTGTTTTATCGGAGTACGGTTTCGTAAAACCGTATTCGTTGTTGGGATCGTAAAACGAGACATTGCCCACCTTAGCATTCATGCCATACATGGTTACCATAGCGTAAGCCATTTTAGTAATTCGCTCCAGGTCATTTTGTGCACCAGTAGAAATTCTTCCAAACACTATATCCTCGGCCACGCGTCCGCCCAGTGTCATACACATGATATTTTTCATTTGGTCGGTGGTATACAAATACTGGTCTTTGGGCAGGTACTGTGCATAGCCCAGCGCAGCAACACCACGCGGTACAATAGATACTTTTACCAGCGGATCCACGCTTTCTAAAAACCATCCGGCTATAGCATGCCCCGATTCATGGTAGGCAATAATTTCTTTTTCTTCGGGCGATATGATTTTGTTTTTCTTTTCCAGTCCGCCTATAACACGATCAATGGCATCCTGAAAATCCTGCATTTCTATTTCTGTTTTGTTTTTGCGGGCTGCAATCAGGGCTGCTTCGTTACACACATTGGCTATATCGGCACCGGCAAATCCGGCCGTTTGCGTAGCCAGTCTGTCGGGTCTCACATCGCTGTTCAGTTTGAGCGGTTTCAAGTGCACTTTAAATATTTCTTCACGCCCTTTTAAATCGGGGCGATCAATGGATATTTGCCTGTCGAAACGTCCGGGACGCAACAAGGCTGCATCCAGAATATCGGGCCTGTTGGTAGCGGCCAATATTATCACTCCCAAATCGGTTGCAAAACCATCCATTTCGGTGAGCAACTGATTAAGTGTATTTTCACGTTCGTCATTGCCGCCTTGCACCAGGCTTTTTCCACGAGCACGACCTACGGCATCTATTTCGTCAATGAATATAATACACGGTGCTTTTTCTTTGGCTTGACGGAACAAATCGCGTACACGCGAAGCTCCTACGCCTACAAACATCTCTACAAAATCGGAGCCCGAAAGCGAAAAGAACGGAACACCGGCTTCGCCCGCAACGGCTTTTGCCAACAAGGTTTTTCCGGTACCCGGAGGGCCCACCAGCAAGGCGCCTTTCGGTATCTTACCTCCCAGGCTGGTATATTTTTTCGGGTTTTTCAGGAAATCAACTATTTCCATCACTTCTACTTTGGCTTCATCCAGCCCGGCCACATCTTTAAAGGTTACCCGCACGTTGTTTTCCTTATCAAATAACTGCGCACGCGATTTTCCGATATTGAATATCTGACCTCCGGCACCGGGACCACCGCCCATTCTGCGCATGATAAACATCCACAAACCGATGAGTATAACAAACGGCAATATCCATCCCAGTAAATCTGAAAAATAGTTGTGCTGTGTAATGTATTCAACCGGAATGGAAAGTATTTGTCCGGGATTTTTCTTTTCATAATTTTCCTTGGCTTTAGCCAGGTCATTTGAAAACTGGGTTACTTCACCTATTTCAAAATAGTAATGCGGACCCACTTCACCGCCAAAAAAACCACGCTCTTTCAGTTCCTTGTATTTTTCGTTTTTCAACGCCTCTTTGCGCAAATAAATTTCGGCCCGTTCTTTATTTACCACTATTATTTTTTCTACGTCATTGGCCATAATCATTTCGTTTTCTACCTTATACCATGTAGTTTTCATGGCTACATCGTGGGGCAGTAGCTGAATGACGATGAAGGCTACGAGTATGATTCCGTATATCCAGTAAAAGTTGAACTTAGGTACGGGAGGCATTTTTGATTTGCGGTCGCCCGTATTGTTCGATGGTTGCTTGTTGTTATCAGACATGTTAAATGGGTATGTTGTGGGGGGTTAATGGAATTAAGCAAGAATACTCACAAATTGTTTTTTCACCAAAATTCAGGCGGTTTGTGGTTTGTAAAACCAGGCCGAGTGTACAGGTTTTACAAAACGGGTATGAAGTTCGTGAAGGGTGGTTATTGTTTTATCGAAGAAGAACACATCGGGTTGTGTGGCCAATTCCATAGCTTGTTGCCTGGATGCGATGCGTGCTTCTCCATTTTGCAAAAGTTCAATTTGCATGCGGTTAAAAACATCAATACTAAGCTCTTTTTGCAGGTGTTTCATAAATGCCACCGATTTGTCAATGCTGCATCCGCTGGCTCCATGATGCGACTCATCAACGGCCAATACCAAAAACAGATTGTGCAAAATAGTAAATGAGGCTTTCAGGTTTTGTTGGTGTGCCGTCCAGCTTTCGGCAAAGGTTTGTGCCTGCTGCTGTATGGTACATTGCTCATCAGCACTAAGCGGCCTGTCGGCAGCATACATCCACACACGGCTGGTATCAGATAACTCGGCAAAGGGAACGTACATTGTAATAGATTGAACCGCAAATTTATCAAAAACCAAGCCATTGACAGAATGGCAGAAGATACGGATGTATTAACTGTTGGTAAAACCGTCCGTAGGATATGTTATCCTACAACAATTTGTATTTGCATTCGAGCGCTTCCTCCGTTCTCGCGCATCCCGTAGAACGGTACAGGTATTGTAATGCGTGAGGATTCATACTCCCTCGCGTCCCGATAGTCCCGATAGCTGTCGGGACGAAGTTCAGTGTAGCTAATACATTCGCGTTGTTATTCCTTATTTACAACCAACTTCTAACTAAATACAAGTTCTCGATACGCGCTAGTGCGCAGCCAACCCCTGCTACTCGAACTGACTTAGAACAACTAACTTCGAACATCAAGCTTGATTTTACTTCAATGTCTTTTTTTACACGTTGAGACTGATTGAGAAATCTTCTCCGTGACACTCCGTGTTTCGCTGTGCTCGCTGTGGTTATCTAACCGCAAAGCGCGCAAAGTCTATCTAATCTATAAATCATCTCCGTGACACTCCGTGTTGCGCGGTGGCCTCCGTGGTAAAAACGGACTAAATTTAATCCCGCTTTCCCGACATCCGTTTTAATAATACATTAAGATTGGGAATCGCAACATTTAGGTAAAGGTTACGTTACTGCGTAGTCGTTGTAATTTGTATAATTACACGCGGTGCATATATTTGCTCACTTTGCAATTAGACATTACGAATACCTTTATCTTAACAAATACACATGAAGCATTACAAACTGATTAACATTGTGCTGGGTTGGGCTACATTTATTGCTGCCCTATACACCTATGCCAGTACCCTCGAACCTACGGTTAGTTTCTGGGATTGCGGTGAATTTATTTCGGCAGCCTATCGGTTGCAGATATGCCACCCTCCGGGTGCTCCTCTGTTTTTGATTATTGGTCGTATTTTTTCTTTGATGGCGGGTAACGATGTTTCTCAAGTGGCCTATTGGGTAAATATGGTTTCCGGATTTACCAGCGCACTTACGGTGTTGTTTATGTTTTGGACCATCACGCATCTGGCAAAGAAAATTGTTGCGGCTGATGATAACGACCTTACCCCGGCAAAAACCATTGCCATTATGGGCAGTGGCCTAGTGGGTGCACTTACACTTACCTTTAGCGATACATTTTGGTTTTCGGCAGTAGAGGCAGAAGTATACGCTTCATCCAGCTTTTTTACCACGCTTACCTTTTGGTGCATTTTAAAATGGGAAAACGTAGCGCATGAAAAAGGAGCCGATCGCTGGCTGATATTAATTGCCTATCTGATTGGCCTGGCTATTGGTGTTCACTTGCTAAACCTGTTGGTTATTCCGGCTATTGTATATGTGTATTATTTCAAAAAATATGCGTTTACCCGCAACGGATTTCTGAAGGCTTCTGCCGTGGCTATTGCCACCATTGGTATAGTGCAGTTCGGTATTATTCCGGGCATGCCCACTATGATGACCAAGTTCGACTAC
This sequence comes from Bacteroidota bacterium, assembly GCA_046309355.1. Lineage (GTDB taxonomy): Bacteria > Bacteroidota > Bacteroidia > UKL13-3 > UKL13-3 > CAYSBE01. The sequence continues at coordinate 23,100 of JBKCPL010000053.1, forward strand.
TTGTTTACCAATGTGGTAGGCCTGGGTGTATCTAAAGGGCTTTACATCATGCTGCTGTCGCTGGTTGCATTTATTTACGGTATACTTAGCTACACACACTCGCAGGCCAAAAGCAGCCTATACATTGCATTGGGAGCGCTTGTATTTATGGGTGCCACCTCATTTGTAATCAATGCTTCATTCAGCGGATTCGTGATGTGGGCCGCAATAGGCGGATTGTTTTACTGGGCAGTTATGAAAAAAGGCGTTGCTATGGCCATTGTCAATACTATTGTATTGTGTTATGCTTTCGTTTTGATTGGCTATTCATCGTACTCGATGGTGCTAATACGGTCGGCAGCCAACCCGCCTATTGACATGAACGATCCTGAAAATCCGTTTTCGCTTTTATCGTATCTAAACCGTGAGCAGTATGGCGACAACCCGCTGGTATACGGTCAGTATTTTTACGCCAAAGTGGTTGATATTAAAAAAGGGCCTATGCAGTACCGCCTGGAAGGCGACAAGTACGTAGAGGCAGGTGCCAAACTGGACCGAGTGTTTGACCCCAAAGACCAAACTATTTTTCCACGTATGTGGAGTGAGCGTGCCGACCACGTGCAGGCTTACCGCCAGTGGGAAAAAATTCCCGAAGGAAAAAAGGCAACGATGGGAAAAAACATCGACTTTCTGCTTAGCTATCAGCTTGGCTTTATGTACTGGAGATATTTTTTCTGGAACTTTGTAGGCCGTCAAAATGACGAGCAGGGTTTTGGCGATGTAACACGTGGCAACTGGTTGAGCGGTATAAAACTGATTGACAATATGCGCCTGGGCCCTCAGGATAATATACCGGAAGTGCTGATGCAGAATAAAGCGCGCAACGTGTACTTCGGATTGCCGCTGTTGCTAGGCATCATCGGATTAATATGGCACTTCAGAAAATCAAAAGAAGATGCAACAGTAGTGTTGACTTTATTTCTGTTTACCGGATTTTTTATCATTTTATACCTGAACTTCCCGGCACATCAGCCCCGCGAGCGCGATTATGCGTATGTAGGTTCCTACCAAACATTTATGATATGGATTGGACTGGGCGTGGCGGCCTTATTTGACTGGTTATCCAAAAAACTGAATCCGACCCTAGCTTCGGGTACGGTAGCCATAGCCGGCATTGCGGCAGTTCCGCTGCTTATGGGTCAGCAAAACTGGGACGACCACGACCGTTCGCAGCGTTACACAGCCCTTGATTTTGCCAATAATTACCTGGAGTCGTGCCCACCCAATTCCATTTTATTTACCAATGGCGATAACGACACCTATCCGCTGTGGTATGCGCAAAATGTGGCCGGCATACGAACCGATATTCGCATTATAAACCTGAGTTTATTGAATACCGACTGGTATACCAACAACCTGAAGCGTAAAGTATACGACAGCGATGTGGTTCCGTTCAGCATGACGCCCGATAAATACGTACAGGGCAAACGCGATTATGTGATGTTTTACAACAACCCGCAAGTAGCGCAACGCTATGGTATTAATCAAACCGATTACTATCCGTTAAAAAATATCATTGCCTTCATTAATGACGATAACGACCCACTGGCCAAACTGCAATCGCAATCGGGCGAGTTTTACAACTATTTCCCAACCAAGAAATTCTATATGTTGGTGAATAAAGATCAGGTGAAAAAAGCCGGCCTTGTAAGGCCCGAAGATGAGCCATTTATAGTGGATACCATGCGCTGGGAAGTAAGCAACAGCACGCTTATGAAAGCCGATTTGGTAACGCTGGACATTGTAGCCTCAACCGATTGGACACGCCCTGTGTGCTTTGCCATAACAACCGGCAGCGATGTGTACCTGAACATGCAAAAATACTTTCAGATAAACGGACTGGTGTATCAGATAATGCCTATTGAAAACGACCAGTTAAATGAAGGCTCGATGGGTCGCATTAATACAGAAACGCTGTACGATAACCTGATGAATAAGTTTAAGTGGGGCAATATGGATAAGCCCGGTATATACCTGGATGAAACCACGCTTCGCCAAACCAACAATTACCGCAACCTGTTTTACCGCTTGGCTATTCGGCTTATTGAAAACGGAGATTCGACCCGTGCGATAAAAGTGCTGGACCGCTGCCTGGAGGTAATGCCCGAAGAAAACGTGCCATACAACCAGCTGATGCTGGCCATAGCGCAGGCCTACTATGCGGCCGGTGGAGCAGAAAAAGGGAATATGCTGGTGAAACGTGTAAGCGAAATTATGAACGAAAAATACCGTTACTATTCGCGCTTTAAAGGCAATAAAAAGTTTGCCAGCGTATCGCAGGATGTAGAAGAAAGTTCGCAAATTTATAACTATGCCATACAGGTAGCTGAGCAAAACAAGCAGCCCGAACTGGCTGCCGAATTGCGCAAGGGATATGAATCCATGCTATCAGGTAAATAAAATGAGTTGAGGGCAGTTGAAAATTACGGCCGGCCACATGCGTGGCCGGCCGTAATTTTTATATAGTGTATTTGTTGTTACTTTGCCCACCACATGACCGACAAAAAAGAAACCACCATTTACGGTGTGCACGCTATTGAAGAGGCGTTGCAAAACGGTAAACTCATTCAAAAGCTGATTGTAGCCAAAGGCAACAGGCATGGCGCCCTGGATGAGCTGATGAGTAAAGCCCGCAAAGCAGGGGCTGTAATACAACTCGTTCCGCGTGAAGCGGCTGTTTTTCCGGTACACAAAAACCATCAGGGTGTGGTGGCACACATTGCGCCTGTTGAGTATCATGAACTGGAAACTCTGCTGCCCCAGCTGTTTGAAAAAGGCATTGATCCTTTCGTTGTTGTACTCGATCGCATTACCGATGTGCGAAACTTTGGCGCCATTGCTCGCACAGCTTTGTGCTGTGGCGCACATGCCATTGTTATTTCTCAGTCGGGTTCGGTATCGGTAACTGATGATGCCATTAAAGCTTCGGCCGGGGCATTGTTGCAGCTGCCCGTGTGCCGCGAACGAAACCTGAAAACTACCATGGAACTGCTCAATCAGTCGGGCATAAAAACCGTAGGCATGACGGAGAAAGCGAATAAAGAATTGCCCTTTGCCGACTTATCGGGACCACTGGCGCTGGTGCTGGGTTCAGAAAAAGACGGCTTATCAAATGACGTGCTGCGCAGATGCAGTTTGCTGGTAAAAATTCCCATGGCGGCATCGTTCGATTCGTTAAATGTATCGGTTGCAGCTGGTGTGGCTATGTACGAATACATGCGTCAGCAGATGACGCAGTAATCAGGCAACGTGCAGCTGCTTCAGGTATTGATTTAAAATGATTCTGAACCACACCGTGAAATGATGCGGCTGCTCAGATACTTCACGTATCAGGTTTTCGAGCGAAATCCAGCGGTAAGCGGCAACTTCTTCTGCATTAATGGCCGGCTCCGCATCGTACGTTCCGGTATATACAAAATCCAATTCGTGCTCGCTCAGGCCATTATCGAACGGTGTGCGGTATATGAAGCTAAAGCGTTCGGTAAGTTCGCAGTCAAACCCCATTTCTTCTTTTAGCCTGCGGTGCGCTGCATCGGTGGTGTTTTCATCAACACGCGGATGCGAACAGCAGGTGTTGGTCCACAACCCCGATGAATGGTACTTGTGTTGTGAACGTTGCTGAAGCAGCAATTCGCCAGTGCTGTTAAACACAAATACGGAGAACGCACGATGAAGCAATGCCTTCCGGTGTGCTTCGTGTTTTTCCATGATGCCTACCGGATTGTTTGTGGTATCTACCAGTATTACGTATTCTTCGGTTTGTGCATTCATGGCTATATGGAGTTTAAACGTTGTTTTTCCGCATCGGTGAGGTGTTTTGAGGCACGCAAGTAGGACACAATTTTTTGACGAACCTGTGCAGCATCAATACGCGCTACGTTAGTCAGTAAAAATTCTTTATCGGTTGTTATGTGGGTATTGTATCCTAAAAAGGCCGGTGAATTGGTTTGAATAGCAAACCGAAGATAACGAAGCTCGGCATCTGTAGACCGTTCGCTAATGGCCGATTCCAGCAATTCTTTGCCTGAATTAAAGCTGTTCAGCTTTGACCATGGATTGAAGTAGTGCGATGCCATAATCATCAATACAGCACCGCGGTATGCTTTTAGCAAAGGAGTCAGCTTTTGTACATCTCTGGTTTCGTTCAAAAAAGATTCGCCTGCTTTCGAATCGTGTATACTTTTCTCGTAGGCTTCACGTGCTTTATCGGGTGTTGTGGTAGTGCCGGCCGGTGAAACGAATACAGAAAAAACCATAAGCAGTAGTGTATACATCAGAGTAAATTAAAACTGTGCCTAACAAATGAACCGAAAAACAGAGCGTACTTCTGGTTATCGGGTATACGCACACGCTCCTGCATAATGCGTTGCGGGGGCATACTGCATATTTTATCCAGCAAATTGGAGTAATACTTATACGCCACGTATACCCCAAAGCGAGCATTTTTGGGTAGGCGCTTAATTCCTTCGTAGCCCAGTTCAAAATCCTTACGTGTATCGGCTTCGATTTCACGCTTTATTTCTTCGGTAAATTCATGTGTACGCAGCTGCGGAAAATACATGCGTCCTAGTCCTTGCAAATCGGCATTAAAATCGCGCAGGAAGTTTATTTTCTGAAAAGCAGAACCCAGTTTCATAGCATAATACTTCAACTCGTTGTAGCGGTCTTCATCGCCTTCTACAAATACTTTAAGGCACATCAAGCCCACCACCTCTGCCGAACCCAGTATGTATTCTTCGTATCCTTGCTGGTCGTATTGCGTATCGTGCAAGTCCATTTCCATACTTTTCAAAAACGTATCAATATGCCAGCGATCAATGCTGTACTCGTTCACCACCTGCTGAAAATTATTTAAAATGGGATTCAGGCTGATGCCACGTTCAATGGATTTGTAGGTTTCGTTTCTAAATTCATCCAACAATTCGGGTTTGTTGTACTCGTGAAATGAGTCAACAATTTCATCGGCAAAACGCACAAAGCCGTAAATGGCATAAATGGGGTTATGAAATTTTTTAGCCAAGAAGCGAATGCCCAGCGAAAAGGAAGTACTGTAGGCGTTGGTTACCATTTTGCTGCTCTTGCGTGATATATCGTCAAATAATTGTTTCATACGTAGTGTATTTATGCGTTTAACATTTCTTTCTCTATCAAATTGGCTACTACCTTACCGCTTATGATGCTAGGCGGCACACCCGGTCCGGGCACAGTAAGCTGGCCTGCGTAGTAGAGGTTGCTTACTTTTTTACTTTTCATGCGTGGCTTCAGAATGGCTGTTTGCATCAAGGTGTTAGCCAGGCCGTATGCGTTTCCTTTAAATGCGTGGTAATCGGCTACAAAATTGCTCATGGCGTAACTGCGTTTATACACCACATGAGGGCGTATGCTTTGCTGTGTGCGCTCTTCTAGCCGTTGCATAATGAGGTTAAAGTATTGTTCTTTTATTTCTTCGGTGTCGGTTAATCCTGGAGCTACAGGTATAAGCAAGAATAAATTTTCCATTCCGTGTGGGGCTACCGTGGGGTCGGTTATTGAAGGCACCGAAGCGTAGAAAAGCGGATCTGCAGGCCATTTAGGGTGCTCATAAATTTCTTTGGCGTGATGCATAAAATCGGCATCGAAAAAGAGGTTATGGTGTGTAAGGTTTTTTAGTTTGGTATTAAGCCCCACATAATACAGCAAGCACGAGGGCGCCAGTTTTCTTGAATCCCAATACTGAGGTGTGTACGATTGGTCGTTTTTACCCAATACGTTTTGGTCAATGTGGTGGTAATCGCCCGCACCAACTACAACATCTGCCTCCAGTGTTTCGCCTGTGGCCGTAATAACGCGTTTTGCTTTTCCTGTTATGGTTTCAATAGCGGTAACCTCGGCATTACATTTCAATTCGACACCCTGGCTTTGTGCAATTGAAACAAAGGCTTCAATAATTTTATGCATTCCGCCCATAGGGTACCATGTTCCCAGGCTCATATCGGCATAGTTCATAAGGCTGTACAAGGCCGGAGTATTGGCAGGCAACGCACCTAAAAACAAAATCGGAAACTCGAGCAGTTCAATCAAAAACGGATGCGATACAAATGAGCGCACATGTTTTTTCATGCTGGTAAATACATCCATTTTCACCAGTCCATTCAGCAGGCGCATATCGGCAAACTCAAGCAAGCTAAGGCTGGGCTTATACACCAAGTCGTTAATGCCTACCTCGTATTTGTAGGCTGCTTCTTTCAAGAATGCGCGTATTTTTTTGCCACTACCCGACTCAAAGCGCTCAAACAGCAGTTCCAGCTGCTGCATATCGGCCGGTATGTCTATTCCCTCACCGTTTTTCCAAAATACCTTGTAGCTGGGATCAAGCCTTTTCAGCTCATAAAAATCGGCTGTGGTTTTTCCAAAGTCGTTGTAAAATTTTTCGAACACATCGGGCATCCAATACCAGCTTGGGCCCATGTCAAACATAAAACCCTCGGCTTCGAACTTGCGTGCACGTCCACCGGGAGTAGCGTTTTTCTCAAGCACAGTAACACGCATTCCTTTGCGGGCCAGGTAAGAAGCAGCAGATAAGCCCGCCACACCCGATCCGATAACGATGGCGTGTTTGGTTTTCATAATTTTGTTTAACGATTGCCGAGATAAATTTAACAATATTGCCGGCCAAAGGTTTGTTTAATGTGTGTTAAACATCAAAATTCGACAATAAATCCGAAACTCGGTAAAAAAGTATCATTAAAATTTGGTGAGATCACGGGAATACCGTTGGAGCCATCTATACGTATGGGGTTCCCGTCTGTTGTAGCCCATCCCGTATTATCATCGGTGCGCTTAAAATTGTAGGCTGGAATAGCTTCACTCGATACACGAAGTATGTTTTGTATGTCCAGAAACACATCAATGGTGACGCGTTTGAAATTCCATTTTTTATCAATTCGAATATCTGTTTGGTTAAAATTGCCCAGACGTAAGGTGTTTAAACGTCCAAAATCTATTACTCCATTTCCGGTTAGCAGGTAATTTTGCCTCGAGGCCTTTTCATCAAACGGTGTAAAGGGTGAGCCCCCGGCAAACCTGTGTTTTACACCCAACTCCCAGCCATTTTTAAACTTATAGCCCGCTATGGCCGAAACTAAATGGCGAGTATCCCAAGCTGAAGGAACAAGCGTGCCATTGCTTCCGCTAAATGAGCTGTAAAAAAACGTGTACGAAACAGTGGCATAAAAATTCGAGGTGAGTTTTTGCTGAAAAAAAATCTCCGTTCCATAAGCCTGTCCGCTGCCGGTTGAAAACACTTTCTCGTTTCCTATCGCACCAAACTCCGTTCCCTGATTGGCTAGGGAAACTCCGTTTGTGGCCGATACCGCATAATTGAAGTACGACTTGTAAAACCCTTCTATGGTAATACGTGTATTGCGAGCGGGTAAATATTCTATTCCGGCTACGTAGTGATCAACCCCCGTATATTCATTGTTTCTGTTAACAAAACTTCCGGTAGTATCTTTAAATCCAAGTACGGTATAAATGGGTAACCGATAGTATCGGCCTATACTGGCATTCAAATTTAAATTGGATCGCAAGGCGTAACTAGCCGATACACGGGGCGATAGTGTTCGCCACATTTCGTGTCCGGTGGTAGTAAATGTGTTTCCATCGGCCCTTATACCTGCACTTAACGCTAGCCTCTCTCCGATAAACTTTCGGCTTACATCGGCAAAAAATCCATAGCGGAAAAATTCAAGTGCTGTATTGTAGGTGATGCTCACTGCTGGGGCAATGGTATTTCCCGCCAGGTCAAGTATTGGATTACGAACGCGCACGGTACCTGTGTTGTTGAATTTGACGTACTGAAAAACCCCACCGTATGCGTATTTCCATTTGCCCGAAAACTTATTTACATCCAAGCGAAATTTGTTTTCGATTTCCTGCGATACAGTACCCAGCGTTCTGAATTTTTCATCGTTTGTTTTTCCTTCGCTGAAGCGGTCGAGCTTATTCTGAAACATATTGCGGCTGGCAGAAACATTCATAAATCCATTTTGAACTCTTCGCTTGAGTACGGCTCCTACGGTGTAGTTCCATTGATTAATAATGGGGTTGGCACGAATAATATATTCCGTTTCAGGTGTAGCATTTTTAGGCACAGCAAAACTGAATTCATCGATGGCCCCTACACCAAGTGTGGTTAGCGTAGTTTTATCGTTGATACGTGTGGTCGTTTTAAATTGAAAGTCCCAGTAGTTTGGTCGAATGGGCAAATCAAGCGCCTGAAATAAAAACTGCAGGTAGCTTCTACGGGCCGATGCGAGGAATGTTGTATTTCGGGTTAACGGGCCATCCAGTGTAAGGCCAAATTCGGAGGCACTTAAGCGTACATTTCCCTGCACCCGTTCACTGTTTCCATCGCGTTGCTTAAATGACAAAACAGAGGACAGTGCATTATCTACATTGGCCTTAAAACTACTCGAACTCAGTGTAACATCCTCAATAAAGCTAACATTCAAAATGCCTTGCGGCCCACCGCTGGCACCTTGTGTGGTAAAGTGATTAATAACGGGAATTTCAATGCCATCGAGGTAAAATACATTTTCGGAAGGGCCACCTCCGCGTATAAGTATATCGTTGCGAAACGCTCCGCTTCCGGTATTTCCGCCCACACCCGGCAAGGCCTGAATCACTCGGCTGATGTCAAAATTACCTCCTGGATTACTTCGTATTTCTTCGGCAGTGAGGCTTTGTACAGAAAGAGGGGTTTCTGTTCGTTTTCCAAATGTGCGTGTTTGTATGACAACCTCGCTTAAGTTTTTTCCTTCGGCTTCCAACTCTATGGTAAAGGTCTGTATGTTGCCGGTTGTTACTACAATATTGAAAAGTGTTTTGGTTTGATACCCTACGTACTGCACCTTCAGGTTGTATGACTTTGGCGGGATGGATGCTATTTTAAACTTACCCGATGCATCTGTTTGTGCTCCCAACGAAGTGCCTTCCAGTAAAACGGTAGCCCCTATAAGTGCTTCCTGTGTGCTTTTATCTCTTACCTCTCCGGCTATTATCCCGGTATTTTGTGCCCTGCTATGTAAAAAGCTTAAAGTTAGCAGAATAAGAATGGGGTGTTTTATGTGCATGGAGTGAGTATATGTATGAAGTAAAAAAGATATAGACACAGGATTGTTTTAATGTATATCTGTTATTTTACTTTATTCTCACTCACAAGCAGGCGTAGCGGGTACTTTTTAAGTGCGATACACTATCCATTTAGGTACTATAAATGGACGATTGATTGTATGCAAAAGGGGCGACTGTACACAGCCGCCCCTTGACAAACAAAAAACCAATTATGAAAGACTATTCTACAATGAGTTTTTTAGCTACTACTCCCTTATCGGTAATTAACTGCATTAGATAAATTCCATTATTCAATGTTTCGATATTTATAGTTGCTTCGTTATTGCCGTTACTAATCGTGTTTAGTAGTACACGACCAGATAAATCTGTAACTACAACCTCCAATATAGTTGCAGCTGATGTGATATTCACAACTGAGGTGGCAGGATTAGGATAAATACGTGTTGAAGCAGTAACATTTGCAATCTCAGCAGCGCCTGTAGGTGCAGAAGGTAAAGCAATAACACGACCCGATTTTGTTACAGCGAATAGTCCAAATGCTGGACCGTTTTTGTTTGCCGCAGGGTTTAAGAAACCAGACGCCACAACGGTTAATGCGCTATCGGCAAAGCCTGTAAGCGGTGCAGTAAAAGAAGCCACTACTGTACTGCTACCGGCTGGTGTAATGTTGAGGGTATAGCTGCCGGGAGCTACCTCTACTGCCGATTCGCTTGCTTCAGAATACGCAAGATTAGTAAACAATGTTGGTCCTGATGCAACTTTTACATCTACACGCGGTGCATCGGTTGAACCATGAAATACGTTTATAGCAACTTTCCCTGCTTCTGTCGAACTTTCCAAACCGTTGTTGCCTGAAACTTGAAATGCTATGCTTTTCCCATTCGGATTTGAAGCATACCCGGTAGTGTTTAGTACACCAATTGCAGCTGCAAAAACCGTAATTCCTCCAGGTATCTGACCCACCTCTTCGTAATAAATCACATCTGATGTATCTGTTGAGCCCGCTGGTGCTACACCTATTTTAATATCGTCAATTGCAGGTGCATCTATGTAAGGAGTAGCTGTACGAAATGCAAAATTTGAGAGCAATTTAGTTGCCGTATTTTTCGTGTTATTTACCAGCCACACATCTACATTACGAGCATTGCTGTCGGCACAGTTGTGAAAAACTTGAAGACGGAAAGTGGTTTGTACCGGCACTTGAATTACGGTTCCATTAGATAGTGCTGCAAACACACCAAATGCAGGACCATTAGAATTTGCCGAAGGATCTACAAATCCTGATGCAAATACAACAATGGCACTGTCATTTAATCCAAGTGTTTCTAATGGTACATTCAGTGTTGTTAGAAGGTTATCGTCACTATCAAATATGTCTATAAAGTAGTCGCCTGTGGGTAATTGTGCTTCTCCCAGAAATTCATTGTATTCAAGTCCCGGTAGCGTTACCAGTTCTTCATTGTCTTTACGAATAGTCAGAAAAACCTCAGGTGCATCGTTCGAACCGTGAAAAATAGTAAGGTAAACCTGGTTGGAGTCAACTATTCTTTCACGAACAGGAGTAACAACCTGCAAACCAAATGGCCGCGCGGGATTATAACCTGAAGATACTGTTCCTTGGGCCATTAATACATAGGATTCGCCTGCAGTAAGGTTATATCCAAATCCTACTAATGTATCGTTGATGGTATTCGTAGTTGCTGGCGCAAATGATATACGAATACTTTGACCAGCAGGCGCATTAATATACCCTGTGGCTTCTCTAAAACTTAAATCGTCTGCAATTTTTGTAGATCCTGAACCCGTAGTTAACCATACGTCAACATTAAGCAATGCCGGGTCGGGCGAGTTGTGAATTGCCATTACCCTAGCCGTCTGGGCTTGTGCGCTGCATGTAATTAATGCTGCTGCAATCGTGTAAATTAATTTTTTCATTTCTGTTGTGTTTGAACTTAAGCACTCT
>JBKCPL010000054.1:0-47444 GCA_046309355.1 Bacteroidota bacterium
TGCTCCCGCAACAAATCTAAAGCCGAACCTTTGTTCGGCTTTTTTTATGCATAGCTCACTCAAACGTGTTTGATAGTGAGCGAAGCATGAAAAAAGAAGACTGCGAAGCAGGCGTGCTTTGGATGTGTAATGCCACCCCAAAGGTCCAGCGAACGCAGTTGAGCTAATCCTGCTCCCGCAACAAATCTAAAGCCGAACTATTGTTCGGCTTTTTTTGTGCATAGCTCAGAAGATGGTTTAGGAACTTTACTCCTTACCGGTTATAAGCCAAAATGACTGGCACTAAATCTACCACAACCTTCGAGGCGAAGTGTATATTCGCAACCCATGTATAAAAAGCTTACATCTGCATGCGTACTGCTGGTTGCATCTATATGCCTGAAGGCTCAGGTGTCCATGCCCAATTCGCTGCAGGCAGTGCATATACACCAACCCATTGTACTGGATGGCAAACTGGATGAGCCTGTATGGATAAATGCTCCGCACATAAATAATTTTACTCAACGCGAACTCAACTACAACCAGCCCGTTAGTGAACATACCAAGGTAGCTGTAGCCTACGATGATGAACATTTGTACATAGCCGTATGGTGCTACGACAGCACCCCCGACCGCATAATAGCCAAGGAGTTGCGAAGAGATTTTAACTACGATATTGACGACAATTTTATGGTAGTTATTGATACGTACAACGATAAGCGCAACGGATTCATGTTTGTTACCAATCCCAACGCAGCACGAGCCGATTTGCAGATTTTTAACAACGGAGGGGCAAGCAATATTTTCTGGAACGGAGTATGGAATGTGAAAACAACGCGCACGGATGAAGGCTGGTTTGCTGAATTTGAAATTCCCTTTTACACGTTTAAATACCCGACCAACACCAATGAGCAAACCTGGGGTATTAATTTTGAGCGCAATATCCGTCACAAGCGCGAGCAGGCTTTGTGGCAAGGCTGGAGTCGTGATAACCGCATACAACAAGTAAATCAGGCCGGAACTTTAACCGGATTAAAGGACTTGCGCAACAAGCAATTTATTGAAGTTAAACCCTACGCATTGGGGGGCGGTGAGCTGTTGCCCAACAAAAAAAGGGCTATTTGGAATACCGGAGGAGACATCAATTACCTGCTATCGCCAACCTATCGGCTAAATCTTACCTTCAATACCGATTTTGCTCAGGTAGAAGCCGACCAACAACAGATTAACCTGACACGTTTCCCACTGTTTTTTCCTGAACTGCGTGAGTTCTTTCTGGAAGGTGACGACTTTTTTAATATGAATTATGGAGGCAACCGCATTTTCCCGTTTTATACCAGACGTATCGGATTAAATGATACACTGGAACCCATACCCATTATAGCCGGTGCACGCATACTGGGCAAGGAACAGAACAGCACCATTGGCCTGATGACCATTCAAACTGCTGATGCGCTAGGGCAACCTTATACCAATTACACAGCAGCTAGCTGGCGTCAGGATTTGGGTCGTCAAAGTTTTATAGGCGCCATGAGTGCTAACCGAATTGATCACAGACACTGGCACTCCACCACCGGTATAAACGGACGATACAGTACAGCCAAATTTTTAGGCCGTAAAAACTTTGAAGTGGGAGGCGCATTTATTAAAACACATAACAGCGACAGTGGATTTCAATTAAATGCTTTTGCCTACCGATTATTTGTCAACTATCCCAATGACCGTATAGTCATTTTTGCATCTACACAGCAAAGTCCTGCAGCATTTAATCCGGAAATAGGCCTGGCCACACGCACTAACTTCCGCGAAGATTTTGCATTGATTTCACTCAGGCCTCGTCCGAAAAATTTTCTGCGCTGGGTACGTCAGTTTGAGATAGTTCCTCTAATGCTTACTAATACCCAATACAATGATACGCGCAACATGCAATCGTTTGAGTACATAGTTCAATACATGGGTTTTGAAACAAAAAGTGGGGAACGCGTTGTACTTGACTACCGATTTATGGGCGAGGGCCTGATTCGCGACTTTGAACTTGTCCGCGATATTAATATACCCAAAGGAGTATATTGGTGGCGGCAAATGGAAGCCGAATTCAGATCATTCAGGGGGCGTACTTTATCTGCCTCTACACGGTTTATATGGGGCGAATTTTATGATGGAACCGCATGGCGCAACCGAAGCGATATTTTATGGAGAGCAGGAAAATACTTCAACACTAGCCTTAGGTATGAATACAATAACATAATATTACCCGGAGGCCAACTGCAAACGCATTTAATTGGCAACCGCCTTGATTATGCCATTAATCCAAATGCCTTTGGGTCCATGCTTACGCAATGGAATACCGCACAAAAAGAATTAAACCTCAACTTCAGGCTGCACATCATTCCTAAAATAGGAACTGATTTCTTTCTTATCGTCAATCAAATTTTTGACACCAATACCCAGCAATTTGATCCCAAACGCGGAACAATACTCGGAAAACTGGTTTGGCGTTTTGTTATATAATAACCGACTTACTTATTTGCTCCAAGCAGGTACGCAATGGCAAACTCATACCCCTTCATACCCATGCCGCTAATCATGGCTACACAATGAGGCGAAAGCAGGGACACGTGCCGAAACGATTCGCGCGAGAAAATATGGCTAATATGCACCTCGACAACTGGCGCTGAAACTGCGGCTACCGCATCGGCCAAAGCTACTGAAGTATGGGTATAGCCTCCTGCATTGAGCACTATTCCATCGTAGCTGAATCCGGTTTCGTGCAATTTGTTAATCAACTCTCCTTCCACATTACTTTGGTAGTACTCCAACAGGCAAGTTTCAGCAAAAGTTTGTTGCAATTGGTTAAACACCTGATCAAATGTTTGAGTACCGTAAATATGAGGCTCTCGTTTTCCCAACAAGTTAAGATTGGGACCATTCACCACAATTATGCGCTTCATGTTTACAAATGTATATCTTCATAGCGCATCCGGAAATATATATTGCAAAACACATGATGTGGCCATCTTACATAAAAGGTTTTAAGACCTACCTTCAGCTGGAAAGGTCGCTTGCCAAACCAAGTATTGAAGCGTATGTACACGATATTATTAAGCTTACGCAATTTCTGCAAGCAAAAAATTTGGATTCGGGACCCGATTCTATAACGCTGAGTACACTTCGTGAATTTTTGCGCTGGATAAGTGAATTGGGGATGACGGCTACCAGCCAGGCTCGTATTATTTCAGGTATCAAGGCATTTTATAAATACCTTATACTGGAAGATGTTATTAAAGATAATCCGGCATTGTTGCTGGAGGCTCCACGCACAGTCAGAAAATTACCCGATGTATTGGATACAGAAGAAATAACACGTATGATGGAGCAGCTGGATCTTTCAAAACCGGAAGGAATGCGTAACAAAGCCATTGTCGAAACCATGTTTAGCTGCGGCCTGCGGGTAAGTGAAACAGTTAGTCTAAAACTGTCGGATCTTTACTTTGAAGATGAGTTTATAAAAGTTACCGGTAAAGGGAATAAAGAACGTCTTATTCCTGTTGGCAGTTATGCCATACGTGCGCTTACGTCATACATTCATCATGTGCGGGTACACATGCCTGTACAAACGGGCTTTACCGATACGGTTTTTTTAAACAACCGAGGGAAAGCCTTATCGCGTGTTATGGTATTTTACATCATTAAGGATTTAGCACGCAAGGCCGGCATCTCAAAAGTTATTTCGCCTCACACACTAAGGCATTCATTTGCCACATCCATGGTTGAGGCCGGTGCCGATTTAAGAGCAGTTCAGCAAATGCTGGGACACGAGAGTATAACCACAACGGAAATATATACCCATATTGACCGCTCCTACCTTAAAGATATTATTACACAATTTCACCCACGCAGTTAGTGTAAACTCTTTGAAATTTGAATAAGTTTGGTGGAAATGTGCAACAGTACAAAGCCGGGCCACAGTAATAAGGTATAATTTTCAGAAGCTAAACTGACTACACTAAGCATACCTGCGAATAAAGCACCCATCATGGCATACCACAGCTGATATTTAAGATTGTGTACCTGAAGAAAAGATACGATAGACAATATCAATAAAGCTATCGAGGATATAATGATAATACTAAATCCAAAACTCATATTTGCATAAATTGGTTCAACAAATATACCATGCACTACCATATCTCTTACGCACAACCCGAATCTAAATTTATAACGCTTCGGTTTACCATAACAAATATTCAAGACGACAGCATTTGCTTGCAACTTCCTTCGTGGAGACCCGGACGATATGAATTGCAAAACTTTGCCAAAAATATTCGTGGCTTTTTTATTACAGATAGTGCAGGCAATGCCGTGAACTATAGAAAAACGAGCAAAGATCGCTGGCAGGTAAATACAAAGGGACTACATAGCATTTTTATACAGTATGAATACTACGCCAATCAACTGGATGCAGGAGGAAGCTATGTGAGTGCTGAATTTTTGTATATCAATCCGGTAAACTGTATGATGTATGTAGAAGGAAGAATGCACGAACCCTATATTGTTGAATTCGATTTGCCAATGGATTACACACTAGCCACACAGCTACACAAACAAAATAAACACTGCTATACTGCCCCCGATTTCGATTACCTGGCTGATTCACCTCTCATAGCAAGCAGCTCGCTTCAATCGGTTGCGTTTACAGATTCGTTTAAGGGTAAAGAATATTCCATTCACCTATGGTTTCAGGGTAGGCACACAGTAGATTTAGAGCGCCTGAAAAATGATACGCGCCAATATGTTTCATATCAGATAACATGCATGGACGATATGCCATGCGACACCTATCACTTTATGTACCTCATGCTCGACACTGCTTACAGGCATGGCGTTGAACACCTGAATTCAACAGTGATTGCACTGGGAAAATACACCGACCAAACAGAGGAAGAGTTTTATAACGACCTGCTGGCAATTAGTTCGCACGAGTTTTTTCATTTGTGGAATGTAAAAAGGCTAAGGCCGGCTGATATGTGGCCCTACGACTACAAGCGAGAAAATTACTCAGAACTGGGATATGTGTATGAAGGAGTAACCACCTATTTGGGCGACCTGTTTTTAGTGCAATCCGGGGTTTGGTCGGCTGAGCAATACATCAACAGCCTGAGATCCGATTTGCTAAGGCATTATACAAATGATGGCCGCTTCAGGTATTCACTGGCTGAATCGTCATGGGATACTTGGCTAGATGGCTATGTGCCCGGTGTTCCCGGTCGAAAAATTTCCATTTACATAGAAGGCTTGATAGCCGCATGGGTGGCAGATGTGGTTCTATTTACCTCAACAGCTGGAAAAAAAAGATTGAGTGATGCACTACAGCAACTGTATAAAAGCACCTACTTATGCGGTAAAGGCTACACGGCATTCGATTACATACGCATACTCGAAGAACTGAGTGATTCTTCATTTACACCCTACACAGCCGAACTTATTAACGGCCGCGGGTACTTTGATGCATGGCTAACTACGCTGTGCGAACAATTAGGCCTAGAGATATCCTTCACTGAGGAGAATAAGTCATTGAAAATTAGTACGAAAGAAAATACGACCTCTACTCAGCAGCAAAATCTTGACACATGGCTTGGCCCGATATTGTAAAAAATCGTATATATTCGAATCATACTTAATAAAATTCGTTATGCATAAAGTTCATTTAGGATGTGCCCTGTGTGATTCTCACAAAATATCCTTTCTAAACTACTGCACGCCCGAACAGATGGAATTGGTGAATACCAACAAATCGTGCACGCATTTCAAGAAAGGAGAATATATTTTTTACGAAGACAATATTCCGCTTGGTTTGCATTGCTTGAGTTCAGGTATTGTTAAACTCGTAAAAACCAACAATGACGGAAAAGAGCAAATACTTCGATTTGCCAAGCCCGGTGACTTTTTAGGTTACCGTGCACTTATTGCCGATGAACCGCTTATTGCAACGGCTATCTGTGTAGAAGATGCGGTGGTATGTTTTATTCCTAAAAAAGTATTCATGGATGTGCTGGAAAAAAATCCGGAAATGAGCAAAGCCATGCTCAAATCGCTAAGTCATGAACTGGGAGTAGCTGAAGAGAAAGTTCAAAGCCTGGCGCAAAAAAGTGTACGCGAGCGCCTGGCAGAAACCTTACTGTTTTTGCATCATACATTTAATATTACGGAAAACAGCAATGATGAGGTTATACACATTACCTTGCCACGTGAAGATATAGCCAATATTGTAGGAACTGCCACTGAAACAGTAATACGCCTATTATCTGAATTTAAATCGGATAAGCTAATAGAACTGGACGGTAAAAAAATACGCCTGCTGAATCGCGAAAGACTAGAACGCATTTCGCACGCATCGGTCAATTAACCGTTTAAAGAGAAAATAGCGTAGTATAATTTTTATTTATGCAATACCAGCAAAGGCACCTTGGTGTGATAGGCCATGCGTTTACTTAAACTGCGGTGAAATAACCGATCAAAATAACTGCGGTTATGTTTGGCTAGAACTAACATATCTACATGTTTATCGGCAATGAAAGTGTTGATGGCATCTGCTGTCTCTTTGCCCTCTGTATTCACTATGGTGATATCATCAACGGAAATGTGCTTCTTATTGCGGGCGAAGAAATTATTTTCTGCATTGAAATAGCGGTCAGCATCTGACTTCACGTGCAAAACCGAAATGCGTGCGTTGTATAATTCGGCCATATACACCAAACGTGAAAATGCCGGAAACTCCGGTTCGGTATAATCAGATGCATAAAGTATATGCTTAAAATCGCTGTGCTTGGCCGAAGGAGGAATAACCAATACAGGCACCTCCGAACGGGCGATGACTGATGCAGCATTGCTTCCGATAAGTAACTCCTGTATGCCGCTAGCACCGGTTGTACCCATCAGTATCATATCTACCGGATTGGTTTTCACAAAGTGCAGAATTTCATCGTTCACAAATCCGGTAACAGAATGCACGGTATAGTTTATACCCGATGGTTTAAGCGTATCGTTTTCCAGCTTTTGAATACCTTCCTGTGCTGCTTTTTCAATTTCATTGATATACAGCTGATAGGTATCGGTTGGGAATGATGTATCCAATACCGGCACTTGCTTTACATGCAATACGTGCAGTTGAGCACCGGTTTTTTTAGCCAAATCGATGGCAAATGAGAGGGCGTTTCCGGCAACTTCGGAAAAGTCGGTAGGCAGTAGAATAGTGCTTATCACGGTTTGATAGATTAAATGGTTAGTACTTCAAATTAAAGATATTAGCCTTGTGTGCTGTGTTAAATTTGTGCTAACAAAATAACAACTTAGCACATTCAATTACGCATAAAAATCTATGATTTTAGTCAGCTATTATAGCCTCTTCATGCTTCTTATTGGCTAGCTGCCCGCAGGCTGCATCAATATCTTTTCCGCGGCTACGTCTTATTTTAGCTACCACACCGTGTTTTTCTAGGTAATGCTGAAATTGGTTGGTTTTTTGTTCATCGGCCCTGCTAAACAGCCCATCTCCTATGGGATTGTATTCGATAATATTCACCTTGGCATGCACCTTTTTGCAGATGGCCAGCAGCTGCCGTGCATCGTCAGGTTCAATATTAAAATTATTGAAAGCTATGTACTCAAACGTAACACGTTTACCTGTATGTTTTTGAAAATAAAGCAAGGCATCCATCAGAGAGGCCAGTGTATTGCTTTCATTAATCGGCATTATCTGATTTCTTTTAGAATCATTGGCCGCATGTAATGACAAAGCCAGGTTAAACTTCACCCTATCGTCAGCCAGTTTTTTTATCATTTTGGCAATACCTGCAGTAGAAACCGTGATACGGTCGGCAGCCATGTGCAACCCCTCGGGCGATGTAATTTTATCAATTGCTTTCATTACGTTGGCGTAGTTAAGCAATGGCTCGCCCATGCCCATAAATACAATGTTGGTTAATGGAATTCCATACCTATCTATAGCCTGCTTACGCAAATACACCACCTGATCATAAATTTCACCCGGTTCGAGATTTCGAATGCGGTCCATTTTTCCTGTTGCACAAAATTTACAGGTAAGGCTACAGCCAACTTGTGATGAAACACAGGCTGTCATTCGGGTTTCGGTAGGTATTAGTACGCCTTCTATCAAATGTCCATCGTGCAAGCGAAAGCTGCATTTAATGGTGCCATCACTGCTCATTTGCCGGTCGGCTACCTGAAATGTGTGCAGTACAAACTCGTTCTTAAGCCACTCGCGTGTGTCGATAGATAAATTGGTCATGGCATCAAACGAAACAGCCTGTTTTTTCCAAAGCCATTCGTATACCTGCCTTCCTCTGAAAGCTTGTTTACCGTGTTGCGTAAACACTTCTTCCAGTTCTGATTTGGAGAACGACCGAATATCTTTTTTAACTACGCTCAAAGCAAGGCAAAGGTAACCGAATGAAAATCGTTCTCCAAAAATGCCATGAATACCTATATTCGCGCCACCTTAAAGAACTAACATCAGTTACGCATGCATCATCATACAGGACTTAGCGAACAAGAACAGCAACGCAGAGAAAAACTTACTCAGCTCGAAGCCATTGGTATTAATCCATATCCGGCCGAAGCGTTTGAAACAAACACTTCAGCCGTTGATATTCTGACACACTACCAGCAGGATAAAATTGAATTCAAAAATATACGTATAGCCGGAAGGCTGATGAGTATACGCGACATGGGTAAGGCCTGCTTTGCCGTATTGCAGGATGGTACCGGCCGCATACAGATTTATGTTAGACGTGATGATATATGTACGGGTGAAGATAAAACGTTGTATGATGTTGTATTCAAAAAGTTGATTGATATAGGCGATATAATCGGAATACGTGGGTTTGTGTTTACCACCAAAATGGGTGAAACAACCATACACGTAGAAGAGTTGAGCCTGCTTTCCAAATCACTAAAGCCACTTCCTATTGTTAAAGAAAAGGATGGAGAAAAGTACGATGCAGTTAGCGACCCTGAATTTATGTACCGTCAGCGCTATGCCGATTTGATAATAAACCCCGAGAAAAAAGATGTTTTCAGAAAACGCACGCAGCTGATGAATGTAATGCGCGATTACCTGAACGACAAAGGATACCTGGAAGTAGAAACGCCCATCCTTCAACCGTTGTATGGTGGCGCTGCTGCTCGACCGTTTAAAACCCATCACAATACGCTTGACATGACATTGTACCTGCGTATTGCCAATGAGTTGTACCTGAAACGCCTGATTGTGGGCGGGTACGATGGGGTGTACGAATTCTCGAAAGATTTTCGAAATGAGGGCATGAGCCGTTTTCATAATCCCGAGTTTACTCAGATTGAATTGTATGTAGCGTATAAAGATTACGAGTGGATGATGAATCTGGTAGAAGAGATGGTTGAAAAAATTGCTCTTGCGCTTCACGGTACCACCGAAGTTCAGGTAGGTGAAAACCTCATCAACTTTCAACGACCGTGGAAACGTTTTACCATGTACGAAGCCATCGCTCATTTTACCGGAATCGACATCAGTGAAATGAACGAAGACGAATTGCGTAAGACCTGCCAATCACTTCAAATACCGGTTGAGAAGTCGATGGGAAGAGGAAAATTGATTGACGAACTATTTGGAGCGAAATGCGAACCGTACCTGCTACAACCAACATTTATAACCGATTATCCGGTAGAAATGAGCCCGCTGGCTAAAAAGCACCGAAGCAAACCCGGACTTGTTGAGCGCTTTGAGGCCATTTGCAACGGAAAAGAAATATGCAACGCCTTTTCAGAACTTAATGACCCGATTGACCAACGGACACGTTTCGAAGAACAGTTGGAACTGGGCAAACGAGGCGACAGCGAAGCGATGGTATTGGACGAAGATTTTTTGAGGGCACTCGAGTATGGTATGCCTCCTACATCAGGACTTGGCATTGGCATTGACCGACTTGCCATGATAATGACCAATCAGCACTCCATTCAGGATGTGTTGTTTTTCCCGCAAATGAGACCTGAAGCCGGTACTGCCGAAGCTGAATCGGACCAAGATTCAGAGCTATAAACTGCTATTATCCAAATTATGAATGGAGTATGTAAGCACTCCACGGTCTGCTAAATACTGATTTATTCCTTTAATTATTCTCTATCTTATTCATCTACAGCACGTTGTATTATTATTTTAGGGATAGCACAGCGTATGCCTACACTTCGCAATTATAAAAAATAGTATAAATAGCATTATTTTTTATATTAATAGTTGTTTTTACGATATAAATGACTAAATCTGTAAAAAATTGTGTAGTGAAGAATATTATTCGAACAGTTATTATAGATGACGTGCCCTCTGTCAGGCAGTTGATTAAAAAACTGTTAGCGCACGTTCAAGCCATCGAAGTGATAGGCGAAGCAACACATGCCGATGAAGCTGTTAGGTTAATTACCATAGAAAAGCCCGATTTGATACTTTTAGATGTTGACCTAAACGGCTACAATTCGCTGGAATTGCTCTCCTTTATCAAGTACGAGCCCATGATTGTATTTATCACTTCGCACACCGATTTCGCACTGAAGGCATTTGAGGTTAACGCAACTGACTATTTGGTAAAGCCCATACAAAAGGAACGCCTAATGCAATCGCTTCAAAAAGTAATTACGCTTTGGTCCGGAGGTGCTGAAAAATCAACGTTGGATAAAGCTGAAAACAAGAAGCTGGATGCCGACAGCAAGGTTATGCTGGATATAGACAAGAAACTGGTATTTGTTGAGGTGCGTCATATTACCCATATTGTGGTGTATGGAAACTACACCAAAGTGTATACAACCGACAAACGCATAAGCCTTACCTATAACTCGGTTAAAAGCTGGCTGAGTAAATTGCCCCCTAAACTGTTTATACAAATTAATCGCTCAACTCTTGTAAATCTGGAACACATAAGCACAATTGAGCGATGGACAAGCGATACCGGACGTCTAACACTAATTTATAGCAAAGAGCCTTTTGAAGTAAGCCGCAAATTTTTCTTCGAACTGAAAAAGCGCTACAAAGTATAATCCGAGGTTAACCGGGCCAGTATGCCTAGCGGAAGTTTTTGTCCTGTAGCCGATGGCAGGTATAGTTCGCCAACTTCACGGGTTGACAATTTGCTATCAAATATGCTGCGCATTAAATTATCGGTTATGAGTGCGCTCATGCCCAGCGAGTACATGTTCAATACCACAAAATGTGACGGTGCCAGCAGTTGTTTTACTTCATGCAACAACGCATTAATCTGCTCATCCAATTTCCAGCGTTCGCCATTGGTGCCAATGCCATAAGCCGGTGGATCAAGTATAACCCCATGATAGTGATTGCCTCTGCGTACTTCGCGCTGCACAAATTTGAACGCATCCTCCACCACCCAGCGAATATCGGTGAGGTTGCTGCTTTCCATGTTTTGCCTCGACCATCCGATAACCTGCTTTACCGAGTCGACATGCGTAACATCGGCACCCGCAGCTTTGGCTGCCAGCGAAGCACCTCCGGTGTAGGCAAACAGATTAAGTACTTTTACCGGCTGCATGTGTTTTTTAAGCTCCGATACCTGATTGAAAATAAAATCCCAATTATCGGCCTGCTCAGGAAAAATGCCTACGTGCTTGAATGACGTAAGTGACAAATTAAAGGTAAGTGAATATAAACCATCGGATGAATAGCTTATTGGCCATTGATCAGGGCAATCTTTCAGTTTTTTCCAGGTGCCACTGTGGCTGCCTTTTTGTACAAACCGAACATGTGCTAGTCGTTCCCACTCCTTTATGGGCAGTGCTTTTGACCAAAGCGCTTGGGGTTCGGGCCTCCATGTGGTTACCCGTCCGAATTTTTCCAGTTTTTCACCATCCCCGCTGTCAAGCAATTCGTACTCTTTCCAGTTTGTAGGGTAGTATAAATTAAGCCGGTCAAATTTGTTCTGCATGCCTGTTCGTAAAAATCGTTTTATTTTGCAAATATGTGCATATATTGCGTAAATAAACTACACACATAGAAAATCAGCTAATCGCTATGTCACAACAAGGAATCATTCGCACCATTATCATTGAAGACGATCCCATTTCAATGAAATTACTCAAAGAGTTCTTAAAACGGTTTGAACACATTGAAGTAATAAATGAAGCAACGAATTTTCAGGATGCAGAAGAAGTGCTTAAAAGCAAGCAGGTTTTCGAACTACTTATTACCGATATCGACCTGCAGGGAGCCAATGCACTCGATTTAATCAAGTACGTAAGCCCTACCATTAATATTTTGTTCACCACCAGCTTTGCTGAATTTGCTGTTAAAGCATTCGAATACAACACCATTGACTATATACTGAAACCGCTCAGCTTCGACCGTTTACAAAAAGCACTGGCACGTATCAAAATTATTAAAGATACTACCGCGCCCTCTATACAAGAAGAAGAGCAAACAGATATTCAAACCACACGCCTGGGGTTTGATAATATGATATTGATGAACATCAACAACGAAATGAAGTTCATTAAAATTAAAGACATCAACTTCATTGAGGCCAAAGGAAACTATACGACTATTTGCTTGGTTGATGGAACAAAATTTACAACATACGGCCTGATTAAAATATGGGAAGACAAACTTCCGGCAGAAGATTTTTTACGCATACACCGCTCTACCATAGTTAATTTGCATCAGGTAGATAAAATTGAAAAAGGCACCTACGATACCGGCATACTTCACCTGAAAGGAGTATTCGAGCCATTTGAAATAAGCCGTAATTATTTTTCGATGATCAAGAATAAATTTAAACTTAATTCCAGTCTGCTCAATTAATCTAAGGTGCAACAGGTTCCCAAACAAACAGGTGCGCATTTTGAAACCTGACTGCAACTCTTATTTTTGCACCACTTTTATAAAATCAGGACGTAAATCATGCGAGTAATACAATTCAGAGAAGCACTGCGCGAAGCCTTGAGCGAAGAAATGCGAAGAGACCCAGCTATATTTTTGATGGGCGAAGAAGTGGCTGAGTACAACGGTGCATACAAAGTGAGCCAGGGTATGCTGGATGAATTTGGCGCGAAACGGGTAATTGATACCCCTATTGCCGAACTTGGCTTTGCCGGTATTGGCGTAGGAGCTGCCATGAATGGCGTTCGTCCAGTAATTGAGTTCATGACCTTTAACTTCTCGCTTGTAGCTATAGACCAGGTGATCAATGCAGCCGCCAAAATGTATCAGATGAGCGGAGGTCAGTTTAATGTACCTATCGTATTTCGCGGACCTACAGGTTCAGCCGGTCAGCTGGCTGCTCAACACTCGCAGGCTTTTGAAAACTGGTACGCCAACTGTCCCGGATTAAAAGTAGTAGTGCCATCCAACCCTTACGATGCCAAAGGATTGCTTAAGACCGCCATTCGTGATGACGATCCGGTTATTTTTATGGAAAGCGAACAGATGTATGGCGACAAAGGCGAAGTGCCTGAAGAAGAATACCTCATTCCAATCGGCAAAGCCGACATTAAAAAGGAAGGCTCCGATGTAACGCTTGTTTCCTTCGGTAAAATTATGAAAGTGGCATTGGCTGCAGCAGATGAACTGGCTAAAGAAGGCATATCGGCAGAAGTTATTGATTTACGAACTGTGCGCCCGATTGATTATGACACCGTTATTGAATCGGTTAAAAAAACCAACCGTCTGGTAGTAATTGAAGAAGCATGGCCACTCGCATCCATTTCCAGTGAAATTGCGTACATGGTGCAAAAAAATGCATTCGATTACCTGGATGCTCCGGTTAGACGTATAACTACACAAGATACACCGCTGGGATATGCTCCTACCTTTGTGCAGGAATTTTTACCCAATACAGCACGGGTTATCAAGGCTGTGAAAGAGGTGATGTACAGCTAATACAGGTTCGCTAAATACCGCATATATCATCGCCTAACTCGTTTAGTTTATCTCATCATCCGCAGGTCATTTTATTATTCCTCTTTTGCAGCAATGCAATTTCCTTGTAGCCTTGTCGGCAATTGTTATTTTTGACAACTAAAATACTTCATACCATGAATGCAAACGAATTCAGAAAATATGCTACCAAGCATAAAGGCATAAGCAGCCTGGCCGTTGATGCCTATATAGAAAGTTCAGTAGAAAACATGACTCGAACCGTTATTGAAGAACGGCCCATGAACTTCCGCGAAATTGACGTATTCTCTCGCTTAATGGCCGACCGCATCATTTTTTTAGGAATGCCTATTGATGATTATGTCGCCAATATTGTGCAAGCACAATTGCTTTTCCTCGACTCGATGGATGCCCGCAGAGATATTCAGATGTACATAAACTCACCGGGTGGTTCGGTGTATGCCGGGCTTGGCATTTACGATACTATGCAGTGGGTAAATCCGGATGTGGCTACAATTTGTACCGGTTTGGCCGCATCGATGGGTGCTGTGTTACAATGTGCCGGCACAAAAGGCAAGCGTACTGCCCTGCCCCATGCACGTATTATGATACATCAGCCACTGGGTGGTGCGCAAGGTCAGGCATCCGATATTGAAATTACCGCACGCGAAATTCAAAAACTGAAAAAAGAATTGTACGACATTATTGCTCATCATAGTGGTCAGCCATTCGACAAAGTGCAAATTGACAGTGACCGCGACTACTGGATGACCGCACAAGAAGCGAAAGACTATGGCATGATAGACGATGTGCTGCTGAAACATAAACCTACCACCGACAAGAAATAACCCGACATGGCTAAAACTTCGAAAGAAGAACGGTGTAACTTTTGCGGCCGCAAAAAATCAGAAGCGCAGTATTTACTTACAGGTGTTGATGGGTTTATATGCGAACAGTGTGTAGATTCTGCCCACAAACTGCTACACGAAGACCTGAAAAAAGATTCGTCAGGTGCACCTTCATTTAAATTACCTGCACCTGTAGAAATTAAACGGCACCTCGATGACTATGTGATAGGACAAGATGAGGCGAAAAAGGTACTGGCTGTTGCCGTTTATAATCACTACAAACGCATACAATACGCATTTAACCGAACAGGCAATGATGTTGAACTGGAAAAATCGAATGTATTGCTGGTAGGCGAAACAGGTACGGGAAAAACCCTGCTTGCTAAAACGCTTGCTAAAATTCTTCAGGTTCCGTTTTGCATTGCCGATGCTACCGTGCTTACCGAAGCAGGCTATGTGGGCGAAGACGTAGAAAGCATACTTACGCGATTGCTGCAGGCTGCGAACTATGATGTGGCACAGGCCGAACGAGGTATTGTGTACATTGATGAAATAGATAAAATAGCGCGCAAAAGCGACAACCCCAGCATTACCCGCGATGTAAGTGGCGAAGGTGTGCAGCAGGCTCTGCTTAAATTGCTGGAAGGTACTATAGCCAATGTTCCTCCGCAAGGCGGACGAAAACATCCTGAACAAAAAATGATTCAGATAAATACGGAAAATATTTTGTTCGTATGCGGTGGTGCGTTTGAAGGCATTGATAAAATTATTGAACGCAGGCTCAAAACTCAATCGGTTGGATTTAAAACCTTGGGCAGTGATGCCATTGACGACAGTAATTACCTACAGTACATTTCGCCCGGTGATGTGCGCAGCTTTGGACTTATTCCTGAAATAATTGGTCGTATTCCGGTCATCTGCCACCTTAATCCGCTTGATAAATCAACCTTACGCAGTATACTTACCGAGCCTAAAAATGCACTGATAAAGCAGTATAAAAAAATAGTGGAGATGGAAGGCGTTGAACTTCAAATTGACAACGAAGTCATTGATTTGATTGTGGATAAAGCCTTTGAATACAAACTGGGCGCACGTGGTTTGCGTAGCATCTGCGAATCGGTAATGCTTGATTATATGTTTAACCTGCCCTCGCAAAAAGATGCGAAAACACTACATATTACTAAAGACATAGCAGCTGAACGCATAGAGCAGCTAAAGCTTAAAAGTCTGAAAGCTGCTTAAAGAACGTGATTCTTAAACCAAAAAAAGCGGCTGTTTCTTTCAGAAACAGCCGCTTTGTGTAAGAGGTATTTTTACGGTATGCGTCAGCTTACGGCCACAGGCTCAAATTTGCCAATACATCCGATTGGTAATATTTATCAACGTTTGCCTTATTGGTATTCAACTCCGACTGCGGATATAGGAACCGCTGTGGCAGTTTGGTACCTTTGTTCGGTTTAACACCAATGAGGTTATTTGTTCTGCGTACATCAGTGAATGCCTCAATCTGACCGTAAAGACTAACATACTTCTCAACTAAAATTTCTTTTAGCAGGGCATTGTTATCTGTAAAGTCGGCTTGCACATACGGGTCAAATCCACCATAGGTACTGTCGTTGTATTTGCGTGCATTGTTTAAGTGCACAAGCGCATTGGTGAAATCAGAAGTACGCCAGTATGATTCAGACAGGATAAGTTCGTTTTCAACATAACTTACGATGGGGAAATCGGCATTAGAAGCGAAAGCACCGTCAATCCAATTAGGGTCAAGTGCGCTGTATCCGTCAGTAGTAAAGTAATACGGCAATCTGTTTGACTCATCCGTTTTTGCATTTCCTCTGTAATTTGGATTACCCGAAGTGGTATCCATAAGCGAAGCAAGATAAGAACCATCTGCACTCATATAGCCGGCACGGTTCCAGTCCAGAAAATCGTAGTACAAATTCCATGCACCTGGAACATTGGCTGAGTGATTAGCCATCAAATCTTCGCCATATGCAATACCGTTTGTGGCGGCATCAATAGCTTTTTGGTATTCACCCTTGTGCAGATGTGCACGTGCTTTTATAGTACCGGCTACATCGCTCCATGAAAAAGAACCGGCATAAGCAGCGCTGTAAGCCGATGAAGATCCAACAAGCGGAATAGCTTTGTCAAGCAGCGAAATGCAGTAATCGTACACATCACTCATGTTGTCGTAATCGGGTTTATCAATTTGTGGATTGCATGCCTGTGTGTTGGGTATGTGTCCCCACAAGGATGATGCTGTTAAAAGCAAATTGGCTTCTGTAATGCAAGCTACACCTTCCAGCGCCTTATTTTGCGACTCAACAGCCTTAGCACGAATTAACCGGCATTGTGCAATACCGTTAGCATATAAATTAGCCCATGCTGCATCAAAATCACCGGATGTAACTGTATAATTATTGTAACTTACATACTGGCGGTCGACACCTGTAAAATGTCCGGAAAAAATTCCGGATAAGCGGGCTGCATCCCCTTCATTTAACATCACATTAGCCAGCTGGGCACCTGTAAGCATAAGAATTGGATCAGAATCATTAAACTGATTCGGGTTATTTTCATTGATATCATTAATATCTTTCTCGCATGATGAAAAAACGACCACGCAAGTGACTAACCCTAAAAGATATTTTTTAACTATATTTTTCATAAAACTCCTGTTATAAAGTAATTTTTAAATTAAAAATGTAAGAGCGAGTACCCGGATTGGTAAAGTAGTCGAGACCCCTGCCATTTGATGTACCTGTAAGGTTTAACTCAGGGTCAATTCCTTTAACATCTGTCCACAACAACAGGTTACGCCCTGTAAAGCCAAGTGATACACCGCTCAGGCCTACTTTTTTTGTCCATGTAGTTGGCAACGCATAGGCAAGGCTTACTTCTCTTAATCTGAACCATGAGGCATCCACTATAAAATCTTCGGCCACCGGACCAAAACCGCCACCTAATCCGGTATACCAGGATTGATCGAGCAATACTTTACCCCCACCGTAGTCTTTTAAGTTGCCACGCAGCGTATATGAACCATCCGGATTAGCTGTTGCTAATTGATCAATGGTAACACCGTCATAATTTTTAATAGTTGCTGCGTCAGCTGCTGAAACAGTAACCTCGTTAGCAGTTTCCGGATTGATGCCAAAATAATTAAGTACACCATAGGTACCCGCCCACATTTGATTTCCTTGTGAGGTTTCAAATAAGATATTAAATGAAAGACCTTTCCACGAAGCGTTGGTACCAAAGCCTGCTCTGTAATTAGGATTGGGGTCGCCAATTACTGACTCTGTTGATGCCGCCTGAGGAAATCCGTTAGCGTCCAGTGCTAATGATCCGTTGTCGTTGCGTAGCCATTTAACTCCCCAGAAAGCGCCAAGTGCATGCCCTTCTACCGCTCTTGATGAAGTTCCTGTAAATCCATCGAGAAATATGGATTGTGCACCACTAAGGTCTTCAACCATATTTTGGTTTGATCCAATATTTCCGTACACATTTACTAAGAAATCATTCTTATCGTACACTTTCAGGTTCAATTCAGCCTCAAAACCTTTGTTGCTGATTGTAGCGGCATTGGCCCATTTACTGGTATATCCGGTCGAAGCGGGTACATCAACCTGAAAAATAGCATCTGTAGTTTTGTTCTGATAATACGTAGCACTTAATGAAACTACATTATTAAAGAATTTTAAGTCGGTACCAAATTCGTATTCGGTTTTTTGTTCAGGTTTAATATCTGGATTGCCCTGAGTGCTGCCACGTATAATTGACCCACCAAACTGACTGCCCTCCAATGTTTCGCCCCATGATGAAGCTGCAATGGCATTTACATAATTGGTATTCCAGATATACGCAGGGGGCTCAACACCCACCATACCCCATGAAGCACGTAATTTACCATAGCTAAGCACTTTGTTCTCTTTCAAGATATCCTTGGTAAACTCATATGCTAACGTAGCACTTGGATAGAAGAACCTATTATTAAACGTGCTAGCTGCTTCAGATGCACCGGTTAGTTGTATAAATATCTTATCGTATAAATCAAAATCAACTATTGCATACGCTCTGTTGTTAAGCAAATTTGTAATCCCGTTAAATGGATTTTGGTTGGCACTTGTTGAGTTTATAAACGCAAATTTGTCCTGATTTTTGATATTAAACTGATTGGCAATACCTGCTATATTATACAAACTTCTGTTAGTGTATAGGTAACCAACCGTTGTATTGATTTGAATATTGGGGTTAATTTCAAATGCATTTTTATTGTACGCATGAATACTTAACTCAGACTGTTTAATAAACTCATCGGCAAAGTAGCCTGTTGCAGCACTTGCTGCTGAATAGTAAGGAAAGTATGTTATTCTTCTGTCGTTAGACACATCGTAGCCTGTACGTATAGTTAATTCCGAACGAGGCATCCACTCCCATTTAATTTCCGGAGTTAGAATAAAACGCGTTACATCACTTGTATTGGTTTGTCTATTAAGCGTCCATCCAGGATTATTATAAGTGGGAGCTGAATTACCTAGGTATCTTCTGTAACCTCTATGTGAATTGAAGGTAGCTAAACCGGCTGCGTTGTAATAGGTGCCTATATAATCCGTGTTGTCAAAATCGGCAGGTGTTCTTAAATATCCTAAATACAAACCGTCTAGATTAGACCCCTGTTGAATACGGTTTGAGAATATTTTAGACAAGAATGAGTTCATGCTGATATTTAATTTGTTATTAACTCGGTGGCTGTAGTTCAATCTGCCCGATGTTCTGCGGTAATCCGATAAACCGTTTAGTACACCTTCCTGATTCCAGTCAGCTATATTGAAATAAACGCTGCTCTTTTCGTTGGCTGATGAAATGGTAATATTGTTTACATACGTTTTACCGGTTCTGAAAACTTGCTCTCGGTTCGCATCATTATATACATTAGTGCTGTTTTTAGCAGTTATAGGGTAGTAAACTGTTCCGTCAGCGGCTACAAATTTTTGACCTGTTGTATTAACGGCATCTTCGCCACCTGCCCTGCTACTTATTTTATCGCCCCAGCTTAGCGCATTGTTAGCTATAAACGATCCGCCTGAGCCTTGTCCGAATTTATCTTGTTTTTCAAACTCTCTGTTTACATAATCCAACGCCAGTGATGAACTGACTTCCACATTTACATTTCCTTTTTTACCCGGACGACCTTTTTTAGTTGTTACAATAATTACACCGTTTGCTGCTCTTGTTCCCCAAACTGCTGCTGCTGCTGCACCTTTGAGAATCTCAACAGATGCAATATCTTCGGGGTTAAGGTCGTTCAAACGCGATTGTTGTACAACTGCGGCTGTGGGATCACTACCGGTACCTCCACCAAAACTTGAGTTGCTTACCGGAACGCCATCAACTACTATCAACGGCTGCAAATTAGATGTAATTGAACTCTGGCCGCGTATCTGAATATATGCGCCTGCACCGGGGTCTCCGGTATTACGGGTAATTTGTACGTTTGATGCTTTACCTGAAAGTCCCTGAATAATTCCACCTTCACCGGATTGGGCTACTTTATCTCCTTGTACTTGCGATGCGGAGTAGCCAATCTTACGGTTACTGCGTTTGTCGCCAATAGCGGTAATCCTTACTTCATTTAGCATTAAGGGATCTTTTTCAAGCTGTACTCCGTACGTATCCGTTTTAGGGTCTAAGGCAATCTCTTTTGACTTCATGCCAATGTAAGTAATAACCAGTGCGGTGCATTCAGCGTCAGCTACCGAAATGGCAAAGTTGCCATCTGCATCGGTGGCAACACCCGTCACCGACTTTCGATTGGCACATTTGGTTGAAACGGAAGCTCCAATAATGGGCTCCTTTCCGTCAGTTACGTTGCCCTTAATGAGCCGAAGGCCCTGGGCAAATGATGTTGATGGTGCGACAACCAGCCACAGCATCAACCATACAATTTGTTGTTTTTTCATAAAAAAGCTTAAGGTTTGATAATGGAGAAATTGAGTTTTGGTTTAAGTAAGCATTAACAATATTTATACATAAATTTTACATATCAAAACATTGATAATAATTTTTTTTTGCTATGTATTGATGTATATACAACTAATTTTATCTGTATTGCTAGCTCTATTATTTTGTGCATTGCTGTATGAACCAAAAAAATAATCCCTATTTTGCCCCATAGATGACTGCCGAAGTAAAACACACCAAAACCGCATGGGCATGGACAATGTACGACTGGGCCAATTCAGTTTTTTCACTCACCATTGCTACAGCCATATTCCCTCCTTACTACGAATCGGTGAGCAAGGCTGCAGCAACCCACGTAGCCAACGGTATACATTATATTGAGCTGTTCGGTTTTCGATTTGTGAACACCGCCCTTTATTCTTACGCATTATCGGCCGGATTTTTAATTGTTACCCTGCTCAGTCCTTTTTTGTCGGGAATTGCCGATGCACGAGGCAATAAAAAATTCTTTCTAAAAGTATTTTGCTATACAGGTGCAACTGCCTGCACCCTGTTGTATTTTTTTGACAGCGCACATATCGGATTGGGTTTGTTTTTATTCGTAGTGGCACTGGTGGGTTTCGGAGGAAGCCTCGTATTTTACAATGCCTTTCTTCCTGAAATTACTACCGAGGAAAATTATGACAAGGTAAGTGCACGTGGTTTTTCAATGGGCTACATAGGAAGCGTATTGCTACTCATCATCAATTTAATGACTATCCTGTTTCCCGAGTGGTTCTTTGATGTGGCCGGTAAAGCTGCACAGCTTCAGGCAACCCTAAGCGAGGCCGATGCTTGGGCGCAGGCTAAGTCGTATTACGAAGGGGTGGCCAGCCGTATATCGTTTCTTTCGGTAGGCATTTGGTGGGCGGGATTTGCCCAAATACCTTTTTATTACCTCACCGATAAACCCAAACCTCGGGTGAACGGCAGCAGCAGCATTGCCAAAGGATTTCACGAATTGGCCAAAGTATGGCGCGAGATAAACCAAACCACTACACACAGCCGCATCAAACGCTACTTGCTGGGTTTTTTCTTTACCAGCATGGGTTTGCAAACCGTTATGTACGTGGCCAGCATATTTGGCTCGCAGGAATTGAAACTGCCCACACAGGATTTAATCATCACCATTTTAATTATTCAACTTATTGCCATAGCCGGAGCATATATTTTTTCGGCTGTATCGGCACGCGCAGGTAATATTTACACACTTATTAGTATGTCGTGCATCTGGATTATGATATGTGTGGTGGCCTACAGCATACATACCGCTACCGAATTTTATACGCTGGGCGCACTGGTGGGTTTGGTGATGGGCGGCATTCAGTCGCTGTTTCGATCAACGTATGCCAAAATTATTCCTGACCAAACTGACAACACGGCTTCGTATTTCAGTTTTTATGACGTATGCGAAAAACTAGCTACAGTAATAGGCACATTGAGCTACGGAGTTTTGCTGGATGCAACAGGCAATATGCGTACATCCATTATTGCCCTTACGCTTTACTTTGTAATCGGATTATTCTTTATTGCACGTATTAAAAACTTTAAAACTCTTCATCCGTGAAAGTTGATTTATTCATACCGTGCTTTATTGATCAGATGAAACCTGACATTGCCCTAAGCATGGTAAAGGTGCTTGAAAAAGCCGGCTGTCAGGTAAACTATAACCTGGAGCAAACCTGCTGCGGTCAGCCTGCCTTTAACGCTGGCTTCTGGAACGAAGCACGTGAGGTGGGTGAAAAATTGCTGCGTGAATTAAGTCCTAATTACCTGGTGAGTCCCGGAGCATCGTGTGTGGGCATGATGCGTAACTCCTACGACTCGCTGTTTCAAAACTCATCCTATCACAACAAGTATAAACAGCTGCAGAAAAAAGCGTTTGAGTTCAGCGAATTCATGGTAGATGTACTGAAAATAACAAGTATCGGTTCGCGTTTTTTTGCCCGTGTCACCTACCACGATGCGTGCAGCGCAACAGGCGAATGCGGCATTAAACATCAGCCCCGCACATTGCTGAATGAAGTAGAAGGATTGCAATTGGTAGAAATGGCCGATTGTGAAGGATGCTGTGGTTTTGGCGGAACATTCGCTGTAAAAAACGAAGCTATTTCTGTAGCTATGGCCGAGAGAAAAATACAGTACGCCCTGCAAACCGGTGCCGAGTACATTGTATCTACCGACTATTCATGCCTCTTTCAACTGGAAAGTATTATTAAGCTAAAAGGTCTTCCCTTAAAAACCCTGCATCTGGCTGAAGTGCTGGCTACAGGAATTGAATAATGCTTTTCTGCTCACAGGACTGTTTCCGTTTTTAGTGTGCGCAATTAGTTGTATTCTTGTGTAGTGAATCATTCAACTTTCAACCTATGGGATTTTTTGTTTTAGGCATAATCATACTGATTATTGCCACCTTTATTACCAACCGTATCGACATACTGAAACGGTTTACAACCATTGCACGTGGTGTTGGTATAGGTCTTATTGTGCTGGGTGCACTTAGTGCATGTTTTATTCAGGTAAATCCGGGATACATCGGAGTTACTTCGTTGTTCGGAAAAATAGATAACGATGTACTGAACAGCGGACTGAACGTGATTAATCCGCTAAAAAATGTGTATGAAGTAGATATACGTACGCAAAACTACACCATGAGCGGACAGCACGATGAAGGAGAAAATGCCGGTGACGATGCTATACGTGTGCTTACAGCGGATGGACTGGAAGTAACCATTGACTTAACCGTTTTATATCGGCTGGTACCGGGCGAAGCACCTCGGTTAATTCAGGAAACGGGGCTCGACTACCGCGATAAAATTGTGCGCCCGCTTGCCCGTACAAAAATTCGCGACAATGCCGTATACTATGATGCAGTTTCGTTGTACTCACAAAAGCGCGATGAATTTCAGGACCGTATTTTCAAGAGCATTGATGAAGATTTTAAGAAAAGAGGCATTGTGCTGGA
This sequence comes from Bacteroidota bacterium, assembly GCA_046309355.1. Classification (GTDB taxonomy): domain Bacteria; phylum Bacteroidota; class Bacteroidia; order UKL13-3; family UKL13-3; genus CAYSBE01. Next base: position 23,735 of record JBKCPL010000054.1, read on the forward strand.
GCAATTATTGGTACGAAGTATTGCGTTGCCCCAGTCGGTAAAGCAAAGTATTGAATCAAAAATAAATGCCGAGCAGGAAGCACAAAAGATGCAGTTTGTATTGCAAAAAGAACGTCAGGAAGCAGAACGCAAGCGTGTGGAAGCACAAGGTATTGCCGACTACCAGAAAATTATGAGCAGTGGACTTACCGATAAGCAATTGCAGTATGAAACCATTAAAGCAAATCTGGAGTTGGCCAAATCGCCTAACAGTAAAATCATCCTCATGGGTGGCAAAAGTGCTCCGTTTATTATTGATGCAAAGTGATAAATAATCATTGAATGAGCATTGTGCCTTCTTGAGGCCATAGTGGTTAACATACAAGCAATGACAGTTGAATTATTTTGCTTTTTACCACAACACTTCACATGATAAAAATCAAACTCGTAACTTCACATGCACACATATAGCCACACACAACTTCACACCTTTACCAAACATGTTTTCATGCATTGCGGTATGAATGAAACCGATGCCCATCAGGCTGCCGATGTTCTGATTGAAGCCGATCTACGTGGTATCGATTCGCATGGTGTGGCACGATTAAGCGGCTATGTACGCCTGTGGCAAAAAGGCCGTGCCAATATGCATCCTCGTTTGCACATTGTTTATGAAACTCCCTCTACCGCTACGCTTGATGCCGATGAAGGGCTGGGATTAGTATCCGCACCCCACGCAATGCACATTGCTATTCAAAAAGCAAAACAGGTTGGCACGGGTTGGGTAGCTATACGCAACTCTAACCATTTTGGCATTGCCGCTTACCATGCTATGATGGCCCTGCCGCATGATATGATTGGCATTGCACTGACCAATGCTAGTCCGCTGGTGGCACCCACGCATTCTAAACAACGCATGCTGGGCACCAACCCTATTTGCTACGCCATACCCGCGGGTAAGCATAATCCTGTAGTAATAGACCTTGCCACATCAACCGCTGCAAACGGAAAATTGGAAATTGCACAACGCGCTAACAAAAAAATACCGTACGGATGGTTGCAAGATAAAAACGGTGCAGATACCGATAACCCCCATGCGCTAAAAGACGGTGGTGTATTATTGCCTCTGGGTAGCGGAAAAACCGAAGCCGGGCACAAAGGTTTTGCGCTTAGTGCATTGGTCGATATTTTAAGCGGTGTAGTATCGGGTGCCAATTATGGTCCATGGGTTCCACCTTTTGTTGCATTCCTGGAGCCCCGAAATGATATGCCCGGCAAAGGTATAGGCCATTTTGTGGGAGCTATGCGTGTAGATGCATTTCGTGAAGCTGATGCGTTTAAAAAAGATATGGACCAATGGATAGATGCTTTCAAAAGTGCGGTGCGTATTGATGAAAACATACCTATTATTATTCCCGGTGAGCCGGAATTTGAAATAAAAACTGAACGCCTACTTACAGGTATACAGTTGAACGATTTAGTGATTGACGATTTAAACAAACTGGGTAGCGAATTGGGAATACCATTTTCCTAAGTATCCATTTTATCATCAACTTGTAAGTGTAATTGCTGCGACAAGTCGGCTTGCGGGAAGGTCGAGTTAAATGCTTGTATTCATGCATAATCCCGCCTATGGCATGCGTGAGAAATGGGGAAATATCTTCTATTTGGTTTGAAGCAACTCATAAGTGACTACCCTCAGAATTTTGCTATCACACGGAGGTTAAGTCTGCGTGTTGTCAGGTAATTAGGCACTGCCCATGTGCGGGCTTCTACATCCTGTATCCATAAATACGAGATGGTATTATTTACATCCAGTAAGTTAAATACTTCTACACCTATCAAGAGTTGCTTGAAATAGCGTTTCCAACCGGCTGTACTTGTTGCTTGTTCATCTACAATCGATTTTAAGAAACCTATATCAACCCTGCGGTACGAAGGCATGCTTAGTGTATCGTTGTATCGGTTACGATCAGGCGGACCAAAAGGCAAGCCGCTGCCAAAAACCAGATTCAAGTACATGCGGTAACTCGGAAACTTAGGCAAGTAATCCTGAAACATCACGCTGATATTTACACGCTGATCGGTAGGTCTGCGCACAAAGCCTCGTTCTAGTATATCGCCTGTTGACGGGTTGATTAATCCAGCCTCGTTAATACGCTCTTCGGTATTCATAACCGACAGGCTGAACCAACTTTCCGTGCCAGGAACAAACTCACCGTTCAGTCGCATGTCAATACCGGTGGCATAGCCGTTGGCTGAATTATTGGCGTAGTAGCGCACCCGCACGTTGTCCAGTTCATAGGGTATCAGGTTATCGAGTTGTTTGTAGTAGGCTTCAGCAAAAAACTTGAATGGCCGGTTCCACGCTTTGAAATTAACATCGCCACCTACAATGTAGTGAACGGAGCGCTGCGCACGTATATTGGGATTCAGCTTTCCGCTGAAATCCCTGAACTCGCGGTAAAATGGCGGCTGGTAATACACCCCGACAGCTGCTTTCAGCACAATGTCTTTTCGAAGCATAGCCGTAGTATCGCCTGCATATACAGCACGGTTGTGAGCGCGGTTGGGTTCAAACGAAAATTGCACACGCGGGCTAATCACATTTTCGGTATTGTAACTCCACCAGTTGCTTCGAATGCCGTAGTTCACTATCATATTGCTGGCCGAATGCAGTTTTTGGCCATTCTGCACATAGCCACTTACACGGTATGACGATAATGCCACATTGGAGGAGATATATTCGGGCAGACGAAATTCACCATCGCGAATGCCCGGTTTAGCAAAGCCCAGCGAATCCTGAAACTGCCATTCGTTTATGCGGTCATAAATCTGCTCGGTTTGTATCTGCACACCCCACTGCAGTTTATGTACTTTTGTAGCGTAAAAGCCGCGGTGGCCTGCATTGATAACGGTTGCTACCAGTTCATTTCGGGCGTTGTTCAAAAAGTAACCTACACCTTTGCTTGATTTGGCTTTGCCAAAATTTTCGGAACCGAAATCGGTTTCTACATCTTCAAGCCGGTAAGCACCTTCTATGGTAAACCATTCTCTTTCGTTCGACACAAATACCGAAGAATAGTACTTTAACTGAAGCCTGTTAGTAGGTTGATGGCTTACCGAAACAGCCCCGGTAAGGGTTCGGTATTCCATCAGATCGCTGCCGTTGAAAAACATACGCAACGCAATAGCCTGTTTCACCGTACCGAAAACGGTTTCACGCGTTTCAGGCACTACCAGGTATTTATTTTGTGAAACATGTCCGAGTGCACTTATACTCAGGTTATCTTTCACATGCCACGTGAGCAACGCTTGTGCATCAACAAAAGAAGGCCTGTAATCGCCACGTGTGTCAAGTGATCCTACAACCAATTGATTGGTCCAGTAGCGTGCACCCAGCAAATAGGTAAATCGTTTAGTGCGTGAAGCGCCTTCGGCATGCGATTGCACTCCCAGCAAACTTACATTGGCTGTGGCCGAAAACTTTTTAGGCTCGCGGTACTTAATATCCAGCACAGACGATAATTTATCGCCATAGCGTGCCTCGAAACCGCCAGCACTAAACTTTACATTCTGCACCATATCGGTGTAAATGAAACTTAGTCCTTCCTGTTGACCGGCTCGTGGTAAAAAAGGCCTGTAAATTTCAATATCGTTGACATAAATAAGGTTCTCATCGTAGTTGCCTCCGCGTACGTTGTACTGGGCGCTAAGTTCATTGTTAGACATTACGCCAGGCAGTGTTTTCAAAATGGTTTCAAAACTTCCCGAAACATTGGGCAATGTTTTAAGCGTGCGCGGATCTATTGTTTGCATGCTTACTTTTTCACGATCGCGTTCTTCGCTGAAAATAAATTCACGAAGTGTGATGCCGTACTGCATACGAATATCGAGCTTAAAGCGTGTGCCTGCATCCAGCGGACCCACATCGGACAGGCGTGTTGGCCTACCTATGTATGAAAAAGCCACCTGCACCTTTTGATTGGCTGGCAGTATAAGCTGGTAGTTTCCGCTTTCATTGGTAACCGTAAACACCTGTGTGCCTACTACAACTACATTTACGCTTTCAATAGGTTTATTCAGCGAATCGGTTACTGTTCCGTACACTACAGCCTGCTGCGCAAAAGCGGAGTATGTACAATTTGCAGCCAGCAACAAACCGGCAACCATGTTGTATGTGAATGAAGTGTAAAAGCTTATCCGTTTCAGGCGTTAGTAGGGATTGATAGGTTTTTTAGCGATGCAATCACGTCTTCGGGCTGTGGTGAACTAAACACATAATTGCCGGCCACCAGCACATCGGCACCGCATTGCAGCAATGGTTGGGCTGTTTCATCGTTAACGCCACCGTCAATTTCAATGAGTGTAGATGTTCCTTTTTGCAGTATTAGATTTTTTAATTCCGTGCATCTGGCATAGGTAGAAGGTATAAACTTTTGCCCACCGAAACCCGGGTTTACGCTCATTAAGCATACCAGGTCTATATCGGGGAGCATATCAGCCAGCAGGTGAACGGGCGTATGCGGGTTAAGGGCAACTCCGGCTTTCATACCTTCGGCTTTAATGGCCTGAAGGGTACGGTGTAAATGGGTGCTGGCTTCATAATGCACGGAAAGAATATCGGCACCAGCCGCTCTAAATTCTTTGATGTAGCGTTCAGGCTGAACAATCATCAGGTGAATATCCAGGGGTTTTTGTGCATGTTGTTTCAGGGCTTTAAGCACCGGAAATCCGAATGAAATATTGGGAACAAATACTCCATCCATGATATCAACGTGAAACCAGTCGGCTTTACTACGGTTTATCATGTCAAAGTCGCGTTGCAGATTTCCGAAATCGGCAGACAGAATGGAAGGTGCTATGATGGGTTGCATGGTGTGCGAAAATACATATAAATGCTATAAATACGTATGATTAAACGCTTATACCGTGCGGGATAGTATACCCTGTATCAGGTGGCTCCAGTCTTGATTGGAATCGATAAGCAATCCTTTGACACCGGCTTTTTCTGCTGCCTGAATATCGCGTTCGCGGTCACCAATAAAATATGACTGGGAAGCATCAATGGCGTAGCGTGCCAGGGCTTTTTCAATCAACAAGGAATCGGGTTTTCGGCATAGGCACTTGCCGAAATCAGGATGATGTGGACACACATAAATTAGTAGAGGCTTGCCGCAATAGTCAACACACCGGTTTTGTAAATACGTGTGCATGGTATTCAGGTCTTTGAGGCTGTAAAGACCTTTGGCTATTCCGCCTTGGTTGGTAATAACTACTACTATGTAGCCGTTATCCATCAGCTGCTTGATGCAAGGCAAGGCATGCGGAAGCAGGTGAAATTCTTCGAATCGGGTAACATATTGGCCCATTTCGCGGTTTAGTACACCATCGCGGTCCAGAAATACGGCTTTTTGCATAGGTTTGCTAAATTAGGTGTTTGCGTATATTATTGAAAACTATTTATGACCACACTTGGCCGAATTGTAATTATTCCCACGTACAATGAAATTGAAAACATTGAGGATATCATTCGCAAAGTGTTTTCATTGTCTGTGGCATTTGATGTGCTGATTGTGGATGACAATTCGCCTGACGGAACAGCTGCTGTTGTAAAAAAATTACAAGCGGAGTTTTCAGGACTACATTTGTTGGAACGCAGAGAAAAAAACGGACTGGGCACTGCTTATATTGACGGATTCAGATGGTGCCTAAGCAAGGGCTATACACATATTTGTGAAATGGATGCCGACTTCTCGCACAACCCGGAAGATTTGCCCAAATTGTATGAAGCTTGTGCTGCTGGCGCAGATATGAGCATAGGTTCGCGCTATGTGACAGGAGTAAATGTGGTCAACTGGCCAATGAGTAGGGTAATGCTGTCGTACTTTGCATCTAAATACGTGCGCTTAATTACAGGATTGCCCATACACGATACCACTGCAGGTTTTGTTTGTTATACTGATAAGGTATTGCGTTGCATTGACCTCGACCGTATTAAATTCAGAGGATACGCGTTTCAGATTGAAATGAAATTTACCGCTTGGAAACATGGATTTAAACTGAGCGAAGTGCCCATTATTTTTACAGACCGTACCAAAGGCCAGTCAAAAATTTCGAAGGGAATAATTCAGGAGGCTGTGTGGGGTGTGCTGGTTATGAAAATAAAAAGCTGGTTCTATAGCTATCCTTCATCAACCTAAGTATTTTTTAAGCAACCTGTGCAATTCATCTACCTGAAAAGGCTTTAGCATGTAATCATTCATACCTGCTGATTTCATTTTTTCAAACTCAGTTCCGGTTACCGATGTGCTTGCTGTTACGGCAATAATAGGCACCTGATACATCAACTTTCGGATGGCTTGTGCTGTTTCATACCCTCCCATTTCGGGCATATGAATATCCATGAGTATTAAATCCGGCATGTGCACCTGCATTTTCCTCAATGCCTGTTTTCCATTTTCGGCAACAGTTGTTTTAATATGTATACGTTTCAAAAATTGTTCAAGTACATAAACATTTACCGGGTTATCATCAACAATCAGTACGTTCTTGCCCGAATAGTCAATTGGTTTTTGTACAACTGATTCGTATTCGAACGTATCGGCATCATTCACCTTAGGCATCATTAGGGTAAAATAGAAACGCGAACCTTGACCGGGTTGGCTATCTACCAAAAGTTCAGAATTGTACAAGGTCAGTATTCGTTTGCAAATGGAGAGGCCCAAGCCTGTTCCACCGTACTTACGTGTTGTTGCAGTATCGGCCTGTTCAAATGATTTAAAAATAAGTTCCTGTTTATCCAACGGAATTCCAATGCCTGTATCGGCAACCTCTATGTGCACCTTATAAGCAGTTTCAGTATCTGAGAGCTTTTTTATATGTATGATTATCTCCCCCTTTTCAGTAAATTTAATAGCATTGCTTATCAAATTTGAAAGCACCTGATTAAGGCGCAATTCATCGCCCTGAAGCCACTCAGGCAGCGATGAGTCATAATTTACCTGTATGGCTACCCCTTTCGATTTTGCATTTACATCAAACAAGGCAGCCACCTGATTAATCAGTTTTTTAAAATTAAATGGAGCTATAGATAAATACAGTTTACCCGATTCCATTTTACTCAAATCGAGTATATCATTCACCAGGTTAACCAGATTTTCTGATGCCGATTTGAGTACCTTAAGGTTTTGTGTATTAGCAACTGCATCATCTGACGTTTCTAATAAATTGGCAATAGCAATTATGGCATTGAGCGGAGTGCGTATTTCATGACTCATTAGCGATAGGAATTGTCCCTTGGCCTTAACTGCATTTTCTGCTACATCTTTTGCTTGATGGAGCTCTCTGTTGATATGTCTAAGCTGCTGATTTTGCTTATCAATTGCACGCGACTGTTCTTTCAACTGATTATTTAACCGAATGCGTAGTAAGTAAAAATACAGCAGTATGCCGGATATAAACAGCAGTGCAATGATGATTACGATGTTTATATTACGCAAACGCTCAGTGCGGTGAATCGTTGCTTCCTGCACTGCCATCTTGTTATTTATAATTTCCAGTTCATACTGTTGCTGTTTGGCAGAGAGTATACGCTCATTCTCGAACTTTACAATACTGTCTTCAGCGGCTTTGTATTGAACAAAATATTCGAGTGCCTTGTCATAAACACCCATTAATTTCATAATCCGAAACCGGTTGTAATAGTTTTGCACCTGATTGTTATCGTACCCGTAGCGGATATTTATAACTCGAGAGCTATCGAGGTAAGCCAACGCTTCTTTGTACCGTTTAAGTCCTATAAGTGATGAGGCAATATTATTCAGTGCATTGCCAAGACCCACATAATCGTGATGAAGTAGTTTGTATCTAGCCGATTCCTGAAAACAAAACAACGCTGAGTCAAATAGCCCCATCTCTTCATACACCACACCGATGTTGTTAATTGCATTCGACATGCTCAAATACGACTGTTGCGATTTGTGGTATGCATAGGCTAAGCGGTAATAGTGCAATGCCTGATTGCGGTTTCCCTTATTTTTAAAGTTAATGGCTAGGTTGTTATAAACTGCCATTTCTCCCTTCTTATTGCCAATGCGCTTACATATCAGCAAAGCATCCATAAAGTATTTATCGGACATTGGATAGTCGGCTTGATATTGATAAATAAGTCCAATATTGATAGCAGAATTGGCCATTCCTTTTTCGTTGTTCACCGATTTGTATAGCTGAAGCGCTTCGAAGTAGTCATTAAACGCTTTGGTGTAATTGACCATATTTTCATACGCTATGCCGCGCATATTCAGCACATCGGCATGCATAGACGTTAATCCGGCAGTTTTATAATTCGTTAATGCAGCGGTGTAATATAAAATGGCTGAATCATGTATGGCCATATCATCATAAGCCTTAGCAAAGGCCAGTGCTGCATCACCACTAATACGATTGTGTTTTAATGTTCCCGATAGCCTAATGGCCTGGTTATAATAGTCTCTGGCTGCATCAAAATTATTTTCCGATAATGCATCGGCATACGAATAAAGTAATTTTACTCGAGTAGTATCGTGCTGGGTGTGATTGCGAAGCGCACTATAAATGCTGTCAGCCGAAGCACCGGCAAATGACGGTAGTAGGCAACAAAAGAAATAGAATACTCGCAGATGCATGAAAGTAGCAAGTGCAAGGTAAAAAAAAACCTTCACCGTGGTGAAGGTTTTTAAAAATGAATAAATTATTAATGCATTAAGCCAAAACAACCACTTTATTGGAAAGAACTTCAACAACTCCACCATTGATTAAAATGGTTTCAGTAGCGTTGCCGCTTTTAAGCACCACGTTGCCTGTAGTTAAACCGGCCACCATCGGAGCGTGGTTGTTCAAAATTTGAAAACGTCCGTCTGTACCGGGTAGGCTGATGCTATCTGCTTCTCCGTCATATAAGGAACGATCAGGTGTTATAATTTCTACTCGCATGGAACGACTATTTAGCTTCAGCAATCATTTTTTCACCTTTGGCTATAGCCTGTTCAATAGTTCCTACCAAGTTGAAGGCAGCTTCAGGTAAGTGATCCAAATGGCCATCCATAATCATATTAAATCCTTTGATGGTATCTTCTATACTAACCAGCTCACCTTTAAGACCAGTAAACTGTTCGGCAACGTGGAACGGCTGTGAAAGGAAGCGCTGAACACGTCTGGCCCGTGATACAACCAGTTTATCTTCTTCGCTAAGTTCATCCATACCCAAAATGGCAATAATATCCTGCAATTCTTTGTAGCGCTGCAAAATTCCTTTCACACGCTGTGCACAGGTATAGTGAGCATCGCCAACAATAGTTGGGGTAAGAATGCGGGAAGTGGAATCGAGCGGGTCAACTGCTGGATAGATACCTAACTCGGCAATTTTACGGCTAAGTACAGTAGTTGCGTCAAGGTGGGCAAATGTGGTAGCCGGTGCCGGGTCAGTTAAGTCGTCAGCCGGTACATATACTGCCTGTACGGAAGTAATAGAGCCACGTTTAGTTGACGTAATACGTTCTTGCATGGCACCCATTTCAGTTGCCAGTGTAGGTTGGTAACCTACTGCTGAAGGCATACGTCCCAATAGCGCAGATACTTCTGAACCTGCTTGCGTAAAGCGGAAAATATTATCAACGAAGAAAAGTATATCGCGTCCACCAGATTTTTCATCCCCGTCACGGAAGTATTCGGCAACGGTAAGACCTGAAAGTGCTACACGTGCGCGGGCTCCTGGAGGCTCGTTCATCTGTCCGAAAACTAGGGTCGCCTGTGATTTGGCCAACTCGTTGTAATCTACTTTAGATAAATCCCAACCGCCTTCTTCCATGGAGTGCTGAAATTCTTTGCCATATTTTATTACGCCTGATTCGATCATTTCCCGAAGCAAGTCATTCCCCTCACGTGTACGTTCGCCTACACCAGCAAATACTGACATACCTTCATATGCTTTGGCAATGTTATTAATCAATTCCATGATTAGTACGGTTTTGCCTACACCGGCACCACCGAACAAACCAATTTTTCCGCCTTTGGCGTAAGGTTCAATCAGGTCAATAACTTTAATACCTGTATACAATGGCTCAGCCTGAGTTGAAAGATCTTCAAACCTGGGAGCTTCACGGTGAATGGAACGGCCTTCCTTAACTTCAACTTTCTTCATGCCGTCAATGGCCTCTCCTACTACATTGAACAAACGTCCGCGAATTTCATCGCCAACTGGCATGGCAATAGGCTGCGAAGTTGCTGTAACAGTCATACCACGTACCAAACCGTCAGTGGCCTCCATAGCAATGGTGCGGATAATATTTTCACCTAGGTGCTGCTGACATTCTAATACGATACGTGTACCGTCTTCTTTGTCAATGTATAGCGCATCCAGAATTTTGGGTAATTTTTCACTGCTGTCAGGAAAACGCACATCCACTACGGGACCGATTACCTGAGCTACAACTCCTGATTTTGACATATTTACGTGATTAAGGGTTCTAAAATTGTGGTGCAAAATTAATTTTTCCATGTATAATTCAAACCTTTTTATTGGCTTATTTTGCAGGTATACATGAAGCTGCAAAACGACTTTTATTTACGTGCTGATGTAGTGCAGGTTGCGCAGGATTTACTGGGTAAATTGTTGATAACAAAGCTAAACGGTGTATACACATCGGGTATAATTACCGAAACCGAGGCCTATGCCGGTATAACAGACAAAGCCAGCCATGCTTACGGTAATAGACGTACACAAAGAACTCTTACGCTTTATAAAACGGGCGGTGTGGCATACGTATATCTATGTTACGGAATTCATCACTTGTTTAATGTGGTAACCCATGTTGAAAACACACCTCATGCTGTACTCATCCGATCGGTTGAGCCGGTAGATGGAGTTAGCAATATGCAGAAAAGAAGAAAGATGACCCGATTAAATCAGCTGACCACTGGACCGGGCAAATTATCGCAAGCATTGGGTATAACCACACGTTTGGATGGGAAAAGTTTACTGAAAGATTCTATCTGGATAGAAGACAACGGCTATAAGGTAAAGCCAGGTACAATAAAATCTGCTACCCGTATCGGGGTTGACTATGCAGGCAGTGATGCTCTTTTGCCCTACAGATTTTATATACAGGACTCGAAGTTCGTTAGTGTTTATTCACTTTAGTCACGTGTAAATAAAGCTTTGAGTTCGGTAGCTTCATCGGGTTTCATTTTCCCGGCCAATATTAACCGAAGTTGTCTACGTCTAAGTGCTCCATCAAAGCGTTTAACCTCTTCTTCTGTTTCGGGCTTTAATGCGGGCACTGCAACCGGTGAACCATTGCGGTCAAGTGCTACGAATGTGTAATAGGCTTCGTTACTTTTAAACTTTTCGCCACTTGGAATATTTTCGGCCCATACGCTAATGTGCACTTCCATGGATGAATTAAATGCCCGGCTAATTTCGGCTTGCAGAGTAACTACATCGCCCAGCTTGATGCATTTTCCAAAACTTACACTGTCAACTGATGCTGTAACTACCGTTTTACCTGAATGCTTTTGTGCGGCTATTGCAGCAACAATATCCATCCAATGAAGCATGCGCCCACCCATAAGGTTATTCAGGGTATTGGTATCGTTGGGCAGTACCATTTCGTTCATAACGGTACGTGAATCGGATGTTTTTTTACTGATTTCCATGTACGTGAGTTTTATGTGTGGCAAATGTAGGGAAAGAAATGAATACGGCTAAAAAAGGGAACGCCCCGGCCTGCGGCCGGGGCGTTCCCAATATGCTAACAAAATATCGATGCTATTATTTGCGATGTATTATAGTACGGGTGGATATTTCTTCTCCCACCTGTACTTTAACCATGTACGCAGACGATACACCTGCGAAGTCAGCTGCATCAATTATCAGGGCGTGATCACCTGACTGCAGTAAACCTTTGTTGTATTCGGCTACTTTACGACCTACCAGATCGAATACCGTAATGCTAACCGTATTTGCCTTATCTAAGCTTAGGTTAACAGCTGTGGTTTGTGCAAACGGATTAGGCGAAATATTCATTCCGTATTTCTCGCCTAGAACATCTGCAACACTCACCTTCGATGAAACCGTTGTCGTAGCAGGTGTGCTTATACATCCATTGGCATCAGTGGCCTGCACAGTTACTGTATAAGAACCACGACTAGCATACGTGTGTTCACGCGTGGTAAGCGTACCGTTAACTGTAGATGAGTTATCGCCAAAGTTCCATGAATAGATAACTCCCGGAGTAGCTGGTACAGGAATTACCGTAAATGAGTACTTACCCTGGAATGCATCAATTTCAGTTGAGTTAAGCGCAAGATTAGGTGCACGCGTTGCACGAATAGTACGTGTGGTTACATGCTTACAACCCAGGTTGGTAGTTACAGTAAGCTTAACTACTATAGCACTATCGGCTGCAGTATACGTGTAGGATGGGCTTACTGAACTTGATGTGCCGGTGCCATCACCAAAGTTCCACAAGTAGGTAAGGGTTTGACCTGCAGGTGCATCAGATACGTTGGTAAATTGAACCGGAGCTCCTGTACAATTCTGAACATTCACGTTGAAGGCAGCTGACGGAACCTGATTAATGGTTACATTTTTAGTTAGTGAATCCTTACATCCGTTTACGCTTTCTGTAGCTTTCAGTTTGATACGGTAGTTACCAATAACACCATATACTTTAAGCGGGTTGGCATCGGTTACAATTCCGGTGTTGTCATCAAAATCCCATTCAAATGAAACATTCGATAAACCACCCGCAAACGTGGTTGTATTGGTAAGTCCAAGTGTATCGAACTGGCACAGATTGCTTAGATTAAAGTTTACTCGTGGCCTGTCGTAAACGGTTACTGTTTTAGTTGCAGAATCCACGCAGCCAAAGTTGGTTGTTACTTTTAATTTAACCGTGAAGTTACCGTTACTGTTATAGAAGAAATCAGGTGTATTCGACAACGCTGTTTGACCATTGCCAAAATCCCACTCACTTCCGTAAGTATTGTTTGTTTTAGAAGTAAGAATAAACGATGCGTTAGTTAGCGGTGCTTTAGTTCCCAAACAATGAGCTGACGTACTGAAGTCAGCAACGGGACGTGGGAAGGTATAAACCTGACGCGATGTTGAATTCGAGCATCCATCTGTATTGGTTGATGTAAGCTTAACAGTATATGTTGTGTCTGCTGTTAAAAAGCTATACAACGCGTTGGCAGTATTTTGTGAAGACTCTACTGTATTGCCTAAAATAAACTCCCAAAGATTTGACGTAGCACCTACTGATGTATTGGTAAATGCAGTAGCCGTGCCAGAGCATACTAGTCCGTTACTGAATGATACGTTAGGAGCAGGTTTAACTGTAATCACCTTACTGAATGAAGCAGTAATACCGGCATTGTTGCGAATAGTCATGGTAACAGTATACGTACCGCCTGCCTGGTATATGTTAGAGGCACTGCGTGTAGTAGCAGTATTGCCGTCTCCGAAATCCCACAGGTAAGTAAATGGCTCGGTAGATGGAGCACCTGTACTTGTGTTGGCAAACGATATGGTTTGCAAAGCACATACATCGTTAGCACTAATAAAGGATGCAGTAGGAGTTGAGCTTATTCTAAGTACGCGTGTCATTACCGAATCACAATTAGAAGGCAGTAAACGGTATACAACACGTATTGTATAAGTACTATCTCCATTGGCTGTGCTAGGTGTAATTACATATGAACCATTCGTAGTGCCCGATGGTGTATTAAATACGGCACTTGCCGGTGAAGATCCGGTTGAGGTAAGTGCAGATACAGATGCGATGGTCCATCTTGAACCGTATTGTGCATTGGTAAATCCTGATGGAGGAGTAAAGTTGTAGGTTAACACATTTCCGGGAACTGCTCCATCCGGATTACTAAATGTACCTGCACCAAAATTACCTTGGAATGGTGTACCTGCGGTAATAAATGGTCCACCTGAGAATCGAGGAATGTATACTTTAACTGTATCGTTCATCAAGAAACCGCAAGAAGATAAATTATTGTTAAAATAGGCTCTTAACCAAAGTGAATCGGCAGCTCCGGGCAATGCTGTCATTTTAATGGTTCCGTCATTTCCGGTATATGTAGTCGTGTAGTCATCGTTAGTAAACACATTTATCATCTTATACGTGTAGTTGCGATTTGTACCCGACATAAATAACGACACTGAATCATACGCACAGAATGTGCCCGGATTAGGAGTGATAGGTAGGTTTGGCACATCATCAAAAATAACGATACTATCGAGTACAATATTGTTGCCACCACGTGAAGCAGCCTCAATTCCGACACGCAGGCCATTTAGCCCAACGAAGTTCGACAAGCATACATCAAACTGAGTGTAGCCAGGGAAAGCAAGAGATGTATTTACACGCTGTATTGTTCTCAGAGGGAATGACCACGATCCACCACCTGCAGTTACCCTTACATTTAGTGAATCGCGAAGAGTTGGCTGATCCGAATTTTGTGAAATCCACATACGAAGTGTAGGTACTCGCATTTCAGTAAAGTCCAAACAAGGAGATACCAAACGTGATGTTGTACCTGTCGGCAGCGTTTGAGCAGGGAATAAGGCTGAGCGTATACCTGTCATCGAACTAAGAATCGGAAGGTTAGGAGAACCAAATGCGTTCAGATCCCATCCGCCAACTCCCGATACTTGTTCAACAACCCATCCCTGGGTATTGGGTAAGTCGAAGCCGTACGTTACAGGGAAAATACTGAATATAGTTGAGATGGGGCGTCTACCTGTAGCCGGTGACGATACCGATGATATGAAGGTTCCGTCATACAATACATACCTGTAAGTAAGCGATGTGTTGGGCGACTGTGAAGGTATAGTAAAGATGCGGTTAAGGCCTTGTATACTTGTAGGTGCAGTAACTGCAATTTCAGCTCCACCATTTACTGTATAGTATAAGGTATCACTGATTGTAAAAACTGAACGCTCTATAACTCGGAACGTTACATCATAAGGTCCATTACTGCAATTAGAAGCCGGTGTCAAATCGTATACAACGGGAGCAACAGAATCAGCATACGAACCAAAAAATTCATTAACCCCCATACTTGGCAAGAAATTGCTGCGAAGAACTCCACGAATATCTCTTGGCACATTAAAGTTGGCCTGTGCTGCTCCAAAAATAGCATGCGGTGTGCCATCAGGAATAATCAAATTCGTATCGCTTACAAACGGAACAACAAAATTTACTGAGAATGTATCTTGTAAATTTATTGTACGTGCCTGAGCAAGTGTAGTTATAAATGAAGGCGCAGTAGTAGCATTGAATGCTCCAAGTCTGTTCGCAGCATTCGTAGCACCTGCAAAGTAATTATTGTTATCAATACGGCTAAATATTTGTGAATTGGCTCCAATAACAGTTGTATAAGCGTTAGCCGATCCGGATGCAGCACCTAATGTATTTTGGAATATGTTATTCTGAGAAGTTATTCCTCCGCGAATGCCGGCACCGAACATCACACAAGCTGAAGTGGCATTATTTACAAGTGTATTGCCCGATAACCAGATAGAGTTGTACAATAACTCAGCACCATAGTTGTTCAGGGTTCCTGTAGCGTCTAGTAGAATACCAATAACATTATTAACGTTAACAGTAGTAGTAGATGCTGTTCCGCTTGATTGAATACGTGATATGGCATTATTATGGAAACGTAGATTGCGGTTTTCAGCATTACCAAGACTAACGCGTATACCGTATGCCGCACCACCTGCAGTTACGGAGTTACGAATATTATATATACTGTTGCGTGAAATGGTGATACCTGAGTCAACTGATAAAGTGCCTGATACATTTGACAATTCAATACCTGAATAGGTATTAAAGCTACCAAATAGCATGTTACGCACCACATTGCTATCAATCAAACTACCACCTTGTGCACTCATAAAGATACCTGATGCACTGGCAACACCTCCTATATAATCCGTGTTGGTCGATCCACCAGGAGCTGTGTTACCGCCTATAATATTGCGAACTAGTGCATTACCTCTGTCTTGCTGACCGGCAGTAGCCGATGCTCCACGCAGGTAAATACCGTAGCGTACTGCTCCGATATAGTTGTTTTCGAATCTGTTATTGTTGTTTCCACCCAATGTTGGGTTTACAGGTGTGGCGGTAATGCCTCCCATGTAAATACCTGCAAAGCTATTAATAGCCGATGTAGTGGACTGGCCAATGATATTACAGTTGCGTATGGTCACTCCTTGTACAGGCTCATTCAACGAAGTAAGATCGATTACTTTTACAGTATTGTTAGTTATGTTAGATGGGATTAAGAAAGTAAGATTTCTTGAGTCTGTATTGTTATTAGAACCATCAATGGTAAAGTATGAACCTCCCATAAAGCGGAACAGACTGGCATTGTTACCAAGCAAAGTTGGTGCTGCTGCAAGACTTAATGTAATGGTGTCATTTCTGCCGGTTCCGGGTCTTAACCGAATAATACGGTTGGCATTCATGCGGGGATAATCCATCAAAGGAGTAATTAATGTATCACCTTCTCCCAAGTAACCATTCACAATTCGCAATTCGATAGGTTGGTTGCCTGCAAATCCGTCTACCCCATTAGCATTAATATATTTAATGGCTTGGTTGATGGTAGCAAATGAACCAACAGTAGGTAAAGAGATAAGCGGAGGATTTTGTGTTCCATTAATCAGATACACCGCACCGCCTTGAAGAGGGGCAAATATCTGTGTAAACTGCACAGCTCCGACACATGTTGCGCCTGAAGGTCGAGGGGTACCATATATGTCACGTGGTACCGCTGCCAATGGGAACGCACTGTTGAATATAGCCCCGGCAAATGCCAAATCTACATTAGGTGTAGAGTCATTTAAGTAAGTAGGTGCATAACTAAATGAACCAATATCGTTTACTGTAAATGCCCTCCAACTTGCTATTGAAGGATACGTTGTACTGGCATTATTTGATCCACCGATATTATTGGTAGAATTAGGTGCTGTTACGCCATACGCATTGTAAGCTATATTCCCAAAAGGAAGTGCAAATGGGTTAACATTTGCAATCACATTAATGGCAAAAGCGTTGCCAGACAAGCCTATGTTGCGTCCCAGTGAATTGGTAAAAATGTTATTTCTTACATCTAATCCGCCCTGAACCGTTGAGTTCACGAATAAGCAGCTGGATGAACTGTTGCTGCTTAGTGAAGTACCCGACATATTTATTGTATTGTTGTATATAAAGCATGCCAGATTATTCACTGTAGCTGTAGCCTCCACAAAAATAGCAGCAGGGTTAGCCGTTGAGCCGGCTGTACCGCCACCTGTACTGCGAATTTTAGCTAACGAATTATTTAAGATGTTAATGAACCTGAAATTCTGATTTCCGAGATTTATACGAATACCGTACATGGATTGACCTGACGTGGTAACCAGATTATAGATAAAGTTATTTCGTATGGTAATGGCTGAATCTTGTCCATTTTCACTAAAGGCCTCCAAACGAATACCTGCAAATAGGTTAGATTGATTTGTAGAAGCAATTGTATTGCGTATGGTATTGCTGTCTATAGAACTCATGACAACCGATTTGAGCATCACACCCGACTGTTCTGCCTGAGTGGTGGTGTTGCCCCCAATATATGTTGTAGGTAAAGTTCCTCCGGGTGCAATATCTCCACCAATAATGTTACTGCGAATATCCCATATAGCATTTTGTTCACCGGGAAGATTAGCTCCTCTTACAAAAATACCGTTTCGTACAGCTTCAATTATATTGTTTTCGATAATATAGTTATTGCTATTACCAACGGGAGCACTTGCGTTACTGACGCCTGCAGGTAAATATGCGCCATGGTAAATGCCAGCGAATGTATTTATAGCTGAGGTAGTTGAGTTACCCCGAATAATGCAATTCCTAATTTGAATGTTTGTAGTAGCAGCTGTATCTGTTGTAGTAGCAGCTATTACTCTGAAAAATATGTTGCTACCAAATGCAGATGACAAGCCAAAAGTCAAATTACGCTGACCGGGTAGGCCAGATCCATTGATTTGAAAATGACGCGCCCCAAGCAAACGCAGAGTTGATGTGTAATTGGGATGCGTAAGTGCTGGTGTGCTAATAGTGTCATTGTAAGTAGGCGCAATAGTTAATATAACAGGACGACTAGCATTTGCGCCCGGGAAATTGGTCACTGCAGGTATAAATGCACTTTCTTTAGGATATCCGGGCTCAATTTGCAAGGTTACATTTCCGGTACCTGTTACACCAGCGTTATTTAAGTAATGTATGGCATCAGCAACCGTTCCAAATGATCCATTACCACCCGGCCCCACAGGCCAGCTGTTTACTCCGTTTATAGCGTAGGTGCGGCTTCCAACCAATGGATGGTAAGCCAACGCACTATTACCTGTAAACTGATACGCTCCTCGTGACGGGGTGCTGGTTCTTGCTACTCCATTAATATCAAACGGTACAAATACATTTAACCCGGTATTGTCTAAAGTAGAACCCATACCGTTACTAATAGTTAATGTAGAGTCATCGCCTGTAACAAATGGTGGAATAGTCATTACATCATTCGTTGATCCGCTAGACTGGGCCCATTCAGCAAGGGTGAAGCGGTTGCGTGTAAGCCAGTAGCCAACTGAAGAGTAGCCTCCTCTGCTATCATTGAGGTAAAATGCGTTGTAGCCAATTCCGGAAAACGGATTGGTGGTTCCGGTAAGTATTATTCCATACGTAAATGTAGGATTACCTGTAGCGTTAATTTGGCGACCGCCTCGGTTAGCAAATATGTTATTAAACAAAGTTATACCACCGTTTACAGTATTTGAAATTCCTAAACATGCTGTTATACCTGCTCCGGGTAATGTATCGTTGCTCAGGTATACAGAATTGTGAAGAATAGAATATCCTGCATTTACAGAATTATCTTCGATGAGAATACCCGTAGTGTAGTTGAATGTTGTAATGGTACCTGTACCTGATGTGGCTCCGATATCACCTATCGTGTTGTTTGTTATGCTAATTCCCATAGGCAGCGTGTGTGCGCCTAAATTGGCACGAATACCGTAAATACCGTTACCCGCTGCTGTTGTGTATAAATTATAGATTTTGTTCCCGTTTATATTAACAATACTGTCTAACGATAAAGTACCGGATTGAGCTGATAACTCTATCGCCCTAAAACCACCAAACGATGGCATGCTATTGCGAATGGTATTTCCTTGTATAAGGCAATTGGCCTGCGATGCAAGCAAGATGCCTGCTGCATTAGCCACACCGCCTATAAACGTTGTTGGTTGTGACCCGTTAGGTGCGATTGTACCCCCTATAATATTATTACGGACGATTAAATTATTGTCATGACTATTCGCGGTGAGTCCTATACCACGAGCAAAAACACCGTGACGTACTGCTTGTATAAGGTTATTTTCAATAGTAATGTTTTGGCTACGTCTAAGAGGTGCTGAAGGAGTTGTGGTACCGCCTATATAAAATCCTGCATACGTATTAACAGCATTCACCGTACTATTCCCATTTATTACACAATTGCGTATAGCAATATTCTGACATCCGTTTTGAGAAAAACCAGTATACTCTATAACTTTAGACGTAGCTTGTGTAGAACTGGCGTTCATTTGAAAAGTCAGGTTACGTTGTCCTGGGGTACCTTCTCCATCAATGGTGATATGACTAACACCATTGAACCTTAACAACGCAACATTGGCTGCCACAGCTCCGGACGTAGTGATGATATAATTCGCACCTGGATTTGGCTTGATCACTATAGAACGGCTAGGAGCCATATAGTTGAACCCTCCATTAGTAATATTTCCTATGGCTAAAGGAGCAGGTTCTATACCTGTGTAGCCCGGAACCAATAATATTGTGATGGTTCCTAATGTAGTTGGATCAACACCATTAACCGTTATTGCATTAAACAATCCTGACGTATTAGAGTACGCACCACCGGTATACGTCCCCATGAAATTAATAAACGTGTCTTTAGGTGCTACAACGTCAGCACCAATCCCGTCAATGTAGTAGGTTCGTCCACCTTCAATCGGGGCTTGCGCATGAATGTTGCCGATGCCTGTAAAAATAATGCCGGCAAAGAGTAGTTTTCGGGCAAGCCCGGATAGAATTGTAAGTTTAGTTTTCATATACATGTTGCTGATTTGTTAATCATATCGAATACCAAAAATTTCAAAAAAAGTTGATAAAACAAAACTATTTGTAAACTTTTTAATGATTATCATTTTTTCTTTACATAATAAGCTAGTAATCTGTCCCATTGAGGTCGTTCTTTGGCTCTCCATTTGAAACCTTTTAACCGCAGCTCTTCCGGTTTAGTATCCTTTATAGGATAGTAGTTGGCATCAGGTTTGGTTAAAAATTGACAACGGCTAATTTTATTCTCTGAAAAGTAAAATTCCATTTCACTGCAATCAATCACATTTACACCTGTATAAGCGGAGTCTTCTTTTACATAATAAATGCTCTGCGCATTTCCCATTACTTTCAGGTACTCAAACTTACTATCGCTTAACCTTCCATTCATGATACGACCCTTTATCTGATCAAACTCTTTGGCTGCAACCCTCGATATCATCATCCCGTTTTCTATTAGCCTGAAGGAGTCCAGTTTGTTGTTGTTCATGTACATGATAATGGTGTCAGCTGTAGCCTGATTTTGCCCTGACCACAATGCAGGTTTGTGAAACAGTGTTAAACTGGAGTCTATTGACTGATAAATAACCGAGTCGCAACGGGCCTGCATATCGTGTTTTAGTACCGAAACCTGCCTGAACGCTTTTACCAGTTCATGCTGCACTATAGAATCAGCCAACTGAATTCGGCCGTAACTGTAAATGGTATCTGCAAACAGATACATGGAGTCTTTTTCCAGGTATTTCTTCATGCATGCATGGCCGTGCAGGATATTTCTCTTCTGCTTTCCCATCATCGTACCTTTTTCACCGTACAGAATGGTCTTTGATTTTTTATCGTATAACTCAATATTGTACCAGGCCTTCCCAAACTCAGCGGCATTTTCATAGTATATGCTGTCGG
Organism: Bacteroidota bacterium; assembly: GCA_046309355.1. GTDB lineage: Bacteria > Bacteroidota > Bacteroidia > UKL13-3 > UKL13-3 > CAYSBE01. The sequence goes on from JBKCPL010000054.1 coordinate 44,821, forward strand.
CACACAACACGTTATCTTCATTTTGTATGCGGGCATTTTTCCCAAAATGAGCTACTTCGGTTTTTGTATTAAACCTGCCCCTTTCGCAGTACACATTACTGTTGCTGCCGGTAATACGTGTGGGGCCAAAAAAATAAGCTACTGATGACCGGGTTGCATAGCGTAATGTGTCTGTATTTATTTTATACTTTTTATTAACCAGAACCACATCGTCTTTAAAAAACAACTCCTTCAGATTGGCATAATAATATCCGTATGTGCTGGTAAGTGTATTCTGTTCGTTTACAATGGTGCCGCCAGTTGTGTAATAACCGGTGTTTTGAATCATGTTAAACGTAAGCGCATCTGTAGTCAGTCGCATTGTTTTATCGGTCATCACCACATCACCCTGCAATTGTGCAAAACGAGTATTGGCATCGTAGCTCAGTTTTTTACTAAAAAACTGTAAGCTGTCATTATGGTTAATGCGAACATTGCTGTAAGCATCTACCATGTTTTGCTCTTCGAACTGATAAGCACTGTCGCAATACAAAAGCGTATTGCCCTGCTTGAATTGCACATCCCCAATTAAACGTTTGATCTTGCCTGTTGTTGATTGATCGTATTCAAGTACATTTGCATGTATCAATTCTATACGTTCGTTTTGTGCTGACAGTTTTAAATTAAATAACCCACAACATAAAAATACTAACCCTATGTAACGTGCTACTTTTTCTTTCTCAGGCATGCGTTCAAAGCTATGAAAATTGACATACATTCAGCTATACTTACGTTAGATTCATTCAGGCAAAGATTGAAAGATTTGGGTATTACACCTAATCATTCTCTATTATTGGCATGTAGCGGTGGAAGCGATTCCATGTGTCTGGCAGATTTACTGATAAAAGCAGGATGTACCTTTTCGGTTGCGCATGTAAATTATGGACTGCGAGGTGCAGAAAGTGATACTGACATGGAGTTTATTCGCTTCTATTGCAGCCAGCACCAAATACCATTTTATCTGCTGGAAGCACAAGGTATGATTCAGGATGTAGGCAACATTCAGGAGCAGGCGCGCGATGTGCGCTATGCCTGGTTTGAAGAATTACTAAGTACACATGGGTTAGATTTTATTTTAACTGCTCACCACATGAATGATCAGGCTGAAACTATCCTGCTTAATTTGATTCGTGGTACGGGACTAAATGGATTGTCGGGCATGCAGGATGCAAAAGGTAAACGTATTCGACCATTGTTGCCATATAGCAAATCAGCCATACTTCGCTACTGTGCCGATTACGGTATTTCGTATCGGGAAGACTCAACGAATGCCGAACTGAAATACACAAGAAATAAAATTAGGCATAGTGTATTCCCAATAATTTCGGAGATTAATCCTAAAGCCATTGAGCATATTGCGCAGCTGGCTGACAGAGTATCGTTCAGTCAATACGCATTGAAGGAATTTATTGAAAAACTAAATAACAAACATCGTCAGGTAAGACAAACGGGCGAAGTGGAATATGATTTTTCTGAGTTTACTGAAACTGCGTTTCTGACCGATTATTTATTCTATGAAATGCATACTTATGGCTTCAATTACGAACAAATAAATAGTTTATGCAATCAATTGCCTTTCGTGTCGGGTAAAACTGCACACGCGAATTCATATCAACTCATTACTCAGGCATTTAAACTATTTCTAATAAAATCACCGGACACTACTTCATCCTCAATTGGCATTCATGCATTACCTTTTCATTACAGCACTCCACATTTCAGTATTGATATTGATTTGATTAATGCGGGTACCTTATGGTCCTTCCGGCAAGAAAATACGTTGTTCATAGCAGCTGATGACTTTACCGATACATTCCCCGATATAGCACTCGATTACTGGAAAGAAGGTGACCTTTTTCAACCTATGGGAATGCATGGCACAAAAAAACTAAGTGATTATTTCACCGATAAAAAAATACCTGTTCATATACGCAGTACTATTCCACTCATTCGCATTAACAATTTAGTAGCTGCACTCATTCCATACACTATACATGAACAGTTTCGCATCACTCAACACACACGATCGGTGATGCGTATTCACTACAAAACAAAAAAGGCAGTTGAGTAATTCAACTGCCTTTTGAATATGCTTTAGTGCTTCAACAATCGTTATTTAATAAGCTGAATTTTTGTGGTTTTCTTCTTACCACCTGCCTTCATCACCACAAAGTACATACCCGGTTTCTCATCGCTCAAATCCAGGTCTATTTGTGTTTGATTGGATTTATATGTTACGTTCTTAATCAGGGTTCCTACTATGTTGTATATTTCTATGGATCCCTCCTCTTTTGTAGAGAGCAGTACTGTGCACAATCCTGAAGTTGGGTTAGGGTATAGCGCCATAGTTTCATTCGCCCCGATTTGTTTCAATCCGGTAGCAAAATTTACTGTTACTTTTCTAAACACACGTTTAGATAAATTACCCGATTGGTCCACTGCTCTGTAGTATACAAAATATTCCCCCCCCACTTTTGTATTCAGTCCGGATGTATCAACGGTTACGGTTATCTGGTTGGGTGCATAGTAGTTGTCCGTTACCACATAGCCGGGGTCTTTCTCTGTGTACCACTCCCCTTTTATCA
>JBKCPL010000055.1:0-22564 GCA_046309355.1 Bacteroidota bacterium
GTTTGGAGCGAAACAAAATTGCAGATAAGCTAAACATAACTGAGCAAACGGTAGATACAACTGTTAAGCGACTTAAGCAAAGTTTATCTGTAGATGACCGCATTCAACTCATACGGTTGTTTCATGATTGGGGTTACCTGCGCGATACGGATTTAGAACGTACACTTGAGTAGTACCCGCTTATTTGTAAACCTGATGATGTGATAGTTGATGCCTTTAGGCAACAAATTTATAACCAACACCACGCACCGATTGTATAAACACCGGATTTTTCGGGTCCTTTTCAAAATACTTGCGCAGTGCCAATACAAAATTATCAATGGTACGTGTATTGGGTATCACGTTATAGTCCCATACTACTTTAAGTATATGCTCGCGGCTTACCACCTGGTTTTTATTTTCGATGAGCAATTTCATCAGCAATATTTCTTTTTTAGTAAGCGATATTTTGCCTTGCACACCAAAAGCCTCATAGCTTTCAAAGTTGATCCAGTTTTTTCCAAACTCTACCACAAGGCTCAGCTTGTTCTCTGAGGTTTGCTGCAGCTTTACATTCTTTTCAATCAGCTTTTTTACACGAAGAAGAAGTTCTTCTAAATCGAACGGTTTGGTAATGTAATCATCGGCTCCCTTGCGCAGCCCTTGTATGCGGTCGGCTGGGGTGTTTTTGGCCGAAAGAAAAAGTACCGGCACATCTGTATTGTGAAGGCGAATATGCTCACATACCATTAGGCCATCCATTTCGGGCAGCATGATATCGAGTATAACCAGGTCAAATTTTTGCTCACGAAATGCAGCAATAGCATCTAAGCCGTTTGCGCTGGCATACACATAGTAGCCTTCAAGTTCAAGATTCAGTTTTAGGGCTTGTTGTATGTGCTCCTCGTCTTCAACCAATAATATTCGATGCATGGCAGTTACTGTTTAAATGTAACAACAAAGGTAGTCCCTCCGTGTTCATTGTCGGTTACTTCTATCTCGCCATTTATCAAATTTAACAGGTTTTTTACGATGAATAAGCCCAGTCCGGTACCCTTTGTTTTGCGGGTTTGTTCGTCTCCGGCTCTAAAAAAACGCAGAAACAGTTTCTTCTTATCTGCCTGTGAAATACCGGGTCCACAATCACTTACTTCCAGTACAGCGGCATTATTCAATTGCCTGAATGCAATGCGAATGGGTGTATGTGAAGGCGAATATTTATAGGCATTGCTGAGCAAATTGGTAACAATGGTTTCTAGTCCAAAGGCATCACCCTGAACAAAAATGTTTTCTTCAATAGTCAGCACCAGCCTGTCTTCCAGCTGTCGAGGGGCAGCATATTTATAAATAGCCTGTTCCACTATTTTACTGGCATTTACCTCACTGGTGTGAAGAATATAGTTTCTGCTTTCAAGCTGTGAAGCCAGCAGAATATTGTCGACCAGATCGCGCAGGCGGTTTATTTCGGCAACCGAATTTTTGAGTATTTCATCTACTTTTTCTTTTTCCAGAGTTCTTTTTTGCAGCGTTTCCAGATACAGTTTAGCAGAAGCCAGCGGTGTTTTAAGTTCGTGTGTAATAGACAGCATAAAATTATTTTGCCTGCGGTTAAAATCAATGCGCGACTGTAGGCTTCTTAAAATCCAGATGAGCCCCCAAACCAGTAAAAGCACCATGACACCGCCTTCCAGTCCATACATCCACTTGTCTTTTATCTCTTCAATATGCAGCAATTGATAGGTAACTTCTTTCGGGCGTATCAGAAATTTGTCGTATGGTTTAATGCTGGTTTCCGGTTCCAGAAATAGTATTTCCAGTTCAGGATAGTGCAGGTTCAGGTAAGTGCGTATAGCGCTGGTATCGTAGAAAAAGTCGTTATCAATCCCATCATTTACTTCTGATGAGGCTTTGTAGCATTTTGTTTCTGCCAGTTCCTTCGCTACGATATAATAATCTTCGGTAGATCTGAAGTGGGCGTATGTCCACCAGCCAAAAGCAGTTATAGCATAAATGGCCACCAATCCAAAGATGAATGCGGGGCGTTTGATGAACTCGAACATGCAGGCTTAACGGTTAAAAAATCAAATTAGTTTTTCAGATAAGGCATCTATTTCCTTTTTGGCCGGAGAGTTCAAATACACAATGGCATAAACGGCTTCGGCTATCGGCATCTCTACTTTCAGTTTTGATGCATTGAGCTCGTACATACTTTTGGTGGCGTAATACCCTTCTGCAATCATATTCATTTCAAGCTGTGCCGCTTTTACGGTGTAGCCTTTGCCCAGCATCATGCCAAAGGTTCGGTTGCGCGAGTGCTGCGAATAGGCAGTTACCAGCAAATCGCCCAGATAGGCTGAGTGGTTTATTTCGCGGGGATGAGCATGAACAGCCTGTAAAAAAGCCTCCATTTCGCGTATGGCATTGCTTACCAATACGGCTTGAAAATTATCGCCAAATCCAAGACCGTGACAGATACCACTGGCTACTGCATAAATATTTTTAAGTACAGCGCCATACTCTGTTCCGGTAATGTCATCAGAAATAATGGTGCGTATATAGCGGCAGGTCAGCAGAGAGGCAAAGTGTGATGTAACGGTACGGTTTTTACCGGCAATGGTCAGGTACGATAGTTTTTCGGAGGCCACTTCTTCGGCATGGCATGGCCCCGATATAACCATGATATTTTCGTGCTGTATGCCATAGACTTCGGTTAAATAATCAGCTACAATTTGACGCGTGTGTGGCACCAAACCTTTTATGGCCGATACAATGTATTTGCCTGCTAAATCGCCAGGCGACAACGTGCTCAACGAGTCGTGCAGGAAAGCAGACGGAATAGCCATAACAATCAAATCGGCAGCTGAAACCACGGCACGCAAGTCGCTGCTTACTTCTACTACTTCAGGGTGTATTTCTACCGAGCTGATGTAGTTCGGATTTCGTTTGTGTGTGCGTATGTAGTTGGCGGTTTCTTCGCTGCGCACCCACCACATCAGCTTCGCAATGTCTCCGGCTGCGCGTTTGTGTTCGCTCAGCATTTTAGTAATGGCAGTGCCCCAGCTTCCGCCACCCAGCACAGCAATATTTTCAGGTAAATGATTCATGCTGATTACTCGTTTGTTTTTTCGCTGAACAATTCTTCTTTCGGCACAACCGTAACTTTATCGCCACGTTTCAATGTACGCGATATCGCACTAAACGGTCCTGTAACAACTTCTTCGTTTTCTTTGAGGCCGCTTTCTATGTGAATGTTTTTGTCATCTTGTATACCGGTTTTTACACGAACGGGAGTAGCCACCTCGTTTTGAATTACAAATACTACTTCAACCTCATCATTTTCCTTTGTTCCGTTTTTAGGCAGCCGCGTTTTGGTTTGTGCAGAGTCTAAGTCAGACTTCGATTTTACAGTTACCGCCTCAATAGGAACAACCAATACGTCTTTGGCTGTCTGGGTAAGTATTTCAACAGAGGCCGACATACCGGGTCTGAATACGGTACGCTTGTTTCCAAACTGTTGTATAAGATCGGCATACGAGCTTCTCAGTATTCTTATTTTTACCACAAAGTTGGTCACCTGATCGCTGGTGGTTTGTGCAGATGACGAAGCGGAGTTTGCAATTTCGGTTACAAGACCTTTAAATTTACGGTTGTTGTATGCATCTACTTCTATCAATGCAGTATCGCCCAACGATACTTTTACAATGTCGTTTTCATTAACGTCCACACTTACTTCCATATCATTCAGATTGGCTATGCGCATCATTTCGGTTCCTGCCATTTGTGAAGTACCAACCACGCGCTCGCCCTTCTCAACGGCTAGTTTTGATACTATACCACTCACGGGAGCATATATTTGTGTACGGCTTAAGTTTTTTCGTGCTTCTTTCAGCGTGGCCTCCTGCGATTGAACAGTATAGTCCGATGCAATTACCGATTGTTTTCCGGACTCGTAATCGGCTTTTGCGGCAGCAAATGCGCTTTGTGCTGTTTCGTATTCGGCATCAGAAATTAATTTCTGATTGTACATTTTTTTATTGCGATCAAACTGGGCTTCTATTTCTTTATAGCGGGCTTCAGCTTGCAGCAGTCGGGCTCGTGAAGTAGCCAGATTTGCACGGCTGTTGTTTAGTGCTGCTTCGGCCCGGTCAAGTGCCGATTGATACAACTCGGGATCAATAACTGCCAGCAGTTTACCGGCAATCACAGAGTCGCCCTCTTTCACATACAACTCACGTATTTCTCCTGGCACATCGGGACTGATTTTCACTTCGGTTTCAGGCTGTATTTTCCCGTTGGCCGTTACAGATTGCGTAATGGTTTTACGTTCGGTTTTAGTGCTGCTTACTTTAATTGTTTCTGTACCACCAATCCAGCCAGCCCATTTGCCAATCAGTACACATGCAATGACCGAACCTGCAGCAATCAGTAAATAGCGTATTAGTTTATTGCTTTTTGCTTTTTTCATACCTGCCAAAAGTAGTAAAAAACGTCCAACCATTTGCTGAACTTAACTGATCGTGCATTTAGCCGTTTAAGCGGTTACTTTACCTGCATCTGTTTTACAATATACCGAATTGCACGGGTAGGAAAGAGCCTGCTGAATATATCGAGAAAACGGGCATCGCTTCCCAACACAAGCCTGAACTGATTTTTTTCCATGGCGTTAATAATGTATTCGGCCGCTTTTTTAGCCGGAACCCGAGGGGCTTTTTCCATGCCTGCCTGTGCTTCTTTACTAATGCTAACCCCCGAATGCTCCATGATGTTGGTATCAACGGCACCCGGCATTACCAGCGTTACCCGAACGGATGTGTGCAGCAACTCGGCATACAACCCTTCGGTCAATAATTTTACAGCAGCTTTAGATGCTCCATACATGGTTTGTCCGGGAAAGGGAATAAATGCGCCCATGCTGGATACATTGACGATGTGCGCCTCAGGTCGTGTAAGTAAATGAGGAAGCAACAGCTTGATAAGGTGATACGTGCCGTAAAAATTTACCCGCATGATGTGCTCGGCTTTTTCGGCATTCAACTCGTTCAGCGGTACAAAAGGTTGAATGATGCCGGCATTGTTTATGAGGCCGTCAATACTGCCGTTCTCAGACAAAACACGTGCAGCAAAAGCTTCTATAGCTCGGCTGTCGGATAAGTCAAGGGCATACGTGTGTATAGCTGAGCCATGGCTATGCGCCAGCTTTTTTGTTTCTTCCATACCGGCCGTATTTACATCGGCAACTATGATGCGGGCTCCTTTACGTACCAGATGTAATACTAGCTCACGACCAATGCCGCTTCCGCCACCGGTTACTACGAGGGTTTTTCCATGTGCTTTCATAGGCGTATGTATTTATTGGGTACACGACCGGTTTTAGTCGTACAATTCTAATTTAATGTGCTCTTTGGTATACCCCATTTTCGTTAATCTTTCACGCGCTTCACGCAGCATGGCACTCCAACCACACAGATAAAAATGTGCAGGTCGCCTGTCGGCAAACAACTCTTCGTAAACCTGATGCACATACCCAATGCGGCCTCGCCAGTTATGTGGTTCCTCGCGCGATAAAACAGGGATGAAGCGAAACTCCGGATATTTTTTCTCAAGTGCTTCCATTTCGGTTTTGTATAAAATATCACTAACGTATCTGTTGCCAAATATGAAATAGATGTCTTTGTGCGGAATACTCGTGTTGATGATGTGATGAAGCATGCTGCGAAGCGGAGCTATGCCGGTTCCGGTGGCTATGAAGCACAGGTCGTGTTCAATTTTTTCGGGAAGAGTAAATTTGCCCAGTGGCCCTGCAACAGGCACGATGCTTCCCACTTTGTAATTCTCCCACATGAAAGGTGTTCCTTGGCCGGGCGGATTAAGCACAATGATTAATTCAAACTCATTGTCGTTTCCGGGTGCAGAGGCAATAGAATAACTGCGGTATGAAATTTTAGAGTCGATGGGCAGGTTCAGCATTACAAACTGACCGGGTTTGAATTCGAATCGTTTCAGGTGGGGCACACGAAAAAAAAAGCGCTTCACCGCAGGCGATTCGTCAATAATGTGGGTTATTTCGGCATCATAAAAAGTTTGTTTCACGGAGTTAGCCGATTATTCATGTAGCCAAGTTAGCAGTTTAGTTTCACATTACATGCAACAGTGGTCAAAAATTGTTATCTATGCGCACCTTTTTTTAAACTCTTTTTCTGGTACACCGTTTATAAAACATAATTTATACATACATGCGCCACAGATTCATTCTTTCGCTTTTATGCTTATTCCTTGCATCTTCCTATGCTCAATCGCAGCGGTCTAATTGTGTGGCATCGCCCTACCCGCTAACCATTACACAGGCTGACGGATCAAGTTTGACGATTCACATGACGGGTAATGAAATGCTGCATTACAAAGAAACGCCCGAAGGATACACCGTGCTAACCAATAAAGACGGCATATACGAATACGCCATAGCCGACAGCGAAGGCAATTTGCAACTGAGCGGAATAAAAGCAGCCAACCAAATCAGCCGCACACAATTGGGTAAAAACGCTCCGACTCGCCATTTGCGTTTCAGTGCTTCGCAGATTGCACTTATCAAACACGACTTTGACATGCTTACGGCCGAAACCCAGAAGCTGCAGAAAACCGTTGAAGTTACCTATCCGGTGTCGGGCAATATTCGCATTATTGCCATCTGTATGGAGTTTCCCGATATGCGTGCAGCGTATCCTATTTCGGCATTGAGCGATTTAATGAACAAACCGAATTACAACAACACCGGAAGTTTCAGGGATTTTTTTGTGGCCAACTCTTACGGAAAATTAATCCCGCAAGTTGACGTATTCGGATGGTATACTTCAGCGCTTAACCGCGAAAACTACGGACAACGGTTGAACAATGGCGCTACCAACTCGGCTTACATGACCAATGTGCGTAACCTGATTATTCAGGCAGTTGATTCGGCTGATGCCAAAGGCAATGCCGATTTTACGCTGTACGATAACGATTCGAACGGAAGTGTGGATGGTATTATCGTTTTTCACGCAGGTTACGGAGCCGAACAAGGGTTCAACGGCTATATCTGGTCGCACCGCTCATCGTTGGGTGGAAGCGCACGAGTTAAAGATGGCAAAACCATTTCCAGTTACTGCATCAATCCTAGCATGCGCAACTGGCAGGGCGATATAACAATGGTGGGACTGGGTGTGCTTACCCATGAATTTGGACATATTATGGGCTTGCCCGATTTGTACGATACCGACAACTCATCAGAAGGCATTGGAAATTTTGGTCTAATGGGTGCCTGCGGTTGGCTTAATCAGGAGCGTACACCGTGTCAATTAGAAGCGTGGAGCAAAGATCAGTTTGATTGGATACGTCCGGTGGTAATTACCAATCCGGGAGAATTTCGCATACGCAATTCGATGGATACGGCTAGTTGTTACCGAATAAACACACCACGTACCAATGAATATTTTTTGCTCGAGAACAGACAGCAAAAAGGCTGGGATCGTTTTCTGCCCTCACGCGGGCTTGCCATATGGCATATTAACCGCACCCGCACCGCATTGTACCCGGGAAGCAATACGGTTAACTCAGACACCTCTCAATTTGGTGTAGGACTGAAGCAAGCCGATGGACAACGGCATCTGGAACTGTCAACAAACAGGGGAGATGCAGGAGATTTATTTCCGGGCACATCCAATAACAGAACGTTCAACGATAATACCAACCCAAGTGCACGGCTTCACTTTAAGGTAGGAGGTGTTAAGCAACCCTCCAATGTTACCGTTTCGGGCATAACACAAAATTCAGACAGTACCATCGTGTTTCGTGTCGGACTTTTTTCATCAGCTGCATTTAGTCCGGCTGCCACGCAAGGCTGCGCACCATTCAATACAGTACTTACCAATAACTCAACGGCCTACTCCTCGTTTAAATGGTACCTGCCTGATGGCACAACGGAAAGCACACAAACCAACTTGTTGCTTACCATTCAAAATCCGGGAACGTATCAGGTATCGCTTGTAATTTATGACAGCCTGAATAATAAACTCGACTCTGCATCACAGGAGTTTACAGTATTCGGTTCGCCCGATGCAGCCTTTGAATACACACAAAGCGGCAATCAACTTAAACTGAAAAACAAATCGACCGGACAAACCTTTCACCAATGGAGGTTAGGCACCAATACAAGCTCAACCCAGGATTCGCTAACGTTTACCATACCGCCATCGGGTTTGTCGTTTTACATAGTAGCGTTTAATGCAAATGGCTGCACCGATACTTCTTTCGGATTTGTGCTTCCCTATGCTACCGGGTTAAATGATTTAAGTGCGTTAAAGAAGTTTGATGCATACCCTGTTCCATTTAGCCATCAGCTTACACTGCGGTACGAGTTTTCAGGAAATACCGATGGCTTGCTGGAAGTGCGCAATGTGCTGGGCGAGCAGGTATATTCAGGTAAAGCGTTACATACGTCTGATGAAATAACCCTGTCTACAGCAGACTGGATGCCCGGTGTGTACATGGTTATTATGCATACACAACAGGGCAGCTATGCGCTACGCGTGCTGCACATGAAGTAAAACAACAGCATCATGTTGGCCGCGTTAAAAAACCTGATGTTTCCCAACGTGTGTGCCTCGTGTGACACTACACTGTTAAAAAATGAGGTTCATTTATGCACCTCCTGTACGGCAGGTTTGCCCTATACAAATTACCACACCGAAAAAGGCAATACACTCGAAAAAATTTTCTGGGGACGGGTTAAGCTTGAGCAAGCTTACGCATTTTTGCATTTTAAAAAAGAGGGTTCCGTTCAAACCATGCTTCACCGCGTCAAGTATAACGGATATAAAGAATTGGCAACACACCTGGGCTTGTTGTACGCACATGAACTAGTAAAGGCTCAGATACACCTAGACGGTATAGTTGCCGTTCCGCTTCATGCCAGCAAATTGAGGGCACGTGGGTACAATCAAAGCGATTATTTTGCTTTCGGCCTTTCGGCAGGTATGAAGGTGCCGCTGTTGAGTCATTGTGTTCAGCGCATTTCAGCAACCGAAAGTCAAACACGAAAAAGCAGATTTGAACGGTGGCAAAATGTAAAAGAGGTTTTTCATGTGGTACATCCTCATGAGCTAAGCGGCAAGCACATTCTTATATGCGATGATGTAATTACAACAGGTGCAACACTCGAGGGCCTGATACATGTGTTGCCTGCCGACACACGTGTAAGCGTTTGTGCCATTGCTGCAGCAGGCTATTAAAGGGTATTTCCCTCTTTCAGTCGTTCGGCATTTTCAGCCAGTTGAAGCTGTTCAATAAAATCCTGTATTTCGCCATTCATCACTTCGGGCAAATTGTATACGGTGTAGCCAATGCGGTGATCGGTTACACGTCCCTGCGGATAGTTGTAAGTGCGTATTTTGGCTGAGCGGTCACCTGTTGATACCATTGTTTTACGCGATGAGGCTATTTTCTCGTTGTGTTTTTGCAATTCAATCTCGTACAGCTTTGTGCGAAGCATCTGCATGGCTCGTTCACGGTTTGCGTTTTGTGTTCGCTCAACTTGACAAACCACAACAATACCGCTAGGTTTATGCGTAAGCATAACCTTACTTTCTACCTTGTTCACGTTCTGACCACCTGCACCTCCTGATCGCGCTGTTTGCATTTCAATATCGGCCGGGTTTAATTCAACATCTACCTCCTCAGCCTCGGGGAGCACAACAACCGTAGCAGCCGATGTGTGTACGCGCCCCTGCGCTTCGGTATCGGGTACACGCTGCACCCGATGTACACCGCTTTCGTATTTTAAAGTCCCATATACTTCATCACCGGTCACTTCAACAATAATTTCCTTGTAACCACCAACTGTGCCTTCGGTATAATCAATCACATCTGTTTTCCAGCCTTTGCGTTCACAGTAGCGTAAATACATACGTGCCAGGTCGCCTGCAAAAAGACTTGCCTCATCGCCACCGGTTCCTGCACGTATTTCGAGTACTGCGTTTTTGCCGTCTTCAGGGTCTTTAGGAACCAGCAACATTCGTATTTCCTGTTCCATAGGTTCAAGTTTTGGCTCCAGATCTTCCAGTTCAGCTTTAGCCATTTCACGCAGTTCGGCATCTTTTTCAGTTTCCAATACCTGACGGCAGTTTTCAATATTGCCAACCAGGTTTTTGTACTCGAAGTATTTTTCTACAATGCGCTGCAGCTCACGGTACTCGCGATTCAGTTGTGTAAATCGTTTCATGTCGCTTACCACCTCGGGCTGGCTTAACATGTCTTCTACCTGTTTGTAACGGATGTATATGGCTTCTAATTTTTGCAGCATGGGGCGCGAAGATAAGCAAATGCCCGAAAGCTAAAATGCGTAAACCTCTATTCGGTCGGCACGCATGATATATAGTCTCGATTTTTCGATGCTGACGTCAATTACATGTTCTGCATCGGGCACCTCAAATGAGCGTGTTTTAAACGAGGTTTGATTGTAGATATGCATCCTGCCTGAAGAAAAATAGTACAGGTCATTTTCGATGGGCTTTATGTGGCTGTCCGATTTTATGGGGATAGTTTTGATGTAGGTAGCAAATACATCAAACACAAGGATGCCGACAGTTGTGTCGCTCACCAGCACCCGCTGCGTATTATCGTGTATATAACCGGGCTGAAGCCTAGAGGATACAAACTGACGTACATTTCCACTTAGCTGTTCGGTTTCGCCTTTTTTGTTCAGCTTTTTCAGTTGCATATCGGCTATGTCAAATGCCCATATTCCGTTATCGAATGCACGGGCTATGCTACTGGCTTGACCAATGCCCACGCGACTTAAATCGGTTTCGCCTCGGTATGCCAGGTTATTGTCCAGGTAAATTAGTTTGTTTAGCTCGCGGTAAAATATGTACAGTTCAAGAGGGTTCGTGGCGTCCACATACGAAATGTTTCCCACGTATTTATAATTTAATGTACTCAGCACTTTGCCATCGCTGTTGTATTTGTATAGCTGATTGGTTTTGGTAACCACGTAAAGATTTCCCAGCTGGTCAGTTTCAATATCCTTTGCCTCTGTTTGAATGGTGCTGATAAGCCTGAACGGACTGGTCGGTTCCTGCATTCCAACAAGCAGGAAGGTAAGTGCCAATGCCCATGCCCATGCCCATGTAATGCGTATCATGCGTTAAACGAATGCAGGTTTAAATGTGTGCCGTCATATACAGCATAGGTATTGCTGCTAAACCAATCGCCCAGGTTAAGTACGGTTGTGTCGTTTATCTTTTTCTCGAAGGGCAAATGTCGGTGGCCATAAATGCAGAATGAAAATCTGTGCTGTTTCAGCAGTTCGCGTGTATACAGCATCAGGTATTCTTTGTTATCGCCCAGGTAGTGTTTGTTGGAGTCAAACGTTTTTAGCTTGCTTCGGTGTGAAACCCACTGCGCAATCGACATGCCTACAAATGGATGAAAAAAAGCGAACAGACGTTGAAAAAAACGATTGCGGTATACCGAAAGGATAAATTTAAACCAGTGTTGTCCCGGACCTATTCCATCGCCATGTGCTATATGAAACAGGGTTTGGTTCACCATCAGTGAAACAGGCTTATTATGAACCGTGCAATTCAGTTCTTTTTCTAAATACCCAAACTGCCATAAATCATGGTTGCCGTGAAACAGATGAATGCGAATGCCGTTATCAGACAGTCGGGCCAGCGTACCCAGCAGCCTGACAAAGCCTTTGGGCACCACATGTCGGTATTCAAACCAAAAATCAAACATGTCGCCTACCAGAAAAACAGCCTGTGCATCGTGCTCAATCGAGTTAAGCCAGTTTACAATACGCTTTTCGCGCAGCAAGCTGGACTCATGTGTTGGTACACCCAGATGAAAATCGGATGCGAAATATATTTTTTTGCCGTCCTGCAGCGTCAGGTTAATGTCTGTCACGTTTCAAATCATCTATTAAAAACATAAAAACCTCTTTAGGTCCGTGTGCCCCTATCACAACCGTTTTTTCTATATCGGCAGTGGTACTGGGGCCACTTATAAACGACAGCATTCCGGGCAAATTGCGTCCATATTTGTTTTTAATCAACAGAAAGCTGTCGCGCAGCTCCATCACTACCTGTGAGGCAAATGCAACCACAATGTGAATGGGCGGGTAAACCGTATATGTATGCGAATTTTTGGCAGAAGAAATCAATACAGAACCTGTACGGGCAATGATGGCTTCACAACCGGTAACAGTAGCCATCGCCTTTTCAATAGATTCCTTCGGGGTGTTAAAACCAATGCCGGCATCGGTAAACCACATCTGCAATTCTTCTTCGCGGCAGTAAATAGATTTAATTTTTTTCCTTTCCTGCAGGGTTAAAAATTTATCGATAAAATCAAACTGATTGTCGCAAATGATGAACTGGCCTTTTATATCCGTAAAACTTCGGGCAAATGTTTCAAGTATAGATGTGTCGTCAGGCTGTGCATACACATTGCTCTCCAAATCAATATTGGAGAACTTAGGCTTCGACTTATAAATAAGCGCCTGCCTTACTTTTTTCAATATCTTCTCTTTCGAGGTTGTTGTTTGGTCGACTGCCACAGGCAGCAAGGTAGTAAAAATAGATGATTATGGGTGTTACAAGTTTTTTACAGGCTGTGCAATAATTGGACACCGGGTGGTGACAGGTAAACGAAAATAAAAAGGGAAGGTGATTTGTAGTTAATCTAAAAAATGACTAAAATTGTCATGTCATTATTATGCATGTCATGAAAACCCTCATCAAAACCGCCCGTGAAAAAAAAGGAATGCTGGTGCGTGAAGTAGCGCAAGAGTTGAATATTGATCAGGCTTTGGTAAGCAAATTTGAAAGCGGAGCCCGGAAGCCCACCCGTGAGCAGGTGATTAAACTGGCACGCCTTCTTGGCCTGAATGCAAATGACTTACTGGTGCAGTGGCTTAAAGAAAAAATTATCTATGAAATAGGAGATGATGCATTGGCCCTCGAAGCCATGATGGCTGCAGAAGCTGAATTGAAACAGAGGCATTCGGCCGGCACAAAAGTACCTATGCCTAAAGCCATAAAATCTGTGCTGAAGGAAATAGACACGTGTAAAAAGAAACTGAATACACTGCGTGAGTTTGATAGCTACCGCATTGCACAAGCGCTAGAGCTGGAGTACACTTTTGAAAGTAACCGTATAGAAGGCAATACGCTTACGCTCAAAGAAACAGACCTGGTCATTAACGAAGGACTTACTATTAGTGGAAAAAGTATGCGCGAGCATCTGGAAGCTATTAATCACAAGGAGGCCATAGATTATGTGAAATACCTGATTGATAAACAATCAGAAATCAATGAACGGGAGGTTTTGGCTATTCATAATCTTATTCTGCGTGGTATTGATCAGTCCAATGCAGGCCGGTATCGCCATGTTCAGGTGATGATAAAAGGGAGTAGCCATACACCGCCTGCGCCTTATCTGGTACCCAAGCAAATGGAAGAGTTGTTTATCTGGTATGAAACAAATAAGCGCAGTTTGCATCCGGTGCTGTTGGCTGCCGAAATGCATGAACGACTGGTAACTATTCATCCTTTTGTAGATGGCAATGGCCGCACTTCGCGGCTGGTGATGAATCTAATATTGCTGAAACACGGCTATGTGATTGCCAATATAAAAGGCGATAGCAAAAGCCGCATGGCATACTACAATGCACTCGAAAAGGTACAGACAGGAGGCGGCAAAATTGATTTTATGCAGCTGATAGCTGCATGCGAGCTGGAAGCTATTGCGCGGTATGTAAGTATATTAACTAAGTAATTCTAAAAATGTATGACTGCACTCATTTACCGTATAGGGGGGAGTGCAGTTTTTTCATCTTCCGTTTTGCAATACGGATAACCTGAAGTACCTGCTACCCAGTGGCGATTTTACACGAATGATATACATACCCGGAGCCCACAAATCGGTTTGCCAGTGATGCTTTCCGGCAGTCATACTCTGCTCAAACAAAAGCATGCCTGTTGATGAGTAAACGGACACTTCGGCATCTGTGCTGTTTTCAACGGTAACTTGTGTGCTCGCTGGATTAGGGAATAACTTAAATGGATATTGTATACTCCATTCGTTTATTGAGGTTACTTGATTACAGGCCGGTTGATTGGGCAATGCCTGCAAAGAAGTTTGTATAACGGTTTTCATTCTGTCGCGCTGACCTGCTGTGAAAATGCTGCCGCATGTTATGCCACTGTAATTCATAATATTTTCTACCGGTTCGCGGGTGCCGCATTCAATGGTTTCGTTGCAGCTCACATCATATGGCTTTGAATTGCTGTGCGGTTCGGTGTCGCATACCTGATCGCCTTGTGTGGTGCAGTCGGTTTCAAAACAGGTATCTCCATTGAAGGTATGAAGGAGCCCCAGAAAGTGACCCACTTCATGTGAAATAAGTCGTCCGTATGGGTTTAATATATTGTATCCTAAACTGCTGTCGGGATCGCAGCCTACATAGCGGTGATTCATATAAGCGCCACCAAATCCATTCGCAAAAACGGGAGTGCCTGGGCCAAATCCGCCCCCTCCGGTGATGCCCCCATCCGGTTTCTCAATTCGGTGAGAAACCCAAATGTTGATGTATTTATTCATTGGCCATTTACTCAGATTCAGAATGGTTGTAAAGTTTCCGCCACCTGCGGGCCTGAACTGAATGCCAAGCGAATCAAAGCCGGCCACACCTGATGCATTTATTCGTACTATGCCATTTGTAGCATTGCCATTCGGGTCTTTGCAGGCCATACGAAATTGTATACGTGTATCTGCTCCGTTTGGTCGGATAGAAATGCTGTCGTGTATGGGAAGCGCACGAAAATCACGGTTCAGGGCAGTGATGGCGCTTAAGAGTTGCTCATCAGAAATATTGCCTCCGCTACCAACGGGTTCGCCCCGGTGCAATACATGAAATACAATGTCAAACGTGTCTACAGCGGTATTTTTTTGGAAACTGTGTTGTGTATGTAAAACCGGTAAATCAGCAATATCTTTATTCAGACAACTTTGTGAATTGACGCGTGTATATATACACATACAAATAAGTGCGATAACATGGTATAGCGAAGTTTTCATACTACCTTAGGATAGGAATTGCAAAATAAGGTTTAATTCGTTACACCACCGGCTTAATACTTTTACGTATCGGAAAAGTTTATTTGTTTAAGTATGATGCCAGACGACCTTTAAAACTAGACCCGATAGGGATTTTTTCTTTGTTAACTAAATGTATGGTATTTCCGCTTATTGACCGAATGAATTTAACATTAACTATGGCAGACCTATGCACCTGAATGAACTGTGAAGGAGGCAGCTCGGCTATAATATTTTTCAGGCGTTCATAAACAAGTATGGGCTTATCATTCGCCAAACATAGTTTGATATACTCCGATTCTGCTTTGATACTTACGAGGTTATTAAAGAACAGTTGTTCATAATTATTTCGGCTAACCTGCAAAAAGAAAGATTCAGGAACAGGCTTGTGTTCTTTTAAGAGTATTTTGCGGTGCAGCCGTTCCATGGCAGTCAGGATATGTTCTTTGCGCAGCGGTTTGGTAAGAAAATGCAATGCATCACTGTTAAAAGCCTGCAGAGCATACTTTGGATAGTTGGATACAACAATAATCTCAGGTTTATAAGGTAAGGTTTTAAGCAGATTAAATACATTTTTGCCATTTAGTTCAATATCGGCAAATACGGCATCAAATCTTTGCCGTGCCATAATATCATTCCAGTTATTACCGTTAACAACTGTTTTAAAGACTGAAAAGCGAGCATCAGCTGTTAAAATCTGTTTCAAGCTTTTGATGTCTTTCTCGTTATCTTCTATAATTACCGTGTGAATCATTAATGATATGATTAGGAGCTAGTAGTGCGAATATCTAAAAGTTTTATTTGACACTTCTCATAATAACACTTGAAAAATAACGACTAATGCCTTTTCACACCCTAATAATATGTTTTTGCTTAATGTAAATGCGCATTCATTGAAAATTATTAATACGTATATAAAACCACTATATTGAATCATGTTTCGTGCTTTATTATTTCTGTTACTTTTTCCTCCTTTCCTAGGTAAGGGTATGCTTGCCAAGCAACAGTCCATGTGGTTTACGGGCTTTCATTATGATGCCCCATTATTGTTATCAAAACCTGAAGCATATTGGAAAATACGTATAAATCATTGCTTTGGGATTAAAAAGTTTTTTGCCTTAATAGATTTAGCAAACCACCATTGGTTGAAGCGCTCCTTTAACAGATGCGATAGCACAATAGAAATAGCAGGAAATTATGCAAAAGAGTATTTATCCTCTTTAACAAGAGATACATTGATAATACAAACAGCTCATTTCAGGTGGGAAAGGGCGCTTTTTGCAGGTAAATGGAAGTTAGCGTTGTATAGGGCTGCCCAAATGAAAAACCTGCCAGAGAATCCATTGAAAGACATTCTAATTACCTATCAACAATTTATTACAATGGCAAAAGGTGATGTGGTATTCATAGAAGCCGATAATCCGATATTGAAAAAACTAACGAGTGATTTAGTCCGCATTGGATACATCCGCATGGCAATTACAATGGCAATATTACAGCGAAGAATAAATCCAAATAACTTATCTGATATTAACTATATAATGCAAATCTTACCTAAAGAGCTAAACGGGTATATGTTGATACACGAACATTATTCTGAATTAAACTTAGAAAAGGACAAACTATTAAAAATAATACCACACATTGACACAAATGATTACGTAAGTCTATTCAAAGTTGAAGTGGAGCTCGCCAGATTTTATGCTAGAGAAAAAAATACAGAAGAGTTTCTGAAACACATATACACAACAAAGAAACTAACAACATACTTAGCAGATGTAGACGTAGATAATCATTACACAGGAGTAATAAAAGAAGTTAAACGGTCAGGTTTAATATCTGATGATATTTATTCAAAGTTACGGCTAACTAATACATATGAGTGGAAACAGGAGGTAAGGCGAATGTTATATTTTAGCTACAACAACAAGCGCATAAAAGCAGTAAATGACGAGTATATTGAACAAATCAGAAAAAACAAACAATTACTTATTTTACTTTCGTTTATACTTATCGCTTTAGCTGTTACATCGCTATATCTTGTAAAATCTTTTAAAGAAATCAAGCAACTCAACACGTACCGACATCATTTTCTTCATGTATTATCGCATGATTTAAATGCAACATTATTGAGCCTTGAACAGAACGTAAATTCTGGTAATATCAACTTCAATAAAACACTTTTGATGGAACACCGAATGATTCTGGACGACACCCTACAATGGGCCTATTATGCACAGGAAAGTAAAAGAATTACTAAAGAGATGTGCAGTTTATCTGACTTGATGCATGAGGTGGTGGAACAGATGCAAGGGCTCATAATACAAAAGAAAATTATAGTGAAATGGCTGAACGATGAAGATGCTGAAGTGGTATTGAATAAAAATGCCATGCTGGTTACCTTACGAAATATGATATTGAATGCGGTGAAGCATAATACAATAAGCGGCTATATTCATATACATGTATATGCCAATCGGGTATGTATTGCCAACAGTACAGGGCAAAAGCAACACCTACAAACGGGCACAGGGAGCTTTTTGATCAATCATTTTACTAAAATAAATAACGCTACATACACCCTCAAGGTACAGGATGGCGTTGCCCAAAGTGAAATTACACTTTCCAATATCAAAGGGTAGTTTTAAAGCTGCCCTAGCCATGCTGCTTAACTTGTCGAAAACCCTTATTCGCTGAGCAAAAAAGTCGCTTTGTTGAATATATTTGGGTGGGTTGGTTGTGCAATGTAGCTTGCGTTTGATAAACATTATAGCATAATGCATAAATTAGTTACGCTTCACCAAAAACGAATAAGTAAAACATGTATAGGAACTAATTCTACACATAGTAGTTTAGCAGCCGGTGGTTTAAACACTATTCGTAAAAATTTGTGTCTTATCATTGATTTAAATGATGTAGCATCTTGTAAAAATGATTTAGATTTTAAAGTAATGCTTGACTCTTTTACAAGTAAATTAAAACAGAAGATAAGCATACCAGTGAATCAACAGCACTGGGGCATTTGCCGTAAAGCTATAAATCTTTACTTAAGAGATTGTTATTATAATAAAGTATTAAATGAGCATTTTAAGCTTGATAAAATTGCTTCTTTTTTAGAGTCGCCAATTGATAGTTTGGCTATGAAAAGCTTGAGCCAACACACTTCTACTGTAATGAAAACAGCAATAAAAATGCTTAACAAAACTACACATCACGAATGGCAAAAAGCAGCAACATTGTTTTCAAAAGCAAATGGTTTAGCTAATAGAGTGGATGCAGACTTGTTGATTTATGAATAAGAAAGTAATTTATTTATTATGAGCTTGATTGAAAAATACAAAATAAACAATAGGGATTTATATATAATATCCTTAATAGAAGCTAAGAAGAAAAGAGCAGGCTTTATTGAAAAAGAAAAACTAAAAGCATCCGCACTATCTGTTCTCAAACCTTACAATGTTAAGTTTTTTGATATTGGTATTCTTTTGAACGAAATTAAGAAGAATAATTACCATCTGTCACTAGATAATAACTTTTCATTAGAAGAGAAAAAAGAAATAGAAGATTCAATACAAACTAATAATAATGTAAAAAACTTTTACATAGATTGGTGGAAATCCAAAAGTAAAAAACAAAAGATATTCTACGTATTAATCTTTACCGCTACAGTTGGTTTTTTATATGGAATATTTTCATCAAACAGTATCAATCCAGATTTAATTATCGATAAAAAATGGGTGGGAGAAGATTCATACGTAGCTCTTGGGATGTCCTATGATGCAGAAATTACACTTCAAATCAATAAGAACGAAAATGGTTATCAATACAAAATCAAAAGGGTTGTATATGAGAATGGTGTATATGTTGATGAACTTAATTATCAGGGGTCAATGAATCCCAAAATTAAAGTCTTTAAAAAGACAATTGATGGTCCCACTAAAATCTATCTTGAAGACAAATTATGGATGACCGATGATGGAAAAATTGGAGTTGTAATACCTAAAAATGGAAATCTTTTACAACAAGGCAATCCTAATGAATTTATAGAAATCAGGCTGATGGGTAACAACCATGTAATCAGAATGCATTAAAAAATAATCAAATTAATAGTTGTTGGTTTTTAAAGCAGTTTAGTACTTATTAAAAACATACTGTAAGTACCCAATTTAAAAATTCTAAATCAAGGAAAATAAATACCCTTATTATAAACTGAATTTTATTTTTATGGAAAATATATATTTTAGAAAATCTCTTGTTATTTTAACTATTATTCTCATATTAGATAAGCTAATATTCCGTTATCAGCACATAGACCATTGGAGTATTAGTCAAGTATTTATGGAGTTAATCAATGTTTTCGTTTTAATTACTACCATATTATTGGTAAGAAAATGGGGGGATAAGACATCAAATAACGAAACAATACAGATTGATGGTAAACCATCATCTAATCAAGATATTACTATAGGTCAATGGTTAATAAATTACCTTATTTTGATGATTCCTATTGTTGGTATTGTTTTCTTGGTGATTTGGGCGAATGATAAAGACAATTCCAATAAGTCTAATTGGGCAAAGGCCACATTAATATGGATAGGTATAGCATTTTTTGTTTCTCTTTTTATCAGTTTCGTTGTTTGGAAAATGTATTTTGATAAATTTCGTGACTACGAATATAATTACTACAAGTAAGGGGTAATATGATATAAAAGAGACATTTAGAATGTCGATTTAGTACTGATCTAATGAGCCCCCCCCAAAGGTTAAATGAAAATGAACCACATGAAGTCTATACGCTTACAGTTTTGTGTGCTATTTGCTTTATTTCAAATACCCCAAACTTATGCTCAAGAAAAAAGACCAATTCAGCTAGACACTTCAGATTTTTTAAATTCATATTTTCTTAGCCCCAGCTTTAAATCAGCCTCTACTATGTTTAAGATAAGACTTGCAAAAGTTGTTGTTGGTGCACAAATAGAATGTAATAGGAATTCTTCCCGAGAAAATCAGAAGATGATGGTATATCAGATTACCTCAAATGAAATTGATAATCCTAATTCCGATTATGAGAGTGACAATATTATTATTCCCGAATTCGTAGCTTATCTTCCTGAGATACTTGATATTTCAGATATCGAATTTTATAATTCAGTTCCGGGTAGGAAAATAACTTCCGAGAGTTCATTTTTGGACGTCTCGCAAAAGTCATCTGTAGATTCCTTCAACGCTGGTATCCCTCAATTTAATGTTTTGAAAAACAAACTTTTCACGATACAACATAAAGATAAGGACGAAGAGTCGTTTGTTATTACTGCATCATATGATACAATGCTTTTGAATAATGGTAATATTACACTTTCTGTTAGCCTTGCAAATGAGAATATTTCAGACAAGAGCAAAAATATGCTTTGGCGCTTTTTTGTACTCCAAGATAATGCTTTTTTAGCACTCAGCTACAGTCAATTAATAAGATTGGGGTTGCCACTCATCCCATTAAATCAATTTAGCGAATTAAATGAGCAAGGGGTGCTCAATTTTTTTTATAATAAAAACATACCATATGACCCCATTTTTGATGCGGCAGGCGGTTTATACTTATCACGTAAAAGCAATCCCTTAGGTAATCAACTTGACCCTGAGAGCTTAATTTATTTATTTAAAATAGACGTACTTGAATAAAAATAGAATATGATATAGATTATATTTCGCAGAACGTGTATCTCCAATCATTTCTTATTTTATACCTCATTTTATTGCGTTAAATTTAGGACTATGAAATTATGCTTATCCATTTTTTACATCTTCGTACTTACAAAAACTACTGCATCCGCCCAAACCATTTTTACGGTTAATTATTCTTCGCAGGCAGAGATAAAAGTGTTTGCGGTAAACCATGAAAGTCAGGCTGATTTAGTGGTGTACAAAGCCAAATATAAAAGCGAAGCAAAAGGAAACGAGGGCTTGTGGCACTTTGTGGAATACCAATCGCAAGCAGATAAGAAGATTTATTTTGTGAAGTATAAGTCGCAGGCCGACTTGCTTATTTATCTTACTACTAGTAAAAATGAGGCAGGATGGCGAACAAGACGCAAACAGCATTTGCTTTATTAACTACACCACCGGCTTAAATCCTTCAAAGGCCTGTAAGCAGTTGTTGCAGTAATGCATGCTGCGGCAAAGTGTAGGCCCAAAGGGCGATTTCATTTCGGTGTTTTTGCTGCCGCAAAAAGGGCATTCTGTGTGTTCCAATAATTCTTGTGTTACTTCTCCCTGATGTTTTACAGGAGGTGCCAAGCCGTGTTTTTTCAAACACATCAGCCCACGTGCGGTGAGTTTATTGCTGTCCCACGGTTTGTCGAATGTGGTTACAACTTCTACAGTTTCAATACCCATTTCTTTCAACCTTTCAGCCACCATGTTTTCCATCATTTTTATGGCCGGGCATCCGGTAAATGTAGGAGTCATTTCCACAAATACATTGCTTTCGCCACGCACTTCTACCTTGGTAATAATACCCATATCCACCATACTCAATGTAGGTATTTCGGGGTCTTTAACCACCTCAAGGGCTTGCCATATTTGGGCTTCGGTTAGCATTTTTTAAATTACAAGGTTATTGAATTACAAGGTTTAGAAAGTTGAAAAGATTAGAAGGTTGCTTTGATTAGTCAATAACTTTCTAACCTTTCAACCTTCTAACTTTAAAATCCCTCCTACCACTCCGCAGTGGGGTCAATTTTAAATACTTCGCTCATTTCATCCAGCAAAGGTTGCAGGTGCTCGGTGTGCATGCCTTTGCGTCCTCCGTATATAGGTTGCCATGTGCTTTCAATAGGTATGGTTAGCGTGGCTTTGGTAAGGACAGGTGAAATAATACCCAACCAACGTTTTTTCAATTCAGCTTCGCCTTCAAATACTTTTTCGCTAATGAGTTGTTGCTCGTGTTCGCTTGCTTCAAACATACCCAATGCGTAATCCCACGCTTCATTCAATGCATGTTGCATGCGAATATGGCTTTCTTCGGTAGCGGCACCCATTTTGGTTATCCAGGTATTGGCATGAAACACGTGGTATTTCAATTCGCCTTTTACTTTGCGGGCAACTTTAGCCAACGGCTCGTAGCTTGAATTGGCCAGCATATCAAAACGCAATTGGTCGGCTGTATCAAAAAGAAAATGCCTGATTGTGCTGAAATCGTATTCGCCATTGGGCAACTCTACAAACTGGCTGTTGTGAAACTGATTGGCATTGCGGGTAAAGGCAACGGTATCGGGTTCTTGTTCGCCCAGTTCGTGAAGCAATTGATATAATGCCTGCGCCTGTCCAATTTTGTCCTGCGCCATAGATGAAAACGCAATATCTTCTTCAAGTATCGGTCCAAGGCCGGTCCATTCGCTGTTGCGGTGGCCAAGTATCAGCAGGTCGTCTGCCATTTTATAGAGGAGGTCTTTGA
>JBKCPL010000056.1:0-34700 GCA_046309355.1 Bacteroidota bacterium
ACTACCGAACCTTCGCCACCGGCATTGGCTACAATCTGACGCAGCGGCTCTTCTATCGCTCTGCGTATGATTTGTATACCTGTATTTTCGTCTTCGTTGGCACCTTTCAGTTTCTCCAGTGATTCAATAGCACGGATGTAGGCTACTCCACCACCTGCAATAATGCCTTCTTCTACAGCTGCACGTGTTGCATGCAGAGCATCATCTACACGGTCTTTTTTCTCTTTCATTTCTACTTCAGTAGCTGCACCTATATAGAGCACGGCAACACCACCGGCTAACTTAGCCAAACGCTCCTGCAGTTTTTCTTTATCATAATCAGAAGTGGTTGATTCAATCTGAGCCTTGATTTGTCCGATACGTGCAGTGATTTCTTCTTTTTTGCCGGCACCGTTGATGATCGTAGTATTGTCTTTATCAATAGATACTTTTTCAGCTTTGCCTAAATACGTCAAATCTGCATTATCCAGTTTAAATCCACGCTCTTCGCTGATTACTGTTCCGCCAGTTAATATGGCGATGTCTTCCAGCATGGCTTTTCTGCGGTCGCCAAAGCCCGGAGCTTTCACGGCAGCAATTTTTAATGCACCACGTATTTTGTTTACCACTAATGTAGCCAGTGCTTCACCTTCTACATCTTCAGCAATAATTAAAAGAGGTTTGCCGGTTTGTACCACTTGCTCCAGTATTGGAAGTAGTTCTTTCATGTTGCTTACTTTTTTATCGTAAATCAAAATAAAAGGCTGATCCAGTTCGGCTTCCATTTTATCGGGGTTGGTCACAAAATAGGGTGAAAGATAACCGCGGTCGAACTGCATGCCTTCTACCGTTTTTACTTCGGTTTCGGTTCCTTTGGCTTCTTCTACGGTTATTACGCCTTCTTTGCCCACTTTAGCCATTGCATCAGCAATCAGCGTACCGATTACTTCATCGTTATTGGCCGATATACTGGCAACTTGCTTTATTTTATTGTTATCGTTGCCAACTTCCTGCGATTGTTTTTTCAGGTTTTCTACAACTGCTGTAACGGCTTTGTCAATACCGCGTTTCAAATCCATCGGATTGGCGCCTGCGGCCACGTTTTTCAAACCGGCAGATACGATAGCCTGAGCAAGTACAGTAGCCGTTGTAGTTCCGTCACCTGCCTGATCGGCCGTTTTTGAAGCTACTTCTTTTACCATTTGTGCACCCATGTTTTCGATAGGGTCTTTCAATTCTATTTCTTTGGCTACGGTAACACCGTCTTTAGTTACTGCCGGAGAACCAAATTTTTTATCGATAACTACGTTGCGTCCTTTTGGTCCAAGGGTTACTTTCACGGCATTTGCCAATGCGTCAACACCGCGTTTTAATCCATCGCGGGCATCTACGTTATACTGAATTTTTTTTGACATACTGTTTGAATATTAATTGTTTTAAATTGATAATTAGATAATTGCGAAAATATCGGATTCGCGCATGATTAAGTACTCTTTCCCCTCAATGGTTATTTCTGTACCAGCATATTTGCCGTAAAGTACGGTATCACCTGCTTTTACGGTCATCGGCTCATCTTTTTTACCGTTTCCTGCTGCCACTACTTTACCGCGTTGTGGCTTTTCTTTGGCGGTGTCGGGGATAAAAATGCCTGAGGCGGTTTTCTCTTCAGCTGGCGCGGGTTCAACCAGAACCCTGTCGGCCAATGGTTTTAAGTTTACTGACATATATGTTTTTTATTAAATGTAAATTGAATGACGTTCACTCCCTATCACAAGCTGTGCCACCCGGCTATACATGACATTTTTAACGCAATTAGGCTAAAATAGACCCAAAACTGACAGCTAAAATGCGAAAGCTTGGCAGTATGCAACCCAATAACGTGTAACTTTGACTAACCGAATACACATGCAATTATCAGAAACCGATATCATTTTAGGCTGCATACATGGCGACAGAAAGTGTCAAAAATTGATTTATGACCGGTTTTCGGGCAAAATGCTCGCTGTGTGTATGCGTTACGCCAAGGATAGGGCCGAGGCTGAAGACATGCTGCAGGAGGGGTTTATTAAGGTGTTTTTGAATATTGAACGCTTTAAGAATGAGGGTAGTTTTGAAGGGTGGGTAAGACGTATTATGATTTTTACAGCTATAAACCTCTATAAATACCGTATGCGGAAATTTCAGGAAGATTTGGATCATGAACATGTTGATGCCCCGTATCAGGATGATTTGATAGAAAAAATATCTGTGAAAGAACTGCTTGCCTTAATTCAGCAAATGCCCGAAGGCTACCGAATGGTGTTTAACCTATATGCCATTGAAGGATATACACACAATGAAATTAGCCAAATGATGGGAATTGCGGAAGGTACCTCTAAGTCACAGTATGCCAGGGCTCGTGTATACATGCAACACGTAATCGCTAAACATTATCAGATACTCAATGAACCTTTTCGGGAACCCAAATAAGAAGATGGAAGCAAAGCTGCAGCAACGATTTAACGAGCTGGAAATAACTCCTTCGGCATCGTTGTGGCAGCGTATTGAGTCTGAACTTCCGGAAGGCGAAATGGAACAAAAGATACGTGCACAACTGAATGATGCAGAGTTAAAACAAACCAACCGCTTGTGGGATAAAATATCCAGCGAATTGCCCGGTACAAATGAAGGTCCCACATTCAGGCACTGGGGACTTACAACCGTGTTAGGTGTATTTTTAGTTGCTGCCATCGGGTATGTTTTCACTGTGAATCAGCAGAATCAGAAAGTAGCAACTACATTAAAAAATGAGCAGCAGGCTAAAAATACCGAAGCATCGCAAAAACATGTTTCCGATAACTCGGCACAGGAGAATATCGCTAAAGATAATAACAAAAGCAGTTCCGCGATCAATCAATCCTTATCAACTAATCACGGGACTTCAGCCTCTGCAGTTGCTAAGCCGTCTGTAAGTAGTCAATCTGACCAAGAAATATCAGCACGACCAGTTAATCGCTCAACAGCTGCGACTGCACGTAAGCAAATCTATTCGAGTATTGCCACTACCCCAGCTTCTCAGGTAAATGAATTAAAACCCCGAGAAACTATCGCTTCCCATTCATTACTTCCTAAGGCTTTGGTGGATGCGCCTGAGCAAAATGTGGCCGCTGCATCTCGTATCGAGCAAAATACCGATTCGGGTAGCACCAAACAACTTATACCGATAGTGCTCGAACCTGAGATTAAGTCATCTGCTGAATCCAATGCACTTGAAATTGGCAAAGACCCTGGCCAAGCATTAACTGTTGTATCCGATTCGGCCATACAGCAAGCACCCGTTCCTGCAAGTGTACTGACCGGTAATGAGGAGCTTACTCCTTTTTCACTAACTGCCACCGCAGGCGTTAATTATTCAATGATGCGACTGGCTTTGCCTTCCACTACGCAGCAGTATCCACTGGCAGAAAACAAAGCATTGCGTGAATCGCTGGAAAAGCCCTCCGTTGACTTTGCATTTTCATTTCTGGTTGATTATAAACTGAACGAGAGGATAAGGATTTCTGCCGGTATTGGCAGGGTTATTTTTAGTCAGAGCTTTTCATACAATGTAGCCAAACCCATGGTTGGTCCCACAACTACAGAAAGCATTGCGAATATGACATTTGCCTCTGATTCTATCGTGCAGGGTGATGCCTACAACCAAATTATACGTTATACGTGGACAGAATTACCGCTGCTGGTTACCTGGAGCTTTAAGTCGAAGTCCAGGTGGCAATTGGGTGTTCAAGCCGGTTTATCATACGCCTTATTAAGCACTGTTCAGGCGAATATGGTGAACTATGACAATGTGGGTATACTGGTACTGAATGAGAAGTCTTCATTTCCGGGTTTTCAAAACCACGTATTTGCTTTGCTAAATCCTACATTGGCCTACTCATGGAAACCCGATGTGGAGTTTTTGCTGCAACCTACAATCAGGTATGCCATGAACAGCATGGTTGAAAACAGTAACTGGGTGCAGCAGTATCCGGTATTATTGGGTATAAATGTAGCCATGCGCAAGCGTTTCTAAGGAAGTAATAGTAACTGTATAATTTTACAGTTTTTCAACCGGTTTTTCTAATTCAAACCGTTGACACCTAATCCTAAATTCAGTACCTTCACGTTATACATTTTCAGAAAGGAGTTGTCACGCATGAAATCGTTGAATCCAAACTGGTTTTATCAGGATTTGCCGGACTTTGAGTACAAGAAATACGTATTGCTGGCTTATTTAAACAATGTACATAAGCAGTTTAATGAAACGCGCTTATACCCCGGATTGGCCGATCTGGTGATGCACTACAGAACACTCATTGAATTTCGCAAAAATCACGAGCAGTTTTATTCCTCATTTCCCGATACGCTTGAACGCATCGATTTGACTGATTTTACACGAGCATTCAGTAAGGCAGTGGAAGATGATATGCTCATGAAACACATTGAAGAAGTGGTGAATTATGCCATTCCTGCTATTCGTAAACACCTGGATGAAGGCAAAGAAATTTATGAGTTTATGGAGAAGGAAATAGCCATGTATCCGGTAGGAATTTTGCCGCTGTATAAAATGGAGGGGTATATGTTTATACGTGATGGTGACAGCACTGAAATAAAAGTGTACGAATACGGCATTAAGTTTTTCCAGCACGAACACAGTAGCTACAGGGCGGTAAATACCGAATACGTTACGTCTTACAGGAGAAGTATGGTGAATACTTCGGAGAATATAAAGATAGAATTGATTCGAACACGCAAGAAGTTGCCAAACCCTGCTGCCTTTTCAGTAGAAACAAACTATGAATACCCGCTTCAGGAAACTATTATACCTATAGCTAAGCGGTTATTGATGCAGTATGTACAATAAAAAATCCCCTGCCATGCAGAGGATTTTACTAGTTAAAATAATGTTTATTTACTGAGCAGGAGCAGCAGGTTGCTCTTGATTTTGTGCGCCATTTTCAGGTGATGCGGGAACAGTAGGAGGGGCTGCAGGTACACTGCTGCCATCAAAATTATTGAGTATTTCTGATTGAGGCCCTTCGGTTTCTGCCGAACTGGAACCTCTGAAAAAATTTGTAGACAATGAAAGTACGATAAGTACACCGGCCAGTATCCAAGTGGCTTTTTCTACTACATCGGTTGAGCGTTTTACTCCCATTATTTGATTGGGCGCTATAAAATTGGCAGCAATACCACCGCCTTTAGGGTTTTGAATCAGAACTATAAGCGTAAGCAGTACGCAGGCCACAATGATTAGTACAGAAATGAAGGTCAGCATAGGTTAATCGTTGATTTCGTTTTTAATTTTTTGAATAAGGTCGGCAAAGTAAGCAATTCTGTGAGGATAAATCAAACTTAATTTTTCGTAAGCCCTGATGGCTTTTTTATAGGCTTTTTGCCTGTAGTAGAGCTGTGCAAGGGTTTCCGTTACCAGTTCCTCGTCTTCCTGTATACTCTGACGGGCCATATTTACCGGATTGTAAAACTCAATTTTAGGCCTGCTTATACGTGGATTTTCGCGAATAAACTTATCTAATATGCTTTCAAACTCAGCGATGTTGCTCCTGGTTTCGGGTGCAGGCTTTTCTTCAGTAGTCTCTGCCGGTAACTTTTCATCCGCAGCAATGGATTGTGTTGCTGCTTCGGTAGCTGATACTTCCTGTTGTGAAGACTTAAGTAATTGAAGCCATTCGCTGAATGAATGCTTTTCGTTTACAGGAACAGCACTGATTGATATCGGGTCGGTTACAGGTTTGTCGGAAGTTGCTTCAGTCTCTGTATGTTCAGTTGCTAATACCTGCAGGTGAGGAGGCTGTTCATCTGTTGGTATTGTTTCTCTGTTTTCAACCGGCACGATGGGTGCGGTAGCTGCCGTGTCTGATTCTAGGGCATTTGAAATGTGTTTTTCAACCTGATCGGCAAAATTGGCCGAATCGTTAGCAATTGGAGCGACAGGCTCTGGCGATGGGGTGGTCAGTAGTTGGTCAACCGCACTAGGTGCTGCCAAATCTGAAGGGTGTTTTATATCATAAATATACTGAAATAAAACTTCTCTGTCGGGCACCAGAATAGCCGTGTGGTGCAGTTGCTTATCAAAATCGTAGTGATTCAGGTTATGCAGTGTACGCAGGAGCATAGCCTGGCCTGCCTGAAACCAAGGAAAGTCAGAAAGAATATTTTTTAGCTCAGACAAATGCGCTTTGCTTAGGTTTTCCGGATGTTCGGCAACGATATGAAATTCGGCTTTATTCACGTGTCAGATTCAAATAGTTCAAGCACAAGTTACATTAAATTCATTACCAATTGATCACAGCTTTATTAAAAATATCGGTAACCATCATATCGGTTATCTGATTGATTAATCCGGGCTCGGCTACTGCAAAGTTTTGAGTGGCCGGAAAATCAGCGAAGTTGGTAAATGTTTGCGTAAAGTTTTTCTTCGGATCAATTCGGCTTTCAAACGTGATTTCGGCAACAATGGTAAGGCGGTTCACTGCGTTGGTTTGATTCCCCTGAATACCGACAGGTGCCGTAGTGTAATTTGTTATTTTACCGCTGAACTGAAAGTCACCGTCAGATTGCGCCAGTTTCAACTGCGTTTCATTGATAAATTTTTGTTTCAATTTTTCGGTAAGCACCTGGCTAAGCGTTGGTGCTACTATGCTCGAAACGTTCCCAATATAGTCAACCGAAAATGTTTTGGCTTCAGGCGGTATGGATGCTCCGGTGTGCGAATAAATGCCACAGCCGGAATGTAGTGCTAACATACCGGCTGTGAAAAATATATATGTAAGTTGTTTAATCAATTAAGCGGAGGCTTTCTTTTTTTCAATTTGATTGCGTAGCCACTCGCTGGTAACAGATTTTGGTCGCTCAATCGGCAATCCTAGTGTACGGTCCCAAATAAGCGAAGCCAGAACTCCCAATGCACGTGACACGCCAAACAACACCGTATAAAAATCATATTCTACCATGCCGTATTTTACCAACAATGCGCCCGAGTGAGCATCAACATTAGGCCAAGGGTTTTTAATTTTTTTGATACCGCCCAATACACGTGGTGCTATATCGTATACATCCCATACAATATTTACCAGTTCATCATCGGGCATGTGCTTTTGGGCAAACTCCATTTGTGCGGTAAAGCGCGGATCAGTTTTGCGCAATACAGCATGGCCGTAACCGGGCACTACTTTGCCTTCACCTATGGTTTTGTTGATGTAATCTTCAATTTGTTGTTTACTTGGTTTTCCTCCTCCGAGTTCTGCTTGCAACTCAAGTACCCACCTGATTACTTCCTGATTGGCTAAGCCGTGTAAAGGACCTGCCAAACCATTCATGGCTGCTGAAAATGCAAGGTATGGATCGCTCAGTGCTGAACCTACCAAGTGGCACGTGTGAGCTGACACGTTTCCACCTTCGTGGTCTGCATGTATGACCATGTATAGGCGCATCAGTTCTTTAAATGCTTCATTGTCGCCATAACCCAGCATGTGAGCAAAGTTGGCTGCCCAGTCCAGTTTTGGCTTAGGCTCAATGTGTACATCGTTTTTATAGTTTCTG
This sequence comes from Bacteroidota bacterium, assembly GCA_046309355.1. Lineage (GTDB taxonomy): Bacteria > Bacteroidota > Bacteroidia > UKL13-3 > UKL13-3 > CAYSBE01. Next base: position 7,561 of record JBKCPL010000056.1, read on the forward strand.
CGGTAAATGTAGGCCGCTACGCGAGGCAGGCGAGCTATCAGATTCATGCAGTCTTCAAATACATATTCCCAGTAATCTTTTTTGCTTACACCGTTGCGGTATGCAGCAGCAAATTCCGATTCAGTTTGCATAGCCATGATAGCAGCCGAAAACTGTGTCATGGGATGTGTGCCTACAGGAAACGCATCAATTACGTTAAACACGTGTTTGGGAACAACTGCGCGTTTTGTCCAGTTGCTGCCTACCTCATACATTTCATCGTAGGTAGGAATTTCACCAAAAAGCATCAGGAAAAACAAACCTTCGGGCAGCGGTTCTTCCGTACCTTCGAGTCTGGGTAGTTTTTCACGCAATTCAGGAATGCTGTATCCACGAAAACGAATACCCTCTTCGGCATCAAGCAAGGAGGTTTCAGTAATCAGTCCGATCATGCCTTTCATACCCGAAAATACAGAATCGACTGTATACGAACCGAGCACATGGTCACTGTTTTGTTTGATAAAATCCTTGATTTGATTGGCCTTTGGGAGTACCTCTTCTGCGAATTTGTGTTTAATCTGATCCATCCTGATGTATTGATTTATATGTATATTTTTATGTATGTACTGCAAAAAAACGGCTCGAATTTACAATTTGTTTTAGCATAAAAAAAGCGCGTATTCAATTTAACGCTCTTCTGACGTGGCGGCTTTTTGTTTTGTCAAAAAGTAGGCTACAACAGTTAGTGTTCCACTAATGAAAAGTAGCAGCGAAAAGGGTTTGTAGTCAAAACCAAAAAATTCACCCATCATCCATGTTCCGTTAGCACCAATCCAGCAGCTAACGGCTATATTAGGTAGGAAATGCGAGGTTTTGTAGGTAATAATGCACAATAACAGGGCCAGTATAATGGTGGGAATGAAAATGAGTAAACCGGCTGTTTTATAGTGCATCATCCAGCATATGTCTTTAAGCAGCCACATCAAAATGTGAACGTTTTCGTACCATCGAACATGTTTATTCATGCCTGCAATATGGGCAATAGCTTACAATTTTGTAACATTGAACCAAGTAATAAGTTACATTCGTAATTACCTTCAGCACTTGCGTAAAGCATTACTACTATATCTGTTTTTATTCGGCCTGCAGCTTACCGGCTTGTATGGGCAACAATCCGTTATTAACGGAAAAATAATAGATGCCATAACTGCTGAGCCATTGGCTTATGCTTCCGTAAAGCTTGGTGGGAAACCGCTATTGGTCGCTGATAGTTCAGGAATTTTCCGTGCCGAAGTACAGCCGGGAGCTTACCGGTTTACCATTACTAAAACCGGATACAAACTTCACGAGCGGCTGATACGTGTAGGTTTTGATGAACGCATAACCATCGTATTTGAAGTGGAGCCGGCTATAAACGAACTGGAAAAAGTAGTAGTTTCCGCCAGCAGGCAAGAACGTAAGTTAGCTCGTGAGCCAGTATCCATTACTTCTGTACAACCTTATCTGATTGCCAATACAGCATCGAATACGCTTTCAGATGTATTAAACCGAGTTCCCGGAATAAGTGTGGTTGAAGGTCAGGCAATCATACGCGGTAGTGTAGGGTGGAGCTATAATGTAGGTAGCCGGGTGATGGTGCTGCTGGACGATATGCCACTAATGGGCCCCGATGTGGGCGATGTGCAGTGGGATTTGTTGCCTATTGAGGCTGCTGAAAATATTGAAGTTATCAAAGGGCCTTCCTCTGTATTGTACGGGTCGTCTGCATCAAGCGGTACGGTTAGCGTAAGAACCGGCTGGGCCGGAAATAAACCTCAAACACGCATTCAGCTATATCAAGGAGTAACCGATAACCCGTCAAGGAGACAAGCGATTTGGTGGGAACGCACTTCACAGCCCTTTAACAGTGGAATGTTTTTCTCGCACAAGCAAAAGTTTGGTCAGCTGGATGTGGTGTGGAGCGGCAATGTAGATGCAAACCGCAGTTTTATTGAACTTAATGACAGTTACAGAGCACGTACGTATTTAAAGACTCGTTATCGGGTGAAGTCAGTACCGGGTTTATCGTTTGGAGTTAATGGCAACTTGCTGTTTAAAAAAGGAGGTAGGTTCTTTTTGTGGCAGGATGCAGATACCAATATTTTAAGGCCTTTTCTGGGTTCAAGTGGGGAAGATTATTACCGCATTTGGTCAGTCGATCCGCATATTACGTTCACAAAGCCGGGCAACTATTCCCTTGCTTTGCGTATGAGGCATTATACTATCACACGTTTTGTAGATACAGTGGCGTTTCCTGGCGAAAATGATGCAGTAGCCAACATACAGGCGCTGGACTTTAACGTGCAGAAAAAATGGCTTAAAGGGCTTAATAGCAATAGCGGTCTTTATCTAACACGGATATGGGCAGTGGGCAATGTGTATCCCGGTTCGCATGCGGGCTATTCAGCTGCAGCATTTACTCAACTGGAGTACGAATACAACAAATGGAACCTGAGTGCCGGGCTGCGTTATGAGTTTAACACGTTGGGTGATATCAAAGCTTCACCGGGTCCGCTATTCAGAGCGGGAGTTAATTATCAGGCGGCAAAAAAAACTTTTTTACGCGCTACGTATGGCGAAGGTTTCAGGTTTGCCACCATAGCCGAACGATTTGTAAATGACAATGTAAGTCAGCTTTCCATTTTGCCTAACCCTGAACTGCGTAGCGAAATGGGCTGGTATGCTGAGTTTGGTGTAAAACAAGGTTTCAGAATAGGAGAATTTAATGCAAGCGTGGATGCTGCTTTCTTCTGGCAGGAGTATAAAGATTTAATTGAATTCAGATTCAAGCAATGGAAGCCGGATACCGGTTATATTGATTTTAGCGTTACTCCACCGGTGTTTATTTCCATTCCGGGTAAAATCGGTTTCAGGGCCATCAATTTCGATCAGACACGCACAGCAGGTATGGAGTTTACGCTGGAAGGTGATGGGCGAGTAGGTGCTTTGGGCATACGTACCTTATGTGGATACACCTACACGTTGCCGGTAGACCTAACAACCAATCCTGATTTTAATAACGCGTGGTTTTATACCGGTCAGTTTTTTAGCAGCATCAACGGACTGGACGAGGTGCAACGTGCAAGTATCTTACCTTATCGCAACAGGCATTTGGTGAAAACCGATATAGAGTTTTCGTTGCGTAAATTTATGCTGGGCTACGGCAACTTTTATTACAGCGTGTACGATAAAATTGATGCTCCGCTTTACACCCTTATACCGGGAATTGGCCGATTCTTGCAAAACGTAGGCAATGGCGATTGGGTGCATAATCTTCGTTTGGGTTATGCGGTATCAGGCCAGGCTACCGTGGCTTTGTTGATTAATAATTTCACTAACCATGAGTATGCCATTCGTCCGGCAAGGCTCGACCCACCGCGTACCTTTTTGCTGCAAGTGCGTATTCATATTTAATCCAACGCTGTATGAACGAACCTATCCGATTTAACAGAAGTAACTTGTCCAGAAATATTGCCTATGTAGCAATACATGTGTTTGCTTTTTTTCTTCTGTATCAGCTCAGCGATTTTATTACACCCTTTTTAGGAGCACTTATTTTTTATGTGCTGTTTACCCCTTTCATGCAAAAGCTAACCATGGCCTATAAATGGCGAAAGGAGTGGGCTGCCTTATGTATCATTGTATTGTCGCTGTTCATTGTACTGATTCCTTTGTTGCTGCTTAGCTATATGCTTTATGAAAAAGTAAATGAAGTAATCAGCAACCACGAAGCGCTGCTCGAATTTAGCCGCACTATTAATCAGCGTGTGTATGATTTGGCCGGAATACAGCTTATAACCGATGAGAACATTAAATCCCTGCAAACAGCTTTTGCGGAGATGGTTCCTTCGCTGCTCGGACAAAGTTTTTATTTGCTTGGAAATATTGCCATGATGTATTTCATGATGTACTATATGCTAACCAATAGCGAGCGAATAACGCAAGCTACCAACAGCTATCTTCCATTCGGTCATGAAAATATCCGTTTGCTGGCACAGGAGTTAAAATCAATGACAGTTTCCAACGCCATAGGTGTGCCGCTGGTAGCTGTTGTGCAAGGTATAGCAGCGGGTGTGGGCTACTCTATTTTTGGGTTGCCCGATCCTGTTTTTTGGGCCGTTATTACTGCTTTTGTTTCCATTTTGCCGGTTATTGGAACCACGCTGGTGTGGGCACCGGCCGCACTATACTTAATGGCCGGCAATTCTCTGATGATGGGAATAGGATTATTGGTATACGGGGGGGTAGTTGTCATAAATATTGATAATCTGGCGCGCTTGTTTATTCAAAAGCAATTTGCCGATGTGCATCCAGCTATAACTATATTTGGAGTTATCATCGGATTAAATTTGTTTGGCCTGCCGGGACTCATTTTTGGTCCTCTCATGCTGTCGTATTTTGTGATGTTTATCAAAATGTACCGCAGGCTGTATGTACAAACCGAGGTTAGCGCTACACCGGAACAACCCAGTTAAACGGGTCGGGTGATTTGGATGTACGAATATTTTCCAACTCGGTATACAAGTAGTTTGAAACTTTACGCTGTTCAACAGCCGGAAGCTCATAAGTTTTTCCTGCATAGGTAATGGAGTGTATTTTAGCAATCAAGGCAGCAGTTCCGGTACCGAATGCATCTTCTACTTCACCCCGTTCGCAGGCTTGTGCTATTTCTTTTACGGAAACAGGTTTCTCGGTTACAGTATAGCCGGCATTGCGCAGCAGCTTTATGGAAGAATCGCGGGTTATTCCGGCTAATATCGTTTCGCCCACCGGTGGTGTTATTACTTCGCCATTTACTAAAAAGAAAATATTCATGGTTCCCGACTCCTCTACAAAATCATGCTGGCTGCCATCGGTCCATATCAACTGGTCAAAACCATTGCGTTGAGCCTCCAAGGTGGGCAACATGGAAATTCCGTAATTGCCGGCTGCTTTAGCAAACCCTGCACCTCCTTTAAACGCACGTGTATATTTCTGTTCAACCTGCACACGTATGGGTTTTGGATAATAGCTGTTAACCGGGCAGGTGAAAATAATGAAGCTGAATTTTTGTGACGGACGAACTCCGACAAATTCATCGGTGGCAAACATGAACGGTCTGATGTACAATGAACTGCCCTCTTTGGTAGGAATCCACTCCTTATCCAAGCGAATGAGTTGCGACAAGCCCCCCATAAAAATTTCTTCGGGCAGTTCGGGCATAGCCATACGTGTAGCCGATACGTTCAAGCGTTTCCAGTTGTCAAGTGGCCTGAAAAGCTGCGGCTCGCCCGTCTGAAAATTTTTAAACGCCTTCATGCCCTCAAATATTGACTGGCCGTAATGCAGGGCAGATATAGAAGGCGATAAAGCCACCGGTCCGAAGGGAAGAATGACAGCATCTTTCCATGTGCCGTTTTCATAGTTGCAGCAAAACATGTGGTCAGCGAAAATGGTACCGAATTGGATATTATTAAAATCACACTGGTCTATTCTTGACTGTTGTGTTTTGGTTATTTTTAATGAAATTGCCATCGTTTAATGTATGAAAGAATCCATTGAAAAGTTAGAAGATTTAGCAGACCTGTATCATGAGTTTTTTCTCATAGATGAGGCACCTTCTCAAGTGCCCAAAGAAAAAGAAAAAATCAGGAAATCACTCACATATTCCGGTAAAAACGCACGGGGTATTGTATTCATTATATATCAGCCCCAGCCTCTGCAACCGACCGAACAGGAATTGCTTAACAAAATGCTGGAAAATGGTCTTCGTATACCCCCTGCTGAAGTTGTGCAATGTTTTGCGGGTGACAATCAAGAATATACCTTAGATGAAATGCTTCAGCATTTTGAACCTAAAGTAGCAGTTGTGTGGGGTTACACAGAGGCAGAACCTCATACTATAAAACAATTGGGTGAAATGCGTGTGCTTTATATTCATGCAGTAGCTACCTATATACCTATAACCGAAACCAAAAAACAGATGTGGCAACTCATGCAATCAGCTGTGGGAGCATGAGGGGCTACGAAATTATATTCGCTACGGCCAATAACAACAAAGCTTTGGAAATACAGCATCTACTGGGCTCATCAGTACGATTGCTCACACTAAAGGATGTTGACTTGTATGAAAATATACCTGAAACCGGAATTACACTGAAAGAAAATGCAGCTCTTAAGGCACACTATGTAGTTGAACGAAAAGGTCTGCCGTGTTTTGCGGATGATACAGGGCTGGAAGTTGCTGCTTTAAACGGTGAACCGGGAGTGTATTCGGCACGCTATGCCGGTGAGCCTGCAAATGATGAAAAGAATATTCAGTTGTTGCTTGAAAAATTACAGGGAATGCCGGTTCGAAGTGCTCGATTTGTAACGTATATATGCTACATAGATGCGAATGGCGTTGAGCATTATTTTACAGGCGAACTGGTTGGTACTATTACACTGGAACGTGTCGGTGACGGGGGCTTTGGGTATGATCCGATTTTCAAACCGTACGGTTCAGAATTAACATTGGCACAAATGACGCTGGATGAAAAAAACAGAATAAGTCACCGAGCAATCGCATTCAGGCAATTGGTACAATTCCTGAACAGCAACACTTAATTTTTATCAGCATTTTTGGCTTGTTTGGGTTGCCCAAGTTGTTCGGCAAATTGATCCAAAATGGGAAGTTTCGTTTCGGCATCAAGGTCAATAACCCGATGGCGAAAAATATAGGTGGGTATTTGCGATAGTATGATAGCCAGTGACGACTGAATGACTATCTGGTAGGTAGTACTGCTGTCTTTCAACAGAAATGCAATACATACAAACGACACGTTAACCAAATACAGAATAAGGCAAACCTCGCGGTGGCTCAATCCTATTTTGATTAAGGAATGGTGCATGTGGTTTTGGTCGGCCTGAAATGGCGATTGCTTTTTTATCATTCGAATAACAAAAACGCGTATCGTGTCGAATAACGGTATAATGAGTATGCCAATAGCAATGGCGGGTGCTGACGCTACTTTGTATACAGAATCATACGAACTGTGGTTGAATTCAATAAAACGTATAGCCAATATTGAAAGTAAAAATCCTATAGTGAGCGAACCCGAGTCGCCCATAAAGATTTTGGCCGGATTGTAATTAAATACCAGAAAACCGAGCAATGCACCCGACAGGGCAAAAGACAGAATGGCCCATCCTGTTTCATCAATAAAACTAAACCACATACCAAATGTGGTGGCTGCAATGAAGCCAACCCCACCGGCCAAGCCGTCTACACCATCAATCAAATTGAATGCGTTGGTAATCACTATAATAGTAAATAACGTAAACCCTACACTAACCAGGTAAGGCATTTCTTCTATACCCATGAAGCCATAGAAGCCGGTGATTCGAATATTGTCGCCAAATATGACAATGGCAGCCGCAACTATTTGACTTATAAGTTTTTTTACAGGTGAAATGACAATGATATCGTCTTTCAAGCCTGAGAAGAACAAAATAATTAAGGCAGCTTGCATGTATTGCAGCTTCCCGGTACTGCCATCGGTTAAGCCCCATAAGCTAGCTGCTATAGCAAAGCCGGCAATAATGGCCAAACCTCCCAAACGCGGAATTTTGCTGGTATGTATTTTACGGCTGTTCGGATTGTCGTACAGGCCTTTAAGCTTAGCTACAGTAATAATAGAAGGTATGCCAAAAACAACAATAAGCAGCGAAGTAAGAAAACCTAAAATAATGTTTTGCATAGCTTAAAAGGGTTTACTGTTTCGTAAGGTAGGTAACTGCGAAGTTAATTATAATTTAACATAACACCCTACTAACTGATGCCCATCGTGAAATATTGTGTGTGTTTATAACTTAATCGGGGTATTCCCGATTAAGGTGCCAGGCGGTCAATCTGCCAGCCGTCTTTAATTTGCTGATACTGAAAGCGATCGTGAAGGCGATTTTCTCTTCCCTGCCAAAATTCAAATAAGTGAGGTATAACCACAAAACCGCCCCAGTGACGAGGTCTAACAATTGCTTTTTGGCTAAACAAGGCTTCAAATTCGCTAAACCTGCGTTCCAGTTCTTCACGGTTTTGCACTACAGTGCTTTGAGGTGAGGCGTGTGCCCCAATTTGACTTCCTGTGGGCCGTGATACAAAGTATCGGTCGTTTTCCTCATCATTCAGCGTGGTCACAATACCCTCAACCCGTACCTGACGTTGCAGTTCAAGCCACAAAAAGTTCAGCGCTACCCGGTTATTATGCGAAATCTGTTTGGCTTTATTGCTTTCGTAATTGGTATAAAAAATCAGGCCGTTTCGGCTAAACCCTTTCAACAGAACTGCCCGTGACGAAGGCGATAAATCGGGTTTGATGGTAGAGAGAACCATGGCGTTAGGTTCATTTACCTCCGCCTGTATGGCTTCGTGAAGCCATTGTTCAAATTGCAAAAAGGGATCAGCGTTTACATCGGCCTCATCAAAGCGTTTTAGGCTATAGTCAACTCTTAATTTTTCGATATGGCTGCTTAGTTCAGACATGCATACTTTACATCGAATGTGCTACAACCTCTTTTACTTCCGGTACCATGCGGGTAAGCATACCTTCTATACCTCGCTTCAGCGTGATGGTTGAAGACGGGCATCCACTGCATGAACCACGTAATTCTACGGTTACAATACCATTCTCAAAATCACGGAATACAATTTGTCCGCCATCCGTTTCAACAGCCGGCTTTACGTAGGTATCCAGAATTTCTTTAACTTTAGCTACAACAATTGAATCATCCCCATAATCTTTTTGAGTGGTTTCGGTCTGCTCAAATACAATAGGCTCACCGGCTGCCACGTATGATTTCAGAAATTCTTTCATCAAAGGAACAATTTCATCCCACTCAAAACCATCTGTACGTGTAACCGTCACGAAATTATTCATGATAAAAACACCGCTTACAAAATTGAATTCAAATAAATTTTTTGCCAATGGCGATGCCGAAGTAGATTCACGGGTGGGGAAATCGGCACTGTTGTCGGGGAAAATCATGCGGTTGAAAACGAATTTCATCGTTTCCGGATTTGGAGTAGCTTCACTGTATACTTCCAGGTAATTTTGTGTATCTATACTTCCCATGTGCTTTACTTTTTATTGAGGTAGCAAAGATACAACAACCAACTCTATACCTTGGTTTCAGTTGAAATTTTTTAACGTATCCCACACCAGGTCATTTTCGTAGCCTTTATCAATGAGGTAGCGGGCTGTTTTCTGTTTTTTTATAAAATCATGAACACCTTTTATGGAGTTGTACTTCGCTTCAGCCAACTCATGCAGTGTTTGTATGTATGTGGTATCGTCCAGTTCGAGCAACGCTTTTTTTATGCAATACTCCGAAATATGGCGCTGTTTTAATTCTCTGACAATGCGAAGTCGTCCCCATTTTTTGGTCCGAAATTTTCCACCGGCATAGGCTACGGCAAAACGCTCTTCGTTCAGGTAATTTTGCTCAATGAGTTTAGCCATTATTTCCTGTGCATCATCTCCCCACACCCAGTATTCAGCTAGTTTCTTACGCACCTCATCGTGGCAACGTTCCTGGTAGGCACAGTATTTTGCCAGTTTTATAAAGGCTTGTTGCGGAGTTATTTTTTGCACACAACAAATATACATAACAGAAAAGTGTTGCCGATATAAGTAATTCGCATACGCATGCACAATCACAACCGATCTGTCACCCTACTTTTTTTAGCGAATGGAATCAGTGGATTTGCACAAGGTGTAAGCATGCTGGCTATACCGTGGCATTTTGCTTCACGCGGAGCCTCCACGTATTTTAATACCGGATATGGCTTACTTACTGTTGTGGTATTGCTTTTCGGTTTATACGCAGGCATGTTGGTTGACCGCTATAGCCGCAAACTCAATTTTTTAGTGACCAGTTTAGTGTGTGGAATAGTTATACTGGGTATTTCTGTATGTGGCTACATGTGGGGCTATCTTCCCGACCTATTAGTTATCGCTGTGTTTGGCATTACGATGCTGAATTACAATATTCATTATCCAACGCTGTATGCTTTTGGTCAGGAAATAACAGAACCACATTATTATCAGAAACTGAATTCAACGATTGAAATTGTAGGTCAAAGCACGTCCGTTTTGTCTGGTGGTTTTGCAGCCTTATTGCTTGAGGGTATTTCGGATGAAGCAATCCGAATTCCGGGCACCGAACATATACTACAGTTCACCATCGCGCCTTGGCATATCTGGGATATTTTTATGATGGATGCCATTACTTATTTTATGGCCGCTGCGCTTATTGCAGGTATTCGACACTCTTCTGCACCTGTTGGTCAGGTGCTGACTGAAACTGTTCTTCAGCGCATCAAAACAGGATTTTCCTATTTGAAAGCCAATCGACCAATACTGATTTTCGGTGTGTTTTCCTATTTTGTATTTGCCATGCTGCTGGTTGAAATTCATGCTGTATTGCCCGGCTACGTAGAAAGGCACTTAAAGCATGGAGGTGGTGTATTTGCCCTGGCCGATGGAATTTATGCTGTAGGAGCCTTATGTGCAGGAGTATATGTGTCAAAACTTTTTCATTCGGTTCACGCAGTGCGAGCGGTTATTAGTCTTACGTTGCTCACAGCACTTATTTTTATGTGGGCATTTGCTACTCGAAGTGTTGCTGTTATCTGTACTGTTTCGTTTATACTGGGTTTTACCAATGCAGGCATTAGGGTACTCAGACTGACGTATTTGTTTAACCATGTGCCTAATGAAGTAATGGGTAGGGTAGGCAGTATTTTTAATATGGTGAATGTACTACTTCGTACCTGCTTCATTTTTCTTTTTTCGGTCAGTTTTTTTACTGTTGCGGATTCTATTCGGTGGGCTTACCTCATTATGGCTGCCGTACTTATTGGAGCAGCAGGAGTACTTTTACTTAACTTTCCAAGCCTGAATTCGGGCAAGGCCGATCACTCTTAATTTGGCTGAACAGCCAACATATTCAATCGACACGTGTAGACATAAATAATGTATTGTTAAGTTCGCAAAAAAGCCCCTACTTTGTTCGTTCACGATATGGAATATACAGCACAGCAACTGGCAGAAATGAGTGGCGGAAAATTGGTTCATGCCAGCCACAAGTCGAATGCGCATGCAGGCATTGATCACTTGCTTATTGATTCCAGAAAAATTGTTTACCCGGAAACATCACTCTTTATTGCCATCAGTGGCGAACGCAACGATGGACACCGCTACCTGAAGGATGTGTATGCGGCCGGTGTTCGTCATTTTATGGTCGAATCATTTGTTGCGGATAGCTTGCCCGAAGATGTAAATGTTATTCAGGTTAATGACAGTCTGATTGCCTTGCAGAAATTGGCCGGTCGCCATCGTGAACTGTTTGGCTTGCCGGTAGTGGGAATTACAGGCAGCAATGGAAAAACGATAGTTAAAGAGTGGCTGTATCAGTTGCTGGGTGACGACATGAGTATTGTACGTAGTCCCAAAAGTTACAATTCGCAGGTAGGTGTTCCGCTATCGTTGTGGCAAATACAAAAAACACATCAGTTGGGGTTGATTGAAGCAGGTGTTTCGCTAAAAGGGGAGATGGTGAAGTTGCAAGCCATGATTAAGCCTCAGATTGGCATCTTTACCTGTTTGGGTAGCGCACACGATGAGGGCTTTCATTCGGTTACTGAAAAACTGTTTGATAAGCTTCAGTTGTTTAAGGAAAGCGAGCTGCTGGTAGCTTCGGTTGATCAGCCCGAAGTAGCCCATGCCTTGACAACGTTCAAGCAACATCACTCGGCTATTCAGCTGTGTACATGGAGTGCAGGTTCACAGGCAGCCGATATTGTTTTTGAATGCCAGACTTATGGCGGCTATACAACTATTACACTAAAACGTAACGCTCAACTACTGAGTGTACGCATACCGTTTACCGATGCTGCATCCATACAAAATGCATGCACGTGTTTTGCATTCCTGCTAGCTATAAACCGAATTTCAACCGATATACTTAAACGGTTTGAAACACTTAGCCCGGTAGAGATGCGCTTGCAGTTGAAAGAGGGTATAAACCGTTCTGTAATAATTAGCGATACCTACAACTCCGATTTAAGTTCGCTGCGTATAGCACTTGATTTTATGGAGCAGCAGGCTGCGGGTAAATCTAAAACCGTTATACTTTCCGATGTGCTTCAAAGCGGACTTAGCGATGCCGAACTGTGCAACGAAGTTCTTCGGTTGTTCAGGCATCATGATGTTCATGAATATATTTTGGTGGGCAGTCAATTTGCTGCATACAGGCATTTGCTTAGTACACAGTCTAAAGTATATGTCGATACAAAAGAACTTATTGCACACTTGTCCATGCATTCCTTTCACGATAAAGTTATTCTCATAAAAGGAGCAAGGGCCTTTCAGCTGGAGCGAGTAAGTGCGCTGCTGGAGAAGAAAGTGCACGAAACCGTTTTCGAAATAAACCTGAATGCACTGATTCATAATTTAAACGTGTACCGCAAATACATTAAGCCCGAAATAAAACTGATGGGCATGGTGAAAGCCTTTAGCTATGGTGCCGGCAGTTATGAAATTGCGCGTATGCTCGAATTTCATCGTGTTGATTACCTAACCGTTGCTTATGCCGATGAGGGTGTGGTTCTCAGGCAAGCCGGTGTAAAGCTTCCTATTATGGTCATGAATCCAGAGCGCAGCAGCTTTGATGCGTTGTTCAATTACCAGCTCGAACCTGAAATATACAATTTTGACATTTTGCGTCAGCTTATTGCTTCGTGCAAAGGCGAAGAAACAGCTATACATATTGAAGTGGATACCGGCATGAAACGTCTGGGTTTTGCTGATGTTGAAATGGAGCCTTTGCTGAATATGCTTAAACAGCATCCATACTTGCGGGTCAAATCTGTATTTACGCATATGGTAGCCAGCGAAGACAAAAAGCACGATGAGTTTACACGAATGCAGATTCAAAAATTTGATGTATGCCAACAAGCTTTAAAAAACGAATTGCCTTATCCTGTTCTGGCACATGCCATGAATAGCAGTGGTATTGTGCGCTTCCCTGAGGCACACTTCGATATGGTACGTCTTGGTATAGGGCTTTACGGCATTGACCCTTCGTCACAACTCAAAAAACAACTGCAGCAAATAGGCACGTTAAAAACAGTCATTTCGCACATCAGTGAATTGCAGGCACACGAAACGGTAGGTTATAACCGCAAGGGAGTAGTTGCCCGTAAATCACGCATAGCAACTGTAGCCATTGGATACGCAGATGGATACAACAGAAGACTTGGTCACGGCAAATCGTATATGATGATAAAAGGTAAGCGTGCACCGGTAGTAGGCAGTGTGTGTATGGATATGACCATGCTTGATGTTACCGATATAGATTGCAATGTGGGCGATGAGGTAATAGTCATTGGTGAGGGAATTGATTTGAACACTGTATCGGAAAAAATGGGATCTATACCCTACGAAGTGCTAACTTCAATTTCGCAACGTGTTAAGCGAGTGTATTACCAAGAATAATCCACCAAGAATGTAGCGTAATAAGAGCTGCTTAGAATAAAGAAAGTAGCATACAACAAGACAGAAGTGCCTAATTTCCCAAATTAATCCAACGGCACTACCTCTTCACCGGCTTCGTTTATAAGACCTCTACGGTTGTTATTAGAAACCAGGGCCAAGCCATTTTTAAACGGTCCGATAAAGTCATATTTTACTGGTATATACTCTTCGCCTGCTTCATTAATGAAGCCAAATTTACCTTTGATTTCAACTTTGGCACGGCCTTTTTCCCAAGGAAATATATTGTCGTATTTGCAAGGGACAAACTCCTCACCGGTTTCGTTTATATAGCCTTGCTTGCCTTCTTTTTCCACTTTGGCCATACCTTTTTTATACGGATGTATCTTATCGTAACCCAGTAAGGTTTTCGAATTTTTACTTTGTGCAAAACTGGCAACTGATATCAATAGTGCGAATGCGAATAGTACGTGCTTCATAGATAAAATTTGGCCGAATATATGGATTTTGCTAAAAAATGCTATTTGTTGGCTGAGATAAATGACATAATTCGCTCATTAAGCCAGTTTTTACTGCGTGTGTGATGCAGTGTGAACCCTACATGACCACCCTGTTTGGGTGTTTCTAAATGCAGATAAGAACTTTGCCTTGCTATATCGGTAGGATAGCATGATGCTGAAAGAAACGGATCGTTGAGCGCATTAATAAGTAAAACCGGATGTTGAATGCCGGATAGAAACTGAAGTGACGAGCATCGGTTGTAATATTCCGAGGCATCCTGAAAACCATGAATTGGAGCTGTAAAATATTGATCAAATTCGGTCAAATTTTTCAGGGCGTTTAATCTGTCCACGTCTACATTATCGGGGAATTGCAAGCTCTTAAGTTTCATTTTCCGCTTCAAGCTTTTTAAAAACCGGCTCAAGTAAAGTTTATTATAAGGCATAGCCAGCTCTGCCGAGCAATCGGCCAGATGCACAGGAACCGAAATGGCAGCTGCGCATTTAATGGATGAGGCTGTTGGGTATATGTGTTCGCCCAGGTATTTCAGCAACACATTTCCACCCAAACTAAAACCTGCTGCGGCTAGGGTAGAAAACTGTTTTTGCTGAAGGATGTAGTTCACCACCTCATGTGCATCGGCTGTAGCGCCACTGTGGTATGATTGAAGCTTGCGGTTCATTTCTCCGCTGCAACTGCGAAAGTTAACGGCACACACATTCCACTGCAGATTGTGTGCAAAACCGGCCAGGGCTTTCATGTAGTGCGACTGACTGCTGCCCTCCAATCCATGAAACAGAATCAGTACTTTACTGCTTTGCGAGTATATCCAATCCAGGTCCAGAAAATCATCATCGCTCAGCGTGATGCGTTCACGGGTATAGTCGACTTTTAAGTAATCAAACAGTACAGGAAAAATAGTTTGTAAATGCCTGTTGCTTATCCAGCATGAGCCTGTGTAATCGGATTCAACTATGGGCATACTCAGCGTCTGCGTTTTTTGCCCGAATGGCCTTTTTTCTTTTTGCCGAGTTCATCTTTCTTATTCCGCTTTTCGCCTTTGCGCGACTGACGCTGATGCATGATACTATCTAGCAATTCTAAATCTATCTGCCGCTTGTTTACATCTGCATTCTTAACAACTACTTCCACACTTCCGCCCAGCTGGTAAGTTTTACGGGTTCTTTTGCCGATAATCCACTGGTTGTATTCATCAAATTCGTAATAGTCATCGGCAAGTGAGCTTAGGCGTATCATGCCTTCGCATTTGTATTCGGTAATCTCTACATACATGCCCCATTCAGTAACTCCCGATATAATTCCCGAAAAGCGTTGCCCGATAAAATCTGCAATGTACTCTACCTGCTTGTAACGAACCGATGCTCGTTCGGCATCGGCCGCCTGTACTTCCATTTGTGACGAGTGCTTGCTCATCTCTTCGTAGTGCTTATCATCTCCCGACTTGCCTTTATTCAGGTAAGAAAATAACAGACGGTGTACCATCAAATCGGGATACCTGCGAATGGGTGAGGTGAAGTGCGTGTAGTAATCAAATGCCAGACCGTAATGACTCGTTTTTTGTGTAGTATAGTAGGCTTTCATCATACTGCGCACAGCCATATTTTGTATAATATTTTGTTCGGGTTTGCCTTCTACTTCGCTTAATAGTTTGTTAAAGGATTGGGCAATGGCTTTATCGCTCCCTGTTTTGATGTGATAGCCAAACCTGGATGCAAACATGCTGAATAGTTTCAGTTTGTCTTCACTGGGTGGCTCATGCACGCGGTATACAAATGTTTTGCGGCTATTCTCCTTCGCTTTTTGTTTGCCGTCTTTTAGGTCGTGTGCATACCTGGCAACTGTGCGGTTGCTCAACAGCATAAATTCTTCAATCAGTTTATGTGCGTCCTTTCGCACTTTCTTAAAAATGCCAATGGGTTTAAATTCATCGTTGAGCTTGAACTTGACCTCTTCGGTTTCAAAATTTACAGCACCTTGTTTAAACCGTTCATCACGCAGCTGCTTAGCCAGTCGGTTAAGTAAAATCAGTTCATCGGCATAATCGCCTGTACCGCTTTCGATGCACTGTTGAGCTTCTTCATACGTAAACCTGCGATCTGAATAGATGACGGTTTTGCCTATCCAAGTATCTGTTACCTGAGCTTTTTCGTTCATCGTAAAAACCGTTGAAAAAGTCAGTTTTTCTTCTTTCGGCCTCAGAGAGCATACCCCATTCGACAGCTTTTCGGGAAGCATGGGCACCGTGCGGTCAACCAGGTATACGGATGTGGCACGTTTAAGAGCCTCTTCATCCAGTGCCGATCCTTCGCGTACATAATGCGAAACATCGGCTATATGCACGCCTATTTCCCAGACCCCGTCACTCAGTTTGCGTATAGAAAGTGCGTCATCAAAATCTTTGGCATCTTCGGGGTCGATGGTGAAGGTGAGTATGTTTCTGAAGTCCCTTCGTGTTTTAATTTCAGATTCAGGAATCTTCAGTTCAATTTTTTGCGACTCCAGTTCAACCTGTTCAGGAAATTTTATGGTAAAGCCAAACTCAGCTAGAATGGCATGCATTTCCGTATTGTGTTCGCCAGGTTTTCCGAGCAATTCAACTACTTCACCAATCGGATTTTTCTGTTCGGGGTTCCATTCGGTAATACGTGCAAGCACCTTGTCACCGTTGCGAGCAAAGTTTAATTGGTCTTTTGGAATAAAAATATCTACATATACGCGCTTGTCATCCGGGATTACAAATGCATAGTTTTGACTCATTTGAATAACTCCGGCAAACTGATTGCGTGCATGTTGTAGTACTTCAACTATTTCACCGGTAGGTTTACCCTGTGTTTTATGTGCAAACAGGTGCACCTTCACCATATCACCATTCAGCGCAGTATTCAGGTATTCATTTTCAATGAAAATATCATCAGCACCGGGCTCACCCGTAATCACGTATCCACTGCCGCGTTGAGTAAGTTGAAGTTTGCCCTCAATAAACTGCGATACGTATAACGCTACGTATTTGCCGGGCATTATTTCTTCTATAAGCGCTTCTTTTTCCAATACTTTAAGTACACGCAGTATTTCCTGCCTGTCCTGCGTGGAGGTTACATTCAGTTTAGCGGCAATTTGCTTGTAGTTAAAAGCCTTGTGCTTTTCAGACTGAAAAAGTTTTTCGATGTGG
This sequence comes from Bacteroidota bacterium, assembly GCA_046309355.1. Classification (GTDB taxonomy): domain Bacteria; phylum Bacteroidota; class Bacteroidia; order UKL13-3; family UKL13-3; genus CAYSBE01. The sequence goes on from JBKCPL010000056.1 coordinate 24,781, forward strand.
CGTTTTAAGTTCTTCAATGTGTGGGGTGAAATTTATAACAACAATACGCATAAAGTAGTGTGTATACCAATATTCATCGGGCTTAATCAAAAAGGTGTTTAAAGGATTCGGGCAAGGCAACAGTTTTATGAGCGGTATAATCATAGCATACCATGCCTGTTTTGGCTTCGCACACCACATTGCCCGATGAGGCATCCAAGAAGCGGTAAAACAGATTAAAGCTACGCACACCAAAATCGGCTGCCGTTACTTGTACGTTTAATACCATACCATAAAAGCATTCACGTTTGAACACAATGGCACAGTCACCCATTATCACCGAGGCTCCCCCAATATCCATTTCAGATAACGTAAAGTGAGAAAAGAAGTGCATACGTGCTTCATGCATATACTTCATATACGCATCGTTGCTCAGGTGGTTGCCGTAGTTGATATCAGAAATACGTACACTTAATTGTGTTTGGGTATGATGAAAGTCGGGTAAAACCAATTTTAGTCGAGCCATATATTACCGTATTTATTTAATTCTATTTTCTATGAGTATATGAATTTAATCAATAAAATTTTTAGCCTTATAAAGATTCAAAAATACATCAAACAATGGCAATAATACCTACACAATAAAACTCATACTTTATTTCTTATACTGGCGTGTTTAAATTTCGATTTCACCGGTGATGCCAACCTACGCATGAAGATTTATACTTCAGTTGGTCAGGAGATTTTTCCATATTTTATGCAGGTACAAGAGGGCAATACGCATATTCCTTTAATGCTGAATTTGCCTTCAAGACTGTATATGGCAACCATTGCATTAAATGGCGAAGTAGTTACACGTCAGTTTGTTGTAAAGTAGTATTCACTTTAGTAAATTACAGAGGCTCGCGCAACGAAGTTGCGCGGGCCTTTTTTTTATTATCTTGCCTATGTTTTGAACTACTCTCCGTATATGCAATTTCTGTTTTGGATGGGTTTTATACTCATGGCACATTCGTATGTGGTTTATCCGATGCTGCTGTTATACTTGGCCAGGGGCAAAAAGCTATTCAAACAAGTATCACATGAGCCTAAAGTAATTGTATTGATGGCCGTTTACAATGCCGGGCAGGGTATTCAAAAAAAAGTAGAATCGGTTTTAAATTCTAGTTATCCTCACACTAAAATACTGTTTTATATCGGTTCCGACTGTTCAACCGATGCAACCGACACCATACTATACAACTGTGCTAATTCCGATAACCGAATTCGTTTTACGCGCTTTGACAGCCGAACTGGTAAAATCGGAGTAATAAATGCGCTGTATGAAAAGGCCTTGTCTGAAAATAAATCGGATGAATGCATTTTTATTTCTACTGACGTTACGGCCATTTTCCATAAGGACTGCATACGTGAGCTCGTTTCCTGCTTTGCCGATGAAAAAGTAGGTGTCGTGGGTAGTTACATCGTTAAAGGAGATGTTCGTGCCGATGGTATTTCAGGTCAGGAAAAAGCCTATTACAAACGAGAACTGGAGATGAAATACCACGAGGGAGTATTGTGGGGAAGTGCCATGGGTGTGTTCGGTGCATGTTTTGCCATAAGGCCAAACGTATTCACACGGGTACCTACTCACTATTTAGTAGATGATTTTTTCATCTCTATGTCGGCATTGCAAAAAGGCTATAAAGTGGTACAGGATAATCAAGCTTACATTTACATGAACGTGCCCAACGATTCATCCATTGAGTACCGAAGAAAAGTTCGCATAGCAGCTGGTAATTTTCAAAATCTGAAACATTTCAGTTCTATGCTCTTTACGGGGTCAACTACTGCATTTGCCTACTGGTCGCATAAAGTAATACGCTGGCTTGGCCCCTTTTTCATTTTAATGTGTCTCATTTCATCGTCAATGCTTGTAAATCATCACTTCATTTATAAAGCTGCTTTCTATGTACAGGCCTTTTTGCTGCTAACTCCCTTGTTCAATTATTTATTAAAGACCATTCATATACACATTCCCCTGTTGCGTTTTGCTTCCCATTTTTATACCATGAATGCAGGCATACTCATGGGATTCATAAAATACATACGCGGCATACGCAGCAGTGTGTGGGAGCCTACGGCACGTAACTAGTGCTTTACTTAGGTCTGTATTTGCTTTGTTTTAAAATCTTTTCGTAATCTGTTTCATCCATCAGTTGCTTCAGCGAAACTTCAGGATGTTCATTCATGTATGCATTCACTATTTGCCAGCCTGTATACACTCCTATGGCAGGTGCTGATTGTGGTGGAACGCCATCGGCTACGGTAAATGGACCATCGTTGAAGTAGCGCATATAACGGGCCGATTCCTGCTGATAAAGCATTTCTTTTTCTACATAATGTGCCCACATTTCAGCTTCATTTTCTCGGCACCAGTTTAGCTGCGCTTCGGTGTAGCCAAGTATAATGGTATCCTGCACATGCGGTAGTAATGCTTTTGTAAAATACCTGTATTTGCCCTCTTGAATCATCATGGCAAAAAAGCGGTTTTCATTTCCTGTTTGATCTTCGTATAGGCTAATGGCCAGCGATTTTACCGCATTAGGCGCTATGTAGTAAGGTTGTAATTTGCGTACCATGAAATCAGGAAATCGTAAAGCATCATAATAACTTTTGAAAACGCGATTTAAATACATATCCAGTCCTATTCCAATACTGTTTTCATATGAAATGTTGGCGAAGCCAAACTCCGATACGAAGGTTATAAATCGGGGTATCGTTTGGTTGGGAAATTGTGCTTTATATATGCCCATAGCTTCCGTCAGCTCTTTTTCTACTGTGCTTAGGTCTGTAAATGCAGAATCCGTCAGTCTGTTTAATTCACGAAAAGGTTTGTAGTATATTAATTGCTGCAGCGCACGGCTATACAGGCTATCATCAGGCAGGTTTTCAAATGCCAGCACTTCCGACATGTAAAAGGTGTAAAAAGAACCGTACTTTGCATACAAGTGCTCAGCACATGATGTGTCAGTTGAATTTCCGCAACCAATTAAATCCTTATCAAACCGAACGAGCTTGACCTCTTCTATTGAGGCTGCTTCAAACTTGCGTTGTGAGTGATTTTCTGTATTCGTGCAGGATACTGCAACTGCCAATGTGCAAAACAGGTATAAAAAGCTGCGATGAAATGATTTATTTCGTATTTTACTATTCATGATGCAAAACTATATTTTCAAATCCGTATTCGTTGTGCTGTTGTTAACAATTACTGCTGCACAGGCTCAAATTCGATTTGGATTACGTGTAGCCCCTCACGTAACCTGGGGTATTAGCGATAATAAAAGTACAACAACTAGTACTACACGTTTTAATGCATCGTACGGCTTTATGCTCGATTATTATTTTACCGAGAATTATGCCATTGCCACAGAGTTCAGCATGCAGTACTTTGGTGCCAATCTCATTCTTGACAAATCGCGTTTTACATCGGTAACCCATAATACAGTTAGCCATATTTATCCAACCAATATCACATACGATTACAGGCTACAATACTTTAGTTTTCCTCTGCTTATAAAAATGCGCACGAAAGAAATCGGGTACAACAGGTACTACGGTGAATTTGGTTTTGCACTCTCGATTTTGAACAGCGCTAAAGCGGATATTGAATACGGAAGTCTGCGAATAGAAAATTCCAACATCAATGAGCCGGACGCACAGGATGTGTTCCGTATTCAAGCTCCGCAAAGCTATAGCGATAAGGTCTCTTCCTTTAGGAGTGGAATACTTATTGGTGCAGGCTTACAGCGCAATTTTTTCGGTAACTCCCTTTTAATAACAGGTCTGCGTTACGAGAACGGATTGACCGGATTTACAGAAGATGATAAATGGAAAACCCGACTTCACTTTTTAGCGTTAAATCTTGGCATATTATTTTAATACCCATTTGCAACCACTAAACATATGTACAGCTCAGCTCAATTACCACACGGGTAACTTTGAGCACAACACAGCAAAAATTATTGCGGCCATACAGCAGGCGCAGGCACAGCAGTGCGACCTTATCGTTTTCTCCGAACTGTGTGTGTGCGGTTATCCTCCTCGCGATTTTTTGGAATTCGCTGATTTTATAGAGCAGTCGCAGCAAGCGGTTCTTGAAATTGCAACGCACTGCAAAAGCATTGCTGCCATAGTAGGTGCCCCTTCTGTAAATCCTGTGCTTGAAGGAAAGGATTTATACAATTCAGCCTATTTTTTGTACAACGGTAAAGTGCAACAGGTCGTTCACAAATCTCTTTTACCCAACTACGATATATTTGACGAGTACCGCTACTTTGAGCCCAATCACGAATTTAATTGCATCGAGTTTAAAGGGTACAAACTTGCAGTGACCATTTGTGAAGATTTGTGGAATGTAGACGATAACCCTATGTATAGGCAATCGCCTATGGAGCAATTAAAACTGCATGAGCCTCATATCATCATCAATATTGCTGCCTCGCCTTATTCGCAAAAGCAACTTGAATCGCGCAATGACGTCTTGTATAAAAATGTTGTTCGGTACGCTTTGCCCTTGCTTTATGTAAACATGACAGGCGCACAAACACATCTTATTTTTGACGGTGGAAGCATGGCCATTAACGCACATGCGGAGATTATAGACAGACACAATCACTTCGAAGAAGATTTAGGTTATTACCAGCTTCATGGCCGCCAACTGAGTGTACTGCAAAATCACAGTCCGTATACTGAATTGACTCCTATGGAACAAATCAGACGGGCACTTATTACCGGCATTCGTGAGTACTTTCACAAGCAGGGATTTAAGCAATGCATTATTGGGCTGTCGGGTGGCATTGATTCAGCGCTGGTAACGGCATTGGCGGTACAAGCGCTCGGGCATAAACAGGTGAAAGTGCTATTGCTGCCCTCTGAGTTTTCATCACAGCATTCGATTACCGATTCGGTAGATATGATTAATCGATTGGACATTGAGTATTCAACCATTTCTATTGCCGATGCTTATGCTAGTGTAGAAAAGGCATTAGCTCCCGAGTTTAAAAATACGGATTTCGGCATAGCCGAAGAAAATATTCAATCGCGCCTGCGAGGGCTTTTACTGATGGCCATGAGCAATAAGTTTGGGTATATTTTATTAAACACATCGAACAAAAGTGAGCTGGCTGTGGGCTATGGCACATTGTACGGGGATATGTGCGGTGGATTATCTGTTATAGGAGATTTGTACAAAACGCAGGTATACGAGCTGGCTCGTCACATCAATGCAATGAATAACTGCATACCCGAATCCATACTCACGAAAGAGCCATCAGCAGAGTTGAGGCCTAACCAAAAAGACAGTGATTCATTGCCTCCTTACGAAGTGTTGGATCAAATACTTTACGCATATATCGAAGAGCGCAAAAGTCCGCGTGAAATTATACAACTGACAGGCGATGAAACGTTGGTAAAAATGGTTTTGAAAATGGTGAATACCAATGAATGGAAAAGACTTCAGGCTCCGCCAGTATTGCGTGTTTCTACCAAGGCATTTGGTCCGGGACGCAGAATGCCTATAGTGGCAAAATACTTAAACTAGGAAGCAATAGGCAGTTTACGAATGCGTTTTAATGGTCCGCTGCAGTAACTTTCGTGGCATTTAACACACGCATTAATCATCAGGTTGTAGTATTGCTTATGATTGTTATCAGCCGACATCAGGTTGCGGTAAGCCTCCTGAAATAAACGTGCGTTTTCAAAAAACTGAGGCTCCAGCACATTCGGGTCAGTGGGTTCAACCAGATAAAAGCGGATAAACGGATACCTGAGTGAATCCGGCTTTTCACCTCGCACGATAAGCGTCTTGATACTATCCGCCTGAATAGCCATCTGGCGCATCATTAGTGCCATGGGTTTGGCATTATTAGGGTCTTTGATGGTTTCAGTTTCGCATTCAGCAGTAGTGCTGTCTTTCGATGCATTTTCAGCTACCTGTGTTGTCGACTGATTGCATGCCCATATAAAAGCCGTGGCAAAAGCCACGGCAATAAGTGATTTCAAGCGCATACGATTATTTCAGAATTACTCCGCTGGCTTCAAAAACAAGTTCTTTTTTAGGAGTAGTGATAGCAGCTATTTCATCTGCTGATTGCCCCGCATCTTTGGCATATTCCTGTAAGTCGGCAACGCTGGTTTCCTCTATTTTGGCAATACCTTCGGCAATAGCTGTTTTACCTTGGCAATCTTTTGGCATAAAAAAGCCGTAGTCTTTAAAAGTAATACGCAGGCCTTTGCCATCAGCGGTTTTAAGTTCCATCCAGCAGCCTTTTTTCTGGCACACATCGGTCACTGTACCGGCAATCTTTACAGGCATTTCAGTTTTATCGCCCATAGCGGTGTTTAGTTCATCTACGGATAGGGCATTTTCATCGGTAATTTTTTCACCGTAGTAGGTAGCTTCAGCCGTAGATTTTTCAGCAGGAGTGGTGGTTGAGTTACAGGCTGCAACGGCAGCAGTGAATGCGATAAGAATAAATTTTTTCATATGTAAAGTATGTATTGTTTGGATGTTTATAGAGGTGCAAAAATAAACATATGTGTTGGTTGGCAAAACAATATCTGTATATTTGCTGACCAACGGTACCGTGGCCGAGAGGCTAGGCAGAGGTCTGCAAAACCTTTTACAGCAGTTCGAATCTGCTCGGTACCTCATAAAGATACGGCCTTCCACGTTGTGGTAGGCCGTTTTTGCTTTATGATAGCCTAGTATATATTAATACACCAATCGAGCATTTATGGTATTTCAAGAGTCAACGTTATCACAACCTCTTTACAATCGCATCTCGTTTCTTACCTGCAGCTTCACTTACATCTCACATCTATCGTCTCCCGTCTCCCATCTTACATCTCAAATCTTACATCTCAAATCTTACATCTCCCGTCTCTCGTCTCTCGCCTCTCGTCTCCCGTCTCATATCTCCTCACATTCAATTCCACTGTGGATCTTCCGGAGCATTAGCCATATGGGCATAATCTTTACCCAACTGCTTCACTATGTTCCCCCACATACTGTCTATATTATCGTCAAAAATCCAGTCGGGTCTGCGAAGGTGCGCTGTCCACCAGGCTAATTGGTCGATCTCTTCTTCCACTTGTTGCGGTGCCCAGCCCGAATATCCTACAAAAAATCGGATGTGCTGTTGGGGCAACTCACCCGACCGTAATAAAGCATTGAGTTCTTCAATATCTCCACCCCAGTATAAATCGTGCAGTATATGTCTGGCTTCCGGAACTTTGATTGTTGACCGATACAGATAATGCAGGGTATTTGGCTCTACCGGCCCACCATAAAAAACAGGATAATCATTTTCGAGCATGTCAGGTACCAACTCACTCGTTGTTACACTTAGCAATCGGTTTACCACAAAGCCAACGGAGCCTTCCTCATTATGTTCGCACAGTAGCACCACTGTTCTTCTGAAATTAGGGTCATCCAGAAACGGTTCACTAAGCAACAAGCCTCCCTTATGCGGTCCGGGTTGGTTTCCTTTTATCTCGGTTATTTTCATACATGCAATTAGCTGAATTAAATGAATGAACAATACACCATTCATCCACATCATAAAAAAAAGCGCAGCGGGCATAACCCGCTGCGCTTTGGTATTTTCTGAACTATTATCGAGGGAGTTAGTTAATTTTATTAAACTGCTTGGTATACACACCTGATTTGTCGTAGATGCGTATAAAATATACTCCTTTTTGTAAATCAGATAGATCTAAGCGAGCCTGAGATCCGCTTTCGTGCTGATGTGTATGAACCTTACTTCCAAGTACATTATATACTTCTATTGCAGTGGATGTTTTAGAAGGTACGTCAACCATCACATATTCCGTAGCAGGGTTAGGGTATACACTCAGATTTTTAAGTGCGGTCGACTTTTTAACAGACGTGAGCCATGAAGTAGCTGTAATGGTAAATGTGTCGCTGATGGATGAATCCATAACACTGTATATACGAATTTTCATAACGCCTATACCGCTTACACCATTGAAGAAAATGTCTGCTTTAAGCAAACCCGATTTTCCCGATTTTAGTACGAATGAATTGCTGGAATCTAACTTGGTGTTCGAATTGCAATAAAATGGATCGCAAAAGGCCAATATCCAAGCACTCGGATTGGTGTATTCTATAACCCGCCATACGAACATTGTATCTAACGGATTCATCGAATTGTTTGTCATGGAAGTGGATGCGTTGGGTTCATAGGTATTTGGACCCGATACACCAACGTTTCGGTTCGTAAGTGTAAATTGAGCGAATACACTGATTGGAAGTACATACATGAAAACGAGTAAAAATTTCTTCATTTTTAATAAATGTTTAATGTTTGCGAATATAGTGTAATTAGGCTTAATACTTCCCAAGTTATAAAATTTACACAAATAGTTGTATTTTTAGAATACAATACCTTTAATTAGCAAGAAATTTATTAATACACATTAAAAATGAAGAAAGCGTTACTCAGTTTAGCAGCAATCACCATGATAGTTGGTTCTGCATTTGCACAGTATTATTACATTCCGGATAATGGTCAAAACCCCGGTGGATTAAGCACAGACAGTGAATATCCGGAAGGTGGAGGTATGGCTACAGGCTGGACCAGACAAATTACCGGACCTGCTGCTACACCTATATGGGCTCCGACTGTAGCATTTCCTTCAGGCTTTATATTTAACTTTAACGGAAACGATTATCAGGCAGTAAAAATTGCATCCAGCGGGGTTGTTACCTTTACCTTGGCTACAGGTGCCACAGTTCCTGCTTATGGAGCACGGGCTTTGCCTGCATCCGATGTTCCCGACAATTCTATCTGTATACTTGGTTTAAGTTCATTGGCTGATAATGATCATGTTCACACAAAAACATTTGGAACCGCACCAAATCGTCAATTCTGGATTCACTTCAGCTCGTACTCTTATGGAACTACTGCATCATCAGGTAGCTTGTTCACCTACTGGAGTATTGTTCTGGAAGAAACTACTAACCGTATTTATATTGTCGATCAACGCACAGGCGGTTATACAGATGCTCAAAAAGTCGTTTCTATCGGTGTACAAATTAATTCAACTACTGCTTATACCGTAGATGGTTCACCCAATGTAAAATCGCTGGCTACAGCTGATGCTACACCAACCGATAACCATTTTTATGAGTTCATCTCAGGCACACAGCCAAATGTAGATATTAAAGCATCGAACATGCTGGTAGAATCGAATCTGGCGCTGCCACAGGCCCCATTTGATATAGCAGCCCGCTTCCGCAATATTGGAAAAGATGCGATTGTATCAGGTACGTTTAATTATTCAGTAAACGGAGGCACAGCAGTAAGTAATCCATTATCAAGCCTAAACGTAGCTAAATTTGCATATACAAATGCTACCTCAACTACCAAGTGGAACCCAACAGCATCCGGAACTTACGTTATTAAAGCCTGGATATCGTCACCCAATGGCGGAGCAGACGGAGCAAGTGCCAACGATACAGCTGTATTATCAGTAAAAGTATGGGATAATTTTGTGGTACGTAAGAGCCTGTTCGAAGTATTTACCTCATCCACCTGCCCTCCATGTAAACCAGGAAACGAAGTATTACAAGGAGTATTGGACAACAATCCCGGACAGTTTGCCGTAATCAAGTATCAATATAATTTCCCCGGTACCGGTGACCCGTATTACACATTGGAAACAGCAGTACGCGGAAACTACTATGGCGGTATAAACTCAGTTCCACGCATGCAGATAGACGGACAGTGGAACAACAACCCGAACGGCTTTACACAAACCATATTTGATCAGTATCAAAGCAAACCAGCATTTGTAGAAATAAAACCTACACAGGTAGTAAATGCTGCTACAAAGTCAATAGACATAACAGCTAAAGTAAAACCATTGGTTAGCTT
>JBKCPL010000057.1:0-91409 GCA_046309355.1 Bacteroidota bacterium
CCTGTTTTTCAGGTCAATTTGCTTACGCTTACGTTTTAATTTATCGGGCTGCTGCGTTTCCGGCTATATATCCTGTGGTCCAGGCTGCCTGAAAGTTAAATCCACCGGTAATGCCATCAATATCCAGTACCTCACCGGCAAAGTAAAGTCCTTTGATACGTTTGCTTTCCATGTTTTTGAAGTTTACATCATCTAGGGAAATGCCTCCGCAGGTTACAAATTCATCTTTAAACGGAGTTTTACCGTGAACCCGATAAGTGTCGTACAAAAGTGTTTGAATTAAGCGGTTTACATCATCTTTTGATACCTCTCCCCATTTGCTGGTCATGTTCATGCCGGCTTTTTCAAATATGAAATTCATCAAACGCTTGGGCAGTGTATACGGAAACAAGGTATTTATCTGCTTGGCCGGGTTGGCTGCTTTAAGGTTCATCAATTCCAGGCGGGCTACATCTTCTTTCTTTTCGTTCAGCCAGTTTATTTGCACCTGAAAATCGTAGTCGCGTTCGGCCAGTATGCGTGCCCCGTAAGAGGATATTTTCAGCACAGCCGGACCGCTCAGTCCCCAGTGGGTAATTAGCACCGGACCGCCAAATTCAAGTTTTGAATCCAGTATTCGAACTTTAGCCGGATTTACGGAAATGCCTTGCAAATCGTGCAGCGCTGTATCATTTATGTTAAAGGTGAACAAAGAAGGTACACTTTCTTCAATAGCATGTCCCAGGTTTTTTATCCAGTTCATTCCTTCTGTTCTGGGGCTTCCACCGGTGGTAACAATTACCCGTGTTGCCTCCATTTTTTTGTTGTCGGATGTGTGCAGGGTAAACCCTCCGGCAAATTCAGGTTCTATTTTTTTGATATCGCACCCGATAAGTATCTGAATTTTGTATTTTTTGGCTTCCTTCATTAGGCAGTCAATCACTGTTTGCGAATCATCTGTTTTTGGGAACATACGTCCGTCTTCTTCCGTTTTCAGTTTTACCCCACGGGTTTCGAACCAGTTTACGGTATCGGATGTCATAAATTTACTGAACGCACTTTTAAGTTGTTTTTCGCCACGTGGGTATGCCAATGAAAGTTGTTTCAAATCAAAACATGCATGGGTTACATTGCAGCGCCCACCGCCCGAAATCTTAATTTTACTTAAAAGCTTGTCGGTTTTTTCTACCAACACTACTTCGGCCTCTTTATTGGCCATTGCACAATGGATGGCTGCAAAAAACCCTGCAGCGCCACCCCCTATTACTACTACTTTCACGGGGGGCAAAGATATGTTTTTTTACAAATTGCCGTTATACGGCTTTGGCATCCGGAGCAAGTCTTCAAAATAGACACTCAGATACCGGTGTGTAAAAGCAACTGCGGGCATACGCCAGCAATTCACGTATTTCGTACTGCAATACGAAAACACCTTGGCGGCACTAAAAAAACTGGCTTCGCAAACAGCTATTTATGGCATAAGCCACATGGCAGGACGTTTTTTAAACTATCTGCTGGTTCCACTCTACACCAACATTTTCAACCCGCAAGAGTATGGTATAAATACGCAGTTGTATGCGTACGTAGCATTTTTTAACGTGCTTCTGACCTATGGCATGGAAACCGCATTTTTCAGGTTTGCATCCAGGCATCAACAACCGAGTCAGGTATTTACTACGGCTATGATTTCTGTTTTTTTCAGCTCGGCCGGTTTCATACTGCTGGCCTCGTTTTTCACTACGGGTATTGCCGCGTTTGTAAGGCTGGCTGATCATCCTGAGTATATTCAGTATTTCATATGGATTCTCGCACTGGATGCATTGGCGGCTTTGCCCTTTGCTTACCTGCGTCATCACAATAAGGCGGCAAAGTTTGCTTTGCTCAAGAATCTCAATATCCTCATCAATATTCTGCTGAATCTGTATTTTTTATTGCTGTGCCCGTATCTGGTTTCTGCTTATGGTATACAGCCGGCAGGTTATAATCCGAATGTGGGCATAGGGTATATTTTTATAGCTAATCTTTCTGCCAGTGCGCTTACGCTGTTGTTTTTTATACCCGAGTATAATGCTATCAGGCAAGGTAAATTTGATTCAGTATTGTGGCGCGATATGATACGTTATGCTATGCCCATGATGGTTGTTGGATTTGCAGGCATGATTAACGAAACACTCGACCGAATGCTCATTACCTGGTTTTATCCCGACCCGGCTGTGGGCCGGGCCATGAACGGAATATACGGGGCCAATTATAAACTGGCTATTTTAATGACACTGTTTATTCAGGCTTTTCGCTATGCTGCAGAGCCCTACTTTTTTGCGCATGCCAGCAAATCCGATAAGCGCGATATATACGCACGCATCATGAACTATTTTGTGGCTGTCTGTGTCTTTTTGTTTCTAGTGGTTACACTTTTTATGGATCTTTTTCAGCACTTTATCGGTGCCGAATTTCGTGAAGGGCTGCATGTGGTGCCTGTATTGCTGATGGCCAACCTGTTTTTAGGCATCTACTACAATCTTTCCATTTGGTATAAACTAAGCGATCAAACAGGCAAAGGCGCTATAATTTCAGTGTCGGGTGCAGTCATTACCGTATTGCTCAATATTTGGTGGATTCCGCTGTTTGGTTACACAGGAGCGGCCTGGGCCACCCTCGTTTGTTACTTTTGCATGACGCTGATCTGCTTTATTGCCGGCAAATATTACTACCCTATACCGTATAACAGTTTTCGTGTAGTTACATACATCGTAGCCGGACTTGCACTTTATTTTATGATACACCAAATGAAAGAGTCGCTAAGCCTTTCACATAATTATTTACATGCACTAAGTTTGGCTGCGTTAACGCTGTTTGTGCTGCTTGTTTGGCGCTTTGAAAGCAGAGAGAAAATAGTAACTTCGCCCGATTAAATACGTGTATGAACGAAGTTGTAGTCAAGGTTATAAATCATTCAAGCCATCCTTTGCCGGCATATGAAACCGAGCAGGCAGCCGGAATGGATTTAAGGGCCAATCTGTCTGAGTCTGTAACCATTGCTGCGGGTAAACGAGAACTTGTACCTACGGGGTTAAGTATAGAATTGCCGGTGGGATACGAAGCACAGGTTAGGCCACGCAGCGGACTGGCACTTAAGTTCGGTGTTACTGTTCTTAATAGTCCGGGCACCATTGATGCCGATTACAGAGGCGAAATTAAAGTGCTTCTGGTCAACCATGGTGAGCAGGATTTTACCGTAAACAATGGCGACCGCATAGCGCAACTTGTTGTGAGTGCGCATGCCAAAGCTTGTTTTCAGGTTGCAGAAAGCCTGACAGCCACAGCACGCGGTGAAGGAGGATATGGAAGTACCGGACATACACGTTAAATTAAACACATTAATTATTTATCGAATAATAAGAGAAATCAGCGCATGAAGATTATCGTACCAATGGCCGGCATGGGCAAGCGTATGCGGCCTCACACATTAAGTCTGCCAAAACCGCTCATACCCGTTGGCGGAAAACCTATCGTACAAAAAATTATTGAAGACTTGGAAGCCGTATGCGGCAGCGATGTAGAAGAGGTAGCCTACATCATCGGACCCACATTTGGCGAAGCTACCGAGAAAAAACTGATAGAAGTAGCCAATAAACTGGGAGCAAAAGGAACTATTTATTATCAGCACGAGCCGCTAGGAACAGCACATGCGATTATGTGCGCCAAAGAATCGCTGGACGGAAATGTGCTGGTTGTATTTGCCGATACCCTGTTCAAGGCTGATTTTAAACTTGACCGAAGCAAAGATGGAATCATCTGGGTACAGCAAATAGAAGATCCCCGTCAGTTTGGAGTAGTTAAAGTAAACGAACAAGGTATAATTACCGACTTCGTTGAAAAGCCACAAACCTTTGTATCCGATCTGGCCATTATAGGTATTTACTATTTTAAAGATGGGGCTTACCTGCGCAGCGAATTGCAGTACCTGCTCGATAATGAAATAAAAGATAAAGGCGAATATCAGCTGACCAACGCGCTTGAAAACATGAAGCTAAAAGGATACCGGTTTGAGCCCGGAAAAGTAACTGAGTGGCTTGATTGCGGAAATAAAAATTCAACTGTGTACACCAACTCGCGCATCCTTCACTTCATGCACGAAGCAGGTGAGAAAATGGTGGATGACACAGCGACCCTGGAAAATGCAGTTGTTATTCAACCCTCGTTTATTGGTAAAAATGTGCGTATACGCCAATCCGTAGTGGGGCCGTATGCCGCTATTGGCGATGGATGTACCATAGAAAACGCTGTAATCAGCAATTCCATAATTCAAAACAGCACGGTTATAACACAGGCTGTTATTGATAACTCCATGCTGGGAAGCAACGTAACCTATTCGGGTGAAGCTAAAGATTTAAGCATTGGTGACTTTACCACTGTTCAATAAACACTTGTGCGTATGTATTGCGCTATGCATGCTTGTGGCTGCATTGCCCATAAGCGGTTATGCGCAAAAGAAACCTGTGCTTACCGAAGACCAGCGCATACGTCTTGAGCAAACGTATATAAATGCTACACGCGAAAAGATGCTTCAGAATTACGATGAAGCCATCAAGTTGTTTACCGAATGCCTGAAACTTGACGAAAACAATGCTGCAGTATATTTTCAACTGGCCGATTTGAATTACCTGAAGCGGCAATATGCCGATGCTGAAAAATTTGCGTTGCGAGCTACACAGCTGGATGCAGGTAACCTGTGGTACCATAAAATGCTGGCCGATATTTATGAAGCTAAACGTGATTTTGCGAAAGCCGCACGCGTATTTGAATACCTAAGTAAGCATGAAACTGAAACATCGCATTTGCTTAAAGCAGCCTACTATTATTCGGGTGTAAAAAACTATAAAAAAGCCATTGCAGTGCTCAATGCAGTTGAACACAAAAATGGGATAACCGAAGAAGTTATTCTGCAAAAAGAGCAGCTTTATCTGGCTACGAATAAGGTAAACAAAGCAGCTGCCGAATTGCAAAAACTGATAAAAGCTTTTCCGAATCAAACCAGGTATAAGGGTATGCTGGCTGAGCTTTATTTAGCCAATAAAAAAGAGGAAAAGGCTCTCGTACTGCTGTTTGATATACTGAAATCGGAACCCGAAAACGGCTATGCAGCATTTAGTTTGTGTGATTATTACCGCTCAAAAAATGATGCAGAATCATTTTATACCTATTTTAAAATAGGAGTAGCCAGCAAAGATGTAAGCGTAAAAAATAAACTAACCATGTTGGTGCCGTTTGTTACCTCAGCACTTTATCCCGACCAGAAAAAACGCAATGAAGAAGTATTGGCTATTTTCAGGCAGGCACACCCCGATGAGCCAACTGCTTATATGCTGGCAGCCGATTTAAAATTGCAGGAACAGGATTTTGCAGCAGCGCGTGAACAGTATAAACTAGCCATTAGCAAAGAGCCCTCAACCGCGAATGCGTGGCAGCAATTGTTGTATTGCAACAGTGAGCTTGAAGACTACCAAAGTATGATAACCGATTGCGAATCGGCTATTGTTTATTTTCCAAACGAATCGTTGTACTATTTTTACGGTGCAATAGCTGCTACCCGCTTAATCAAGTACGCAAAAGCCATTGAATTTGCCTCATCGGGTGTACGAGTTACCGATGATGAAGAAATGCTTGCACAGCTTTATTCAACCTGGGGTGATGCAGCTCACCACCTTAAAAAGTATTCGGATTGCGATAGCGTGTATGCACTGGCATTAAAGCTAAAACCCGATAATACCTACGCGTTAAACAACTTTGCCTACTTCCTCAGCCTGCGCAGCGAAAAGCTTGAACAGGCCGAGAAAATGTCAAAACGCTCCCTTGAACTGGACTCGACCAATGCATCGTATATGGACACGTATGGATGGATTTTATATAAACAGGGGAATTACACAGGTGCATTTCAATGGATAGAAAAGGCATTGCAAAAAGCCGAATCCAGTGCCGATGTGCTGGAACATATGGGCGATGTGTATTACAAACTGCAACAAACCGATAATGCCGTATTGTACTGGAAAAAAGCTGTGGAAGCCGGTTCAACAAGTGAGTTTATACAGAAAAAAATAAATGAGCGCAAGCTGTATGAATAAACTGTTTCTATACGTATTGCTTGCTGCTGTTGCATTTGCTGCGTGCAAATCGCGCAAAGAAACTACGTTGAGTAAAATACAGCCAGCAATTAAAAAGGTTGAACTTGCGGCAGCATCACCTAAAACGATTTTGCTGAAAACAGCGATGGCCAATGCCAATACATTTAGTTATTATAAATCTCGCGGATCAGCAAATTACAGGGATGCCAAAACACAGATTGAACTGGAGGTAGAAATAACGATGGAAAAAAACAGCTACATCATGCTCTCTGCAAAAGCAGTTTTGGGTATTGAGGTAACACGTGTATTGATGACTAAAGACTCGATTAGCATACTGGATAGGATGAATCGCAAGCATATAGTCACCGATTACAGGTACATCGAAAAATTGACCAATACCAAACTAAGCTTATCTCAACTGCAACAACTGTTTATTGGCAATCCGCTGTTTACACCTTCCGATTCCAATTCATCAGTCGACAGCATGCTCAACTATATCGTAGTCAGCACACTGGTTTCGCCTACTCATACACAGCTGCTGTACCTGCACCAAAACACGGTGAAGCCCACCCGAAATCTGATAACCGACAAATCGAACGGCAGAGAATTTAAAACAGAGTACGATGGGTTTCATACACAGGGAAGCAATATGTATCCATCCGACTTCACTATCAACATCAGGGCAGAAAAAAGTGTAGAATGTAGGTTTACACTTAACTACTTTGCATTTGTAAAAGAGAAAGAACTAAACTTTGTTGTACCTAAAAATTATCAGACATTACGTATGTAGTTTTTTGCTGGTGCTTGCAGCACAGCAACTGCTGGCTCAGTCGGCTGTAGAAAAAAGAAAGCAGCTCGAAAAGCAGCGTCAGGAGTTGAACGAAAAGATTCAGAAAACCAAAAAAGTAATTGCTGAAACGCAATCCAAACAAAAGGTTACGCTGTCACAACTCAAAGTAATTAATCAACAAATACAAACCCGTGAACGGGTAATTGCCAACGTACAGGAGCAAATAGAACAGTTGCAGGTTCAAATAGCCGAGTCGCGCAAAACTATTGATACACTTAAGGCCGATATGGCCAGACTTAAAGAAGATTTTGCACGCAACATACGTAGCGCCTACAAATCAAGAAATGTGTACGATAAAATGCTGTACGTATTTGCCTCCAAAGATTTTAATCAGGCTGTTAAAAGACTGCGCTATTTAGGCCAATATAGCGATTACAGAAAGCGACAGGCCGAACTCATATTGCGTACACAAAAAGAAATTATTGCAACACTTGAAAAGATGATCGCCATAAAACGGGAGAAACAACAATTGGCAGGAATAAAAGAAAACGAGAAAAAAGAACTGGAAAAAGACAAAGACGAGGAAAGCAAGGTGTTGGTTAAACTTCAGCAACGTGAAAGCGCATTGAAACGCCAGCTGGCCGAGAACGAACGTGCTGCTAAAAAATTGAATAAGGCCATCGAAGATATCATTGCTAAAGAAATTGAAGAAGCCCGCAAGCGCGAGGAGGCACGCAGACGCGCAGCAACAGCAACTGAAGCAAAAGCGCCAGCAACAGCTAAGAAGCCTAAGTCAGATTTGTACTTTACACCTGAAGTTGAAAAACTGTCGAACGACTTTGAGAAGAATAAAAACAACCTTCCGTGGCCAGTTGAAAAAGGATATGTTTCATCCCAATTCGGTTCGCATGCTCACCCCACCATTAAAGGGGCAATGGTAAACAACAACGGAGTTGATATAGCCACCGAACCTAGCACACAGGTGCGTTCTGTATTTGCCGGTAAGGTTAAATTTATTCGGAGTATACCCGGCATGGGTACCGTAGTGCTTATTGGTCATGGCCGCTACTACACGGCTTACGCTAAACTCGAAACCGTATCGGTACGCGAAGGCCAGGAAGTGAATATACGTGACATCATAGGTACGGTTATGACCAATCAAGAAGAAAACGAAACCGAAGTTCACTTCGAAATCTGGAATATGGATAAGAAAGAAAATCCCGAAGTATGGCTCAAAAACCGATAAGTGAATGAATGTAAAAGTGTGGATTCAGGCCATGCGTTTACGTACGCTGCCACTGGCTGTTTCGGGTATACTTGCCGGTACATTTGTAGCCGATTTGATGTCGCACACCCATACCGGTATTTTAGTATACGCCTTGCTTACGGCCGTTTTGCTTCAGATTATTTCTAACCTGGCCAATGACTATGGCGATTTTATAAAAGGAACAGACAACGAAAACCGTGTAGGTAACGTGCGTGCCCTGCAAAGCGGTGCAATAACTCCACGCCAAATGAAAGCTGCTATTGTTCTGTTCTGCATGCTGGCACTGGCATGTGGTATTCGCCTGCTTTTGTTAAGTACCGAAGGCCGTTTTACATTTCCATTTATCGCTTTTTTAATGCTGGGCCTGGCTGCCATTGCAGCGGCCATTAACTACACCATCGGTAAAAAGCCATACGGATACAGAGCATTGGGTGATGTTTTTGTATTTCTGTTTTTTGGTCCGGTAGCTGTTGCAGGCACATTTATGCTGCATACTTCTTTTGTGTTTGTACCGCATGAGCATTATCCGTTAATCTTTGCATCGGTAGTTACCGGTGCGCTATCAACGGCAGTTTTAAATACCAATAATATACGAGATATCGAAAACGACCGCGCATATTCCAAAATTACACTGGTGGTTAAATACGGTATTTCATGGGCGCGCAAATACCACGCATTTCTTATCTGCACAGCCTGTGTAAGTGCGGTTGCGTTGCTGCTCACATCAAGCATACACGAACTTTCATGGATAAGCATGGCGGCATTTATTCCGGCATTTTTGCAGTTGCGAAATGTATGGATTACTGAACCCTCACCTGCCTATAATGCATTTCTTAAGCAGCTTTCACTGGCTACACTTCTTTGGGTTATACTTCTCATTCTAACATCTGTACTTGACTTAGCCCTTCAGGTATATGAATTTGCAGGCCAATTTTACCGCCAATAAGCATGAAGGCATCGTATCAATCTTATGAGCTGAAATTCATAAAACCGGCCCGTACATCGCGCGGTGAAATGAAATCACATACGGCATACATCATCCAATTGCAGCAAGGTAATTTCACAGCATTTGGCGAAGCCTCTCCCATACCGGGCCTGAGCCGCGATACGCTATCCGAAATGGAGCAAAAATTATCTGAACTGTGTGAAGTATTAAGTACAAATCAAACTTTGTCAACAATTGATTTGACCAATTTCCCTTCTATTCAGTTTGCCTGCGAAGTACTGCAACTAAACATGAAGCAGAGGGTGCCGTTTAAAGTATTTGACTGTTCATTTTATAATGGACATCCGATTAAAATTAACGGACTGGTATGGATGAATTCAATAGATGAAATGATAGCCGAAGCCAAGCAAAAAATAGCCGCTGGATTTTCATCCATCAAGTTTAAAGTTGGTGCACACGATTTTGATGCCGAATGCCGTATGCTTGAACATATCAGAAAGCTGCAACATCCTTTTCAGCTTGATATACGGCTAGATGCCAACGGAGCATTTACTGCCGGTGATGCTATTGAAAAACTAAGAGAACTTTCTCGTTTTGCTATACACTCAATAGAACAACCCGTAAAACCGAATCAGCACGAATTCATGCACGAACTTTGTGTAAAATCAAAAATACCGATAGCATTAGACGAAGAATTAATCGGACACTTTTCTGATACCAACAAAGAAAAACTACTTACAACCATCAGGCCTCATTATATTATTTTAAAGCCCACATTGCTTGGTGGTTTTGCCGAATCAGATGCATGGATAAAATTGGCACAGGAAAATGAAATAGGTTGGTGGGCCACATCATCGCTGGAAAGCAATATTGCACTGAATGCACTGGCTCAATGGTGCAGCACACACCCTCTTCAATGGCCACAAGGATTGGGCACAGGCTCGTTGTATGCAAATAATATTCCTTCACCGTTGCGCACGGACGGAGAATACCTAATCAGCGATTATAAAAATGCTGAATGGGATGTAACTATGTTTGATCCAAACTAAAAGGTGTATAAAACTTCGAGCAGGGTTTGACCAACTGCTTTTAGCGTGTTCCGGTCTATTGCATTCAAATTGTCGCGGTGTGTATGCCAGTGTTCAGGAAAACCGCTTCGAGTGCGCTGGTCGTAATGTATGATATCAATCGTTGGAATTTTCGCATATTCGTTCACGTATACGTGATCATCAGTGATTCCGCCTTTTTGCAGATACACAAAGTAGTTTCCATAACCGAGCTTATGCGCTTTATCCCATACAAGTCTCAAAACATCCTGCGCATACAGAACCGACTGTTCTTCCCACGCAAATGTAGCACCCGATGCGCCAACCATATCGAGTAAAATACCAAACTCCGCTTTGTAACCCGGCACATGAAGGTTTTTGCTCCAATACTGCGACCCCAGGCAATACGAATCTTCAAATTGAGATTTCCCTAAATCTTCAGCATCAAATAAGACGATATCAACGCCTACATCAACCGGTTTGTATTTAAGCACAGCAGCCAGCTGCATCAGCACGGCTACACCGCTTGCTCCATCGTTGGCTCCGAGTATTGGCTTGTCGCGGTCTATCTGATCTTCATCGGCATACGGACGACTATCCCAGTGTGCACACAGTAAAATTCTACGCGTAGCTTTAGGATTGATTACACCAATGATGTTGCGTATATCGAGCGGCTTGCCGTCAAAATTAGTAACACGGGCTCGCTGTTCCACCACCCGATCCGTATATTTTTTCAGCTCAGTCACCATCCAGTCACCACACTTTTTGTGAGCTTCCGTGTTTGTAACACGCGGGCCGAAAGTCAGTTGCTTTTCTACAAAATAGTAAGCAGAATCTGCACTAAATTCAGGCGATATACGCTCGTACGGCTTGGGTTTTTCAGCCTGAACTTCGGCAGGCTTCTGTTCAGTACCTCCGCACGAAAGGAGAGCTGCACTCATGGCTATACACAAGGCGTTTCGTAGGGCAGGGGTAATGTTTGCAGTTATCATTCAGAATATTTTTATTAATGCTATGTAAATGGCCTATACAATATGCTCAAATCAGAGTATAGCTTGTTCCGTCTTTACCGTCTTTTATTTCAAATCCTAATTCTTTCAGTTTGTCGCGTATAAGGTCGCTGGTGGCAAAATCTCTTCTTGCTTTAGCTTCCTTGCGCTGCTCCAGAATCATGTGCATCAGACCATCCAGTTTATCGGTATTCGCTGAATTTTCTTCTTTCAACCCGAGTACGTCATATACCATGTCGTACATCAGTTTTTTTAGCAATGCTTTATCTGTTTCGCTTACTGTTTCTTTCCCGTCATGTACGGTATTGATGATGCGCACGCCCTCAAACAAATGCGACAATGCAACGGGGGTATTAAAGTCATCGTTCATGGCACCGTATACTTTAGCAACAAGGTTGCTTATATCGGATGAAGATGATGGCGAAGTTTTTAATCCGTCAATCAATTTCATAGCATTCATCAGCCGCAAGAATCCTTTTTCAGCTGCACCCAACGCTTCGTTGCTGAAATCGAGTGTGCTGCGGTAGTGTGCCTGCAGCATAAAAAAACGAACAGTCATAGGCGAATAGCCTTTATCAAGCAACGCATGTGATCCGTTGAACAATTCAAACGGCAAAAAGGAATTGCCTAAGCTTTTGCTCATTTTCTGTCCGTTTACGGTTAGCATGTTGGTATGCATCCAGTAATTTACTGGTGTGGTGTTATGCGAACACGCAATATTTTGTGCTATTTCATTGGTATGATGAGTAGGGGCTAAGTCCATACCTCCGCCATGTATATCAAATTGTTCACCCAGGTATTTTCTGCTCATGGCTGAGCATTCCAGGTGCCATCCCGGAAAACCTTCACCCCACGGGCTGGGCCAGCGCATAATGTGTTCAGGTTTGGCTTTTATCCAAAGTGCAAAATCAAGTCTGCCGCGTTTTTCATCCTGCCCGTCCAATTCACGGGTGCCGTCCAACAAATCTTCCAGTTTACGTCCGGTAAGGGCGGTGTAGTTGTGTTTTTCAGCAAATTTGGCCACGTCAAAATAGACTGTGCCATTAACCTCGTAAGCATGACCGTTAGACAGTATAGCTTTTGTCATTTCTATTTGTTCCAGTATGTGCCCGGTTGCAGTTGGTTCAATACTGGGAGGCAACGTATTGAATGCATCCATCACCCGATGAAAATCGATAGTATAGCGCTGTACAATTTCCATCGGTTCCAGTTGTTCCAGCTTGGCCTTTTTAGAAATTTTATCTTCTCCCTCATCGGCATCACTTTCCAGGTGTCCGGCATCGGTAATGTTTCTTACATAACGGACCTTATAGCCCAAGTGCAAAAGGTAGCGATGTACCACATCAAACGAAATAAACGTTCGTGCGTTGCCTAAATGAGCATGGTTGTAAACAGTGGGTCCGCATACGTACATACCCACATAGCCCGGGAGAATAGGGGTAAAAAATTCCGTTTTACGGGTAAGAGTATTGTAGATATATAACGGTTGTGAGGTGCTCATGAATGTACATTAACAAAACGATATTCGCCACTAGCGCAGGTTAACACCGTGCGCTCAATCAAGGTTAGAATGGCAAATCATCAGTTGCCGGATCGGGGTTGTGCTCGGGTGTGAAAGAGGTTGTTGTTCCCGAACCTGTTTCAGGCTGAGTGCTTCCTTGTACGTCAATACGCCATGCACGCACATCCGTATACCAACGTCCCTGGTATTCGCGCGATTCGATGTTCAGGCTGGCTTTAACGGTATCGCCAACTTGTATATTGTCCAGTTCGTTTACCTTCTCATTCATTACGCTCATGCATACTTTTCGAGGGTATTGTTCTTGTGTTTCTATTACAAACTCCTGTTTGCTCCATGGTTTGCCGGCTTTACTTACGCCTTCTGTTTTGTTGAGTTTCTGAATTACTCGTCCTGTAATTTCAAGTGCCATAATCTGATTCGTATTTTAATGTTCTGAATAATTGAAGGTCAAACTTACTTAATCGTCTATTTTGTACCAAATATATACGTAAAGATTTTAGACAAATGCCGTTTTACATTGCAGGTGCGTTAATCATACACGTTGCAGGAGTTACCAGACCTGTAAAAAAAGCAAATACGTATTTTTACGTTTTTGTCCGTTGGCTGTTAGGTGAGCACTAAAGAAAACTTGCAAATTATTGATTCACAAAGGTTAAATACCACGATATGTAGCCCGTTGCAGGATCGTAGTCGGTTATTCCCCTAAGGCTAAAACGTGTAATGTAGCCCCGAACCAGTTATAAAAAAAGCTTCATCGAAAGATGAAGCTTAAAATACTTACGTAGCCCGTAGGGGAATCGAACCCCTCTTTCCAGGATGAAAACCTGATGTCCTAACCGATAGACGAACGGGCCATGCTAAATGGGCTGCAAAAATAGACGTATTTTATAATTCTAAAAAGATTTGCTTAAAAAAATTGCAGAGGTAACTTTGCACCCAATTTTAATCACCGATTAATTAATAAATCAACATGAAAATAGGAATCAATGGTTTTGGCCGAATAGGCCGCTTGGTGTTCAGGGCTGCCATCAATAACCCTGGTGTAGAAATCGTAGGCATTAACGACCTTATAGAGGTAGAGTATATGGCCTATATGCTAAAATACGATTCTACCCACGGCCGTTTCAACGGAACAGTATCGGTTGAAAACGGTATGCTGGTGGTAAATGGCAAGAAAATACGTGTTACGGCAGAAAAAGATCCAGCCAACCTGAAGTGGGATGCAATCGGTGCGGAATATGTAGTAGAATCAACCGGATTATTTTTAACCCAAGATACCGCAGCCAAGCACATCGCAGCTGGTGCTAAGCGTGTAGTAATGAGTGCTCCGGCCAAAGACGATACCCCAACATTTGTTATGGGTGTAAATCATTTAAAATACACTGCAAATATGAGTGTCGTATCCAATGCCTCATGTACTACTAACTGCCTTGCTCCGGTAGCAAAAGTGCTGAATGATAACTTCGGCATTCTGGAAGGATTGATGACAACCGTTCACGCGGTAACAGCCACTCAAAAAACAGTGGATGGACCATCGGCAAAAGACTGGCGTGGTGGACGTGGTGCATATCAAAACATTATTCCTTCATCAACCGGTGCTGCTAAAGCCGTAGGCTTGGTTATTCCCGAACTGAAAGGCAAACTTACCGGCATGAGTTTCCGTGTTCCTACTCCTAACGTATCGGTGGTTGACTTAACCTGCCGATTGGAGAAAGCTGCATCGTATGATGAAATTAAGGCGGTAATGAAAAAAGCTTCCGAAAATGAACTGAAAGGCATTTTGGGTTATACGGAAGAAGCGGTGGTATCGAACGACTTTTTAGGCGATTCCCGCACTTCTATATTTGATGCGGATGCCGGTATATCACTCAATGCTAATTTTGTAAAAGTAGTATCGTGGTACGATAACGAATGGGGTTACTCCAATAAATTGGTTGACCTGATTTGCCATATGGATACTGTGAAGTAACAACTTATTAGATAGCTGAAAGAAGGCCCGCCACGCGAAGCGTGGCGGGCCTTCTTATTTATTTCTTGTATTATGCGTAAAAAAAATCCCGACCACTGTTCAGCAATCGGGATGTATAATTAAATGACTAATAGATGTAATTAGAAGCGCTCGAAGCTGCTGAAGAAGAAACCTGCTTCGCGGGCTGCATTCTCATCGCTGTCGCTGCCATGTATAGCATTGGCATCAATCGATTTGGCATACAAATTACGGATAGTGCCGGGCGCTGCTTTTTGCGGATCGGTAGCCCCTATTACTTCACGAAAATCAGCTACAGCATTTTCTTTTTCGAGTACTGCAGCTACAATAGGACCTGAGGTCATAAAAGCTACCAGCTCTCCAAAAAACGGACGCTCGCGGTGAATATCATAAAACTCACCTGCTTTTTCTTCGCTCAGGCGGGTGTACTTCATGGCTTTGATTTTGAAGCCCTTTTGAATAATATGGTCAATAATTTTTCCGGTGTGGCCGTTTGCAACTGCATCGGGCTTAATCATGGTGAAGGTGATTTTTCCGCTCATATATGTTTGTTTCTGAATTTCGGGGCGCAAAGATATTTTGATTTCTATCAAAACCTATAAAACCGGGTTAATTATCTGTTATTCCGATGATATTGATGTGATGATAAGTTAAATCATGCAAAATTTTATCTTGTTCCCAAATTATTAAGAAGCGTTTTCAATTATTTGTTTTATGTAATTAACAGAAGACTGCCAATTCATTACAATTTACTATAACTTTTTGAATGTATTTATAATAGTATTCTTTATTCTAAAAAGTTTGAGAACTATACTTATTAATACTATATGATTGTAGTTACAATAAGTTTTGTGACTAAATATTTGATTAGAAATTAAACATAACACAAAACAATAATTCCTGAAATTAAACAGATAATTAATGAGTATTAATTTTATCAATTAGCTTTGTTATTTGTGTGTCTTTTACATTTAGTTGCTCTTTCAAGTATTGAACTTCTTTGCGTAACTCATCAACTAATTCTTTGGCATAAGTTATTTCAATACTATCAATCTCTTCAGTAGTAGTCATGGCTAATATCTTAGTCACACTAGTCTCGTATAGACTTGCTAATTTTTCTAAGCGTTCAACAGAAATAGCAACCTGACCACGTTCCATACGACCATAATTAGTTGTATCTATTTCTAAATAGTCAGCAACCTGCTCTTGACTAATCCCTTTCTGTTTGCGAATTTGACGTATGGCTTCGTACACTGATATTTTTTTATTTACCACAACACGAAATTATCGTTACAACCGTATGCATATAGTGCATAATAATCATATTTATATGCGTTTTTTATGTTATTAATTGCGTTATTTGCATTTTATTATTATCGTGTAACCAAATAATACATATTTATAAAAACATTAAAAGTTTAAGTGGTTTACGAAAACTGCATAGTAAGAATGAAAAATAAAATATTTACCGTTGCTGTACTACTATTCGCTACCTCAACAAATGCGCAATGGAGTGGGCCTATAAATGGAACCTTAAATACTTCAAATTTTGTTAATATCAATCGATTTGGTATTGGAACAGGACCTAGTTTACCATTACTATCTTTAAGTCATGACCCTGGAAATGGTGTATACTACCCTTTACATGTAACAGAGAATCGTGTGGGCATTGGCACAAATAATCCACAGGCGAGTTTTCATGTACTGAATAATTTGTTAATGACTAGGAGTAATAATACGGAGATTTTTAAAGTTAACTCGACTGGATTGCTCCGCTTAACTACAGATGGCATTGACAATAATTTTAGAGGCTTCTATATAAACAATGGAAATAATGATTTTTTCGCATTAACACAGTCTAATATGTACTACAATGGTAAATTTACTTTAAAAGGAGATCTTGTAATTAAGGATAATAATAATGATGTGCAGTATAGGTTATATCAGGATGGTTTAATAAGGGCACGTGAAGTTAAGGTAGATTTAAGTATTATACCTCCCGATTATGTATTTGAAGCCGGATATAAACTAATGCCTCTTAAAGAACTCGATAAGTATATTAAAGAAAATAAGCATTTACCGAGAATACCATCAGCTAAAGCTATGCAGGATGAAAATGGCATACAAGTCGGTTACATGCAATTATTACTATTAGAAAAAGTAGAGGAATTAACTTTATATTTACTTCAACTAAAAGAAGAGAATGAATGGTTGAAACAACGCATTACCCTACTCGAGCAGCAATAGCATTGTTAGTTATGCTGTTGATAGTTGGTACAAGTAGTGCCCAGCGAGGAGTTGCGCTAAAAACAGGTGTGCTGTATGGTTACTCCTGGCTTACATTCAACGAAAGTTCGCAAAGTTTTGATAAACGACTTGCACGCGAAAAGATTAACTATACGCCACTACAAAGTGTAGGGATTGAGATGGGTGCTCGCATTTTTATTTCATCAAAATTAGCATTGGAAGTAGTTCCACGTTGGCAGCAATGGGGTGGTACAATCACCGTAAATAGTAATGAATATACCAACCAAATGCTGAAAATGGTAATTAATTATCAAAGCTTTCGAATACCCGCTACACTCCAATACGCCTTTGCCGGTAACGAGCGCTTGCAATTTTTTGCTTCACTTGGTATAGGCATAGATTATACCTACCGCTTATGGTTTTTACCCACTAACTACTATGGCAGTGCACCCACACAAAGACGTACTGTTGATATTGTAACACCATTTACTTCCATAGGTTTCGGTTTTACTTACACACCTAGCGCCAATAGTCAAATGAGTTATACGTTTGGTATCAATTATGAAACTGATGCTCTCTTAAACCCCGTCAGGTTTAATGAGTTCAATTTTTGGCAAAACTCTGTGCCGTTACTTTCGCATCAGCTCCATACTTCTTTTCTAATACAGTACCGTTTATGAAAATACATGTGATAAAATTATTGCTAGTTATCACCAGCACTATGGTATTGAACACCTGCTTGGCACAACTATTTCATCCAAAAGACTCAGTGCGAAAGCAACGAATTGTGCAAGTGGGGCTAGGCGGCTATATGGGTGTTAACCATGTAAAGCCCATAAACCAAATCATGAGATATCAGATCGCAAACGGTTATGATAAGGGATTATTGGCTGATTTGAAAGTTAATATCACAAATTACTTATCGGTTAAAAGCGGCTTACGAATGAGTGAACAAACAGCTATGCTTGGATATGGTAACAATACCTTTTTTGAATCATTTCATTTAACTATGAATAGGCAAACAGTACCAATGTTAATTTCTTTTAAAGCCAATCATGCCGGCATAAATTTATTTGATGTTGAATTAGGTATTGCTTACAATAACATATCCTTTCGCAGTACAAACAATAACACATATTGGCTGCTTACGTATTATTTTGGCTCGCAATATACAGGTGGTTATTGGATAAATTATCAAAATGTAAGCGCTTTATCATATATCCTAAATATTAATAAGGAATATAAAATCAAAAAATCACTTTTCATCCAATTCTTTAGCGAACTAGATATACTGAGCAAAACACTTGATATACAAGATGCTTATCGGATGCCAGATTTATCTATTATTCAATATCAGACACCGTTTATGCTATATAGTATAAGATTAGGAGTTGCAATAAAGTACTAGTATGAGAAAACATTTTTTTATAACATTATTTTTGTTAAGTATTGTGTTAGCTAATAACAGCATTGCACAAGTACCCAACAATATAATACCTAACAGCAATTTTAACCATGCAAATAGGGAACCCTTTGTATTACCTGCGTGCAATACCCTATTAAAAAATAAAAATGATTATACATTAGTTATTGAGAATTGGAAGGGTGAAGGAGAACGTAACACACCTGAGTGGCGTTCATTTATTGCTGACAACAATAATTCGTTTTGTAGTGTATGTAGCCCTTTAAATCCAACTGGACAAAATCCATTTATAGATGATAACTTTATCTTTATTGCGCAAGATGAACTTGTACCTTATGGTGAATGGCTTTATGCTGAATTGTATACATCTTTGAATTATGATAAAAAGTATAAATTAAGAGTAATTGGTCAAGGTCATTTACCTGCGCTACCATCTCTGCACGATCCCGGTGTTATTGCTATTCATCTTACTTTACCTGGCAGCAACTGGCACCATCAAAGTGAACTAGACAAAAGCATGATGAGTATGATGTATTGCACACATCAGGAATATGAATGTAAACCAAGATCATTTGAACACATTTTTACAGTCACAAAACCGAATTTAAAACAAATTGTATTACAAGCAAACAATGCGGGATTCTTTATTGACCGAGTAGAACTTTACGAATACTGCACTGAGCTACTTACCCGGCAAGGCCGCACCTATAAATTTGACAGGGAATTAGAAGAGGCGGGAACCATTATAGCAGGTTCAGTAATTAACAATGCACCAGCAATGGGTGATGTAGTTATGCTGGATGGAAGCATTACCACCTATAAAGCGGCTAACGAGGTGAAATTAACAGAAGGATTTTATGTGAACAGAGGTGCTGATTTTAGTGCTAAAATTGCACCATGCGGGCAGGATTGTCCATCCACGAACATAAACATCCCTTCAGAATACGTGCTGTGCAATAGCGATTGTATTAATTTAACTACCGGTACGGTTACTCGCGGGTTAACAGTAAACTGGACTTCGCAAGATGCGCAAAACTTACAGTACTTATCATCTGTAAGTGTTATAAATCCTGTGTTTTGCCCACCACCTGGCACTTCGGGTGTTTATGAATACGATGTGGTTATACAAAATGGTTGCGGTGAAACAACAACTAAAAAAGTAACTATAAAATATTTTAGCACACCAGTTCCTGATCCTACAATTAATATTACAAATAGTAACTTAGCTACATTACCTACCTATCCTGAAATAAGTGTAGCTTCTACTGAGTTTACCGAATATGTAAATTATGATATTTTAGATTGTAATGGCAATTTGATTCATACACAAACATTCACATTCTTTAATCAACAAATGCCTCCGGCACCGGCTCAGTTTAAATTTAACCAATTTTTAGATCCCTGTGGTTGCTATAAAATAAGAATACGTCAGAAAAATCATTGTAATGAGACGATTGCTGAACAAATATTAGATTGGAATAGACAACAATCCATAAGCAATCTCTTTTTCCCTACATTTATTATATGTAAAGATGGAAAACGATTAATTTGTTTTGACGGTAAAGGAATAAAACAGTTTCAATTGCAATTGTTTAATAAGTGGGGACAATCTGTATTAAATACATCAGGTAGTTACAACAAAGACCCGTATTGTATAGAGTTTCCATCACACCTACCAGCAGGTCCATATTATTACATTATAACATTTATAGGATGTGATGGAAGTGTTCTTACTGCTAATGGAAGTATGCAAGTAGGGGGATGTGATGAATCCATGCTATTGATAAATAACAACGATACAGATAGCATAGAGGCATTTAATAACTTAGCCGACTCTATATTCATGGAATTAAGTCCTAATCCTACGGCAAATGAAGTGACAATAAGTTTTACCATACCCAATAGTGGTCAATTGAGAATTAATTTGCTAGATAAAAACTTAAGTCAAAATCAAGTGGTACACGATATGTATTACAGTAATAGTGGAAGTTATCAAATTAGCGTGCAAGTAAATCATCTGTCTGGTGGTATAAATTATTGCTTATTTGAGTTTATAAATGGAGGTACAGTTAAGGTATATAAAAAATTTACACTAATACGTTAACTCGTAATGATATATGAGGCTGTTAATCTCAATATTACTATTTCAAATACTACTATTTTCTGTGAATATTGGTGCACAATCGAGGATAGATCATATTGACTTTTTTGAGGGCAGTAATACTAAAACTGCCACAACACTAGCAATTGATTCGCAGTCTACTTCGGTAAGCGGCATTGTTAATACGGGTGCTATAAACAACACTTATTCGTTAATATCTAAGGATAGTATCACCTTACATCGTAAGCTACGCTTTGGGTTGGGTGTTTTCGGTGGCATGTCAAATTACTTCACTACTTCAAATGCATTTAGTACTCAAACACAAATTGGAAAAGATTAAGGTGCATTGGTACATGTTAGTTATAGAATCACTAAAAAAATATCATTTGATGCAGAGCTTAGATATGTAGGTAAAAATTTATATACTTCATATGCAAATAATAATTTTTCCGGTGTGGCCGTTTGCAACTGCATCGGGCTTAATCATGGTGAAGGTGATTTTTCCGCTCATATATGTTTGTTTCTGAATTTCGGGGCGCAAGGATATTTTGATTTCTATCAAAACCTATAAAACCGGGTTAATTATCTGTTACTGCATGCCCTTGAAACACCTGAGGTTGTTAAATTGCCCTATATTCGCAACGTGAAAAATCCGCTACGTACACGCATTGGCATCATTGGTGGAGGTCAGCTGGGCCGCATGATGATTGAGGAGTCGCTACGGCTCAATGTATCTTTCAATACGCTGGATGCAGCCGATTGTCCCTGTGTCCGATTATCGGCACAGCATATTGCAGGAAAACTCACCGATGGTGATGCTATACGTAAGCTGGCTGCCATAAGCGATGTACTTACCTACGAAATTGAACATATTGATGTAGCCACACTGCTGCAATTGGAGCGTGAGGGTAAAACCATCATTCCATCGCCACAGGTATTGCAGATTATTCAGGATAAAGGTTTACAAAAACAATTTTTTGAAACGAACGGGTTGCCTACTGCACCTTTTGTGTTGGTAAACACCGCTGCAGAGTGGCCTCAGGCTGCTCAGCAACTGGGTGGTGAAAAACTGGCCGCCAAAACCCGCAAAGACGGGTATGATGGAAAAGGTGTGTGTTTGGTAACAACCGCTGACGTAATGCGTGGCCATTTACCGTTTGATGTGCCTTCGGTATTGGAGCAATTTATACCTTGCCAGAAGGAGTTATCTGTACTGGTAGCCCGCACGGCAACAGGTGATGTAACCACATGGCCGGTGGTTGAAATGGTGTTCGACCCGGTAGCCAATTTGGTTACGTTTTTAGAATGCCCTTCGCAAGTTGATGCTTCGCTTCAACAACAAGCGCGTGATATCTCTATCAAAGCAATTCAATTACTGAACGGTGTGGGCGTATTTGCCGTTGAGTTATTTTTAACTGAAAACAATACTATCCTTATCAACGAAATTGCTCCGCGCCCGCACAACTCGGGCCACCACACTATTGAAGCCTGTTATACTTCTCAGTTCGAACAACTGGTTCGCATCTTGTGCGGATTGCCTCTGGGAAATACCGATTTGATACAGCCCGCTGTAATGATGAACCTGCTTGGCGCACCTGATTTCAATGGCCCGTATGCCTTGCAAGGCTTACATGAGGCTATGCACACCGAAGGTGTGTACATTCATTTATACGACAAAGCTGAGAGCAAACCCATGCGTAAAATGGGGCATGTTACTATTATGGCACCTACGCTTGAATCAGCTATAGAAAAAGCTTACAAAATAAAAGATTTACTGAAGTTTGTTCCCGAGGGCTAGTCTGCTTTCACACACTTCCGTTCCATTTGCGTATGCCCCACTCCAGGGTTAGCAGTGTCAGCAATACATAAAAAATCCATTTCACATCAATCCAGCTTTTGCGCTCTTTGCCTGTATATACAATAGGTTGTAATGCATCATGTTGCTGTATGGCTTCAGCTAGTGTATTCAGGTTATGAGCCTGCACTGCATAGCCTCCGGTTTGTGCAGCCAGCTCGCGCATCAGTTGTGCATGGGCAACATTTTCAGTTTGCTCCAACTGCAGCGGCACAACATAAAAACTACCGCTGGTTTTCAGCTGTTCACTGCCACGTGTTGCTGTGGCAGTGTAAGTATATTTTCCTGGTGTCAATACTCCGGCTTGAAGCGTGTATCTGTTTTGCTGTGCTGAAAGTGCATAGGTGTATTCTTTTCCTGCGCTGTTTTTAATGGTTACCCGTACATCGGCATCTTGTATTGTTTCATAGCTTTCATTGTACACTTCAGCATCGGCTGTGATGGTTTCATTTTCTTCGTAGCGGTTGTTAAACAACAAGCGAAAACGCGCATTGTCTTTTCGTGTCGACAGATATTGAATGGTTTTTTGAATGAGCTGCGTTACCGTTTGCTGATTGTTTAGTTGAAAATCGGCTAGGTGCCAGCGCCATATTCCTTCACCGCAAATAAACGCTGAACGCTGTGTGGCACTTTTCAAAAAAAACCACAACGGGTAATTCGTTTTTACATATCCAATTTGCTGCGTAAGCAGTGCTTCGTAGTCACCGGCTACGCTATATGTGGCAAACGGACTAAGCAATGGTGGAAATTTAGTGAGCACGTTTTTTTCGGTTTCGTCCAGTATAAACAAACCGAATTGTTCATTCACATTGGCAAGGGCCTCGTTGCTGGACTGGTTGCGAAATTGTATGCGAAATGCAGGCTCCAGTGCGGTTAGTACATTTAGTCCAGTCATGCTGCCCAATACATACAACAGGGGTGTATTGCGGCTTTTAAACTCTTCAATCAGCTTTTGACCTTCGCCACGCCAACCGGGCAATTGATGCAGCACAACAAGGCTGTATGCATTAGTCGGTTTCATGCCCGACAAGTCATTGATGTACTGTACCTCGCAGCTGTATCCTTCAGTGGCCTCAATCATTTTTTTCATGGCGCCCAAATCAGGATGCGGTGCAAATGCCAGCAACAGCACACGCTGACGATTGGAAATAATATTTACGTAGGCCTCATACACATTATTTTGTGTGGTTTTTTCTCCGCTTACGGCACTTACTTTTATACGGTATATCTGTGAGCCTTCGCCCAGTGCAGGAATGGTGAGTGTATGTGTTTCGAAAAAGGAAGAACCGGTGTACGAAATATTTTTTTGTGCCAAGGTATTTCCATTATGCGAAATACTGAGTACAGCACTTTGTCCCGAACAGTTATCTGCTGCTACATCCACCTGAATAGCGATGTTGTTTCCTGTAAATGCCACCTGATTGCAGCGTACATTTTTTATACGTGCATCTTTAGGCGCAACCGTATCGCCCAGAAGTACGGTAAATATCGGAACGGCCATATCTGCCGAACTGTACAACGGATTATCGCCACGGTTGTAAAGTCCGTCACTGATTAATACAACTGCGCCCAGCTGTGCGCTTTCGTAGCGGTTGCTAATCTGAGTCAGCGTTTTGCTGATATCGGTTATTTTTCCATCGTATGCAGGAGTTGAACGTGCATTTAACTGCTCATCAAAGGTGTGATGTACGACTTCAAAATCGGACTCGAGTAGGCGTTTAAATTCATTCAGTTCAGTTTGAAAATTACTTTTATAGTATGCGGCTTCGCGACTTCCGGCAACCGATTGACTGTTGTCGGATGCAATAACCAGTACAGGTTTTTGTGTGCGTTCGGTAATCCATTCGCTTACCGGTCCTGTTAAGAGCAAGGCCAAAATGAACAGCACGGCAAAGCGCACGCCCATAAGTATGCGTTGCACCAACACACCGGTTTTTCCTTCTAGTCGAAGCGGATTACTGCGGTACAGCCACCACGCAGCAGCAGCCGATGCAGCAGCAGAAGGAATAATTAGCCACGGTGAATATTCAAACGTCATTAATTACAGTACGGATTACATAACCATACCACCGCACACATTAATGGTTTGTCCGCTGATGTAGGCCGATAAATCAGATGATAAAAACACCACACAGTTTGCCACATCATCAGGAGTTCCACCTCGTTTCAGCGCAATTCCTTTTACCCATTCGGCTCGTACTTCAGCCGACAGGGCTTCAGTCATTTCAGTTTCAATAAAACCCGGTGCAATGGCATTGCAGCGAATATTGCGCGAGCCCAGTTCTTTGGCTACTGATTTTGTCAGGCCTATCATTCCGGCTTTTGAGGCAGCATAATTGGCTTGGCCTGCATTGCCTGTAATACCTACTACCGAAGTAATATTGATGATGCTGCCTGCCTTGGCTTTCATCATGGGGCGCATGGCGGCTTTGGTCAGTGCAAATGCTGATTTCAGGTTGGTATCCAACACTTCGTCCCACATTTGTTCGGTCATGCGCATCAGTAAATTATCACGTGTTATTCCGGCATTATTTACCAATATATCGAGCGTGCCAAATTCTTTGACGATTTCATCTACCAGTTTTTCGGCTTCGCTAAAATCAGCGGCATTGCTTTGATACCCTTTGGCTTTTACACCCAAAGTGTTCAGTTCGGCTTCAAAGGCCTTGGCTTTTTCAACCGAGCTTACAAAGGTGAAGGCGATGTGAGCACCCTGCTGTGCCAGTTTAAGCGCAATGCCTTTGCCAATGCCACGGGTTGCTCCGGTTACTAGTGCGGTTTTTCCTGAAAGTAATAAACTCATGAGTATTGTTTTTATAGGTGGTAAAAGTACATGCTACACATCAATCATACAACTCGTTTTGACAGCCTGAATCTCCACCATACCACCATACAACCTAATCCGTTGGCCAGCACATCAAAATAATCGAAAAAACGCGTGGTGGTAAGCCATGATTGCAGCAACTCAGTAAGTATGCCATACATAAACGAGGCCAAACAAGCTATGGTCAGAAATTTAGTGTCGGCTTGCTTATGGCATCTGTATACCAGCCATGCTTGCATTCCGAAAAGCAACATGTGAATGGGTTTATCATAGGCAAATAAATCGGACAGGCGCAGTGCCTTAAGCGTGCTAACATTGGCTATGGTAGCAAATAAAATGAATATCGCCCAGGCGGTGGCCAGGGCGATGTAAGATTTCGATGTGGATACCGATTTAATCATTGATGGCTTTAATACCGGGTAGTTCTTTGCCTTCAAAATATTCGAGCAAGGCACCCCCTCCGGTACTCACATAACTCACCTGATTTTCGTATCCAAACTTTGCCACAGCTGCTGCACTATCGCCACCACCTATTAAAGAAAAGGCTCCGTTTTTGGTGGCTTCGGCTACGGCTTCGGCAGCTGCTTTGGTGCCGGATTCAAATTTTTTCATTTCGAATACACCCATCGGGCCGTTCCACAAAATGGTTTTCGAAGCTTTGATTACCACATTGTTTTCTTCAATGGCTTTTGGTCCGATGTCAAGTCCCATCCACCCGGCTTCGATATGTTTGTTGTCACAAACTTTAGCATTGGCATCGGCATCAAATTTATCGGCCACAACTGAATCTGCCGGCAGCAGCAGTTTTACGCCTTTGCTTTCAGCTTTTTTCATCAGTTCGATACACAATTCCAGTCGGTCGTTTTCGCACAGCGATGAGCCTATTTCATACCCCATAGCTTTAAGAAAGGTGTACGCCATGCCACCACCTATGATGAGGTTATCAACCCTGTCAATCAGGTTTTCGAGAATAAGCAGTTTGTCTGAAACCTTGGCACCACCGGTAATAGCGGTAAACGGACGCTCGGCATTTTTCATCACCTTCTCGGCATTTTCTATTTCGCGCGCCATCACATAACCAAAACATTTGGCTGCAGGAAAATACTGTGCTATAACCGCAGTTGAAGCGTGTGCGCGGTGTGCCGTACCGAATGCATCATTTACATAAATATCGCCCATTGCTGCCAGTTTTTGTGCAAAAGCCACGTCACCTTTTTCCTCTTCTTTGTAAAAGCGTAGGTTTTCAAGTAGCAATACTTCGCCCGGTTTGAGTGTTGCTGCCATTTCAGCAGCCTGTGCACCTACGCAGTCATCTGCAAACTTGACGGACACTCCCAGCAATTCGGATGTACGTTGTACGGTATGTTTAAGGGTAAATTTTTCTTTGTCTATGCTTCCGTCTTCTTTAAGTTTTTTCAAAGGACGGCCCAGGTGCGACATCAAAATGCAGGAGCCACCGTCATTTAGTATTTTTTTGAGTGTGGGTATGGTGGCACGTATGCGGGCATCATCGGTAATGGTTAAAGTAGTTTTATCTAGAGGCACATTAAAATCAACACGCACCAATGCGCGTTTGCCGGCAAATGAAAGCTGATCAACTGTTTTCATAATTCAATTCATAGTTGGTGAATAAAAAAAGTGGGGCAAAAATAGATTTTTTAGGCACTTTTGAGCACCATGAAAAACGGAATATGCGTATTATCCATACTGTTCATGATTTTTGCATGCAGCAACAAACGCGAGCAGATGCTATGTAAAACCTGGCAGGTAAGTGATGTGCAGTTTTACAATGTTGAACAAGCCATCGTATTAAGCGATACGTTGCAAGGCGATCAGATAGAAGTGGCCAAAGGCAATTTGCGCGATATGCTCATGAAAAATATTTACGCATTTGATGAAGACGGTACGTTTAAAACGGGAAATGCAGTTGCAGAAGCCGAAGGTGAGTGGAAGCTGAAAAACGATGCCCTCCTTTTTGTCGTAGTAAATGAAGAGGGTAAAAAAAAGAAAGAAGTACCGGTTGAAAAACTGACAGACGATTCGCTTATTTTGGCTATGGGAAACGATCAAACCAGCCTGAAGGTACGCCTTATTTTAACTCCTGTAATTACTGATTAATGATGTGGCTTTCCTGGTATAAAGTTTACGATTTCATGAGGCATGGCTCGCAACCACAGGAGGTAAACTCGGTGCGTACTGTTGATGTAGAAGGCAAACGCATAAGCCTTGCGTATGATGGCACTCACTATTTTGCTCTGGCCGATCGGTGCCCGCATGCCGGTGCACGGTTTGGTGCTGGTGGCTGGTGCGATAAAGGCTTATTGGTATGCCCGGTGCACCGCTATAAATACGAGTTGAAAAACGGTAAAGGAATACAGGGCGATTTTATAGAGACCTACAAAACAGAAATACGACACGATGGAGTATATGTAGGCTTGCCACGCAACGGTAAGTGGTGGTGGCCCTTTTCATAAGCATTGTTTTGCAAGAAGTGTACTTACGCTAATCTTCCTTGCTTTGCGCATCCACTACGGCAATAATTACCATGTTCACAATTTCGCGTACACTACTGCCCAGCTGAAGTATATGAGCTGATTTTTTAAGCCCCAGCAATACAGGTCCTATGGCTTCGGCTGAGCCCAGCTCCTGCAACAGCTTATAGGCAATATTGCCTGATGAAAGTTTAGGAAAAATCAATGTATTCACCGGCTCACCACACAACTCACTGAATGGAAAATTTTCCTGAAGCAAATGTTGGTTCAGCGCCACATTGGCCTGCATTTCTCCATCAACCACCATATACGGGTATTTTTCTTTCAGCAGCTTTCGGGCCTGTGCCATTTTATTGGGCGTATCGCCATCTACCGAACCAAAATTAGAGTAGGAAAGCAACGCAATACGTGGATTGATATTAAGTTTCTTTACGGCATCGTAAGTCAGTTTGGTTATATCTACAATGTCATTTACATCCGGGTTTATATTCACCGTGGCATCGCTGAAAAACAACACACCTTTACTGGTAAGCATAATATACATTCCCGCAACGCGGTTTATCCCTTCTTCTTTTCCTAATATCTGCAATGCAGGTTTTATGGTACTTGGGTAATTTTTAGTAAGTCCGGATATCATGGCATCCGCTTCGCCCAATTCAACCATCATGGGAGCAAAATGATTCCGATCGCGCATCAGCTTTTTGGCTTCGTGCAGGGTGATGCCTTTGCGCTGACGTTTTCTGAAAAACTCTTCTGCATATACGTTGCGTTTTTCTTCCTCTTCGAGCGGATTTATGATAGGCACATCGCTAATGCGGATATTGTTTTCACGAATTATCTGTTCAATCTTGTTTTTGTCGCCTAACAGAATGGGAAACGCAATGCCTTCGTCTTTTACAATTTGAGCGGCACGAAGTATTTTGTAATTATCGGCTTCGGCAAAAACAACTCGCTTAGGATTGCGCCTGGCCTTGCTTCCGATAACGCGAATAAAATTACTTTCTTTACCCAACCTGGCCAGCAATTCGTTGTTGTAAGCATCCCAATCGGTTATTTGCCTGCGGGCCACACCACTGTCCATTGCTGCTTTTGCCACAGCTGGCGAAACAGTTGTTATCAATCGCGGATCAAGCGGTTTGGGGATGAGGTAAGCAGGTCCAAAAGAAATGGACTTTTCGTTGTAGGCCATATTTACCAATTCGGGAACCGGTTCTTTAGCCAGCTTAGCCAGTGCATGCACAGCCGCAATTTTCATTTCCTCATTTATTTTGGTTGCACGCACATCCAGGGCGCCTCTGAAAATGTAAGGAAAGCCCAGCACATTATTTACCTGATTGGGATGGTCACTGCGGCCTGTAGCTATGATAATATCTTTGCGTGATGCCAAGGCTTCATCGTAAGAAATTTCGGGATCGGGGTTTGCCAATGCGAACACCATACAATTAGCAGCCATGCTGCGAACCATATCCTGGCTTACCACATTGGCTTTTGATAATCCTATAAATACATCTGCATCTTTCAGTGCATCTTCCAGTGTATGCAGGTTAAGAGATGTGGCAAATTGCTTTTTGGTTTCATCCAGATTGTTATTGTCTTTACGTATAACACCTTTGCTGTCACACATCACCAGATTTTCAGGATTAACACCCAGTGTTACTACAAGCTTGGCACACGATATTGCCGAAGCGCCTGCACCGTTAAATACCACACGCACATCACCAATTTTTTTCTTCACCAACTCAAGTCCGTTAATGAGGGCTGCGCCCACTATTATGGCAGTACCGTGCTGGTCATCGTGCATGATGGGAATATCCAACTCTGCTTTTAGTCTGCGTTCTATTTCAAAACACTCCGGGGCTTTTATATCCTCGAGATTTATACCGCCAAATGTGGGGCTGATATTTTTAACTGTTCGTATAAACTCATCCGTATCTTTAGTATTGATTTCAATATCAAAAACATCAATATCTGCAAAGATTTTAAACAACACACCTTTGCCCTCCATAACCGGTTTTGATGCTTCAGGGCCGATATCGCCAAGGCCTAATACAGCAGTTCCGTTTGATATAACCGCTACCAGGTTTCCTTTGGCGGTGTATTTATATACATCGTCTGTATTGGCAGCAATTTCCAGGCATGGCTCAGCAACACCTGGAGAGTAGGCCAAACTCAAGTCTCGTTTAGTGTTTGTTGGTTTGGTAGGTATTACGGCAATTTTTCCGGGACGGCCTTTGCTATGGTACTTGAGTGCGTCTTCTTTTAATGTTGACATAGTTGTTGCGAATTACAGTAGTGTGTTTAGCGGTGCAAGGTTATAAAAAATTAAGCTATTGGCAATTTAGTACCGTGCGATGTAAAACTTTTACCGTTTATAAATAATTCATGGTAGTGGCTGCGTGCTCATTGTTTTCGTATAAATTTGTGCCATGCCGCGTTGTGTTTGGTTCATTTTGCTGCTTATTTGTCCGGTGTGGCTGATTGCCCAATCCGACTCATCTTCTGCCAATGCAGATGAACCCATCGTTATGGAGAAGCCGGAGTTAAATCCTTCACTTAAGGCGGGTGTTCGGTTGGGTTTAGGAGCATCTATGATGATAGGTTCGGAAACCACAACAGCTATTCCACAACTGATGCTTACCGGTGGTGCGTACGTTCGCTACCGCTTTTCACGAAACTGGATGATTCAACCTGAATTATCCATTACCAGCAAAGGAGGCAGTTTTCGCAATAAGCCGGATGAGTATGGTCAGATCAGGTGCTATTTTATTGATGCTCCGTTATTGCTTATCTACGGGCTGAATACAAACAATACCGTTAATATGGCTTTGGGTGCTTCCTATTCAAGGCTACTTAGTGCGGCACAATTTGCCGTAGGAGGTTCGATATCCGAAAAACCCGCT
This sequence comes from Bacteroidota bacterium, assembly GCA_046309355.1. Lineage (GTDB taxonomy): Bacteria > Bacteroidota > Bacteroidia > UKL13-3 > UKL13-3 > CAYSBE01. Next base: position 30,512 of record JBKCPL010000057.1, read on the forward strand.
ATTAACCCGAATGATTTTATGCTAATGGCAGGTGCACAGTTTCATACGCCTTTTTTAGGAATACAAGTCATGCTCAAGTACGGGCTATTAAATGCCAACAGGGGTTTGGTTCCTAATATGCGTCCGTTAAATCAGGGCAAAAATTTGAATCATATTACTTTTGATGTGAATTTTTTATTTTAAAAAACATACGTGAACCGCCAGCAACTCGTCAACCACATTTACTCCAGAGGCTCATTTTTATGTGTAGGACTAGACACCGACATACAGAAATTGCCAGCTGTTTTGAAGTCAGAATCCGATCCGGTTTTTGCATTTAACAAGGCTATAATTGATGCAACACGGCACACCTGTGTGGCCTACAAACTGAATACGGCATTTTATGAAGCTTCCGGATACAGCGGTTGGCACAGCATGGAAAAAACGGTGCAGTACATAGGCGATAGCCACTTCATTATAGCCGATGCCAAGCGTGGCGATATTGGCAACACCAGCCATCAGTATGCAAAAGCATTTTTTGAAACCCTTGCGTGCGATGCAGTAACGCTTGCACCCTATATGGGAAGAGATTCCATTGCTCCGTTTTTTGAGTACGAAAACAAATGGGGTATTGTGCTGGCCCTTACATCAAATGCAGGCAGTGCGGATTACGAACAATTGATGACAGGTAACGAACGCGTATACGAACGGGTTATAAAAACCACTTGCGAATTGGGTAATCAAAATAACCTGATGTTTGTGGCGGGTGCAACAAAAGCCGAGGAGCTTAGCCACATACGGAAGATTATACCCAATCATTTTCTGCTGGTGCCGGGCGTTGGCGCACAAGGTGGAAGCCTGCACGATGTTGCCCGATACGGCATGAATGAACAGTGTGGTTTATTGGTGAATGCTTCACGAAGCATTATTTATGCTTCGGCCGAAAATGATTTTGCAAATGCAGCAAGAAAGGAAGCCGAAAAAACAGCAGCCGAAATGAAAAATCTGTTGGAGGAATACGGCACGATGTAAACAAGCGAATAACCGAAAGCTCACTCGCGCGCTTAATACAGCGGTATTATTTTTTAGATAGCAATTCTACTTTCTCTTTTAAGGCAACTATCAAATCCTTTTGTGAATCTACCAGCATGTTCAGCTGTTCAATTTGTCTTTCCAGTTGCTGCAACCGCTGATTTTTATTTTTACTGTCAGCGCTTGGATAATAAGAATCGGGCTCTTCAACCATTTGATGAAGGGAGTCTATATCAACCTCCAGCACTTCGCATATTTTAACCAACGTGTAGTAATTCACTTTACCTGTTTGCTCAATATTGCTAATTAGCGGTCGGGTTTTATTGATTCGTTCAGCTAAATCTTGCTGAGTCAATCTTTTGCGCATACGCGCAAATTTTATTTGTAATCCTATATGCATTGAACATGCAAGTACATCATATAAAAACTAATAATGCAATAAATATATTAATAATTATAAATAATTTATTATTTATAAGAAGTAAATTGGTATAATTAATAATTCGATCATTACGGAGCACTTTAGCTTATAAAACCCTAACTACCAATTAGTTTGTATGCATATTAAGTGTGTCTGCTACATGGCAAAGGGTTTATTAAATACAAAAAAAATGTCTAAAAATTTACTTTAACCAATTAGTTCTGCTGTAATTTTAGCACTGCTCAGGCACAGCGGTATGCCTCCTCCGGGATGAACACTGCCACCACAGAAATACAAACCACGAATGTGTGATGAAAAATTTTTATGCCGTAAAAACGCAGCAAAACGATTGTTGCTGGCATTGCCGTAAAGGGCTCCGGCAAATGACGAAGTGCGGCTTTCAATAATGCGCGGCTCCAGTATATTCTCGGTTTCAATTAGCGGTTCTATCGGGGTATGCAGCAGCCGCGATAACTTATCTAAAACAGACTGGCGAACTGCCGGTATAATTTCATCCCAGTTTTGACCTGTGTTGTGTGGCACATTGACCATCACAAACCAGTTTTCGCAACCGGCCGGTGCATCATCCGGTTTGTATTTCGAAGTGATGTTAATGTACACAGTCGGGTCGATATACACCGTTTTGTAATCAAATAAATGCCTGAACTCCGATTCGTAATCGGAACTGAAAAATATGTTGTGCAAATCAAGCTCGCTAAAACTTTTTTTGATGCCCCAGTAAAATATCAGAGCTGATGAAGATTTTTCCTGATTAAGCAGCTTATGCGGGTGTTTTTCATGTGGTAGTAACCTTTTATAAGTTTGATGTATATCGGCATTGCTTACTACACAGTCGGCTGCATACACTTTTTGGCCACACCGAATACCGCTTACGCGTTTGTTGTGTACGGTTATTTCGTCAACCGGGCTGTTGAAATGAAAAACGACACCTTTTTCTACGGCTAGGTTATATATGCTTTGTGTAATTTGATGCATACCGCCCATAGGAAAAAATGTACCCACACTGTGCTCCAAATGCGGAATCATGGTAAGCAAACCGGGTGCTTTGTACGGGTCGGATCCGTTATATGTAGCAAATCTGTTGAAATACTGAACAAGATGCGGATGTTTAAAGAAGCTGCGGTTTACTGCATGCATGCTGCTGAATAGCGATAGCCAAGGGGAGGCGAGTATACCCCGGAGCGTTTTGCTGGTAATAAAATTGCGCAGGCGGTGCAGCGACTGTTCAACAAAAAGTGGAGCTGTAGTACGGTATTTGAATGCAGCTGATTGAAGGTAAGGGCGTATTTTTTTTGCGTCACCTGCATCTAGTTTTTCAGCTATTTCCTGTTCAAATTTGCGCACATCATGGTAGGCTGTAAAGCGCGTTCCATCTTCATAAAAATACCTGCATGAGGTATCCAGTTGAATATACTTAAACCTCTCAGGATTTTGGCCCGCCAGTGTGTATAGTTCCAAAACGTATTCGGGCATTGTAAACAACGAAGGGCCGGCATCAAAGCGGTATCCCATTGCACTGAATTCGCTGAGTTTACCTCCCGGATACGCGTTGCTTTCAAATACCTGAACACGATGACCAGCACAGGCCAGCCGAAGGGCTGTGGCTAAACCGGCAATGCCTGAACCCACCACAATCGTATTCATAGCGCAACGATATATATTTTTTCAAACATATAGGTGCACCAATAGTTGGCGTGTACACAGTAATAAAAATTTAACAATTAGTACGAAGTGCCTTACACACAGCTAGTAAACCACTATCTGCATACGTGCAACTATGGAAATTATTCATACTTTGTTTTCGTACAAATCATAGTATTGTTATTTTGTGGCATAAGCAATGTTTTTTCATACTGCCAGGCTTACCGCCCGGCAAGTAATCATAGCTTAGGGTTTAGGTTCAGAATAGGTCGCACCGAGTGCGGCCTATTTTGTTTTTGTACAGCCCCCGACAGTTTCATACATTTGTATCCCTAATTCAAGCCTGATGTCGGACGACAAATACATGAAACGAGGCGTATCTTCCGGTAAAGAAGATGTGCATGCTGCCATCAAAGGGATGGACAAAGGGTTGTTTCCACAGGCATTTTGCAAGGTTGTTCCCGATTACCTGAGCGGCAACCCCGAATACTGCACGCTGATGCACGCAGACGGTGCCGGCACAAAATCAAGTTTAGCCTATTTGTATTGGAAAGAAACCGGAGATTTGAGTGTGTGGAAGGGCATAGCCCAAGATGCCATTGTGATGAACACAAATGATTTGATGGCAGCCGGTGTGTATAGCCCTATTCTACTCTCGTCAACCATAGGGCGAAACAAAAATTTAATTCCCGGTGAAGTAATCAAGGCCCTGATAGAGGGCACGGAAGAATACATCAGTTTGCTTCAGTCGTATGGTATTGAAATACATAGTACCGGAGGAGAAACAGCAGATGTAGGAGATTTAGTCAGAACTGTAATTGTTGACAGCACCGTTACTGCACGCGCCAGACGAACCGATATTATTGACAACAGCAAAATACGACCCGGTGATGTTATTGTAGGACTGGCTTCATTTGGTCAGACAACTTACGAACACTCTTACAATGCGGGTATGGGAAGCAACGGACTAACCATGGCCAGACACGATACGTTGCACAAAAAATACGTATCTTACACCGAAAGTTTTGATCCGCTGGTTCCCGATGCATTGGTATATACCGGTAATCTCAGCTTAACCGATACGCTGGCTGGTCACCCGCTACCGGTGGGAAAAATGATATTGTCGCCTACACGTACATTTTCGCCAATAGCCAAGCCGCTGTTTGACATGTGCCGCACTTCTATACACGGTATGATACACTGCACGGGCGGAGCACACACCAAAGTCATGCATTACATCAACGGATTACGTGTGGTGAAAAACAATTTGTTTGAAACACCACCGTTATTTGAAATGATTCAGCAACAAAGCAACAGCACGTGGCACGAAATGTATAAAGTTTTTAATATGGGCAGCTTGATGGAAATTTACACCGATGAAAAAACTGCAGAAGCCATTATTCAACTTGCAGCAACGTTCCATATTTCGGCTCAGGTAATCGGACATGTAGAACAGGCTTCACACAACGAAGTATCCATTACAACATCACACGGAACATTTATATACACTTAATTAATCAGTACACGTGAAAGTATTAGTAACAGGGGCAACAGGTTTTATCGGATCGCACACCGTAGTTGAATTGCAGCATGCGGGCTACGAAGTAGTAGGGATTGATAATTTTGAAAACTCAACCACTGATGTGATTAAGCAAGTAGCGGCTATAACAGGAAAGCCATTTGTGTGTGAACAGGCCGACATTCGCGACAAAAATTCAATACATGCTATCCTACAAAAGCATGGAGGCATACAGGCCGTTATTCATTTTGCCGCTTACAAAGCCGTTGGCGAATCGGTGGCCGAACCACTTAAATACTATGAAAACAACGTAGCAGGTACCGTTAATCTACTACACGAATTAGAACAGCATGGAATAACCGATTTGGTATTTTCATCCTCGTGTACGGTATACGGAAATGTATCTTCCGACATCTTGCCTGTTACGGAAGAAACCCCATTGATGCCTGCCTTTTCACCATACGGCAATACCAAGCAGATTTGCGAAGAAGTGCTGCGCGATCAGTCACATACCGGTAAGCTGCGTGTGGTATCGCTTCGGTATTTCAATCCTATCGGGGCACACGATTCGGCCCGTATTGGCGAATTGCCCATAGGAGTTCCGAATAATCTGGTTCCGTTTATTACACAAACCGCTATAGGCATTCGAAAGCAACTTACTGTATTTGGCAACGACTATGCTACACCCGATGGTACCTGTATACGCGACTACATACACGTAGTTGATTTAGCAAAAGCGCACGTGGCAGCCATTTCATATCTGCAGCAAAAAAAATCAGCTGAGTCATTTTCGGTATTCAATATAGGAACCGGGAAAGGAAATAGTGTGCTGGAAGCCATTCACTCATTTGAAAAAGTAAGCGGACAAAAACTGAACTACACGATAGGTCCAAGAAGAGCGGGTGACGTGGAGCAGATATATGCATCGTGCAGCAAGGCCGGAACTGAACTGAACTGGAAAGCCGAACGCGACCTCGACAATTGTATGCTCACAGCCTGGAATTGGGAAAAAAAATTAGCCGAACAAAAACAAAACGCATGACACAAAACAAAAAAATACTGATTACCGGTGGTGCCGGATTTATTGGCTCGCACGTAGTACGCTTGTTTGTCAACAAATATCCTGACTACACCATTTGCAACCTCGATAAACTAACCTATGCAGGTAACCTGAAAAACCTGACCGATATAGAGCATGCGCCTAATTACCGCTTTATTAAAGCCGATATTGTGAATGCCGATGAGATGAACAACCTGTTTCAGCGTGAAAATTTTGATGCAGTCATTCATCTTGCAGCCGAAAGCCACGTTGACCGCAGCATTACCAATCCGCTTGATTTTGTAATGACGAATGTGGTAGGAACTGTAAACCTGCTAAACGCATTTAAGGCAGCGTGCGCTGGTAACTTTGACAACAAACTGTTTTACCACATCAGTACCGATGAGGTTTACGGAAGTTTGCACGATGGCGGCTTCTTTCTGGAAACTACACCTTACGACCCGCAGTCGCCTTACTCAGCTTCTAAAGCATCGTCTGATCATTTTGTGCGGGCATACCATAACACGTATAAACTTCCTGTGGTGCTCAGCAACTGTTCAAATAATTACGGGCCTAATCAATTTCCAGAAAAACTAATTCCGCTTTTTATCAATAACATCCGGCACAATAAACCCTTGCCGGTTTACGGCAAAGGCGAAAACGTGCGCGATTGGCTATACGTAATTGACCATGCACGTGCCATTGACGATGTATTTCACAAAGGCCGTATTGGTGAAACGTACAATATTGGCGGTTTTAACGAGTGGAAAAATATTGATTTGGTAAAGGTACTTTGCCGCACGATGGACCGTAAACTGGGGCGTGCCGAAGGAGAATCGGAGAAGCTGATTGCTTACGTTACCGACCGGGCAGGTCATGATTTGCGCTATGCAATCGACTCATCAAAAATAATGAACGAACTGGGTTGGAAGCCATCCCTTCAGTTTGAAGAGGGCATTGAGAAAACGATTGATTGGTACCTGGCTAATCAGCACTGGCTGGACGATGTAACCAGCGGAGCTTATCAGCAGTATTATGAAAATATGTATGCAGCCCGCTAATTATGGCTACGGAAACTTTGGGAACTTTTTAAAATCGGGTTTGCGTTTTTCAAGAAACGCATTTTTGCCTTCTTTGGCTTCCTCACTTAAGTAATACAGCAACGTTGAGTTGCCTGCCAGTTCCTGTATACCTGCCTGTCCATCAAGTTCGGCATTAAATGCACTTTTTAGCATGCGCAGTGCGATAGGACTTTTTTCCATCATTTTGCGGCACCATTCAATAGTAACATCTTCCAGGTTTTCGAGGGGTACTACTTTATTTACCAATCCCATCTCCAGCGCCTCTTGTGCATTGTATTGGTCGCATAAGTACCATATCTCACGTGCCTTCTTTTGCCCAACAATACGAGCGAGATAACCTGCACCGAAACCTCCGTCAAAGCTGCCAACTTTTGGGCCGGTTTGCCCGAATCGGGCATTTTCGGCTGCAATGGATAAATCGCAGATGACGTGCAGTACATGTCCGCCACCTATTGCCCAGCCAGCAACCATAGCCACAACAGGTTTGGGTATTCTGCGAATTTGCATTTGCAAATCCAAAACATTCAGGCGTGGCACTCCATCATCGCCTACATAGCCTCCATGTCCTCTTACACTTTGGTCGCCACCGCTGCAAAATGCCTGACCGCCCTCACCGGTTAAAATAACACAGTACACGTTTTCATCCTGACGAGCTATTTCCATGGCTTCGCTCATTTCCTTAACGGTTAACGGAGTAAAGGCGTTGTGTTTTTCAGGCCTGTTGATGCTTATTTTGGCAATGCCCTCATAAAAAGAAAACTTAATTTCCTGAAATTCTTTGATGGGTTGCCACGGGTAGTTTGAGTGCATATCGGATTACAATTTTACGTTTAAGGCCTGCAAATGTAAACGCACGGGTATGAAGTGCCAAATGACAATCACAATACCTGTAGCTGTTTAAACTGCTGTATAGCTTTTAAGTTTTTTTTCGGGTCAAATTGAAGTTCAAGAACCGCAGCTGCAGGATGTTGTATGAAGGCATCAAACTGCTTCTGAAATGGAGCATGCGATTGAACAGACTGATGAAAAATACCTGATGCCGAACACACGTGTTTTATGTCAACCTGATGCGGTGTCGTAAAGTAGGGCATATAGTTGGGGTAACGTGATGGCCCGTCAATCCACTCAAATATGCGCCCACCGTGGTTATTATACACCACTATTTTCAGGTTGTTGGGCAATTTTTGTGCAATGAGCGGATGTATGTCGTACAAAAAGGCTACATCGCCAGTGAGTAAAAAGGTTAGGCGGTTATTGATACATGCAGCACCCACTGCTGTAGATGTATTTCCGTCAATGCCACTTGTGCCGCGGTTTCCATTCATTACCCACGATGGATGAATATGCCCGAGCCAGCTTGCAAAGCGAATGACACCGCTGCTGCCAAGGTGAACGTTACACGCATCGGGAATACAGTTTAGGACATGTTGCGTTACTGCCAGTTCCGTGAAGCTTTGTTTTTGTATGAATGAATGCAATTTTACAGCAGCCAGTTCATTTAATTTCAGCCACGTTTGTTTGTACACATCGGCTTTGTACAAATCCGGAATTAGCGTGTTAAGTACATCTGCCGGATTGCCTTTAATGGAGTGGGTTACATGGCTGTAAGTATCAACTTTGTGCGGGTATTCATCAACGCGGAAATGGTAGGCAGGTTTGCATTGCTGCAGCCATTTTTTTAACGCTTTGGACAACACAGGTCCACCTGCCGAAAGAATAAAATCGGGTTGTAACGCACGTAACTTATCAAAGTCAGTAGTGGTAAGAATAGTGTCGTACAAAGTAACTTCGTTTGCATGATGTTGATTGCTAAGAATGTCGGAAAACAGCACCGAATTAGAATCATTTTGCAACCGATGCAGAGCTGTAAACAATGAGGTGTCGGGTGTATGTTGACCGATCAGAATTAGCTTTCGCTGGCTGCTTTCCCAAGCGTGTTGAAGTGTTTGATTAGGTGTGAATAAAGTTGCAGCGGATTTTGTGTGTCGTGCGAAAGGCATGACCGGTTTTTTTACATGCGAATACAATGGTTCGGCCATTGGCACATTTATATGTACAGGACCTTTTTCACCGCTGTGTGATTGGATTATTGCAGCAGTTATAGTTTCGTAGGTTGATTTTACCTGTTCAGTATCGTGCACGTAGCAAGGCAATTCACTATACGATTTTACATGTTTACCGTATAAATGGCGTTGATCAATCATTTGTCCATCCTGCTGATGCAGCAAATGCGGTGGCCTGTCGGCAGTAAGAACTACCAAAGGCACACGTTGAAAAAAAGCTTCGCACACAGCCGGTAAAAAATTGGCAGCAGCTGTTCCTGAAGTGCAAATAAGTACTGTAGCTTTTTGTGTTTGCTGTGCCATACCCAATGCCATGTAGGCTGCGCTACGTTCATCAACAATCGAATGACAGCTGAAAAAGTCATCCGTTGCAAAAGCATATACAAGCGGTGCCGAGCGCGAACCGGGACAAATGATAACATTAGATAATCCTGCGATTTTACAGGCTTCAGCTATGGCATATATGTGTTTTTGCACTAAACAGTAAACAGTAAGATGGTCAGAATGTTGAAAGGCTCAAAAATATTGGTATTTCAGCGTATGAAAAATAAAATGATTTTCTATTTTTGAGGGCTTGAAACAATATATGCACTACGGGAACAAACTGTATATAAATCAAATAAGAGTAGAATATATGCTGAAGAAAACATTAATACTATTGCTGATTGCATGTACAGCCTTTGCGGCTCAGGCACAAAGCAAGAAGAAAAAGAAAAAGAAAGCTGAACCGGCACCGGTAGAAGAACCGGCACCCGTGGAACAAGCACCCGGCTGGGGAGCTGAGCCGGCTCCCGATACCACACAAGCTCAACCTGCGCCTGATACTACACAAGTGCAACCTGTAGCTGAAGAACCTAAACAGAAGCCTTACGAACGCATTGTTTTGAACTTTGACTCGGTTACTAATCTGATTATTTACTCAGGTGTTGTTGAGCAGGAAGAATCGCCTTCTGACTCTATTTACCTGCGCGCCAAGAAGTGGATAGAAAGACGCTGGGGCAAAGCGGTGAAAATGGAAATGGATAAACGCAACCAGAAGATGGTTTTTTCAGCCTCGCTGCCTGCATATAAATACACCAACAAATACACCAAAGCATCTATAGGGAGATATACGTTTAAAGTATCATTATGGATAAAAGAAGGTCGCTATAAATATGCTTTAACCAACTTTGTACATGAAGGCGACAAACCTAATGAAGGCACTCCTATCCGTAATTACTTTGAGTATTATTATACCACCACAACCAATATAAAAGGGGTAGATCAGATTCTTCGTTATGCCGATAAGGATATAACGGATTTGATTACTGAAATGAAGAAAGCACTCAAAGACCCCATCCTGGTTGATGAGGACGATTGGTAGTAATCAGGTAACAGCAATAAAGTAAAAATCCCGGTTCCAGTTTACGGCATCCGTTTCGTTTAACTGCACTAAGGAGTTGTTTTGTAACCCATGTGGTTTGTATCCAATGGGTGTTAGCATGGTTAGCATCGCACGTATATTTTCAGTTCCTGATATTTCTATTTGCAATACCGGTTTGTGTTTTTGTAATGAGTGCATCAAATGAGGAAACAAATGCACTTCGTATCCTTCTACATCGCATTTGATGAAATCAATAGTTTCTAAGCTACCGAATAGTTCATCAGGAATGTGCATGGGAACATCGTAACACTTCATGGAGCTGCTGTCTTCATCATCAGCCAATACATGTGTTAGTCCGTGGCGCAAAATACCGTGTATAACAGGAGTGCCCATTTTTACCTTGCCGTTGCTGGCACCCAGCGCAGTTTGATGCAAGGTTATATTATCGAGAGCCAAGGCGCGGGTGTTTGATCTGAAAATGCGTGCAAACACATCAACCGGTTCAACGGCATACACGTGGCCAACCTTACCGGTGCAGTGCGATAGAAACACGGAGTAATACCCGACATTGGCACCAATATCAATGCATACGCTTCCGGGTTTAATCAGTTGATGAAGGTAAAACAATTCAGGATATTTACGCTGCAGAAAGCCGGCAAGCGTAAGGCGCAGGTAAATGCGGCTAACCAGCCTCAGGTAGTTTTCAAAACCCAGTACATGAATAAGCAGCGAGCGAATGGCTTTCTCCATTAGTTTATTTCCTCATAATCTACATATTCGCCTTCGCCAGTAGGGCGATTTTTTTGTTTGCTACCCGTTGTGGTATGCACGGTCACCTCACCTTCCTCGGGCTGATGCGGTGTTTTTTTAGTGCCAAATGTAAACACCTGAGGCCCCGGTGATGACATGCCTAACAGCCTGAATAAAAAGCGAAATGCCAGGTAAAATAGAAATAGCGTAAGCAGAAAACGGACTATCATACATCTAAACTTAATTCGCGGACAAAGGTAACGTAAATTCAGGAATGAAGATTTACGTGCGCAGATTTCACAGGATGGCCGTAGAATACGGTGGCTTTTATGTTGAACTCCTCCGCATTATCAGTTGTTAGAAATTCAACCGCACCATTTTTACTGCACATGCTGTCCATTTCCGGATGACGCTGCAAATAATCGACTAGGCTGTTGGCTACTATTTCTCCCTGAGCAAAAAGATTAATGTCGGCCGGAATAAGCCTGCGCAAGTCATTCATCAAAAGCGGGTAGTGTGTGCAACCAAGTAATACTGTATCGATCTGTGGAGACAGGTGCAGCAGATTCGATATGTGTTTTTGCAAAAAATAATCGGTCCCGGGATTACCGAATTCCCCATTTTCAACCAACGGAACCCACATAGGACATGCCTCCTGATATACGTGTAGATTGGGAAAAAACTTTTCAATTTCGACTACGTACGACTGTGAACTAACGGTTCCTGCGGTGGCAAAAATACCGATGTGGCCGGTTTTGGTGTAATTGCCGATAATTTCTGTAGTGGGTCTGATTACCCCCAGTACTCGAAGCGAAGGATCAGTTGTGGGCAAATAGGTTTGTTGTATGGTGCGCAAGGCTTTGGCCGATGCTGTATTGCAGGCTACTATAACCAGTTTACAGCCTTGGCTGAAGAGGTGTTTAACACATTCCAGCGTATATTCATACACCGTATCGAATGACCTGTTTCCGTAGGGTGCACGGGCATTATCGCCCAGGTATAAAAAGTCGTTGTCGGGCAAGTGCCTGATAAGTTCTTTGAGTACGGTGAGTCCACCATACCCTGAATCGAAAACGCCTATTGGAGTTCTGTTGGTCGACATGGTTTATTTCAGTTTAGCCAGCTGCGGATTGCGTAAGCCGTCCATAGTTACAATTTCAGCTTTTAGCGAACCTACCCAAATTTCGGATTGTACCAGCAGCGGTATTTTATTTTCATCATCGGTTACCCACATAGTAATGGCTTCCTGATCTTTAAACACACGGCCTTCAATAACTTGAGGTTTAACTTTAATGGCTTTGAATGTTCCGGCATCTACTTTAATAGTCTCGCGACCTAAATAACGGAACCTGAATTCGTAATTTTTGTGATCGAGGTAAAACGTCACCGGAAAAACATCGCCCGGCTGAGCACCTGTCATATCAAGGCTTCGGGCGTAATAGATGGATGAAATAATATCTTTTGTGCCCTCGGGTATTTGCAGCACACCTCTGCGGCTTACGGCTGTTCTTCTGCGGTGGTCAAATGTAATCACATCCTTATCGGTGTAGTTTCCTTCCTTTACATTTTTAATAGCTTTCCACGGCACCAGTGCTTCCACATCCAGGTACGATTCGTACTCGTCTTTTACCTTAAACATCATATCTACAATGCCGGTTGATTTACCTGAAACCTTGATGTGATAGGTTTGCCGCGAATTCACCATTTCTGGTTTTTCAGATACCTGAAAGTCGGCATAACCACCTGTTAACAGGCCGTAGTGTATGCGGTAGCGTAATTTTTCGCCAAATGTAAATGCGTTGTTTTTTAAGGGCTTCAGTTCATACAGCACTTCATCTTTCGGAGCCTGATTGTATGCATACAGTGCAGGCAAAAGAAATGTGGCAAGTAGCCATACCGGAAGAATTACTTTTTTCATACGTATCATAATGCCAAATTGTATGCCAAAGGTTAAAAAGCTTGTGTGTTTTCCATTTAGCGTGCTGAAAACCAATAATGTTTAATCATCGATTAACCATTGCCGATTGCAGCAAACTTTCAAATAATACGCGGCCATCTGTATTGTACAGTAACTCGTCTACAACACGCTCTGGGTGAGGCATCATTCCAAAAACGTTACGCTGCTCATTGCATATTCCTGCTATATTTTCAAGTGATCCGTTGGGACTACTTTCAGCAGTTATATTTCCATTTTCATCGCAGTAGCGAAACAGTATTTGATCATTTGCTTTCAGCTTTTCCAGTGTGCTGTTATCGCAGTAAAATTTGCCTTCACCATGAGCAACCGGTATTTTCAATGCACGTGTTGTATCGGTCAGTGACGTAATAAGGCTGTTGGTGGTTTGTGCCTGAATGTATACGTTTTTGCAATTAAATTTCTGATTGTCGTTGTGCAACAATGCTCCGGGTAGTAGCTTTGACTCGCACAAAATCTGAAAACCGTTACATACTCCCCACACCAATCCGCCTCGGTTGGCAAATTCAATCACATTTTGCATGATGGGTGAAAATCGGGCAATGGCTCCGCTGCGCAAATAATCGCCATAGCTGAACCCCCCGGGCAAGAAAATGAGGTCACATCCCTGAAGGTCGTGATCTTTATGAAACAGGCTTACGGTTTCGCATCCAAACTGATTTTGAAATGCATAAATGGCGTCTTGATCGCAATTGGACCCCGGAAAAATAACAACACCTACTTTCATCGGTTAATTTGTTTTGATGCAGCGAAAGTAATGCATGACGGGTAATTCTTTACACGGGCAACGTGTTCTTTTTTTAGCACATAAAATACTGCGCTTTGCCTATCTTCGCGCCCTGTTATGAACGAAACCAGACGCGTACGTGTGCGCTTTGCACCAAGTCCGACAGGCCCTCTGCATATTGGGGGTGTTCGCACGGCATTGTACAATTATTTATTAGCCCGGCAACAGGGTGGAGATTTTATACTGCGTATTGAGGATACTGACCAAACACGATTTGTACCCGGTGCCGAAGAATACATCATTGAGTCATTGCGCTGGCTAGGTATTGAACCCAATGAAGGGGTAGGGTTTGGTGATGGACCCCATGCGCCATACCGGCAAAGTGAGCGCAAACCGGTGTATAAAAAATATGTAGACCAGCTTATCGAAACCGGTCATGCTTATTATGCTTTTGATACGCCCGAAGATCTGGAGGCCATGCGCGACAGGCTCAAAGCATCCAATGTAGATGCTAAGTATGATGCCATTACCCGAATGGCCATGAAAAATTCGCTGACCTTGCCCGAAGATGATGTAAAACGCAGACTTGAAAATGGCGATACGTATGTGGTTCGCATCAAATTACCCAAAAAGGAAGAAGTAAAATTTCATGACGAAATACGCGGTTGGGTGAGTTTCAACACTTCGCAAATGGATGATAAAGTGCTGTATAAAAGCGATGGTATGCCTACCTATCACATGGCTAATGTGGTAGACGACTTTTTGATGCAGATAACACATGTCATTCGTGGAGAAGAATGGCTTCCTTCAGCTCCGCTGCATGTGCTGCTGTATCGTTATTTAGGCTGGGAAAATGTGATGCCTAAGTTTGCCCACTTGCCCTTGCTGCTTAAACCCGAAGGAAACGGAAAACTGAGCAAGCGCGATGGCGACCGACTGGGTTTTCCTGTATTTCCGATCGACTGGAACGATCCTGCATCAGGCGAAAAATCAAGTGGCTACCGTGAAAGTGGCTATCTGCCCGAGGCAGTTGTAAACTTACTCGCCTTGCTGGGATGGAATCCGGGAACCAATCAGGAAGTGTTTACGCTGGAAGAACTGACCGCTGCTTTTTCGCTCGATAGGGTGAGCAAATCGGGAGCCAAATTCGATCAGAATAAAGCCAAGTGGTTCAATCAGCAATACATACGCCATGTAGATGATGCCACACTGGCTGCCGAACTCGCCAAAGAAGTAAGTAGCCGTCACCTGAATTTCAGCGATGCTTATATTCACGAAACATGTCGCCTCATGAAAGAAAAAATTTCATTCATGAAAGACTTGTGGCCTATGAGTGTGTATTTTTTTGTTGAACCGACCACCTACGATGAAACAGTAGTACAAAAACGCTGGAATGATAAATCGCCACTGGTATTACAGGATATGATACAAACGCTTCAAACTACACAGGAGTTTGATGCTGCCATTGTTGAAAAAGCCTATACCGATGCATTGGCAAAAGCAGGTGTAGCCGGTAAAGATTTTATGCAATTGCTGCGTGTATGCCTAAGTGGTGTTGCCGGTGGGCCGCCTATTTTTGAAATGGCCGCTTTGTTCGGAAAAGAAAGTACTTTGCGCAGGTTAAAGCATGCACTCGAAACTTTATCGGCATGAGGAAGAGTAACTACATATACCTGTTTTTAACAGCATGGTTGCTGTCATCGTGTGCTGCACATTTTGACAGGTATCCGGGCGAAAAGCTCACAACGTTTCCTCAACAGTTGCAAGGCGACTATTGCTTTGCCAACAAGCCTTTTTTTATGAGTTGGTTTAAAAAAGATACTGCCATATTGCACATATCGCCAACCAGCATTGTACGACTTGCAGACAATGAACAAACAAAACCCCTACTGCTGAATGATACGGTGGTGCTATCCTCGTTCGGGAAATATTACGCACTAAGTCAGCGTGATGAAAATATTGAAGGTGCATGGACAGTAAGTATTATACGTGCCGACCGCCATTCACTATCGCTGTGGGTAGTAGAAGAAAACAAACCGTATGCCCGCGTTTTATTGTCTCAACTGGCTTCTCAAACCTATGTGAGGCAACCCGGACAAAATTGGAATAAACTGGCAGCCACTCAAGAAGTGAAAGCACGAGCTATGAAAAACTCGCACAGCGACACAGCCGTTGTATTTACCATGAACGATGCTGTTTTACTGCAGCTATTCGAAAAACACATTCAGAAAGAACGTCCCGTAATACTTAAACGCTATAAATAATTACACATGAACAGACCCATACGCGTACTGGTAGCTAAAGTTGGATTAGACGGACACGACCGTGGCGCAAAAGTAATTGCTACAGCGCTGCGTGATGCAGGCATGGAAGTGATTTACACCGGACTTCGTCAAACACCCGAGATGGTGGTACAGGCTGCGCTGCAGGAAGATGTGGATGTGATTGGCGTGAGTATTTTATCAGGCGCACACAATACCGTTTTTCCGCGTATCATCGAGTTGATGAAGCAGAACGGATTAACTGATGTGTTGCTCACCGGTGGAGGCATAATACCGGATGACGATATGAAACAGCTGAACGCTTCAG
Organism: Bacteroidota bacterium; assembly: GCA_046309355.1. Lineage (GTDB taxonomy): Bacteria > Bacteroidota > Bacteroidia > UKL13-3 > UKL13-3 > CAYSBE01. The sequence goes on from JBKCPL010000057.1 coordinate 46,713, forward strand.
GAGTGGGTAAGCTGTTTGCACCCGGAAGCAATATGGCTGAAATAGCAGCATATATAATGGAATGGGTTTCACAAAAACGGACATAGCCTAATTAACGCTCCATTTTTCCACCCAACACAAACGAGCGCTTGCTGCGCTGTACATCGCCTTTTAGATTAAATACTTCGAACCATACGGTGTAAATACCTATGGAAGCCTTCGTGTTTTTATCATCTGTTCCGTCCCAGCTAACGGTGCCTGATGTACCTAGTATGCTGTTGCGCATTAAGGAAGTTACTTCGCGCCCATGTGAGTCGAAAATACTCAGATTACCGGTGTAGCCGCTTTCGGCAAGTTGATACGAAAACTGAATCACATCATTGTACCCGTCATTGTCGGGCGAAAATACTTCGGGCGAAACTCCCAGCAGTGAATGTGCTGCCGAACCATCGGCATATTGTGAATTTTTATAGGTGGGTGTAGCAAATCCTGCTGAGGCAGATGCAGATGTCCAGTTGGTTTTATCACCGGTTGCCCTGAACGGATGAATACGTTCCAGACTTACACCATCGGTATTATCAAGCAATGCAAAATGCATGTCATCTGTATAGCTCAGCTGATCGTAACGAGTCAGAAATTTATCATGAATCACGCACGTGCCTTTGTCATTCGGGAATGAGGGCATTTTACAGTTGACCATATTCAGTGGATTCGGAGTGTAGTAGTCGCGCTGCACTGAACCGGCATTGCTGGTTATGACCACATAGTTGCCGGGCAACACAATAAAGCCGCTGTCGGATATCGCATAGGATTCGAGCAGAGAATAATTTTCACCGGTGTTGCCAACAAAAAATTGTTTCAAATCCAGTATTCGGTTTCCGGTGTTGTACAACTCTATAAAATCTACACCACTACTGCGTGGGTTAAACAATACTTCGTTAATGACAATATCGCCCGGTTGTGCGGTATCGGGTAGTCCAAAATCGGCAAAATCCTGTTCGGCAATTTTATTCCCGGCACAATCTTGTACTTCATTCACCACAATACGATAAGTAGATTGCGGTAAAAATGCATCGGCAAACGAAACCCGAACTTCGTTGTAAAACGGAGGCATAAGTTGTATGCCGTTAGCACCCGAGTTGCCTGCTACAGTATACCTTGATACTGCAAGCTGTGTTGTGCTGTCTATCGGCTCATCAAAAGTTAGTCGAACAGTGTTCGCGTTAAGCGGATATGCCTGCATCAATACAGGTGGCTTACGGTCGCGTACGATGCTTTTATTCGAATTTGTTTTGCCCGGACTACCACCTGTCAGTGACGAGCTGGCTATCCAGTTTTCAGCACCTGCACAGGGATTTTGTGCATCCATTAACTCCAGGCTCCAGCCTCCGTTCTTCTTCACATTATCGCGGTACCAGTAGTCAGTGTATTCCACTGCATGTATCACCTTCCCGAAATTATCCCTTAATACAAGTCTTTCGCCATCGTTACTTAGCAGCGGGAATCGGTTAATGCCGACAACACGAGCTTTGCCCGTAAAAAACGCAGCGTTATTTAACGATGTAAGCACAATAAAACTATCGGGGTATAAGGTAACAGAAGGTAAATCGGCTGTACCTGTGTTGTCGGATATGCTCCAATTATTTAACGAAAGTATACGGTTGCTTCGGTTGCACAATTCGATATATTCTGCATTGGGCAAAGCGACTACAGGATCGGGATTGGCCATAATTTCATGAATTAGTACGTCAAACGAGCGAGCAGTATCAGGTACCTCACGGGTTATAAATGCGGTATAAAGTTGCATGGCATTTTGATTGCAATCGCGTGCACCTGATAGTGTAATTTTGTAATTTATATTTTCAGTAAGTGCAGTTGTGTTCAGCGTCACTCGATTCAGTTCGGGCCATTGTATGCTTCGGGCATTGATTGATAAAACAGGCTGCGATAAAAAGGAAATGTTCAATGCCGACAGGCTGTCCATGCGTTCACTGAAATCTATTTGCAGTTGATTTTCGCTTATGGCAGACACAGCACTTACAAGCGGGGCTTGCGAATCGGGTTGTGTGTTCCACTGCGAATTTTTTATTCCAGGTGTACCTCCTGTTGCATTAACGGCTGCTGCGTAGTTGTTCTGTTGCTTGCAATAATCAAAAGGATTGATGAGTTCAATACTCCAGCCACCGTCACTTTTTGAGTTATCGGTATACCAACTCATATCGTACTTGAGCTGATGGATAACTTGGTTATGTTGGTTTCGGATACTGATTTCGTCACTTGAATTATTGAGTGATGGAAAATTGGTTAAGCCCAGTGATTTGCCGAAGGGTTGAAACATGAAAGCAGCACTGCTTGGGCAAAGTATCAAAAAACTATCCGGCTGAAGCACGTATGAAGGCAGGGATGCTGCTCCTGATTCATCGCTTAACGTAAACCCATTCAAATTAATCGGAAATCCTGAACGGTTATACAATTCAATAAATTCATATTCGGGTAACCCAACTACAGGAGTTGGGTCAGCTAAAAATTCGCTGATGAGTAAATCATACTGTTCTGTTACAACATACTGAAAGGCTGTATTCAAGCCGACCTGTGTGTTTCCTGATTGATCTTTAACCCCATCAACTGTTAGGGTATAGCTTGTTTTATTTTGCAGTGAGGAGAACAGCGTCAGTTCTACTGTTCGGTTGTTCAGTAGTGTTGCGCCAATGGCATTGCCTATTCCTTTATCAATACTATAATGCTGATTCTCTACGGCAGAAACAGCATCTAGTGGTTCATCAAAAACAACCTGAACCTTGGTGGCATTAACAACGGTTACCTGATCAACACGGGGTGCTGAATTATCTACAATTACCGGTCCGGCATATACATCATCGGCATAGAAATTAGCTGTATTGCCGGAGGTAAACCGGAATAAAAAACCCATAAAAGCCGATGCAGTAAATTCGTTGTCGAAACCGGTTCCTTCCAATACAAAGGAGGTACTTCCGGTGGTATCGGAATACAACTCCCAGTTCCCGTTACCATCACGAAGTATGCGTAGTTTCACCAGATTGTTGTTTTTACTAACTGTAGTTGGACGTCCGGCTACAACGCGCGTGTGCACACTCCCTTTTTGTTTGTATAAAGTTATAGAATCGGTGGTGCCGGTCACACCGCCAATCTGCACATAGTACCCATTGAGGCTGCCCCGCAGGTCGGCTGCATCACTCATGAGGTATATGCGTGAAAAGTTTTGTGAACTCGGACTAAATGCATTTCGAATCCAGAAACGCCACTCGGCATTCGTAGTTACACTATAGGCCGTAGCTAAATGTATATCCCGGGCACCTGTAGCTTTGCTTTGAAGTTGTTTGGCTGTATTTATCTGAAACAGCGAATCATCGCCTACCCATACCGGATTTTGGGTGAAATCACCATCTGAAAAATCATCAGTGACCTGAGCCTGTACGGCACACAGCCGCAGGCATACCAGCAAAATAAGGATTCTTCGCTTTGCCATGGTTACAAAAGTGTTATATACGTGTTCGGTCTTGTTTCTTTAGTACATTCGCCCGATAAGTATGGAAAAGAACCGAAATATAACACATGAATTGGATGATTCCACAAAAATGAAGTGGTATAAACTTGTTTTTGGCCTGAAAAAGCAATTTGGCAAGAAGCCGGATATGAATGCTATACTGTTTTTAATCGGCATGAATGAGGTTGGAAAAGTAAAGGAGTACAGCAAACAGGAGAAAACAGAACTGATGCATGTGGCTACTTGCAAGCTGCTCAGTTACGAGGGCTATTACAAACTGGAAAAGTACGATCAGGATGGATGGCCTCATTTTGAGCTCGTCAATCTGCCGCCTTATGCCGATTTGTTGCAACAGGAAAATTTATTGCGAAAATTAATTGTACAGTATTTCGAAGAAGAAGGTATTTTAGACGAGTATTAATTTACCCGAATTGTATATGATTCAGAAAGTATTCATTTCGCTGTTTGTATGTTTTGCTTTTACTACAAACTATGCACAACAACCGTCAAAGCCTAAACCCAAAGGCGCACCCAAAAGTACCTTTCAGCAAGGTGCTGTAGAGCAACGTGCGTATGTAAATCAACCAAAGCCTGAAAAGATATATTATGTCGATATATTGACTACACTAGGCAATATCAGAGTAGGGTTGTTCAACGAAACACCTCAGCACCGCGATAATTTTTTGAAGCTGGTGCGTGAAGGGTTTTACGACAGCCTGTTGTTTCACCGTGTAATCAATGGATTTATGATACAAGGTGGCGATCCTCTTTCACGCTATGCCGAAATGGGCGCACCGCTGGGTATGGGCGATGTAGGCTACCGCATTTCGCCCGAAATTGTACCGGGTATTTACCACAAACGCGGAGCCCTGGCAGCAGCCCGAGATAACAATCCCGACAGAGCCAGCAGCGGCTGCCAGTTTTATATTGTGCAAGGAAAAAAATTCACTCCGGCCGAGCTGCGTGATATGATTAACGCCATCAATAAAACAAAGAAACTGGATATGTTTTCGAAACTTATGGCGGTTGATACCAATAAAGTGCGCATTGACGATTTTCGTCTGAGAGGCGATGACAAAGGGTTGGAAAAGTACATGCTGCAGTTGCAACCCATACTCGACACGCTTTTTGAGCCCTACTTTTTCAAACCTGATCCGAATTACGTGCAGCTGTATACCAGCATAGGCGGAGCGCCTCACCTCGATCGTGATTATACCGTATTTGGTGAAGTGGTGCGCGGTATGGAAGTAGTTGACCGCATTGCCGAACTACAAACAGGCAATGGCAATCGGCCTGTTACCGATATTCGATTTCGAATGCGCATTGTAAATCCCTGATGCGAAAGACGCTTTTAGCCATATCATTTTTCTTTTTAGTATCGTTGGCTGTTGCACAACAGGAAACGGTAGTTACCGGTCGCATTCTCGAAAAAGGCAAACCCGAACCCTTGCCTTTTGTTTCGGTTCAGTTTAAAGGAGCCAAAACCGGTACAACTAGTAACTTTGACGGCTATTTTACCCTGCGTACACAGGCATCGGTAGATTCACTGCTTGTGAGCTATATCGGCTATAAAACCAAACGCATAAAAATACAGCGCGGTAAAGTTCAAAAGCTCACCATTGAACTGGAAACCGATGCGCATGAGTTTAAGGAAGTGGTTATAAAACCGGGAGTTAATCCGGCCTTGCGCATCATTCGCAATGCCCAACGCAACCGCGAGAAATATGACCAGTCGCAACTCACCAGTTTTGAGTACGACTGTTACAGCAAGGTAGATGTATCTATGAACAACGTGTCGGAAGAGATGAAAAACAATCCGGTATTCAGGCCTCTGCGTACATTGTTCGATACTGTGAATCAGATGAAAAATGAAGACGGTAAGTATATACTTCCTTTAGTAGTTACCGAAGTGCACTCACGCTATTATGCACACAACAATCCCGATCAAAACAAGGAAGTTATTATAGCCAGCAATCAGAAAGGATTTGGAATTAATCAGGGCAGCTACGTAGCCGATTTGTTGGGAGCAAGCACACTTCAGTTCAACTTCAACCAAAACTGGATTCGCATTTTGGGCAAAGATTTTATTTCGCCCATAGCTACCGGAGGCAACACGTATTACATTTATACACTTGTTGATTCGATGGATATAGATGGCATGAAGTGCTACAAAATAAAACTGAACCTCAGGCGCGAAGAAGATTTAGGCTTTTTAGGCACTATCTGGATTACCGATTCAACTTTTGCACTCAAACAACTTCAACTGGAAATTTCACCATCGGCCAATATCAATTTTATTGACCGTTTAAAAATTCAACAGGAAATGCTGCCAACAGATGCAGGTCCGTGGTTGCCTTCCAAAACACGGATGATTTTTGATGTGGCACAACTGACCAAAAACAGCAGTGGCTTTATTGCAAAAATGTATAGGGCGAATGAAAATATTAAGGTGAATAAGCCGAAGCCGCCCTCATTTTTTGATATAACGATTGATAAAGAAGATCAGCTGACCGAAGCCGGTGAAGCTTATTGGGATACGGTTCGCACCGAACCCTTCAGCAATGTAGAGAAGCAAATGATAACCATGATTGATTCAGTACAGAACTTACCTGTAGTAAAAACATACATTGATATTGTTCGCATTATCACCGAAGGATTTTACCGCAAAGGGAAAATAGACTATGGCCCCTACGTTTTTTTTATCGGTTACAACGAAGTAGAGCGGCTGCGTATTCGTGTAGGCTTTCGTACCAATTTCTTTTTCTCGAAAAGGTGGACCTATCAGGGTTATCTGGCCTATGGAACCAACGATGGCCGCTTCAAGTACGGTGTAGGAGCTGAGTACCTCGTATCGCGCAGAAAGTGGACCAGCCTGAGTTTTTTTCATAAAGACGACTACGATATTTTGGGCATCACCGATTTAAATAACAATCAGTTGCAACGCAACAATGCCGCATCCAATGTGTTTGCCGCCATTAACCTGGGTGCGCGCATGGCACGCATCAACCGAAGCATTGATTACCGCATCAATTTTATGAGTCAGTTGTCGCGCGACTGGTCATACCGCATTGGCTTCAACCGTTCTTTCTTTCAGCCTTTGGGCGGTTTTGTATTTGCCTACTTAAAAAATCCTGAATTGCCCGAAACACCCGATAACCTGGCTGAAAACTTTACTACAACATCGGTCATTGGCGAATTGCGCTGGGCATACAAAGAAAATATGGTGGTGCGGAACAACAGGCGTATCAGGCTGGCCCGCTCGCGCTGGCCCGAGTTTACCTTTACATATATTCAGGGAATAAAAGGATTGCTGGGAGGCGAGTTTGATTACCGCAAAACACAGATCAACATTACACACCACGTGACAACAGGAGTTTTAGGCAATGCCGATTACAGCATTACGGCAGGCAAAATTTTCGGGCAGTTGCCTTATCCGTTGCTTCAAGTGCCCAGGGGCAATCCCATTTTCTTTTACAACGATGTCAATTTCAGTTTGATGAATCTGTATGAGTTTGTAGCCGATGAATACACCGAATTTATTTACGTGCAGCATTTTGAAGGACTGTTTACCAACCGTATTCCGGTCATCAATAAATGGAAGCTGCGCAATTTTGCAGTAATTAAAGCAGCTTACGGACACCTCACCGATGCAGACAAGGCATTGCTTCCCGAATCGAACGTGAATAGGAGCGGACGCACACTTTCACCCGTGAATGAATTTAAAAACGAACCTTACTTGGAGATAGGATACGGATTCGAAAACATACTTCGCCTGTTTTCGCTAAGCTCTATTCACCGGCTTACATACCTGAACAATGAGAATGTGCGCAGGTGGGGTATAAATGTAGGATTGAAGGTAGATTTTTAATTTGTTGATACAGTCGCTAAACAGATAACTGAAAACCACTCATCAGAAATTCGGACTGATAGACATCTCGGCATAGTAATCGAGAATATAATTTACAGCATCTTCAGCTGTATCTACCAGTTTAAATAAATCGAGGTCTTCGGGGTTAATGTTTTTCTCTTGCTCCAGCATGGTTTTTTTCAGCCAATCAATCATCCCGCTCCAGAATTCGGTGCCTACCAGCACCACCGGAAAACGGGCTACTTTGTGGGTTTGAATAAGGGTAAGTGCCTCAAACAATTCGTCCATAGTACCAAAGCCACCCGGCATCGCAATAAATCCCTGCGCATATTTCACAAACATGACCTTACGCACAAAAAAGTAATCGAAGTTGATGATTTTATCTTTATCAATATACACGTTGTTGAATTGCTCGAAAGGCAACTCAATATTCAGTCCTACCGATTTGCCACCGGCTTCAAAAGCCCCTTTGTTTCCAGCTTCCATAATACCCGGGCCTCCACCGGTAATTACACCAAAACCTGCTTCTACCAGTTTGCGGGCAATTTCTTCGGCCAATAAGTAATAGCGTGTTCCGGGCTTGGTACGTGCCGAGCCAAAAATAGACACACACGGACCTATTTTGCTCATTTTCTCAAACCCATCTACAAACTCGGCCATTATTTTAAACGTAGCCCAGCTATCGGAAACCCGTATTTCGGGCCAGTTTTTTTTCTCAAATGCCTTTTTAATTCTCTCTTCGTTCGTCATGTATCTACACCGATTATCCCAATAGTTGTTTTAATAAAGCCGATATGATTTTGCCATCTGCTTTGCCTGCAAAATGCTTCATGGCCAGCGGCATTACTTTGCCAAAATCGGCAGCTGAAGTGGCACCGGCCTGGCTGATTACCTGCTGCAGCTCAGCTTTAATTTCGTCTTCGCTCATTTGCTTAGGCAGGTAACGTTCTATGACGTCTATTTCTTCCTTTTCTTTTTCAGCCAGTTCGTTTCGGCCATTCTGTAAAAAAATATCCATCGACTCTTTGCGCTGCTTGGCCAGTTTCTGAAACAGTTTGATGGCTTGCTCATCGGGCACGGTATTGCCGGTGGCGCCTTCGGCTGTAGCTGCCAGTAATAGGGCTGATTTAAGCGCACGAAGGGCACGCAGACTCACTTCATCTTTGGCCTTCATGGCCGTCATAATATCGGTGTTGATTTGTTGTTGTAATGACATGGTTTGTATCCTTATTTTTTCTTCGGAATAAATTTAGCGGATTTGTTCAGGAAGAAGCTGAAGGTATCGCTGCGCAGTCCAAGCCTCAATGTTTCCAGCGGTATTACATCATTGGGTGCAATATTTCCCAAACTCACATTCGCACCTACCAATTTTATAAAATAGGTTTGCTGTGCTTTTTGAGGTGCTTCCCAAATGATTTTTTCTTCCGGTATTTTAGTTAAAATTTCCTGCACCAGTCCTTCACGTACTTCGCCACTGCTACGGTAAACTCCTACATTTCCGGCTTCGCGGGCTTCGGCTATTACTTTCCATGCACCTGCTTTCAATTCTGCTTTCATCAGCTCAATCCACTGGTAGGGCGGAATAATTTTTTCTACATCCTTGCTGCCCACTTCGCTCAGCACCGTAACATGCTTGCTCAGCTTGCTGATGTATTCCAATTTTATACCGTGAGGCATTTCAATTGACCCGTCCGATATCTCGGCATGGGTTAAATTAAACCGCTCGAGCATGCGCAGGTAATCGTCATACTGATTTCGGACAATAAACGCCTCGAACAGTGTGCCTCCGAAATAAACACGAATGCCGGCATCGTGATACAATTTAATTTTTTCATCCAGATTTGGAGTAACGTAAGCCGTTCCGAAACCCAGCTTAACCAAATCGACATGCGGGCTGCATACCGACAGAAAGTTTTCTACTTCATGAATGCCGAGGCCTTTGTCCATCACCATCGTCAATCCCTTTACCCGGGGCCTGATGGTGCGTTCGGGAATTTGTTTGAGTTTAAAATTTTTCATTGGTACGAGTTCCTGAAAGCATCGATGAGTTGAGTTATTTCATCGGCCTGCAATATAGAAGGAGCCCATTCATAAATCAAAAAGTGCTCGTTAAAATTAAGCAATAATGCTGTTTCGAGGTATTCTTTGGCCTGTGCGGTTTTGCCGGTCAGGTACAAATAGGTAAACAACCTGTAGTAATATTGATGGCAATCGGGGTTGTGGGTAACAGCTTCATACAGCAATTCTATGGCTGCTTCTTCTTTTCCGTTATGAAACTCAACAAACGACCAATCCAGCCAGGCTTCCATGTCTTCAGGCTCTAGTTCCGTTACTTTTCTGTACAGTTCTTCGGCTTCGGTTATATTGCCCAGTCGGTACTCGGCTTCGGCCAGCTGCATCAGGTATTCTGTATTTACGGCATCCAGTATGGTGGCACGTTTGTAGTAACTAACAGCTTCTTTAATTGAGCCGTCTTTTTCCAGCGTAAGCCCTATGCCAAACCACGCTTCAGCAATATTCGGATTTACCTGTGTGGCTTTCCGGTAATATTCTCGCGCTTCGGTGGTGCGGTTCATACGCTCCAGGCATCCGGCCATATTGCAAAAAGTAATAGAGTCGGGGCCGTCTTTTTCAATCACCGTGCGGTATTCTTCCAGTGCTTCTTCGTACCGGTGAAGTTCAACCAATTCATTGGCACGGTGAAAACGAGCTAGTATGTATTCGTCATCAATAGCCAGGCAGTAATCGAACGATTCGATGGCGCTATTAAAATCGAGTATTTTGGAATAGATAATGCCCTTGCTGTACCATGCATTGGCATTGTACGGGTCGTTGTCCAGCATATCTTCGTAAATGCGTATACATTCATCATACCTGCCCAGCAAATCATAGCAATTGGCTAGTTCGTAGCACGCCTGTTCGTTGCCGGGTGATTCGTCCAGTATCTGGTTAAAGTAGTCGACAGCCTTGCTGTACAAATCGCAGTCTTCGTATACATACGCAATTTCAAACAGCATGTCTATTCGGTCATCGGCTTGCAGCAGGGCGCGTGTAAAACTCTCTTCGGCTTCATCAAATTGTTCGCTGTTCAAAAAAAGTTCACCTTTCAGCAGGTGCAGTTCAGGGTTGTAGGGTTCATATAATTCAACACGTTCTACTACTTGTATGGCATCATCGTATTTGCCCATCAGCCCGAATACTTCTGCTTTCAGCAGCAAAAAATCAGTGTATCCCGGATACAACCCTTCGGCATAGTAAATTACTTCCAGCGCTTTTTTCAGTTTATCTTTCAGAATGTAGTAATCGGCAATCTGCTCAAGGGTTTCGGCTTCAAAATATTCGGTGGATTTATTACGTAGCATTTTCTCATACCGCTGCACATCTGGCATCACACTCTCGTCTAAAAAATCATCAGCATCCATAAGCGTAAATTTAAGTTCTAACGAATTTTATGATTTTTCGTTATACCGGGTTTAAAAAGCAATGCACAAGTGTGCAAAACCTTTTATACCGCAAATGTAGTTGAAAATAGCAAGATACGCATATACTGAACGGAGTTGATGCAATCTCCTACACACAAAGTGCAGGCTATTAGTTTACGCATATTTTACGGTATGCGGCTTCACCAAATCCCTTTACGTAAACAATGTAAACACCCGGTTGCCATTCTTCTGTTGATATGGGTATATGATTGTGCCCCTTTAAAGTATACTCCCTAATACGTTCACCCCGCAAGGTATATACAATCAGTTCGTAGTTATCTGATTCCACACTGTTCAGTATCCGTAACGTTCCGTTTGTCCACGAAATGACAGGTGCAGCGGTGCGGTCGGCTGCCTGTATGCTAAGCAAGGGTGTATAGTCGTGTGTGCCATCAAAGTCAACTTGCTTTATACGGTAATACACGTGTTCGTCTCCTGCATCATTATCTGTATACGTGTAATACTGTATACCTTTTGACTGACCTTTACCGCTTATAAAGGATACGGTCATCCAGGTGAGTGCATCGGAGCTTTTTTCGATGTAAAATCCACGGTTGTTGTATTCCGATGCAGTTGACCACGATACTTCTGCCGCTTGGCGGTTTATACGCTGCGCGCTGTGTGTGAGCCAGGTAACAGGCAATACATTGGCCGAAAAAGTTTTGGCATACACCACATCACCACTCGATGAACTGTTGTTGTCTGTTGAATTGACTACGGCATAAAAAGTTACACTTCCCGAAAAAGCTGTTGGCGTTGTCCAGCTGAAGGTCCATGTTTTGGTATTGCCTGTGGCTGTGGTGCCCGAGGCTGTTGTATTTACATAATTGCGTGAACCCGCAGTTTGTGTTTGAACCGATGTGTTGGGAGCACTGAAGCTTCCCACACTAGCCGATGAACTGGTGGCACCACCGGGCAAAGCCAGTACCTGAAATCCGTATTTATCGCTGTTAGGATCGGCAAATGTCAGATTCATTGTGTACGTAGTGTTGGGCAAAAACGAGCCCAGCGGAACACTGGATGTAAGTGTCATGCTGTTCCATATGCTACCGCTGGTTTGTAATGATGTGCCGCCATGGCAGCCAGTACAGTTGCTTTCACCGGGTGCGTTGGTGCGTGAGGCCGGTGGAGCATTTTCGTAGGTGAGTGCATGCAGTGTACACAGCAGGCAAAACGCACTTAATATAAGTATCTTTTTCATGGGCAGCGCTTTTGGATAAATACAAATGTATAGTCAATAAATTGTAAAAGTCCTAACTGAGTGAGTGGCGTTTTTGCAGCCACCACTCCATAACTGTAACCGGAATGAGCAAACACGTCAGTGCATAAACCGTATCTTCAAGCGGTATGGTATACAGGCGTATCCCCAGATTTTCGGAATCGTTGTACCACACCACGGGTTCAGTGGTTGCTGCACCAGTCAATATGCCATTCACTATAAAAAATGGAACCAGGTGCAGCAAGTATGCCATCCAGAAATAGCCCATCCATTCTTTTTTAAGAAAAAGATAATGAACCGTAAGCACCAACGATGCAATGACGCAATTGTAAAATGTATACGCTTTTTCCGAATTGAAAAGAGCCAGTGTAAAAGTGAAAACAGCAAACAGAAGTGTAAGATGATGTTTGATCTTTTCAAATGGTGCCCGATTCAGATAAGCCTTAAGGCAGGCGTAAATAAATACACTGGCGTAGGGTACTACAAAAAAGAATAGCCACTCTTCAACAGGTAAATCATTGATACGGAAATCCCATACGTATTGGCTGTTAAAACCCCACACACGGGTGCGGGCAAACCAGCCATCCCATAAAATAAAAAGTATTCCGTTAAGTGTAATTCCGGCAAATAAACCCGGCCAGCTTTTGTAAAAGGCCACTTTTTTATCGAAACTCAATGCGAATGGTCCGATGAAAGAAGCGAGCATGAGCCAGGAGTATAAAGACATGCAAAGGTTTATTTAGAAGTCGTTGGATCTTTCCAGTATTTCAGTGGCACAATCAGCATACCGAAGTTTTCGCCCAGCTCTTTGTTCAGGTGCTTGTGGTGCATTTTGTGTGCTCTGCGAATAGCACGTACGTAACGGCTGTTCCAGTGTGTCCATATTTTAAATCGCTGATGGATGATAATATCGTGTACCAGAAAATAGCACAGGCCGTATACCGAAATGCCAATACCAATAAATAATCTGAAATCGGCATGCATAATACCGGTTATGTAGCAATAGGCACTGGGAACAGCAAAAATGAGGAAGAAGGCATCGTTCTTTTCAAAAAAACCGGGTTCTACCTGATGGTGGTCTTTGTGCAGGTACCACAAAAAGCCGTGCATCACAAACTTGTGGGTAAACCACGCCATGAATTCCATGAAGAAAAAGGTGGCTATGACGATGAGAATATTGACTAGCATATGGTTAAAAAACGAATTTGCAGCATTAATGTTTACGAAAACATCAAAGTTAACACAATAAAAAATACCGCTTGTAAAATCAGTAGAACCGGTGCAAGCGGGTTGTACTCATCCAGCTTACATTTTACAAACAGGAAGTTGAACATGAACGAGAAGAAAAACCATGCAGTATAATTTTGCAGCGGCACGCCATCGTATTTAAAGTGCCAGTACCAGAAATCGTATCGCGGAGCTACCTGCTCAATCCAATAATCAACACTCACCATCATAAGCGCAGCCACAACGCTTACGCCTATACCAAACATTTTTTTGTGCCGGTAGTCTGCCAGCAAACGGCTGCTTACCGAAGAGGTGCAGTAGCTGAGCAGTAGCCAGTTCAAGCCAATAATAACAGGCACATCCAGCACTTTATAGCCCAAATTGAATCCATAAAAGTACGAGCCAAAAATCTTTCCCGTTCGGATGCCGGCATACTCCAGCCAAAAGCCACACAGAAGCACACACACTACATACGCCAGAAAATAAGGTGTAAATCCGCGGTGAAACCAAAACAGCACGCATGCGCTCACCAGCAGGTTCACGGGCGTAAGTTTCATAACTGCATCATCGTAATACAGTGTGCCCAGCAATCCTACGGAGTAAATAATAATTAGAAATGCAGCAGCTGCATGATGCTTTTTCATGGCAGCGAAGGTAAAAAAACCGCTCAACACCCGATACAAAATCATGCAGGAATGACCGATTGATGATGCGCAACAGGCAATTGCAAACATACCCTGCGTATGATTGTGCCCAGTTTATGTATGTGGATGTAACCTGCTTTAGTGTTTAATCGGTTTTGGCGTATTAGCTTTGCCGCATGGAATTATCAATCAAAGACATCTCAACAATAGCACTAACCCTGTTTGCCGTTATCGATATTTTAGGTGCATTGCCGGTTATTATCAATATCAGGCAACGCGATACGCATATCGATTCAGGTTGGGCTACCGTTGCTGCCGGTTTTTTGATGGTCATATTTTTAGTGGTGGGCGAAAGGCTGCTGGCTTTATTTGGCATTGATGTGGCATCGTTTGCCGTAGCGGGGGCAATTGTTATTTTCATCATAGCACTCGAAATGGTATTGGGAATTGATATATTCAGGGCTGATCCGAATGATAAAGCAGGAAGCATTATACCAATTGCTTTTCCCATCATTGCGGGCTCAGGTACACTCACTACCATTATTTCGTTGAAGGCTGTATACAGTTATGAAAATATCATGGCCGGCATTGTCGTCAATCTGCTTATTGTTTATGTTGCACTGAAGTCGACCTCAAAAATTGAACGTCTTTTGGGTAAGGCCGGCTTATCATTGCTTCGCAAGTTTTTTGGAATAGTGCTGCTGGCTATTGCAGTTAAATTATTCAAAACCAATTTTTAGGCGCATAAGTATTGAATACTTCCCATTAGGAGCGAAATAGCTATATTGCGCGTTTTAGCTCATTATTCATGAAAGGTATAATACTGGCCGGAGGAAGCGGCACCCGATTGCACCCACTTACGTTAGCTGTGAGTAAGCAGCTCATGCCGGTTTACGATAAACCCATGATTTATTATCCGCTATCTACATTGATGCTGGCCGGTATACGTGAAATTCTGATTATTTCCACACCGCATGATTTGCCCGGATTTAAAAAACTGCTGGGCGATGGTTCGCAGATAGGATGCACGTTTCAGTATGCCGAACAGCCCAGTCCTGACGGATTGGCTCAGGCATTTATAATTGGCGAACAGTTTATAGGCAACGATAAGGTGGCACTCATACTGGGCGATAATATTTTTTTCAGTGCAGGGCTAAGCAAGTTGCTGCATGAAAACAACGATCCGGATGGGGGTGTGGTATTTGCTTACCATGTAAGTGACCCCGAACGCTACGGAGTGGTCGAATTTGATGCTGAAATGAACGCCATCAGTATAGAAGAAAAGCCGGCTCAACCCAAATCCAATTATGCCGTTCCGGGTTTATACTTTTACGACAATGATGTAGTTACGATTGCTAAAAATATCAAACCTTCGCCACGTGGAGAACTTGAAATAACCGATGTAAACCGTGTGTACCTCGAACGCGGAAAGTTAAAAGTAGGAGTACTGCAGCGCGGCACAGCATGGCTCGATACAGGCACATTTGCCTCGTTAATGCAAGCCGGCCAGTTTGTTCAGGTTATTGAAGAACGTCAGGGACTAAAAATCGGTTGCATTGAAGAAATAGCTTTTAAAAACAGCTGGATAACCAAAGAGCACCTGAAAACCGAGGCACAAAAACTTCTCAAAAGCGGTTACGGAAATTATTTGTTGAATCTTATAAAATAAAAACACTTTCATGAGTCATCCTCAACACGAAGCTTTAAAACAATTTAGTCATCAGATAACATTTGCCTTGCAAAACTATACACCGCATGGCCTGAAGGCAGACGATATAAAGCAGATTATTATTGCAGGCCTGGGCGGTTCAGGCATAGGTGGCAAATTGGCTTCCTCATTTTTTATGCAATCGGGTACAGTTCCCATAGCATGCGTATCGGACTATGAGTTGCCGGGCTATGCCGGAAACGATACGTTGGTTATTTTGTCATCGTATTCGGGCAATACCGAAGAAACATTATCGGTGTATGAAGATGCCTTAAAACGCGGATGTAAGCTTCTGGCCCTTACTTCGGGCGGCAAGTTGAAGCAGCTGTGCGAACAAAGTGGGGTTAAAACATATACACTGCAAACCGGTTTTCAGCCACGCATGGCACTAGGTTTTTCGCTTACTTATTTGCTACAAATTCTGGGTGAGTTATTTGGCAGCGATGTACAAGCCGAACTGGCTGCAACAGCATCAGCAGTGGCCGATACAGCACACTTCGAAGAAGACGCCATGCAGGTATTTAACTCCGTTAAAGCCAAAGCCAGATCGAAATTTGTAGTGATTACTGATGCCAGCTACGAAGCAGTAGGCATTCGCTTTTGCCAGCAAATACAGGAAAATGCGAAGCACGAATGCTTTCACCATGTTATTCCTGAAATGAATCACAATGTGATTGAAAGTTACTACGGCCAGCTCGATTCGGTGTATTTCTTCATTCATGCGAATGCACACGACCGTGTTGCTTCGCGGTTTGAATTTTTACAAAACCTGTTGGAGGTTGAAAACAACAAAGTAGTCAATATCATTACAGATGGCTTCACCATAAAAGAAGTATATGAGGTACTGTATACACTCGACTGGTTGTCGTTATACGTAGCTGATCACCGCAGGGTTGATTCGCTGAATGTGCCCAATATAGCATCGCTTAAAAATTTTCTCGATCAGGTATGAGCTGGTTCTCACGCTTTACTAAACGAACAAATTCGCCATTTGCTTCCGCGGATTTTGTAAATCCGGTAAAGGTGGAGTTTCACTCGCACCTGCTGCCGGGTATTGATGACGGCTGTGAAACCATGGAGCAAAGTATGGAAGTGCTGAAACTGCTGCAGCGAAAAGGCTATGAAAAAGTAATTATCACACCACATATCATGGGCGATTTTTACAAGAACAGCAAACATACCATAATGCCCGTACTGGAGCAGGTGAAGGAAGCCGCAGCAGCATTGGGCATTACGCTAAAGCTTGAGGCAGCAGCAGAGTACATGATTGATGAAGTGTTTGAACAGAAAGTAGCCGAAGGCGATGTGCTCACATTTGGCAACAATTATGTGCTGGTAGAAATGCCGTTTCAGCAACCTTCGCCCAATATGAAAAAAGTGTTTTTTGACATGCAGGTAAATGGCTACCAGCCTGTGCTGGCACATCCCGAACGGTATTTGTATTACGCTGCACGTAAAGAACGCTACAACGAACTGGCTGATGCGGGAATATTGTTTCAGCTGAATATGTTTTCGCTGGTTGGGTATTACAACCCGGCTGTAAAACGTGCAGCCGATTACCTCATTGATCAAAAACTCGTGCATTTTGTAGGCAGCGATATTCACGGCCCAAGGCATTTGCCGGTATTTCGCGATGTGTTGCAATGCCGCAGCTACGAGGTGGTGTGTACCACCAATGCATTACTTAATAATTCACTGTAACACGTTTAATTTCTTTTTACTGATTGCGCATAAGCCGGCAAAGGTTAAGGCACCATTCAGAATAAGCAACTCAATGCCTATGCGGTAGTTGCCCAATAGGTGTACTGCGTATGTTTGAAAAAGATAGCACATCGCAGGAGCCAGCAAACATACGAACACTACCCACTTGTTGTTCAGATGGCGTGTAGTAAGTATGCCGAAAGCAAATAAACCCAACAACGGTCCGTAAGTGTAGCCGGCTATGTCGAGAAGAATAGTTATGATGGATTTATTGTCGAGCCACTTGAAGTACATCACACACAGTAAAAAAATACCGGCAAAACTCAGGTGCACCTTTTTACGAATAGATGAACGCTGCTCTTCCGTTAATGATTCATTACGCTGAATTCCTAGCATATCAATACAAAATGTAGCGGTCAACGCGGTTATGGCTCCATCGGCTGAAGGAAACAGTGCTGAAATAATACCAATAATAAAAATAATAGAAATGGCAGCAGGAAAATGATCTAACGCAATGGTTGGAAATAAATCATCACCGGTAGCGCTAATGCCCTTTTGTGCAGCGTATAGATAAAGCAAGCCACCCAACACTAAAAACAACAGGTTTACCAGCACCATGATGGTACTGAAGGTGAGCATGTTTTTTTGCGAATCGGACAGGCGTTTTACGCTGATATTTTTCTGCATCATTTCCTGATCAAGCCCGGTCATGCTGATGGTGATAAATGCACCTCCAACGATTTGTTTGAGGAAAAACGTTTTATCAAGCGGGTTAATGTTAAACACGTTCAGATAGTTCAGCTCATTCATTTTTGAGAGTGCAGTGCCGAGCGATACTCCCATATCGTTCAGTATATACACCACACACACAACAAGTGCCAGCAGCATAAAAAACGTTTGCAGCGTATCGGTCCACACAATGGTTTTTACGCCACCCTGATAAGTATACAGCAATATCATAAACAAGATGAGCAGTGTGGTAACGATAAACGGAACACCCATACGATCGAGAATAAACAGCTGCATGACGTTAATTACAAGATACAACCTAAGTGTAGCACCCATCGTACGCGACACGATAAAAAACAAGGCTCCGGTTTTGTATGCAGCAGTGCCCAGTCGATGATTCAGATACGCATAAATAGAAGTAAGGTTGAGTTTGTAATAAAGTGGCAGAAGTATAAAAGCTACAGCAAAGTATCCGATAAAATAACCCAACACTACCTGAAAATAACTGAAGCCGGCAGTAGCTACCGTACCCGGCACACTTACAAAGGTAACCCCCGAAAGCGAAGTGCCTATCATGCCAAAGGCTACCAGCATCCAGTTGCTGCTTTTGTTGCCAATAAAAAAAGTTTCATTGTTGCTGCCGCGCGAAGTGAAGTAGGCTACGGCCAGCAGTACAGTGAAGTAACACAGTACAAAAAACAGCAGCAGGGTTGAGCTCATCGGTACAAATGTAAACGGGTACTGATTTGCGTTTTAAATAATTAACCACATCACTTTAGTGTGCGTTAAAAAATAGGACAGACACCGGTTTTTACCTTATTTTCGTGCGGCATGAATTATCCATCACAGCTTATAGAAGACGCGGTAAATGAATTGTCTAAATTTCCGGGAGTAGGTAAAAAATCGGCCATGCGCATGGTGTTGTTTTTGCTCAAACAAAAAGAGCAGGATGCCACCCGACTGGGCGAAGCCATTATAAAACTGCGCAGCCAGATACAGTACTGCAAGCGCTGTGGCAATGTAAGCGATTCGGAACAATGCAATATTTGCAGTAACCCTAAACGTAACCAACAACTGATTTGTGTAGTAGAAGATTTGCGCGATGTTATAGCGATAGAAAACACCCAACAATTTAATGGAACGTACCACGTACTGAACGGTTTAATTTCGCCCATGAATGGTGTTGGTCCCGATACGCTTAATATTGAAAGTTTACTGCAACGCGTACAAGCCGAACAAACACAGGAAGTGATTTTAGCCCTTAGTGCCACTATGGAAGGCGACACTACTGGTTTTTACCTTTCTAAAAAACTGGCACCAACAGGCGTGAAAGTAAGTACAATATCGCGTGGCATTGCCATTGGTGGCGAGCTGGAATATGCCGATGAAATTACCCTTGGCCGTAGTATTGCACTGCGCACGGTGTATTCGGTGTAGTGGTTGTACTAGTAGAAATCTAAAACAAACACCGACTATGTATTTACAAACTGCATAATCAATAGTGTGCATGTAATCACGGCCAAATCGTTGAAATTGAAACGACCACTAAGTCGGTCCAGCATACGGCAGGCTCATGGATAACTCCAATACCAAACACGTTTCACCACGCGCAGCAGCAGAAAAAATTTGGCAATAAATTTGGTCAAAGGGTGGAAACTACTCCATCAATTGCTTTTTTATCTTTATAACTGTACCCGGCTTTAAGTTGTCTTGTAACAAATTATTCCACTTGCGCAGCTCAACCACAGGCACGTTATACTTCTCGGCTATGGTTTGGATGGTTTCTCCCGGTTCTACTGCATGTTCAAACTCCAGCTTTTCATCGCTGAAGGGTTGCGCCAAGTATATGGTATCAGCAGCTGTAGCCACTATCGTTGCAACCTTATTCTTTGGCAATGCTATTACAAACTGCTGACCCGCAGCTACAGTTAGTGTTGGCTTTCTTAGCCATGGATTATAATATTTAAGGTCTTTATAATTACAGCCATAAGCTGCAGCAAAAGAAACTAGATTTTCTACCGTTCGGTTAACCACAACATAACTCATCGATTCTTGCTGATACGCATGAGCCGGGGCTATGTGAAAGCCGTATGACTTAGGGTTTTCAAAAAGGGTTTTAATTGCAATGATCCGAAACAAGTATCGGGCTGTTTCCTGATTCAGATAAAGATCTTCATAGCTGCCCACCTGTTGCTGATTAATTTGACGTTTTACACCTTCTATTCCCATATTGTATGAAGCAGCTACCAGTTTCCAGCTGCCGAAAGCCGTATACGCTTGTTTGAAATATTTACAGGCTGCTTCCGTTGCTTTATGTAAATGATAACGCTCATCAACCTCATCAGTAATGGTTAGTCCAAATACTTTTCCGGTTTTATCTAAAAACTGCCAGTAACCGGCTGCACCCGCAGGCGAAACCACCAATGGCTGTAAACCACTTTCGGCAACAGCCAAATACTTAAAATCATCAGGTATACCGTTGCGCTTCAGTATAGGCTCAATTGCCGGAAACAACTTTTGGCCGCGCTTCATCATCAGTAGTGTTTGTGATTGCCAATACACATTGGTAAGCAGTTCGCGGTCATAACGCTCACGTACGTCTTCATCATTCAGCAACACGTCTTCGCCCGCAAAACCAGTTTTCTCCGGAACAGGCAGGCTGTAAATGTGGTACTCATCGCGAAATCTGTTTGTCCATTCATCGGCAAATGAAAATAGTATCAATGCCAGCCCGCAGGCAGAAAGCATCAATGGATAGTTTGCTTTGAGAAATTTCATGTATACTTGTGTTACAAAATGGTATTATTCAATAATCCGTAAAAATATCCTCACCAAAACTAACATTTAAAGCGTAAGCTATGAAAATCATAAAACGTATTTCTATTGTGCTGCTGTCAATCCTGCTTGTATTGATTGCTGCAGGATTTTTGTTACCGGCCGCCATGAAGGTTGAGCGTTCGGTGACAATCAAGCAAAACAGTGAAGTGCCTTTTGCGCTGGTCAACAATTTGCAACAGTGGCAAAGTTGGTCGCCCTGGAATGAAATAGATACCACAACCGAATGGACTTACAGTGACCCAGCTCAGGGAACGGGATCGTGGTATACATGGAAAAGCAACAACAGAAAAGTAGGACACGGCACACTAAAAATTATAAACAGCCTGCCTTTTGATACCATACTTACCGAACTCATATTTGAAGATATGCCACCATCGTATGGGGGATTTACATTTAAGCAAATCAAAGAAAATGAGTGTTCGGTAACCTGGTTTATGGATATGGAATTCGGATACAATCCGTTTGCTCGGTTGATGGGACTAATCATGGATCAATGGCTGGGAGGCGATTTTGAAAAAGGGCTCGAAAAGCTGAAGCAGGTAAGTGAAGCTACACCCCCTCGTGAAACTATAGGCGGGTTTGATACCGAGTGGCGCAATTTGCCCGAACTAACCGTAATGGGAATACGCTACACACTGCCACCGTCAAAAGTAAAAAGCGATGTGTTCGCAAAAAGTTATGAAAAGCTGTCGGCAGCTATGGCTGCACAAAACCTGGAGCCTGATGGCATGCCCATGGCTTTGTATTACAAGTTGAGCAATGCCGAACTTGATTTTGAAGCGGCCATGCCGGTAAAAGGAAATGGGACACCATCGGGCGATATGGTGTTTCATACACTGCCTGCCACACGTGCGCTGGTGGTAAGTTACCGCGGTGCATACGATGGTATGACTCCCATGTATCAGGCCGTGTACGAGTATATAAAAGCGAAGGGCATACTACAAAATGGTCCCTCGCGTGAGGTGTATATTACCGACCCCTACGAAGTACCCGATACCGCACAGTGGTTAACCGAAATAGTGATACCCGTGCAGCCTAACAAATAGGTTTTTAAGGTTAGCGGAAAAGAAGGTACGCTTGCAAATCGTCTCACCCCGGTTAACTGCATTCAGCATTAACTACGCACAAACAACAAAGCCCAACATCAGATGCCGGGCTTGGGAGTTGTATTTTGTAAAGAAACTGATTACGCTTCCAGTTCTTCTTCTTCTTCCGCTTCGCGGGTGGTGCCCTCCATCAGGTGGCGTATATCTATCAATTCTTCGCGGTTGTATTTGTTCTGGTGATCGGCCAGCAAGTCAAGAAAGTAAGCCAGGTTAGCTGCACCATCTTCTTCTTCCAGGTACAAAAAGGTATAGTCACCGGTTTCCTGTATTTTTTCATAAGCCAAGCGCAGCATGCGTACATAGCCGGGCTCTTTCAGGTTGTTTTTAAACCATTCGCGCAATTCTTTCA
Organism: Bacteroidota bacterium; assembly: GCA_046309355.1. Lineage (GTDB taxonomy): Bacteria > Bacteroidota > Bacteroidia > UKL13-3 > UKL13-3 > CAYSBE01. The sequence goes on from JBKCPL010000057.1 coordinate 69,086, forward strand.
GTTTTTCGACCGTAGTTTTGTTTATGCCTTCAGTTTCCAGGTGTTTTTTAATGGCATCTATTAATTGCTTCATGTTGATTCTATAAATTGTTTTACCGTGCGAAACTACACATTTTTGAATACGTAAAAAATTTATCGAAATGAAAGCAATCTATACTATTGCGTTGCTGGTTGTATCTAACCTGTTTATGACATTTGCCTGGTATGGTCACCTTCAGTTTCAAAAACTGGGTTGGCTAAAAACAACAGGCATGCTCGGCATAATTTTACTCAGCTGGTGTATTGCCTTATTCGAATATGTGTTTCAGGTGCCGGCCAATCGCATAGGCCATCACGCACACGGTGGGCCTTTTAGTTTGTTCGAATTAAAAACACTTCAGGAGGCTGTTTCCATTGTGGTATTTGTGCTGGTCAATATTTTTATATTTAAAGACGGTAACCTGCAATGGAATCATGTGGTGGGCTTTGCACTGATTGTGCTTGCCGTATATGTTATTTTCACTAAGTGGTAAGCGTTAGCTGAAGCGTTTAACTATCAGTTGCTCCAAGTCTTTTACTAATTCGTGTTGGGTATCCCACTGATAATGAATTTTCAGTTCGGAGTAATAGCGCAGCGCTTCGTCCAGGTTGTTGGCCTGATTGAGTTTTTCAATCGCTTTGGCGTATTCTACCGTATTTTCAGAAAACAACTGATTTACAAAAGCAATTTTTTTATTGAGGCTGATAGCCGATTTTAAACTCTCTACCCGTTGCTGCATTTTATCGGCAAGGCCCAGCCGTGACTCAGTGCTCAGCGATAATTTTTCGTGCAGCGAGAGTTCGCCCGTTTCTTCGGGAGTAAACGGGGCAGTTTTTTTCTGCTCCTCTTCGGCATGTTTGCGCTCGATGGTATTCTCTATTTCGTTTTGGGTAAACAGCGTGGTAACGGGTTGAAGTACGGGTGTAGGTTCAGGCTGTTCATCGGCCACCGGTGAAATTAAGGGCTCAGCGGTTTCTTCTTCTGTTTGGTGAGCATTCACTTGTTCTTCTACCAGCGGGCGCATGGATTCCGGTGTAGGTTCATCAATTATTAGTGGGGGATTACCGGTATGCTCGTATGGTTGAACTGTTTTTGGATGTGTAGCCACCTCAGGCGATACCTGCAGCAACTGCTCGTAAATATACACACACTTTTTGCGCAGCACGGCAAGTGTTATCGCATCTGCATTTCCCGATGCAGCGCCTTCTTCAAGCAGCCGAACCATCAGCTGTGCTTCGTGCAGCAAATCCGTAAGTGTTTGGTTAGTGTTCATGCCAGTACAAACCTAATTGTTTTTGTGTTTGTAAAAAAACAGATTTTATATCCGGTCATGAATAGTTGTAAGGCCGGCCAATGTTTATATTTTTACCGCATGTTTTTAGAGCCTAAGTTTTCACGTGCTTACCGCAAAGGGTGGATAGAGGTTATTTGCGGTTCCATGTTTTCGGGCAAAACCGAAGAGTTGATACGCAGGCTTAACCGTGCGCGTATTGCTCATCTCAGCGTTGAAATATTTAAGCCATCCGTGGATGTGCGCTACCACGAGTCGGAAATTGTTTCGCATAACTCGAATGCTATTTCATCTACTCCGGTTCAGTCATCGCTCAATATTTTGCTGATGCACAAAGGAGGCGAAGTGGTGGGAATTGACGAAGCACAGTTTTTTGATGACGAAATTGTGTATGTGTGCGAAACGCTGGCATCGCGTGGCGTACGTGTAGTAGTGGCCGGACTTGATATGGATTACCTGGGCAAACCTTTCGGGCCCATGCCGGCATTGATGGCTGTTGCCGAGTATGTAACCAAAGTAAATGCGGTGTGTGTCGTATGTGGCGATTTAGCCACCCACTCATTTCGAAAAGCAGCCAACAACGACCGTGTGATGCTAGGCGAAAAAGATACCTACGAAGCCCGCTGCCGAAGCTGCTTCAATGAAGGCATGCTTAAAAATCAAGACTAAGCGAGAAGTGGTAAACAGGCTTTTTGTTTACTTCCATGTCCTGAATTCCCCAGGCTATGTCAAAGCGCATAAAGTACCCTAATAGCTTAGAGCGCAAACCGGTACCATAACCCATCACTATGGGCTCGCGCACGTTTATGACTGTGGCCCGTAGGTAGGCTACTTCTACAATTTTCTGATTGAAGGTATTGTCTTCGCTGTATGGGTCAGACCCAATCCATGCTGTTCCTATATCGTAAAACGGTACCACTTGAAAATGCTGAATAAAATCGGAACGAATGGGACGGTTTAGCAAGTAAGCAAATACGGGCCAGCGAATTTCATTGTTTATCACCGCAAAGCTGCTTCCGTTTCGAATGTTCTGTGCAAAGCCACGCATGTTGGTAGCCAGAGCCTGAAAGGCATAATTTTCAGTAACGGGTGCCTGATTGGAATTGTCGGTTTGTGGAAACAACCAGTTATCTACTCCGCCCATCACATAGCGTACCTTGGCCGGTCCGAATGAAGTGTTGTATGTAGCACGTGTGGCAAAAATGAGTTGACGGTGAATTTTTTGATAGTGTCGGGCATCAAATCCGATAGCGTTCAACTGTACATTCGTATTTGATAGGTTCACGTAACGTTCGTAGAACAATTTAAATTTTGTACCGTTCCACAAATTCAGTCCGCAGGGGATGGAATTGTCAAGCACCAATTCGGCTTTTCCGCCTCCCCAGTAGGTAAATTGATCGGGCTTTTCAAGCGTTGCATTGTTTACCGAACGAAAAACATCGCGGTCCATTCGGCCAAATGTGCTTACACGTAAACTCCACACCGGATTGAGCGGAAACTTGATTTGATAGCGCAACTCGTGTAACGTATTGCGAACGGGTGTGGCACCATCTGACCCGTTGCGCACCTGCCTGTAAAATGTAATGCTTTGGTCGAGCCTGCGCTTCAGCGTTTCGTAAGTGATAAAATAATCAATACCACTGAGGTCGAACGAAAAACGGAAACCACCCGTGAGGCGGTAATCTTCAAATAGGTCAACCATGCCCAGCTTAAACATGCTGTTTAGTCCGGGGTTAAAAATATTGTCGCTGCCTGCCGTGATGGGCTGGTAGTAGGTATTGATGATGGAGTTGTCAATTTGTGCAACAAAGTAGTCGGAAAAGAAGGTTACATCGTAAAAACGTGATGCACTTATTTTTATTCCTTTCGTTTGTTTATCAGTTGATACGCCTGTGTTGCGTACTACTATCTCTTCAGCCTTAGTGCCCGGTTCGGTAAATTCGCTGATGAAGTAGTAGTCGTATTTTTCTTTTACTTCTTTGGGTTGTTCGGTTGGTGTAGTGGTTGATGGCAGAGCTGTCATAAACCTGCGGTCGCTGTATATAGCTTTGCCTTGAGTAAATGGCTTGGTGGCTTTACCTGATTTCAGCCGTGCCATAGTTGGGTAACTTTCTGTGCGTGATCCTTTGCCAGGCACATCCGGCTCAACGGGCGATTTGCGATACGAATACTTGCCGTTAAACAGAATAAGGTCAATCACTTCGCGTGTTTGTGTGCTTATGTCGTGTGCCAGTATTCCGCGTTTGTAATCGGTAAGCGGGTAGGTAAATACTATGTCTTTTTCGTGCACAATGGTATCTATGGAGATTACGTTGCTGTCGAGCTGAATGGATTTGCCGTTGTACACAAATACCTGCCCGAAATTATCCAGCTGATCAAAATACAGTGTGTCTGCCGGTTTTTCAGGATTGGTGTAGTTAATGCGCAATTCGGTAAAGTCGTATTCGCTTTGTATGCGAACAGCATACCGGTTCTTAATGCCGTTGTAGTCCGAAATATACGCGTAGTAATTGTTGTCGTACTCAATCGGGTGAGTTTCGTTGATATAAGGTGTGTACGTTAGGCGTTTCAGTCGCGGGCCCTGATTTTCCATATCGTACAGGTACACATCAAAGCTGTTTTCTTCAGGCAAAACCTGAGGCGGAGGCAAATTCAGCGAATCGGAATGGCGGTTTGAACTAAAGATGATTTTGGTGCCGCCATCGGCAAAGGTGGGATACGCTTCATCAAACGGGTCATTGGTTAGTTGCCTTTCCTTGCGCGATTTCAGATCGTAGGCATACAGGTCGGATTGCCCCTTACGAATGGCAGACATTACAAGTGTGCGTTCATTGGAGGAATAAGCCAGTCCCGTTACTTTATCAAACTTTACCAGCCATATTTTTTCCCGGGCTTTAGTTACCAGGTCGTAAGTATGCAGCAGTATTTTGCCTTTATGTTCGGTAACAAAGGCTAGTTTTTCACCACCCGGGTGCCAGGCAATAACCGGAAACGAGTGGTCGATTACACGCTGATAATACTTTACCCCACCACGGAATATTTTTTTTGTTCGTGCAGTTTTGGTATCCATAAGCCACACTTTGTACTTGCCGTTTTTGTTGGTGGTATAAGCCAGGTGCGAACCGCGTGCGCTTACACGCATCTGTTGCTCCAGTATGGGCTGAAAGCGTCTTTTAATTTTCAGCGAGTCGTACGTCAGCGTTCGCAGCGAATCGTCTTTGGCATACAATCCGGCATAGTAGGAGTACCAGTCCTTACTGGTTTTTTTCATGTTATCTCCCGTCAGATACATTAGTGCATTATCGTAATTGCGGCTGATGCGGGTAACATATATCATGTTGGAAATAACCTCTACACCGTATTTATCGGTCAGAAATTTCCAGAAACTTAGGCCGGCCAGTTCTTCGTGGCGTTGCAGCAGCCTGTTGAATCGTTTTATTTTTCCGGAAATGATCAAATCTTTTAAGTGATTGTCGTGGTCTTCGTTCCACTTGTTACCGATGTAATCTACCAACCCGAATAAATACCAGTCGGGGAGGCTGAGCAACGCTGCATTTTGTATGCGTTCCTGAATATTTCCGCCAAACAGTAATTCGTTGATAAGCACGAGGGAAATGCCCGAGCGCAGCTGTTGGGCAAAGTGTGCACGGTTTCCGTTGAAGTAAAGAATAATTTTATTGGATGTTACCTGCGAAAAACCTCCCGTATTGGCCACATCATTGGCAATACCAAAATTCGACTGCTTGTAATCGGATAAGGTATTGTAACACACAATTTCGATACGACCGCTCAGGCGATGATCAATAATACGTTCAATCTCATACAGCTCGGTTTCGGCAGTGCGAATGGCAAATGTGGCCAGTTCTTTGCCTCCGGCATAGTGGTAGGCATCAAAATTTTCGGAACGCAAAAACGACCATTCAAATTTGCCGTATTGCACCCTGTTTTGCCCAAATGGGGTGTACATGCCCTGCGCTAAAAGGTGCAGCGGAATACCTGCAGCTATCAGGCATATACATGCTATGTAGTAACGAATCAGCAAGCACTCAAAGGTGGGTAAAAATTAGCGTTTATACAATACGAGTCAGGTAAACTTTACGAGCATATTTCAGGTTTGTGCAATAATGCTATACTTGCATGGATTTATGCTGCACTTGGCTTCATTTACTTTCAATCCGTTTCAGGAAAATACATACGTTGTTTACCACGAACAAACACGCGAGTGCGCCATTGTGGATGCCGGCTGTTTTGAGCCCCACGAACAGCGCGAGTTGCAAGCTTTTTTAAAGTTGCATAGCCTGGTGCCTACCCTGCTGGTGAATACTCATGCACACATTGACCATGTATTGGGCAATGCTTACATTATGGAAACTTACGGACTGCCTCTTCATATTCACCGCGATGAATTATCAACGTATGAAGATGCGAATAAGTGGACTGCCATGCTGGGCATGCCACCGCTGGCAGTTCCCGAACACCTCGTTTATCTGCAGCCCGGAACCTGCATAACGATGGCCGGTGCCGAGTGGCAGGTGCTGTTTACTCCGGGCCACAGTGCAGCATCGGTAAGCTTATTTCAGCCACACACACAATGGCTGCTAGCCGGTGATGTGCTGTTTCGCGAAAGCATTGGCCGCACCGATTTGCCGGGTGGAAATTTTGATACGCTGATTGACAGCATTCGCACACAGTTGCTGGTGTTGCCCGATGATACCACCGTTTATTCTGGACACGGTCCCGCAACCACTATCGGGCACGAACGAAGGTTTAATCCGTTTTTAACCTGAAAAATCTGTACAATTCAAAAAAAATGCGATTATTGACACCCGAAAACGCTACAAGAGTTTGGGCAAAATAATTTATACCGGTGTGTTGCTTCTTGGCATGTGCCTGATGGCAGCGGCACAAACTACTATTACCGGCAAGGTAAAAGACAAGCGCACAGGCGAGGCCATGATAGGTGCAGTGGTTACGGTGAAAGGAACTACACTGGGTGCTGCCACCGATTACGATGGTCAGTTCACGTTAAAATTAACTGTACCGCTTCCGGTAACGTTGCGGATAAGCAGCCTGGGCTATGCCACCGAGGAAATTCAGGTGAGCAATACGGCAAAACCATTAACCATTTTGCTGGCCGAAGAAGTAAAAGAATTAAAAACGGTAGAAATACGCGATACGCGCATTACCCAAAAACAAAAGCAAACACCGCTTACAGTTGAAACGATGGATGCCGTTACCATCAAAGAAACTCCGGCAGCTAATTTTTATGAAGGTCTTGCGCATTTAAAAGGAGTCGACTTAACCTCGGCCAGTATCGGTTTTAAGATTATAAATACCCGCGGATTTAACAGTACCTCACCGGTACGTTCGCTACAACTCATCGATGGAGTAGATAACCAATCGCCCGGATTGAATTTTTCGCTCGGTAATTTTTTAGGCGCATCCGAACTCGATATTCAAAAAGTAGATTTGATAGTAGGTGCCAGTGGCGCGTATTATGGCCCCAATGCCTTTAACGGGGTAATTAATATGCAAACCAAATCGCCTTTCTTGTTTCCGGGATTGAGCATAATGGCCAAAGTAGGCGAACGCAATTTGTATGAAGGCGGTTTCAGATGGGCTCAGGTATTTAAAGGGAAAGATGGCAAGGAACGTTTTGCTTACAAAATAAACATGTTTTGGATGCAGGCCCGCGACTGGGAAGCTACCAACTACGATGCTACCATTCAGTCGCCAGTAGATGCCCGAAACCCCGGCAGATACGATGCCGTGAATCGCTATGGAGATGAGTACACCACCAATCGTTTCAGGCAAACCGGAATTACATACATAGGATATGGATATGCACTAAGAAGAGGTTACAATGAAGAAGATTTGGTAGATTACAACACACGCAACCTGAAAACGAATGCCATGCTGCATTACCGCTTTGGCAAAGATTGGGAATTATCAGCCGGCAGCAGTTTCAGTACCGGCACTACTATTTATCAGGGCGATAACCGTTTTAGCCTGCGCGATATTTTATTTTTTCAGCACAAAGCTGAGGTACGAAAAGAAAACAAATTTTTTGCACGGGCTTACGTTACGCACGAAGATGCCGGGCGCAGCTACGATGCATACAGCACAGCCATTCTGTTGCAGAACTATTCGAAAACAGATGCCAACTGGGCACAAACCTATGCCGAGAAGTGGAATGCACTCATTTTTAACCGCATGAATGCGCTGAGACCTCCAATTGGTTCGCAACCACCCGGTACAAATTATACTGATTATGCCAACCAGTTTATGTATCAAAACTATTACGACTCACTGGTTTTATGGCATCGTATTCTCAATGATTCTACTGATTTCGGGAAGCCACATCCGCAGCGCGGGGGTATTGACTTTTACCAACCGGGCACTGCCCGTTTCGACTCGGCATTCAATTCCATTACCACCACCTCAAACCGAAAAGGCGGATCCATGCTCATCGACCGTTCAGCTCTGTATCATTTTGCGGCAGAATATAAATTTACCATCCAATCCATCGACTTTACATCGGGGGGCAATTACCGCCAATACCGTCCCTACTCAGAAGGGACCATATTTTTAGATACAGCCGAAAATCAACGCATCACTAACTGGGAAATAGGCATGTATCTAGGGGCAGAAAAAAAATTATTTGACAACAAAGTAAAAGTGAGCTTTACCAACCGATTAGATAAAAACGTTAATTTCAGCTTGCTGTGGTCACCGGCTGCCACCATTGTATATACCCACAAAGAACACGTGCTGCGCGCTTCGTTTTCATCGGCTATCCGCAATCCAACATTATCCGATCAATACATCAACCTCAATGTAGGAAGGGCCACATTGCTGGGCAATCTTTCAGGATTCGACAGCTTGGTTACTACTTCTTCCATTCTTGAGGCCATAAACGCATTACCTACAGCGGATAGAAGCAAACTTCAGTATTTTAATGTAGAAGCGGTAAGGCCTGAACGAGTAAGAACACTAGAATTCGGATACCGAACTACCATCAAGCAAAAGTTATTTATTGACATGAGTTATTACCGCAGCTGGTATACAGATTTCATTGGGTTTATTATCGGGGCTCAACTTGACTGGCCGGTGGGTGATTTTATAAGGCGTATAAATGTATACCGGGTATCGGCCAATGCACAAACTGAAGTAACCACACAAGGCTTTACCATTGGTGCTAATTATTTCTGGCGAAAGTATTTAGGGTTTAGTGCCAATTACTCGTGGAACCGGCTGGAAAAGGCCGATGAGCGCGACCCGCTAATTCCCGCATTCAACACACCTGAGCATAAATATAACCTGGGTATTAATGGCCGCGATATAGTAACCCAACTGGGCAATTTTTATATACGCGGTTGGGGTTACTCCATCAATTACAAATGGCAAGACGGCTTTATGTTTGAAGGATCTCCACAGTTTACCGGTGAAGTGCCTGCCTACGACATGGTGGATGCACAAATCAGTAAAAAATACGAAAAGCTGCATTCAACCGTAAAACTGGGAGCCAGCAATTTGCTCGATAACCGAGTTTTTCAGGTATATGGCGGTCCCCGCGTGGGTCGTCTGGTCTATTTTTCCATACTTTTTGAGTTGGATGGCAGAAAATAGTCAGGTGATTTATGCAGTTAATACCATTTTTTTTGTTTCTTGCTCCTTGAAATACAAACCAATAAAAATCAATATGAAGAAAATTCTACTGAATTTCGTATTCACAATGGTGCTTTTAGCTCTGGGAGCTATGGCACAGGCTCAGGTTCGCTTTGTTGAACCTGTATTTACCAATGTTACACGCACGTCAAACGTTGAGTATGACACCAACCGCTCAGTTAACATTCTGTTCGGTCAGGTTCCCGGACAGCTGCCTATTATTACCGTGAGCTTAAAATGCGATATTTACCAGCCCGAAGGCGATACGCTAGCTGAGCGCCCGGTAATTATTCTGGCACACACAGGCAGCTACCTGCCCGCTATCATCAACCGTCAGCCCACAGGCAACAAAGATGACAGTACCATAGTAGAACTGGCAACTCGTTTCGCCAAAATGGGCTATGTGGTGGTTGCTCCAAATTACCGTTTGGGATGGAATGCACAAACGACCAATTCGGAAATAGCTACGGAGCAATTGCTGAAAGCAACTTACCGTGCCGCACAAGATATACGCAACTGCGTGCGCTTCTTAAATGCGAATGCATCTACTTACAAAATCGATGCCGACAAAATTACTGTAGGTGGTCAGGGCACCGGTGGTTACGTAGCATTAGCTATAGCTACCATCGACCGCAGATCAGAAATCGAAAGTAACCTTAAATTTTTAAGGTCGGATGCAACTCCAATGGTAAACATGGATACACTGGGTGACTGGAGAGGTCGTGGCGGTATTGCATTACCGGCATATCCATTCTTTTTTAACTACGGTGGTGATTCGGCATTGAAAGATGACATTCACATGGTATTTAACTACGGTGGTGCCATGGGCGACTCAGCCTGGTTAGAATCAGCTAATCTTCCTTTAGTAGGTATACACTGCAAAAGCGATCCATTTGCACCTTACGGTACAGGTAACGTAGTAGTACCAACTACCGGAGCTACAGTAATTCCGAACGCAAGCGGTGCCGGTGATTTTATTGTCAGAGCCAATGCTGTTGGTGTTAACAATAAAATTAATGCCACTACCTTCACCGACCCTATTACTACCCGTGCTATGGCAGCATCAGGAAACGTTAAAAATCTGTTTCCGTTCGAAACTCCTACACCAGAAGGTTCTCCATGGGAATGGTGGGATAGAAACATCGTAAAAGCGATTAATATTCCTGCACCCGGTGCAGGTTACTTAGCTGATTCATTATCGATGTTAACTAACCCTACAATGTCAGCTGCAAAAGCAAAAGCATATATCGATACGATTGCCGGATTTATCGCACCTCGTATAGCTGCTCAATTTGACCTGGCTGATTTTTCTACAGGTGTAAAAGACCTGGCTAATTACAACAGCAATATGCTGATTGCGCCAAACCCGGCAAACAGCTTTGTTCAGGTTACCTTACCTGTTGCCATGAATACACTGCGTATTGTAGACGTAACTGGCCGTGTAGTTGTTGAACAAACAAATATCGGTTCACGTGAGTACAAAGCCGATGTGCGCTCACTTCAAACAGGTGTTTACTTCATACAGGTTGTTGCCACCGATGGCAAAACAGGCGTGAAGAGACTGGCTGTTAAGTAATATTCTTACGTAAAAAGTATAAAAAGGGACTCCAATGGGGTCCCTTTTTTTATGCAATTATTTCAGCAAGGCATCGGTAATGGAGTCCATTTTTTTATCCGTGTAAGCACCCCACGTTTGAAAAAGGATGGTGCCTTTTTCATCAACCACAAAAAAGTGAGGCTCATTTTTTTCTGTTATCTTTAACTGCTGCATCAGGGCATCCGCATCGTCATCGCTGATTAAAAACCACGGGTGAAGTTTTGCATCCACGCTTTTTTTTGAGCGGCTTTTCAATTCCCCCATACCCATTTTGGCAATACCCCTAAGCATGGCTACAAAGCACAGGTTGGCATTGTACATATTGGCTCCCATGAGCCCACCCATGCCATCGGCCAGCAGGTGGTTATACAAGGGCTGTGTCCATTTTTTAAGCGACTCATCAGCTTTCATCGAAAAGGCCATACAGATAACAGCCCTTTTGCCTTTTACGTAATCGGGCAGGGTTACATCTTTGTCCTGCAAGTTTTGCGCATGCAGTATCGGAAAAGATTGTGAATTAGCTGTACCTGCAAACAGCAGGCAAACGAATGCGGCAGTCAGTAGATTTTTCATACGGCAATGTGGCAAAAAAAAATGAGGCCCGCAACAAAGTTGCGGGCCTCATTTTTACGTGCGACTATATTAAGCGTTTATCAATGTTTTATAATCGGCTGCATTCATCAAGGCATCGACATCGGCAGCGTTGCTCAATTTTATCTTTATCATCCAGCCTGCACCGTACGGGTCGTTATTTACCGACTCGGGTGCTGCATCCAGGCCTGAGTTTACTTCAAGCACTTCGCCTGTTACAGGCATAAACAAATCAGAAACTGTTTTCACGGCTTCTACTGTTCCAAACACATCATGCTGATTCACCACCTTACCGGTTGATGGGATGTCTACATACACAATATCGCCCAGTTCTTTTTGTGCGAAATCGGTAATGCCTACGTAGGCTGTATCGCCTTCAATTCTTACCCATTCGTGGTCTTTGGTGTAGCGGAGGTTTTCTGGAAAGTTCATGATGTTTAAAGTATTTAGTGCCGCAAAATATTATTTCTGCCGATGAAAAAAAACCGTACGAACCAAAAATAACACACCCCGCGCATTTGGTATAGAAACTCATTTACTGTCCCGCACCCACCGGTTGTTTTTTATAGGCAACGCCCATGCTGTGAATAACTCATGACGTAATCTCTCTTTTTTCTCAGCAATACGAGTATATTGCGTTAACATGTCGGGCAAACTCATTTTAGTTCCAACACCTATTGGCCATATGGAGGACATTACTCTGAGGGCACTGGATGTGTTAAAAAAATGCGATGCAATTTTGGCCGAAGATACACGCCAAAGCAGCAAACTGCTGAAGCATTACGGCATTGAAAAACCCTTGCACGCTTACCACATGCACAACGAACATCAACATGCCGAGCGCATTGTGCAGCAACTGAACAGCGGGAAAACGCTGGCCCTGATTAGCGATGCAGGTACTCCCGGCATTTCCGACCCCGGTTTTTTGCTGGTTCGCGAATGCCGGAAACACGCTGTACAGGTAGAGTGTTTGCCCGGTGCTACTGCATTTGTTCCGGCCCTGGTTAAAAGCGGTCTGCCGGCACATGCGTTTACATTTATTGGGTTTTTGCCCGAAAAAAAAGGACGCCAAACCGTGCTGAAAAAACTGGCCGAATCAGAATATACTTTTATCCTTTACGAGGCTCCACACCGAATATTGAAAACGCTTAGCCAGCTGGCCGAGTACCTCGGTGCCGACAGGTATGCTTCCGTTTCGCGCGAGCTTACCAAAATGTTTGAGGAAACCATAAATGGAACATTGGCCGAACTGCTGGCCCACTTCACCACCAAGCCGCCTAAAGGCGAATTTGTTTTAGTAGTTCAAGGGAAAACATAAACTTTATCATACATCTAAATACATCAACACATGAAAAAAATCTACCTCTTACTTTTAGTTGCATGCATGCAGCTTCAACTCAACGCTCAGGTTCGTTACCTGGATGAAGTGTTCTCTTCCGTATCGGTTGACAGCAATGTATCCTACGGATTTAATTTCAACGTGTACAGCATCGGGCAAGAGCTGAACATGGATATTTATACGCCCGATGGCGACAGCCTTGCTGCACGTCCGCTGGTTATTCTGGCCCATGGTGGCTCATTTATCGGTGGCGACCGCAAATTGCCCGATATTGTGTCGATAGCAACCGCACTGGCCAAACGTGGTTATGTAACTGCCAGCATACAATACCGTTTGGGTGTAAATGTACTTTCCGGCAATCCGCTGATTATTGAATTTACCAACGCAGTGTGGCGTGCGGTTCAAGACGGACGCGCTGCTGTAAGGTACTTCAGAAAAGATGCAGCAACAGCTAACGCATACAAAATTGATACATCCAATATTTACTTCGGAGGTATATCAGCCGGTGGTGTGCTGGGTCTTCATCTGGCGTACTTCGACAGGCCATCCGAGCTTTCGGGAATTACTGTTGACACTTCGCTGCTGGGCGGATTTGACGGCAACAGCGGAAACCCCGGCTATAGCTGGAGAGTGAAAGGTGTGGTGAATTTATGTGGTGCAATAGGTAACGTAAACTGGCTGTACGACAACAATAAGGTAGCTATTTGCAATGTACATGGCGATCAGGATCAGACGGTGCCCTATGGCAGCAACGATTTTTATTATGCAGGTTTAAAAGTGGCTTATCTGCAAGGGAGCTACAGTGTTGATTCGGCTGCTCGCCTTAACGGAATGTACTCGCAGCTGAAAACATTTGCAGGTCAGGATCACGTGCCGTTTTCAAGCAATGCGCAATACATGGATACCACCATTAAATACTCAGCTGAGTTTTTATACAATATGGTTCAGGGAAATATTCGTGCGGGTGTGCAAATGGCCGGCACCGAAAACCGTATTCCTGTTTATCCGAATCCGGCAAACAGTATGCTGAATTTGGAATTGCAGCGAGGCGAAACATACCTGGTTACTGACCTGACCGGAAAGCGCATAGCAGAAGGAACCGCCTTACAAACGCAAACACAACTGGATGTATCGGAATGGAATAACGGAGTGTATGTGTTGCATACAGCCGGCAGCCGTGCCGTTCGTATAGTAGTGCAGCACTAAGCAGGCAGGTAAACCGACTGCATTTTACGTTCTGTTTCTTCCCATTCGTCTTCGGCTACGGAGTCGGATGTGATGCCGGCACCGGCATACAACATTATACCTTCCGGTTGTTTTTCCATACACCTGAGTGTTACATACAGTTGTGTGTCGTGTGCTGAAACAATGCCGTTGAAGCCGCTGTAAAACTTGCGTTCCATGTGTTCGTGCTGAGCAATAAACACCGAGGCTTCCATAGGCGGTAATCCGCATACGGCCGGAGTAGGATTGAGCAAGGCTAGCAGCTTGTGAAACTTTTTTCGCAGTTCATCATCAGACGCACACCACTCAAAATGAGAAACAAGGTGCTTAATATTTCCTGCCTGTATTTCATGTACGTCTTCCAGCGTCAGTGCTTGTATGTTTAGTTGCTCAAATGCATCGTCAATAAAGGCTTCTACAAAACCGTGTTCGTCTTGTTCTTTTTTGCCCCATGCCGTTGTATCAGCAGCTTGCTTGGTGCCTGCAAGGGCAACCGTGCGTATGGTTTTTTCTGAGCAGGAAAGCAGCAATTCGGGAGTACTGCCCAGCCATGTACCGCTAACAGGTGATGAAAATAAATACACATACGCCTGCTTATTCAGTTCGCACATTCGGTAAAACGTGTTCAGCATATCGGTGGTGGTACTCACCAATTGGCAACGGGCTGCCACTACCTTGGCCAGCTCGTGCTTACGAATGAGCTGAATGGCGCGGTTTACATAATTTAGGTACTGTTCGTATGTAGATGGTTTGTTGGTTGACGGCACACAGTGCCAGTTAAGTTCGGTAGTGGATTTTTCTTCAGCAGCCGATGCGCTGTGCAGGTAATCGGTTTCGGTTATATCGGGCGAAAGCACGTAGGCCAGGTTGCCCGAAGCGTACGGTGCAAATGCAAACTGTGTGTCGGCAAATTTTGCAGCATCCAGTTTGCTCAGTATGGGTTGTGCCGCGCTGTAAAACTGCACAATGGCATTAGCACCCGGAAGCCTGCACAGGGCAAGGCTCCACCCTTTATCAAGGGCGGTTTTACACCTTAACCGGATGGAAGTTTCGGGTGTCATTTTTTAGTTCAATTACAGCCATGGTCAACCGGCTAATGCAATACAGTTTATCGCCTTCATCGGTAATGCGTATTTCCCATACCTGTGTGGTTTTCCCAAGGTGAATCGGACGTGCAGTTCCATACACAAATCCGCTTCCTTCGTGTGCCGAACGCACATGATTGGCATTTATATCGAGACCAACGGCCACGTATTTTTCGCGGTCGATAACCAGGTTGGCTGCCATACTTCCCACTGTTTCGGCCAGCACGCAGTAGGCTCCACCGTTTACAATGCGCAGCGGCTGAACGGTTCGGTGGTCGATGGGCATTCGTGCTTTCAGGTAATCATCGGTTAACTCAGTAAATTCAATGCCTATCCACTCGCACATGGTATTTGCATTGCGCTCATTAATTGCTTGCAGTGAATAGTGTTCTTTAAATACGGCCATAAACTAGAATGCTTAATAAGATGTGCGGGCGAATAAACGCTGAAAATACTACTTACACAAACGCACAATCTTGGAATAAAGTTCGTCTTTTTCGAAAGGCTTGGAAATAAAATCATTCATCCCTTTTTCAAGCACACGCCTGCGCGTTTCGGCAAAGGCATCGGCTGTAATGGCAATAATGGGAACCAGCGGATTGCGCACAGGTGAATTTTTGCTGCGAATGAGTTGTGTGGCTTCGTATCCGCTCATCTCAGGCATTTGCAAGTCCATCAGCACGATGTCAAAGTCCTCCTGTGTCAGTAGGTTAATGGCTTCCTGACCATTCGAGGCAACCTCAAATTCGGCTTTCCATGACGAAAGTATATGTTTTATCACCAATTGATTGAGAGGGTTGTCTTCTACGATTAAAACCCGTGTATGGCTCAGGTCACGTTCTTTCGTGGTTTGCTTATCCTGATGAGGTATTTCTGTTGCAGCTGTTTTGCCGAAGGGCAGTGTCACGGTAAATGTCGAACCGCTATTCAGCTTGCTTTCAATGGCAATGTTTCCGCCCATCAGGGCAGTTAACTTTTGTGTGATGGCCAGGCCCAGGCCGGTGCCTCCAAACCTACGGGTTATATCTGTATAAGCCTGCGTAAAGCTTTCGAATATGGTGGCTATTTTATCTTCCGGGATACCAATTCCGGTATCGCTTATCACGAATTCAATCAGCAGCTTATCGGTGGTTTCATTTTGTATATGTACCTGTAGCTTTACATGTCCCTTGCTCGTAAATTTAATAGCATTGCCAATCAGATTCAGTAAAATCTGGTTAAGCCGGTAAGGGTCACCTTTCACAAATCGGGGTACTTGGGGATCTATAGCGCACTCGTACGCTAAGTCTTTTTCACCTGCCTTTAATCCGAATATACGCGATATAGCCCCCAGGCTTTCGTACAGATTGAAGTCAATATACTCCAGGTTTACTTTGCCTGCTTCTATTTTGGAGAAGTCAAGTATATCGTTTATCACCACCAGCAGATTATCTGACGAATATTTGATAGAACGCAGATACTCCAGCGATTCGTTATCGTGTATGCGCTCAAGCAATAAATCAGTCATGCCCATGATGGCATTAATAGGCGTGCGGATTTCGTGGCTCATGTTCGACAAAAAATCGCTTTTAGCACGGGCTGCGTCTTCGGCTTCATTTTTTGCTTTTTCTAATTCACGGTTAATGATAACCTGCTGGGTGATGTCTTTGTAAGAAACGGCAACTCCGGTAATTTTCCCTTGCCCATCATGTATGGGATTAAACGATACGTCTGTTATCAGCAGATTTCCGTTAAGTAATTTGGTTTCGTATTGCTCCGAAAATTGTTCGCCATTCAGCGCCTTTTCAATATGGGGTCGCAACCATTGACTATCGGCATCGGCATTCGCATTTCCCTTCAGCAGGCATAAGTCGCCTATGTTTATTTCTGCATCATACAGCTGCTTTATAACTTGCTTGTGCTGCTGATTAAACGCAATGTAGCGGAGCTGGTTGTCAACCGCAAAAATTACCGAGTCGGTGCTTTCAAGAATGGTATTCAGCCGGGCATTCGTTTGTGCCAGATTTTCCTCCATTTTTCTGCGCTCGGTCACATCGCGCGAATTAAGCACGTAGCCATTTATTCCCGACTCGTGAAACAGGTTGTTTCCTATTACCTCTATATAGCGGTAGTTGTTATCTGTTGTTATAAACCTGAATTCGAAAGGGCCGTACGTGCCACACTTTTGTATCGCTCGGGCAAAGGTTTCACGTGCATCGTTCACATCATCGGGATGAATAAAATCAAACACACACCGGCCTTCGAGTTTTTCATTAAAACCGAAGGGTGAAAACACAGAAAAGCTGTCGAATATAATTATCCCGTTTCTGTCCAGAACGGTTATGAGGTCCTGCGAATTTTGTATGAGCTTGTAGTATTTTGCTTCGTTGCGCTTTACTGCATCCTGCTCTGCTTTTTGTGCGCTTATGTCACGTACAGACACAACAATTTTTTCGGATTCGGGATGCAACAATTTAAAGCGTGCCTGAAAATACTGTGTAGTATCAACAGGTGATGGATATTCTACATAGGCCACGGGCTCTCCATTCATAACGGCTGCAATGGCATCGGACATCTTACCGGCTTCTTCGGCAGGCTTTACTTCATACAGCGTTTTGCCTATCAACTCGTGCCGCGGTATAAACAATTGATCTTCGTTGCTTATCCATACGTTTAATATTTCACCGGAGCTGCTCATCAAAAACACGAGATCTTCCGTTGCGGTAATCAGTGCAAGCAGTTCTTCGTTAGGTAGGGTATCGGTTTGTTGCATCGTGCAGAAAAAATCGCATCGAATATATATATCTTTGGCCATCAAAAATGCTTAAAAAAATCTTTATAATTCGACATGGCGAAACGGAATACAATCGGCTGAACATTGTTCAGGGAAGTGGGGTAGATACCGACTTAAATGAAAACGGCCGCAGGCAAGCCGCGCAGTTCTTTGCCTCGTTTGCCACACATCCGTTCGATGCACTGTACACTTCGGCATTGCGCAGGTCGCAGCAAAGCGTGGAAGGATTTATAAAAAACGGGTTGCCGCATACCATATTGCCCGAATTGAATGAAATCAGCTGGGGCGAATTTGAAGGCCGACCACAGTCGCATGAGCAAAAGGCTGTGTACCACGATATGATTACCCGCTGGAGCAACGGTGATGTGCATGCCAAAATACCCCAGGGCGAAAGCCCTTTCGAACTGGCGCAACGTCAGCAACTTGCCATTCATCACATTTTTAATCGCACCCACGAAAAAGAGGTTTTAATTTGCATGCATGGCAGGGCCATGAAAAGTTTTTTGTGCCTGCTGCTCAATAAACCCCTTAGCCACATGGAGCAATTTCAGCATACCAACCTGTGCCTGTATACCGTGGGCCATGACGGGATTACCAATGTGCTGATAACATCAAACGATACCACACACCTGAAATAAAACACACGTATGAAAAAAGCAATTGCATGTATGTATGCCCTTTCACTACTGGCTTGTCAAAACCGTATGAATAAAAAAGAACTTACCTTGTTGCCGTATCCCGAAACACACAAAGACTCCATCACCGATACATATTTTGGCACCGCAGTGCCCGACCCTTACCGTTGGCTCGAAAACGATACGGCTGCTGAAGTTGGCCGTTGGGTAGATGCACAAAATGAAGTGACACACCACTACCTGTCGCAAATACCGCTGCGCGATGAGCTACGCAAACGCCTGACTGAAATATGGGATTTCCCGAAATACGGCACTCCGTTTAAGGAAGGCGAGTGGTATTATTTTTTCAAAAACGATGGGCTTCAAAACCAAAGTGTACTTTACAGGCAACGCACACTGAAGGATGAGCCTCAGGTTTTTATTGACCCCAATACGTTAAGCAGCGATGGAACCGTATCGCTGGGTAGTGTTGAATTCAGCACCGACCACAAGCTATGTGCCATAGGTATTGCACGAAGCGGTAGCGACTGGAACGAAATAACCGTGCTGGATGCCGAAACCGGCAAACCGCTGGGCGATACATTGAAGTGGGTAAAATTCAGCGGTGCCGCGTGGCACGGTAACGGGTTTTACTACAGCCGCTACGATGAGCCTGCCGAAGGCAAGGCCTACAGCAACCAGAACGAGTATATGAAAATTTATTACCACAGGGTAGGCACTGCACAAAGCAGCGATAAACTCATTTATGAAGATGCTAAACATCCGTTGCGCTATTTCAATGCAGCGCTTACCGAAGATGAACGCTTTCTGTTTATTTATGTAAGTGAAGGCACCAGCGGAAACGAAATTTTATACCGCGAAGCCGATAAGCCCGATCAGCCTTTTCGCCTTCTGTTTAAAGGGTTTGAAAACAATTTTTCGGTGGTAAACAATACCGGGCATACCTTGCTGGTGCATACCGATTATAAAGCACCACGTTACCGTGTAGTGGAGGTTGACCCAACTCGGCCCGAGCCCACAAACTGGAAAGACATTATTCCGCAAAGCGATGACCTGCTGGAAACTGTATCTACCTGCGGAGGGAAATTATTTGCCACGTACCTGAAAGATGCCGGCTCGCGGTTATACAGTTACCGCATAGATGGAACGGCAAAAACAGAAATCATACTTCCCGGCATAGGCACAGCCAGCGGTATTTCGGGCTATGCTACCGACTCGGAAGCGTTTTATTTTTTCACCTCATTTACCAACCCGGGCGAAAGCTACCACTACGATATAGCTACCGGAAAATCAACGCTGTTTCGCAAAACAGATGTTAAATTCAATTCCGACCTTTTTGAAACCAAACAAGTATTTTACCCATCAAAAGACGGCACACGCATTCCTATGTTTCTGGTATATAAAAAAGGAATACGGTTAGACGGTAACAATCCGGCCATGTTATACGGATACGGTGGATTCAATATTAGCCTCACACCTTCGTTCAGCATTTCACGCATGGCTTTTTTAGAACGTGGAGGTGTGTATGCACTAGCCAATTTGCGTGGCGGTGGCGAGTATGGCGAGGAATGGCACAAGGCAGGCATGCTCGAAAAAAAACAACATGTGTTTGATGATTTTATAGCTGCGGCCGAATACCTCATTGCACATAAATACACGTCAAGTCAAAAACTGGCCATTAACGGGGGAAGCAACGGTGGATTGCTTATCGGTGCGTGCATGACACAGCGCCCCGAGCTGTTTAAAGTGGCTATACCGGCTGTAGGCGTTTTGGATATGTTGCGTTACCACAAATTTACCATCGGCTGGGGCTGGGTGGTAGAGTATGGTAGCAGCGAAAAGAAAGAACAATTTGATTACCTCATCAAGTACTCGCCCTTGCACAATGTGAGGGCAGGAGTAAATTACCCGGCTACGCTGATTATGACAGCCGACCACGATGACCGTGTGGTGCCTGCACATTCGTTCAAATTTGCTGCCGAATTGCAAAGCAAAAACACCGGCAAAAATCCTGTACTGATTCGCATAGATAAAAAAGCCGGACATGGGGCCGGCAAGCCAACCGCCAAATTAATAGAGGATGCAACCGATATGTGGAGCTTCGTGCTGTGGCATACACAGTAAGCATTGAAATTACCTCAGCCAGGGGTTTATTAAATCGGTACCAAAAACACATACGCGTGTTTGTACAAAAATCATGTGTAAGATCCTGAAAATGCATTAAAAAATGGGGGCTTTTTATAGTACAAAAATTTCAGGTTTAAAACCTTTTAATTTAGCTTTTGTGTATTTTAAGGTGTGTAATTTTACCACTCATACTTAAAAAAAGTTAGTTTATTTAGGTATTACAACACTTCGAATAAATTCACAATTTGGTGTTGTATCATACCCTATTTTCGTGCAAAATGAAAACAAATAATACGTGTATGCGTTATGCGCATCGCTTGTTATAATACCGGCTTAAGCACTTCACGTTCATGACGCATAAATTCACCATTTTGATAAACACGGCATGCATTAAGCAATCGGTTTCGAATGTTTTGAATCCTCTCCTGTCTGCTATCACACTTAACAGCATCGACATACATACCATGCATACTTACTTCACACGATTTAAAAAAGTGCGTTACTACGCATTTTTTACTGCGCTCATGCTGGTTTTTCCTGCATACCTGCAGGCAGCCACCATTGAAAGTACGGCTACAGGTGGCAACTGGTATACAGCCTCAACCTGGGTGGGTGGGGTTGTGCCCACTTCTACCGATGATGTGGTGATTGCTACTACCCCCGGAAATTCTGTTACAACTTCTGGGGCTATTTCCTGCCGAAGTTTGACCATTAACCTGGATGCAACACTGACAGTAAACAATCATTTGGTTACTATCAGTGGCGATTTTATCCGAATAGGAACTTTTACCAGTACCTCCGGAGGATTAACATTATCCGGTACGGCTAATCAACAGATTTCCGGATTTACTACCACCGGCACCATTACCATGTCAAAAACGGGTGGTACTGCTACATTCGTTGGAAACGTCAATGCAGCAGCACTTTCTGTAAATGGTACAGGTGGTACCCTTAATCTGGGGATTAACCGTACACATACCTTAACAGGTGCGGTAACACTCACCAATGGTACATTACAGGGTGGTTCCAGCACCCTGAATTTAAGCTTTGCCGGTATTGTGTGGACCGGTACGGGCAGCAACTTTGTGGCCAATACAAGCACAGTAGCCTTAACGGGTGCTGCCCAAACACTTAATACCACCACTACTTTCAATAACCTTACTTACGGGGGTACCGCAGGCAAAACCATTGCAACCGGTATAACGGTAACGGTAAATGGTACGTTTACCATTGCCAACGGAGGAAATACCAATGCGTACAACGGCACGCTGGCCTACGGTCCGGCTGGCGGATTAAGGTACGATGTGGGTGCAAACAATAGAACCACTACCAATCAAGAATGGCCTTCACCGTTTTTAGGCACAGGCGGTGTAACTATAAATGGAACTACACCGGGTACAATCACTCTGAACGCAGCCAAACAAATGGGCAACAATACCAATGTGCCACTCACGCTGAACCCGGGTTCTACATTAAATACAGCTAACTTGGCCCTTACCCTGCACGGTGATTTCATTAACAATGCAACACTTACTGCCGGCAATTCTGCGGTTACCATTGGCGGTACGGCAGCCACACAAAGCATTAGCGGATTTGTAACCACCGGAGCGTTAACCATGTCAAAACCCTCAGGCACGGCTACGGCTACGGGCGCCTTAACTGCGGGAGCTGTAACTATTAACGGTGCCGGAGGTACACTAAACCTGGGCAATTTTACCCATACTTTTACGAGCATAGCACTTACAGCCGGTACGCTCGATGCCTCTTCAGCAACCATAAGTGTTAGTTCTATCAGTGGAACAGCCACCTTCGTTACCACCAATATGAATCTTATATTGACGGGAAATACAAATATTTCTCTACCGGGTTTTACCACCACAGGCAATATAACGAGTAACAGAACCGCTAGCAGTTCAAATGCAGCCACATTTACCAGTCCGCTCAGTGTAGGAAATATCACTCTGTCGGGCAATGG
>JBKCPL010000058.1:0-27482 GCA_046309355.1 Bacteroidota bacterium
GTGATACGGGTTTGTTTTAACTCTTCTTCGGTACCATTAAACATGGTATCGGTAATGCGAAATCCTAAAATTGCATTGGCCTGTTCAAAAAGTTGTTTCGCTTGTTCGTTGTTGTCGTATAGGTCTTTGCCCATACCGGGAAACTGCGAACCTTGTCCTGGAAAAATATATGCTTTCATGTGTACTGATTTGATGAAATAAATTATGGATTAACTAAGCCAGGCCGAGAATTTTCCCTTCTCAATTTTGACTTCTACGTGTTCCTGCATAGTGGTAGCCAGTGTCATGCCTATAAAATCTGCACTTACCGGAAATGAGCGGTGGTTTCGGTCAACCAATACCAACGTTTGTATACTTGTGCAGCCCATTTTCACAAATGGCAATAGAGCAAACATGAGTGTACGGCCGCTATTCAGTACATCGTCAACTACGATAACACTCGATTTGCCCTTGCCGTAAACAGGCTCGGGCTTCAGCTTTATTTCTTGCTCATCCGGTTGTTGTTTATTGATAAGCACTTCGGTATACGTAATTTTGACCTGACTGATAGCCACCAACTGTTCGCATACAGCTTTAGCCACATGAGTACCGTTGCCTTTTACCCCAGCAATAATGAGTTCTTTGGCATCCACGTGCTGTTCATATACCTGATAAGCCAGGCGTTGTACAATACGCTTAATTTGTTGATCAGTAAGTATTTGTGTATGTTTTGCGGTTGTCATACGGGTCAAAAATAGTGTTTTACACTATCAGTACTGCGCAGCATCAATTTTTTACTGAAATATTTGTTCTCCATGCCATATTGCCTATATTTGCCCCCCATTAAACAATTAAACGTCCATGAAAGCTGAAATACATCCTAAAAATTACAGACTTGTTGTGTTTAAAGATATGTCGAACGACTATGCCTTTTTAACACGTTCATCGGTTGATACAAAGGAAACCATTAAATGGGAAGACGGCAACGAGTACCCGCTATACAAACTGGAGATTTCACACAAATCGCATCCGTTTTTTACCGGTACCAATATGCTTATAGATACAGCAGGTCGAATTGACAAGTTCAACAAGCGATACGCCAAGAAAAAGTAGTTTTGATTTTTCATATGCAATTAAGCCTTTCCATACCGGGAAAGGCTTTTTTGTTTCTATGAAAATAAGTTAGGTTTGAAACCATTATGAGCCTGAATTATATACTCTTCGATAGTCAGTACCGAACAGATTTGTTGCCGCTCACATATACACGTCCGGTGGCTGCCGTACGAATTGGAATTTTAACAATTGCCGAAAAGTGGATGCAGCATTTGAACGCGGATGTGTCGTATCTAACACAACCCTACTTGCAGCAGCGTTTTCCGCTGAATATATCATCAGATAACGTACTGATAAACGGCAGTGTATTGCCTACGGATACGTGTGCGGCAGCTATACACCAACTGCAACCCAATGAAGCACTGATGTCGGGTCAGGAATTAATAGCCATACGGTTAAACGAAGAGGCTGTTCATACATTCGATGCATCTAAAGCTTGGGAGGGTAAAACCGTTTCACTGCCTACTGTTCCTATTGTACTTAAAAAAGTATACGACATCTTTACAAAAAACGGAGACGCACTGCAGTATGATTTTAAGAAAATAACTGCCGGTCGAATATCAGAAAAGCTGCCCGCAGGTACCCAAGCTGTAAACCCTGAAAACATTTTTATAGAGCCCGGAGCAAAAATCGATTTTGCCATCCTCAATGCGTCTACCGGCCCCATATACATTGGTAAAAACACCGAGGTAATGGAAGGTTGTAAAATACGTGGGCCATTTGCTTTGTGTGAGGGTGCGGGTTTAAAAATGGATGCCAAAATATACGGGCCTACCACTCTAGGTCCATACTGCAAAGCCGGAGGTGAGTTGAACAATGTGGTCATGTTTGGTTACAGCAACAAAGGACATGACGGATTTTTAGGCAACGCTGTTATTGGTGAATGGTGTAACCTAGGGGCTGATACAAACAATTCAAATCTTAAAAACACCTACGAAGAGGTAAAATTATGGAATTACCGCACGGAGAAATTTGAGAAAACCGGACTTACCTTTTGTGGACTCATCATGGGCGATCATTCCAAATGCGGGATAAATACCATGTTCAATACCGGTACCGTAGTGGGAACGGGAGCCAATATATTCGGAGCAGGATTCCCACGTAATTTTATTCCTTCATTTGCATGGGGTGGAGCTCAGGGTTTCGAAACGTTTCAGCTGGCTAAATTTTACAAAACAGCTGAGGCTATGTGTGCCCGCAGAAATATCCACTTCGATGAAACCGATAGAGCAATTTTACACCATGTATACGAAGAATCGAAACGTTTTCGCTATTGGGAAAAGGAAAATTAGTAATTAGAATAAATACACACCTATGAGAAAAAAAATCATTGCAGGCAACTGGAAAATGAACAAGACGTTTGACGAAGGCATGGCCCTCGTATCAGAAATTAGCCATATGATTAGTGCTGAATACAGCGGTACTGCCGAAGTGGTTATTATACCGCCATTTACCCATATCAATGCCATTAGCCGCATGCTGGCTGATACACAGCTGAAAACAGGTGCACAAAATTGCAGCAATCATGCAAGTGGTGCCTATACGGGGGAGGTGAGTGCTGCTATGATAAAAAGCTGTGGGGGAACCTACGTAATTATCGGACACAGCGAACGCAGGCAATATTTTAATGAACACAACGATTGGTTGGCGCGTAAAACCGATGCCGCACTGGCCGAATCGTTAACGGTAATTTACTGCTGTGGCGAAACGCTTGATGAACGCGAAGCAGGAAGCTATAAAAATGTGATTGAAGAACAAATAAGTAAAGGGTTGTTTCACCTCACTGCCGATCAGTTTGCACATATTGTTATCGCATACGAACCGGTGTGGGCAATAGGTACAGGAAAAACAGCTTCAACTGCACAGGCACAGGAAGTGCATGCCTACATTCGTGGTTTGATAGCTGCCAGATACGGAGAGTCTGTTGCAGAAAATACAACCATACAATACGGAGGCAGTGTAAAGCCGGATAATGCAGCTGAACTTTTTTCGGCACCCGATATAGATGGTGCATTAATAGGTGGTGCTGCTCTTCAAAGCAGAAGCTTCACCGATATAGTAAAAGCCATGAAGTAATTGATCTGGTCAGTTATAAAAAAAGCCCCGCACATGTGCGGGGCTTTTTTGTTTGCATGGTGTGCTAGATTTGCTTGATTATTTTACAACAACAAGTCTAATTGTTTTAGCTCCTTTTTCAGAGTCCATTCTCACAAAGTACATTCCGCTTGCCAAATCGCTTGTGCTGAACTGTATCTGATGCTTACCTGTAGTAAACAAGTTTCTATCTACCTGTTTCAAAACTTTTCCTGTCAAATCTACAACGGTAATTACCATTTCTGTTTGTTCAGCAATGCTGAAGTTCAGATTAACCTCGTTTTGAGTTGGGTTAGGATACATGATAATATCTGATATAGTTCCTGATTTTTCCTGAATGGAAGTAGCAAGCACATTCACTGTTTTAGTAATGGAGTCGCTTCCTATAGCACCTATCGCTACCAGTTTTACCTGATACGAACCATTAGACGGGAATGTAAACGAAGGATTTTTAGCTGATGAGGTATCGGTAGTTGAACCGGTTACTCCGAAGTCCCAAAGGTAGGTGGTAGCGAATCCTTTTTCATCCGTTGTGTTGGTAAACGTAAATGCCCTTGATCCGGCTGCTGTATCTTGAGTGAACGTAAAGTTAGCAACCGGTGTAGAAGATTGGTCATTAATAATTACAATACTCGTTTGAACAGAGGTTCCGCAAGCGTTTTTAGCTCTTAAGGTAACAGTATATGTTCCATTAGCCGGGAATACAAAGGTTGGATTTGCGTCTACAGATGTATCAGCACTTGACCCAGCTACTCCAAAATCCCAGAAATAACTTATAGCCTGTGAAGAGTTATTGGTGAATACAATAGTTCTTCCAGTTGGCGCACCGGCATTGAAGTTAGCTAATGGATTAGGATAATTTACAGGGGCTGAATTGTAGTTCTCGCTTTGTGGGTTAAATCTGCACCAGCAATCGGTCCAGTTGCTGTCAGGGTTATTGCTCATAGCACCTCTGTAAGTTGTAGGAGTAAAGAAAGCATCGCTGATGCGCGGACCGCTGAATGAAGCGCCCGAGTTGGCAGCAGAACCACCCGAAGGCATAAAGTTAGGATTGGTATAGCTGAACGGATTATTCAAAATACCACCAAAGGTATTGAACGTATCTGTACCGTTTAGTACTACCTTAGATCTTACCTGCGAAGCGTTAGCTGACGAGTTGTTGATATTATTAAGGTTAGCCAGAATATTATTTTTAAACATCATGGAGTCATTTAAAAATTTAGCACCTGTGCGCGTACCGTCAACAAATAAACCGGCAGGCCAACCCATAATGATGGAGTTAAAAATGGAAGTAGAAGAATTTCTTCTGATACGTGCTCCGTTCTGGAACGAGTTGCTGTAACCAAGTGGATTGCCTGATGCAAGCGGACCAACCACAGTCACGTTAGAGAACGTAGGGTCTGTGTACGGATTGGCTTCAGAGCCGGAGGCATCGTTGTCTGATTCAAAGCCATTGTTAGTTGGTCCTGAACCAATATCATACCAGTTAGAGTCGCGAAGTACGATAGCGAATTGAACTTTACCTGTAAACCCAAAGTCAACGTCCAGGTCATCATCAATATTTCTGTTCGAAACGAGGTATTTAGCATCTACGTTTCCGCCAAACCATTCAAAACCGTCATCATTCACTTGAGTAATTTGAATGTGATGGATATTGGTTCCTTTACCCACACCACCCATGGTTAAACCATTGATTTCATTGCCTGGAGTAATTACTACACCACCGTACTCAATGCGAACGTAAGCTAACGAACCCGAGTTGTGGTTAGGGTCAGTGCCACCGTATAAACCATCGCCATTGGCATTATCCAAGTCACCTTCAACATTGTTTTGAATACCCGGAAGCGATGTTGCTACGGCAGCACCGGGACAAGTAGAGCAATCGGTAGGTCTGTTAATTGCAGCTTGACCTAAAATAACGATACCTCCCCAATCACCGGGAGCACGAGCTCCGGCAACTTTTGAGGATGTAAAAACAATAGGCTGATTAGGTGTGCCCTCAGCAATCAGTTTTCCTGTTCTGGTAACAATAAGGGTAGATTTTTTTGCAGGATCTCCACCTTTAATAAGAGTTCCTGGTTGAATGGTTAGAATGGCATTGTTTTTAACATACACATAACCATCAAGTGTGTAAATAGTGTCGTTGAACCACGTGGTGTTACTTGTAATTTCACCTGCGGGGATTGTTCTTGTTTTTTGTGCTGACGCTCCGAGTGAGGCTATGAGCATCAACGTAAAGAAGTAAATTTGGTTTTTCATGGATTGTAAATTGATTAAACAAACCTATACTCCGTTAATAAGCGAATAGTTAATCGAATGTTAAATCTATGTTATAAATGTCAAAAAAAAAGCACGACCCATGAGCCGTGCTTTTCATCCAAAATCCGTAATAGGCTTAAAATTTCAGACTCACCCCAAGACCAACCTGTAGCCCCATTTTGTAGCGGAATATTACGTTGTCGTATGTCGCTTTTTGCTCTACAGGCACCTGTGGATCAACATAGGGAGATATTGGTCCCTGGCTAGCATTTAAGTTTGTACTTACTTCATCCCACTTTCCATTGTTATTATTGTCCTGATAAAATACAAGGTCTTGCGCAAGCAAATCGCTCAATGTAAATTTAACCTCAATATGTTTGTAAAAGAGCTTTGATATCGAGAAATCAAGAACGGTTCTTGGGTTTTCCCATAAGTCAGGTACTAGTCCGTTTTTCTCTCTTACAAATGCAATTCGTCTGCCAATACGATTCACGAAAAACGCAGCCGAAAAATTTGTCTTAGGATCGTAGTACTGTAAACTTGCATTTAGAATATATGGCGATTGACCTTGCAGAGGACGTGAACCAAATTGCGATTTGCTAATATTTTCATCCATTATAACCTCAGACAAAATGTATGCATAATTTATGTTCACGGCAAAATTTCTGGCTATGCTACTTCCCAGCCATGAGTCAATAAAACCAAAGTTCTTTCTTAGTTCCAATTCTATTCCATAGTTCTGTGCTTTGGCATCGCTGGTGTAGCCGAGGGTAGCATCGCTGCCTGTAAATTCATACACCTGCTCAATGGCGCTTGAAAATCTTTTATAGAATAGGGAAGCAGATACAAGTTGCGATTCGCCCATGTAATACTCAAAACGGAAATCATAATTTTGTATTTGTGTTCTGTTCAGGTTTGGATTACCAACTACCATCGAGTTGATGTTAAAATCATAAAAAGCAAAAGGCGCCAACTCTCTGAACTCAGGACGTGCTAGAGTTCTACTGCCCGACAGTCTGAGGTTTATACGTTCCGTAAGTTCGTATGTCAGGTTAGCCGAAGGCAGAAAGTCGACAAATGTAGTATCTACATTTACAGGCTCGCCTGCACTTCCTAACGAATTCATCTGTTGATTATAGCTTTCTATACGCAATCCGTAAGCTGCCCTGAATCTAGAAAAGATACGTTGATCAACCATTATGTAACCGGCCTTAAGAGTGGAGTTGGCTTTGTATACATCCTGTGGGTTTATACGTTCATCTATGTAGAAGGTGTCCTCAGCAAAATTTGATTTAGAAAATACCTCATCAATATTCTGGTTGATGAAATCTTGATAATTGTATTTATTACCGGGTTTGTTAATCTGTCGTAGTTTATAGCCAAAAGCCCGCACCTGAAAATCTCGTTCACGCTTTTGTATAAAACCGCCTACTTTTAAGTCTGTCTTTAGATGCTTGAATGTTAAAAAATCAAGCGGTAATTGCAGATCGATACCAGCGCTTTGAATATTTTCTTTTAAGTCAGAGTAAAATCGGCCTGTTTGTGTAATATCAATATTAGGTCCAACTTGTAAACTGAATGGGGTATACTCGCCTGAAAATTCATCAAATGTTGCTCGGTAAGATGCTCTTCTGAAATCGGGCATTTGACGTGAGATACTGTTGTTGTTCAATACCCACTTCACTTTTAACTTAATGGGCAAAATATAGTGTTCACCAATCAGTTGATTGCTTAGTAAGGTGTTTTGCTGATACATATAATACCTGTTATTAATCACCGGCATTGTTTGTACATCAAGCAAGTCATCAAACCCGGTTCTGAAAATAGTCTGATCTTCAGTGTTGATGGTGTAAGAATTCTTAAAACTGATTTTATGATTTTTACCGGCTTTCCAGCCTACGTTAAGCATACCTCCAACCAACACTTCTCTTTTGTAAATACTGTCAAAATTTTGAGAGCGAAACTGATTTTCGATGTTCCCCATTGGTTTGTTAAACTTATTCCTCTCTACAGGAATAATTCTGAAGCTTTCAGATCTTGATAGGGAAAGTATAAATCCTAATTCTTGCCTTTCTTTCACCTTAAAGTTGTTGCCTGCCGAAAAGTTTATTGATGTATTTAGTGGAATGGCCGGAATGTTTTCTGCTTGCCAGCTGTCATTGAATTTAAAACTATTATTAAACTTATCGGATGCTGAACTTTGCTCATAACTAATTCGTTGAGGTATCCCTGATGGCAACGCACGAGTACCATCGTCAATGCCAATCCAGTCTTGGCCCCCACGGTTGGCTCTGTATCCCTGATTGAAAGTAGTAATGCTGTGCATGCTTGCACTGATTCCGAAAGAGATGAATTTCTTTTCCGGAATGTCTTTGGTATTTATGGTGATAACTCCACCTGCAAAGTCGCCCGGTAATTCAGGTGAAGCAGTTTTAGTTATAACCATGTTGTCAATCATGTTTGAGGGAAAGATGTCGAATGAAAATGCTTTTCTATCCGATTCGGTGCTGGGCAAAGGGGCACCATTAATATAGGCTGTATTATAGCGGTCATTTAAGCCCCTGATAACTGCAAATTTGTTGTCTTGTATGGATGTGCCACTCACTCTTTTCATTACATCGCTAGTAGTAGCATCAGGTGTACGTTTAATTAAGTCTGCCGAAACGCCATCTGATATAGCAACACTTTTCTTTTGCTGGATGAGCAGCGCAGTTGAAGTTTCTTTTTTGGCTTCTGCCTGAATAACTACTTCGTTTAATTCTTTGGTGGATTGATCTAACGTAATATTCAATGAGGTAACATCGTTATTTTTCACCTCCACTCCTTTAACCAGCTTTTTATCATACGATAGATAGCTGAAAATTAAATTGTAGTTACCCGGAGCAATGGTTATAGAATACTTACCTTCAAAGTCGGATGCAGCTCCTTTGGTTGTCCCTTCTATCTGCACGGAAACGCCTATAAGTTCTTCGCCTGTTTTTTTATCGGTTACCTTGCCGGTAATTCTGCCTTGCTGCGCAGAAACATTCATTGAAATAATAGAGAACAGCGAGATGTAAAGCAGCGGTTTAAATAATTGCATCCTTTGTTGAGTTATTTTTCGAGCACAAAGGTATTCCCGCACCGCTTTAGCACAGTTAATGGAAGGTTATACTTACATTAACACAAAATAGATTAAATGTTAAGTGAATGTTAAGCAGGCCTGCATTTGGTTTTATTTATGTTAAACAAATGCTAATAAAGCGGGGTAGCGTTTAGGCTATAACGCCCAACTGTTTGCCTACTTTGGTAAAGGCAGCGATGGCTTTTTCAATGTGATGGGGTTCGTGTGCTGCCGATAGCTGCACACGTATACGGGCTAAACCCTTAGGCACAACCGGATAGAAAAACCCAATCACATAAATTCCTTCTTCGAGCAGCAGGTTTGCAAAGTCCTGAGATAATTTGGCATCGTACAGCATAACAGGTACTATGGCGCTTTCGCCACCACGCAAATCGAAACCTGCAGCCTGCATTCCTGCTTTAAATTGTTTTACATTCGTTTCCAGCTTGTCGCGCAGTGCTGTACTTTCGTTTAATAATTTAAAAACTTCGAGCGAGGCACCCACTATAGATGGGGCCAGTGAATTGGAGAATAAGTAAGGACGTGATCGCTGACGTAATAAGTCAATTATTTCTTTGTGACCGGTAGTGTAACCACCCATAGCTCCGCCCAATGCTTTGCCTAACGTTCCGGTAATAATATCTACACGACCCATCACATTACATAATTCGGGAACTCCGCGTCCGGTTTTTCCAATAAAACCTGCGCTGTGGCACTCATCGGTCATCACCAGCGCATCGTATTTATCAGCCAGGTCACATATTTTATCGAGCTGAGCCACGTAGCCATCCATGCTGAAAACACCATCGGTTACTATAATCTTAAACCGTGCTCCTTTATCATTAGCGGCTTTTAGCTGAGTTTCGAGGTCGGCCATGTCGTTATTTTTATACCGGTAGCGTTGTGCCTTGCACAATCGAACACCATCTATAATAGATGCATGATTCAGTTCATCGCTGATGATGGCATCGGCTTCCTGAAACAGGGGCTCAAATACACCTCCGTTGGCATCAAATGCTGCGGCATACAAAATGGTATCGTCTGTGTGGTAAAAATCAGCAACCGCTTTTTCAAGCTGTTTGTGAATGTCTTGTGTTCCGCAAATGAACCGAACCGAACTCATGCCATAGCCATGCTCGTCAATGGTTCGTTTGGCCGCTTCTTTTACTCGTGGGTGCGAGGACAAGCCCAGGTAATTATTGGCACAAAAATTCAGTACTGTTTGTCCGGTGCTTAGAGTTATTTCTGCTCCTTGCTCGGATACAATAATTCGTTCTCGTTTATACAAGCCGGCTGCTTCAATTTCTGCCAACTCTTTCTGAAGATGTTCCTTTAATTTTCCGTACATAGGTGTATCATGATAATTCGGTTTCGAATGTATGAATTCAGCCAGTTATTACAAGTCGATATCGTGTTTTTTAAGTATGGCTGCACACCAATTGTCTTTTACCTGGTGCTGATGCACATGCAAATGGTACGAAAGTGCGCTTTCTCGCAAGTCATTTAAATCCGATTCGTAAAAACCACTGATAAGCATCAACCCGTTATTGCTTAAGTGATGTGACAACGCGCTGAAACTTTGCATCAAAATATTCTTGTTGATATTGGCTAATATGCAGTCATAGCTTTCATCAGTGTTTAGCACATTCAATGTACCCTGTCTGAATTCGAATCCGATGGAGTTGTTTAAAGCGATGTTTTCCTGAATATTATCTGTACACCACTCATCTATATCAATGCCTGTAATACGTTGCGCACCCAGTTTAAGTGCCATAATACCAAGAACTCCGGTGCCGCATCCGAAGTCGAGTACCTGCTTATTTTGAAAATCGGTATCCAGCATCAACTGCAGCATCAGTTGTGTAGTAGCATGATGCCCTGTGCCAAAGGTGTTTTTGGGTTGAATGGTCAAAACGTAATCGTAGGACTGATTCAGCTCATGAAAGGGCGCCTTTACCAGTAAACGGTCAGCTATAATTATGGGTTCGTACGAAGCTTCCCACTGTGCATTCCAGTTTTGTTGTGCAATGGTATTTTGCGGGATAGTGCCCGGATCTATACCGTATTTCAAAAGCAGTTGCTCAAATACCTGACGGTTAAACAGCGATGACGGGATAAAAGCAGTAAAGCCAATGTCTGTTTCTACAAATCCTTCGTAGTTTTCTTCGGCCAGTTCAGCCATCAGTTGTTCGCAGATATCACTGTTGCAGGTAATTTGAAATTCAATGTAGCTTTCCATGTCACGAAAGTACTATTTAAGAAGCAATGCATGGCTCAGTTGCTGAATGCATACTGAATAATATTGGCACCCATTTGCAAAGCAGCTTGTCGTATTGCCTCTGAATCGTTATAAATATCCTGGTCTTCCCAGCCATTACCCAAATCGCATTCATAGGTATAAAAGCAAACCAATCTCCCTTCATAAATAAGTCCGAAGCCTTGTGGAGGTTTGGCATCGTGTTCATGCACTTTAGGTAAGCCGTTAGCAAATTTAAATTTCTGCCGATAAATAGGATGCGAATAGGGAAGTTCAACGAATTGAAGTTCGGGAAAAACTTTTTTCATTTCGCGCCTAAAAAATTTATCGAGCCCGTAATTGTCATCGGCATGCAAAAAGCCACCGGCCACTAAATACTGTCGCAGGTTACGAGCTTCTTGTTCGCTAAATACAATATTGCCGTGCCCGGTCAGGTGAATAAACGGGTAATTAAATATATCAGGACTGCCGGGCTCTACAATATCTTCTTCGGGCGCTATATTGGTAAACAGCTGCTGGTTACAAAAACGAATTAAGTTGGGTAAACTGGTTTTGTTGGCATACCAATCGCCACCACCGTTGTATTTGAGTTTTGCAATTTTTACGGTTGGCGGTGCAAACGATAGACCCAAAATAGCTAAGAGCAGAAGTATAGAAAAAATACGTTTAGTCATTTTCGTGTGCAATTTAGCTACTGCTGTGTCAATTCTCCAGTAAAGTTTTTACAGCCATGCACCCAAACAGTGCGGCTGTTTCTGTTCGTAAAATACTGTGACCCAAACTGACCGGTATAAATCCGGCTTCTGTAGCCAATGTCAGCTCCTTGGATGTGAAGTCTCCTTCAGGTCCAATCAACAGTGTGATGTGTGTAGTGTGTGGAGGTATGCAGTTTCTGAGTAGATGACCATTGACTTCAGTTTCACACCACGCTATGAGCTTAGTTCCCTTGTGTTCGTCTGCCATAAATTCAGCATACGGTTTCAGTTCATGAATGACCGGCAGGTGCCATTGTTTTGATTGCTTCATGGCACTTAATGAAATTTTATGAAGCCTTTCCACATTCAATTTACCGCGCTCACTGTTTTCGGTATATATAAATGATACCTCATCAATGCCGCATTCCACAGCTTTCTCTACAAACCACTCGATGCGCTCACGGTTTTTAGTTGGTGCTAGTGCAATATGTAGTGAGTAAGGACGTGTTTTAGCGTGTAAGGTTTGCTGCACCATATGCAGTGTACAGGTACGTGTATCAGCATGTACAATTTTACATAATGCCTCCGTTCCACGGCCATCGGTTACACGCACTGTATCACCTGTCTTTAACCTGAGTACACGAATGGCATGCGCTGATTCTTCTTCGCTCAGCGTAAATGTATTCGTAGTTATTTGTGGATGATAAAACAAGTGCATATCAATTGGCTTTAAGCATGTGGTAGTATTCTTCAGGTGTAAGTCCGTATTGTTTGACTTTACGTTTTCGTTCCAGCAATACCGATGACGGAATGCCTCGTAATTTTAAATCGCGTAGGCAGTATCGGTCTTTAAATGCAGCTATCCAGTTAAGATTAGAGTACATGCCGAATATTTTAAGTTCATACGATTTATCGAAATCAATCATGGCTACGACAACTGCTTTTTTTGAGAATTCATCTGAAATTTTACGCATAAAAGCAGTATCTGAACTGAAGGTTTTTGCTTTTGGCCCGGTGAAGTAAAAATACACCTGCTTTTTACGGTATTTACGCAATGCATGCTTTTTGCCTTGCCAGTCGATAAATTTCAGATTAGGTGCTTTGCTTCCAGCCATCAGACCAGTTTCATTTTTGAGTTCTTTGGAAGCAAGTGTCAGGTAGGTTCCGGCCGCATCAGATTGTACTACTGAATACTGAATTCCATTTTTGTGGAAAAAGAGCTCTTCCTTCTTTTCAGGTATCGTATAGGCATACATTTCGTTGCGGCTATCGAATGACGAGTCTGATAGATCAGCAATTAGCAGCATGTCGGTTTGGACATCGGTATATAATCCGTTTCCATTGGCATCATAAAGCGCAACCCGAAACGAGTCGTTAGCAATACGCACGATTCCGGCACGGGTACATTTACGTGTTTCCCGAAAACAATAATCCATACCAATGAATTTACGATTGCCGTAAAACGACTGGTAGTATTCGTTCATCATGTTTCGGTATTCCGTTTTATTGTGCAGCACAAACCGGTTTAGCTGTATGGATATACCTCCTTTTTCATCCGCTGTACAAGGCAAAGTAAAAAAAATACTGTCGCGAATATTGTATGGCGCAGGCATAAGCAGGGGCTCACCGTCATCGGTAAAATTGTAATTCGCATTTCTATCGATGTACAACTTGGGTGTTTTGTTTTTGTAATCGCATAGCAATAGGTTCATTAGTCCGGGATTTTTTGTATTCGGCACCCCTGAATAATACAGATATCCATAAGCATACGTTGCATATCCAGTTGGCTTTTTAATTACAACCGGTTTTGCATCCGACACGTTTTCAAAATCGTAGGTAAGTATAGTATCACCGGCTACATCAAAAAAAGCGAGCGGATTCTGCTGATTTTCATCTTTGTTGTTTTTTGCCCATGAATCCAGTTTAACAAATGCCAGATTGGATTGTGCATACAGGCTATGTAAGTCTAGTAAAATAAGGCAATACAGAAATATTCGGAGCATGATTCAAAAGTACACTTTACAGGCTAATTTTCAGGATTAGTTATAGGCACGTTAACTACATACAGTTTATAATAAACCGGTAAAATCTACAGAACTGCATAAAAAAAGCCCGCTAACACTGTTAGCGGGCCAATACTATAAGAAGCCGGATACAGCTAGTGAGTCGACAAGTAAGAAGCGATACCTTCAGCAGTATCTTTCAGTCCGTCTTTCCCTTTTTCCCAATCGGCCGGGCACACATCTCCTTTTTGTTCATAAAACTGCAGCGCATCTATCATACGCAGGGCTTCGTCAATGCTTCTGCCAAGTGGCATATCGTTTACAACCTGATGGCGAACGATACCTTCTTTGTCGATCAGAAATAAGCCGCGGTAAGCAACTGCATCTTCGCCCAAATTGCCAATCCAAATCATTTCGCCTGCTTCATTGTAATCATAATGTCCGGCAAGTACTCCATAATTGATAGCGATGGTTTTATTTACGTCAGCTACCAATGGATATTTTACACCTTCAATACCGCCATCATTTTGCGGAGTATTGAGCCATGCCCAGTGCGAGAATTTAGAGTCGATAGAACAACCAACTACTTGTACGTTGCGTTCTTCAAACTCTGCAATGCGCCTTTGAAATGCGATGATTTCAGTAGGGCACACAAAAGTGAAATCAAGCGGATAGAAATAAAAAAGTACGTGTTTTTTACCGATGTACTGATCCAGTGAAAAGTCATCTGCAAATTCGCCTCCGTCAACAACAGCTGATGCTTTAAATGAGGGGGCTTTTTTTCCTACTAACATGGTCATATATGTGTTGTAATTAAGTGAATGTTTAAAATACTAAGTAATAACACTCAATGTGTACAGTATGTTTTTACAAAAATTAACCGTTCATACTGGCCAGAAACTCTTCGTTGGTTTGAGTTCCGCGCATATTTTTCAGCATCAGGTCCATGGCTTCTTCGGGGTTCATATCGGCTATGTGATTGCGAAGTACCCACATGCGCTGCAACGTTGATTTTTCAAGCAGCAAATCTTCTCTTCGTGTACTTGACGCAACAATATCTATGGCCGGGTAAATGCGTTTATTGGCCAAACGTCTGTCAAGCTGGAGTTCCATATTACCGGTACCTTTAAATTCTTCGAAAATGACTTCGTCCATTTTTGAACCGGTCTCGGTAAGTGCAGTAGCGATAATGGTGAGCGAGCCACCGTTTTCAATTTTACGTGCGGCACCAAAGAAACGTTTGGGTTTGTGCAGCGCATTGGCATCCACACCACCCGATAAAATTTTTCCGGAAGCAGGCTGCACGGTGTTGAACGCACGGGCCATGCGTGTGATGGAGTCAAGTAAAATAACCACATCATGTCCGGATTCAACCAGTCGTTTGGCTTTTTCCAGCACAATATTGGCCAGCTTCACGTGTTTATCGGCAGGTTCGTCAAAAGTAGAAGCCACTACTTCGGCACGTACACTACGTTGCATATCTGTAACTTCTTCCGGACGTTCGTCAATCAACAGGATAATCAGATACACTTCGGGGTGGTTTTTTGCAATTGCATTGGCAATGTCTTTCAACAAAATGGTTTTACCCGTTTTGGGTTGTGCTACTATTAGCCCGCGTTGACCTTTCCCAATTGGGGCCAGTAAATCAATAATGCGTGTGGAGTAGGTGGTGCTGTTATCGGCAATTCGTAATCGTTCGTCCGGGAAAAGAGGGGTAAGGTGTTCGAACGCTACGCGATCACGAATTTCGCTGGCAGTGCGCCCATTTACCGACTCAATTTTAGTTAAAGCAAAGTATTTTTCGCCTTCTTTTGGCGGACGAATGGCACCACGCACAGTATCACCAGTTTTTAGCCCTACCATTTTTATGTGGGCAGGGGCTACGTATACATCATCCGGTGAAGCCATGTAGTTATAATCCGATGACCGTAAAAATCCATATCCGTCAGGCATCATTTCCAGCACACCTTCTGCACTCACAATGCTTTCCAGTTCCTGCAACAACATATTTTGCTGCTGCATGCGCTCGTAACGTTCCTGTTTTTTGTTGCGGTAATCCTGATCACGGTTTGAGTGTTCAGAACCACCGCCACTTTCGGTTAAATCATGTGATGAATCACCTGATGAGGTTTCGTTTGTATCAGACGAAATGGGAGGTGCGGGTGTTTCTGTTTCTTGCCTAACAGGCTCAGTATGTACTTCAGCCGATTCGGTTGTTTCAGTAGGTGTAGCTTCACCTTTTTTAGGTCTTCCTTTGCGCTTTCGGGCAGCAGGCTTCTCGGCTTGATGTTCCAGAATGAGGTTAATCAGCTCGGGTTTCTCTAATTCTTCGTAGCCAGCTATATTCAAATCGGCTGCGATTTCTTTCAGCTCGTTCACGAGCATGTCGTTCAACAATTCAATGGTATGCATGAATATGTTATTGGGTTAACAAAATAATTTCTCTGCGCACTTACCAGTAATCACTAAAAGTTAGATTGGATGTGGTTGGGAGAAGCAGCAAGAATTTGCTGATGCAACAATATGCATATTTTCCTAAAATAAAAATTCCGGTACGGTTAATACGTGATAATTTTAATTACACGAGTATTTTAACCGGATTTTCCAGCAATTCTTTCAGTGTCTGTAAAAAGGCAGAACCTACAGCACCGTCAACAGCTCGGTGATCGCAGCTTAATGTAACTTTCATCACATGCGCTGCACGAATCTGTCCGTTTTCGGCAATGGCTGTTTCTTTGGCTGCGCCTACAGCCAGTATGCAGGCATCAGGCGGATTAATAATGGCAGTAAACTCATCAATGCCAAACATGCCAAGGTTTGAAATAGTAAATGTATTGCCTTCAAACTCGGATGGCTGAAGTTTTTTGTTTTTGGCTTTATCAGCCAGCTCTTTTACTTCGGCACTTATATGCGAAACGCTTTTTGTATCGGCAAATTTTACAACAGGCACAATTAAGCCATCATCAATGGCAACAGCAACACCCACATGTATGTGGTGGTTGTAACGTATTTTATCGCCAAGCCACGATGAGTTTACTGCAGGATGCCTGCGCAGCGATGCCGCTACCGCCTTCACCACAATATCATTCATCGAAATTTTTACAGGACTGATATCGTTCATGGCTTTACGAGCCTCCATAGCTTTATCCATCACAATGCTCATAGTCAGGTAAAAATGCGGAGCACCGTTTTTGCTTTCACTTAGCCTGCGCGCAATAGCTTTGCGCATTTGCGAAACGGCTACTTCATCAAAACTCTCCGTACCTACTACAGCAGGAAGTTGGATGCCCGTTTTCGGGGTGCTCGAGCCGCCTTTGTAATTTTCAATATCGCGTTTTACCACACGACCATGATCGCCCGAACCTGGAACTTTTGTTATGTCTACACCCTTTTCTTCAGCTATTTTTTTAGCCAGTGGCGATGCTTTCACGCGTGAGTCGGCAGCAGGAACAGTAGCCACAGGGACAGGTGCCGCTGGAGCCACCGGAGCAGTAGTTTTAGTTTCCGCTTCGGCTTTTGGTGCCGGTGTTTCATTTAGCAGGGCTGAGAAATCTTCTCCTTTTTTACCCACCACTGCAATAATTGCATCTACCGGAACGGTGCCACCGGCCGGAATGCCAATATGTAGGAGTGTACCCTTTATGTAGTTTTCCAGTTCCATAGTGGCTTTATCGGTTTCTACCTCAGCCAGAATATCACCGGGCTTTATATCATCGCCCACTTTTTTCAACCACGATTGGATGACTCCTTCGGTCATCGTATCACTCATTTTGGGCATGCGAATTACTTCAGCCATAATTTATTTACATTTAATAATACCGGTGCAAAAATAGGATTATCGCATACATCTGCAAGAATACCCGTGAATAGCCATATCCCGATTTTCATTTTGGTACGGTATTTTCTATTTTGCAGCGTATGAAAACTCAAATCTTACTCAGTATGCTCGTTATCGGATCGTTAACAGCATGCCGCACCGCACCCGAAGGGATGACCGAAATGAAATCACCGTTTAGCGGAAACAAGTATGAAAGCAACAGGCGTTGGTTTAGGGCTACGGCCAGCGGTGAAAGCATGAATTTGGAAACATCAAAGGATAAGGCGCTGCTATCGGCTAAACAGCGACTGGCAGGTCAGATACAGACACAGGTAAAAAACGTTGCTGAGAGCTATAAAGGAGAGAGGCAGGCCGATAATACGCTAGGCGACTACAACGAGCGTTTTCAGCAACTTACCCGCGAAGTGATGAATCAGGTACTGGTAGAGGCGCTGATTATGGAGACCAAAACATACACCACCAAAGATAAGCGCTATACCACTTACGTGGCCATGGAGGCACGCAAAAAGGCAGTTTACCGCAGGCTGAAAGACATGGCTCAGGCACGTACCTCGCTGAGTGAGGCCGACAAAAAATACATCAGCGAAATGCTGGATAAGGCCATAAAAGATTTGGAAGACGAGGATTGAGTTAGCCCAAAATTTCGTGAACGGATGATTTGACAGCCTCCACAACGTGTTGCAGCTGTTCATCCGTAAGGGCATAAAATACAGGCAAAGAA
This sequence comes from Bacteroidota bacterium, assembly GCA_046309355.1. Taxonomy (GTDB): domain Bacteria; phylum Bacteroidota; class Bacteroidia; order UKL13-3; family UKL13-3; genus CAYSBE01. Next base: position 18,063 of record JBKCPL010000058.1, read on the forward strand.
ATCTCTGACGAATACAGCCTGTAGGTATTCGGATACGCGTCAATGCTGTAACCCAGTGACCGGTAATACGACATCATGGGCACCGGAATAAAATGTACGTTTACAGAAACCTGTTTATCAAAAATGTTCTGCATTATGGCATCACGCTGGGCTTCGGTACAGTTATTTATTCGCAATGCATATACGTGGTAGCATGACGTGCGAAAAGGATTGTGGTATTCGGGTGTGGTAAACCGGTCATCGTTTGCAAAGGCATGGCTGTAAGCATCGAAAATTTGTTTCCGTTTTACCAGCGTTTCTTCATCATAGCGCTGCAGTTCAACCAATCCGATAGATGCCATAATATCGGTCATATTCATTTTGTAACCCGCTTCCACAATATCGTAGCGCCAGCTGCCAGGCTTGGTTTTAGCCAGTGCATCCTTGTTTTGGCCATGCAGTGTTTTTACGCACAGGTATTTGTAAATGGCTTCGTTATCGAATGGTTCAGGTAGATTTAAGGCTACTGCACCGCCCTCGGCAGTGGTTAAATTTTTTACTGCATGAAATGAAAATACAGAAACGTCAGCAAGTGTACCTGTTCTTCTGCCTTTATAATATGCTCCGAATGAGTGTGCGGCATCGCTCAACAGAAGAATTCGGCCCAGCTGATGCTGCTCGGGGGTCACCGGTTTGAATAGCTGTTTTATTTCGGGTGACCGAATGATGGCATTCAGTTCATCGTATTGGCATGGATAACCGGCAAAATCTACCGGCATTATCACTTTGGTGTTTTCGTTGATGTGCTTCAGCACCTGTACCGGGCAGATATTAAAATCTTCACACACATCTACAAATACCGGTTTAGCTCCGCAGTGCATAACCACATTGGCCGTAGCGCTGTAAGTATATGCAGGCAAAATGACTTCATCACCGGGGCCAACACCAAACCAGCGCAGCATAATTTCGAGTCCGGCTGTAGCTGAATTTAAACACAGCGTTGCCTGATGGCCGCAATAGGCTGTAATCTCTTTTTCGAACCGTTTGGTTTTGGGTCCTGTGGTAATCCAACCCGACTTTAGCGTGTCGGTAACCTCATCAATTATTTTTTGGTCAATGCGCGGTGGTGAAAATGGAATCATAGTGCATTATACGCTATTGTGACTAGCAAATTCAAATTTGTATTGTTTAATCGTGTCAATAATACGGAGATAAATTTCCTGCAGGTATGGATAGGCAAGCAAATTTTCGGGATGAATAAGCACAGCTACATGCTGCGGTTTATGTACTAAGGACTGAAGTACGTGATCAAATTTTTGAAATACGTCAGCATGGTTTTTGAACCGCACAAAGTTGTTATCCGAAATGATGGTGGGAATTACCGAAAGCGGATGGTGTGTGCTGTCATTACTGATGCCTATGACAGTTGAACCGCCTGCTGAAAAATCATACTTAACTCCAAGAGCCTGCAGTTCATGCAGCTGCTGCTTACTCAGTTGGCTAAAATAATGTGTGCGAATATACTCAGGGGTGTGCCCGGTTAGATGAATGTATTGCTCAACCTGAAACGGTATCGATTCAAGGGTATTCACGTGCAGTCCGGTTTGAACTTTATGCAAACGGCAAATACTTATAAATTCTTTCAGAAACGTACTCTCGTACGAATAGCGTATGCCTGTTCTGCGAAGCGTATTTACTTTTTTCTGAATACCAATATGGTTTACTGTGCTGATGCCGTGTGTACTTTCAAAGCGGAAAACGTCTTCGGCATGACGCAAAAAAATATCAGACCTGAAAAGCTGAGGAAGGTGCAGCCACTGCTTACCGCTCAGTGTTTTCAAAATACTTACAGGATGATGCGGTATAAGCCAATCAATATCGTGGGTAAAGTGGAACAGGGTATTGGTGTTGGGGGTGAAAGTCACCTTCGCTAACGCTTTGGTGGGTTAAAAAATGGCGAGCGTATTTGGATATAAATTAGTTGTTTTTGGAAGTTACGTAGGAAACTACAGCTTTAAATTTTCCGTTGTCACCGCGTTGGATAGTATTTACCTGATTGAATTGCACATGTACATCTCCCAACTGCGACCGAAGGCGATTTCTCATACCTGTTTTGTCCTCTTCTGACAATGCCGGATATGCAACCACGTTTAGTTCGTAATCAGTGAGTGTGTATTGAATAAGCTGTGCTTCTACTACCGTTTTCAACCCGGTGAATACATGGTGAAATCGTACCATTTTTCTTCCATCCGGTCCTGTGATTATATCTTCTGAGCGCCCTTCAATATTTTCTACAACAGGCATATTCCTTCCGCACAGGGTTTGCTGATTTTTGGATAACGTCACTCTGTCGCCTATGCGGTAACGAATAAGCGGCTGATCATTATTGATGAATCCGGTACACACTATATGTCCGGTTTCTCCGGGCTTTACGGGCTCGTTGTTGTCATTCAGCAATTCAATGATTCCCATGTCCGGACTGATTAGCAACTGACCAAATTCATTTTCTGAAATCAATCCGCAGTTTTCTACGCCACTCCAGGCATCGTAGGATTTGCAACCGTATACTCGTGAAAAAGTGTGACGCATTTCCGGTGTGAGTTTTTCGCTGGATAAAACCATCGCTTTCATTTTCGGAACCTCACAATTCGCCTCTTCAATAAAACGTGCCAGAATATAGTTGCTCATAGCATAACCGGTCATATATTCAGGTCCGAACTTTAGCAGGCCCTCCGCATAGTTTTTGGCTGTGCTTGCTGATAGGTGGTAAGCGGATAAATAAAGCTGTTTCTCGGTATAATTTGTTCGATAATAGGGTGGATGTGCATGTGCTTTTGTAATAATTCTACGGCCACCAATAGATGCGCGTTTCATGTTTAGGTTTACACCTGCCCAGTTTCTCACACGGCTTTCGTATAAGGCAAATAATCTTTGGTGCATGGCATACGAGTAGCGAATTTTTACTGGCGTACCGGTTGTTCCGCTACTGCTTATAAACATGCCGCCTTTTTCCGGGTTTACAGATAACATGCTGCCGATACCTTCTGTGCGTAACGTATTTTTATCCAAAAATGGAATGCGATGCAACCGGTCCAGCTCAAATTTCTTTAGTTCATCGGCATGAAGTCCTGCTTTTGTGAAAATCGTATTGTAATAAGGCACATGTGTGTACGCATGCAGCAGCAACTGCCTAAGTCTGACTGTTTGAAAATCATGCCACTGGTGTACCGTATACGTTTCACGTGTTTTGCAAGCTGTGTATTCCTGTTCAAATATCCCGCCAAACCGTCTATGTTTCCATACTAAGCCATACGTACTTATTGCGGCATTTTGAAGTGATACAGGAAGTGAGTTGTATATATGTGCAAGTGTTTTCATGCACCTATTGCATTTTCTTCTTCATCAGATACGAAATAGGTTGTTCGGAATCAATATACCATCCGTTACGCTTATAGGATGCAATAGCTGCTTCGTTTGTTTTCCTTACAGACAGTTGCATTATTTCAGCATTGAGTGCTTTTGCTCTTTTCTCAAATTCAATCTGCAGCAATGAACCAATTCCCTTCTTCATTTTATTTTTTCTGACACCAATCACAACCAAACCAGCAGTACGAACAGGTATGATGTGTGGCTGAGGTGTCACATGAGTTGTTTTATTTTTTATTGGTGTAAACCTACGTTTCAGGTTGCTGATGATAAACTTGTACCGAGATATTATTTCCGGATGGAATAACAACCAGGGTTTTCTGAGCACGACTCGAAATGCTTCGTTAAGGCCAAATTGTGACATACCCGTAGCAGAACCAAAACTGTCGCTGCTATCTCTAACATACCCCCCGCAATAGCCAATACATTCGCCATCTTCTTCTATCCAATACAAAAATTTATTGGGAGCACTTAAATACCATTCCAGCATTTTTGCCACAAACGAAATCCCCATCAACGAAGTGACCGAATCGGGAAATGCCTCAACATGGCATGAGGCTATTTTTACCAAATCAGCAGGTGTTGCGTTTTTTGTTGTCATGACCTGGAAAGTGTTTTAGCGAACTGCGGGTATTTGTTTTTAGCGAATAGGCTATAGGCTAATCCGGTGATGTAGCCACCTGCATAACTGCTATGCATGGCAATTAATGACGCTAACGCAAACAGTACATTCACAGATTTTAGTGTAGCAAGGTATACTGAAATGGATGTTACCGTAAGTATATAAATCAGTAGCGGCCATAGTATGATCTGTATATTTCTAGTATAGACATACCATGGAATACACACACACACGTATAGCAAAGTCAGGGTAGGAGGAGCCAACTGCCTAAATGTAGTTATGGACCTGTGCTTCCTTAATAGGTATGGTTTCCAGAATCCGTATTGGAAAAACTGCTTGGAGAGTTGCGCTAAGTTTTCTCGTACCTCGTACTTCGACCAAATGTCCTCCGACAAATAAATTTTATACCCCGATTTAATTAGTCTGTAACTGTAATCATCATCCTGATTCCGGATCAATTGCTCATCAAATTTCCCGACTGTTTCTGTAGCTTCTTTTTTAAATACAGGTACACTCACCGTATCTACAAATCCTGATTTATTCCTGGAACGAAAGCTATTTATTCCCATACCAAAAGGTACTCCCATGGCTGCAGCTATTGCTTTTCCTGTAGGTGTATGTCCGGTATGCACTATACGACCGCCTGCACAGCCTATATCATCATTTTCTGTCAGTAAACGTATACATGTATCGATATAATTCGGGCTTATATAGCTGTGTGCCCCGCATAACATGATATATCTGCCCTTTGCCCGTTCAAGACATTGGTTTATGCCGTGTGGTGTAAATCCGTTATGATTATCCAATACATGGATATTCGTTTTTAATTCGATGCTTTCAGCAACGGGCTTTTCAAGTACATTGCCGTCAGCAATCAGAATTTCGTATGCTGTATTTTCCGGCACATGCAATTCTGATAGTAACTTATTCAGATTACTGTTTTCATCTTTTACCGGTATAAGTATAGATAGGAGCATAGTTGGTTTAACCGCCTTTGGCGATATCCAGCAAGTGATTAACAATACGTGTAGCTGCTTTCCCGTCCCATTTTTCCGGAATACGGCCTTCCTTCCACCTGTTGCCGGCTAATTTGTTCAGGGCCTCAATCAATTTGTGCTTATCATTTCCCACCAGTTCATTTGTTCCTATGGTACAGGTTTCGGGTCGTTCGGTTGAGTTTCTTAACGTGATGCAGGGTATTCCCATCACCGTTGTTTCCTCGGTTATACCTCCCGAGTCAGTAATCACTCCTTTGGCGTGTTTAACCAGGTAATTGAATTCAAGGTAGCCGAGTGGGTCGCAGGTAATGATTCTCGGATAATGTGTTCGGTACGGATTGAAAACGGCAGCTGTTCGAGGATGTACCGGGAATACGATGGGCAATCCAAGTGAATTTTCGTGTAGCGTAGTCAGCAGGTCGTTCAGTGTATCGGGCGAATCAACATTGGATGGGCGGTGCAGAGTTAGCACATAGTACGAGTTAGGTTTCAATGCATGTGAATGCATAACTTCAGGCATTCTAAATCTTGGCATTTGTGTGAGTAACGTATCAATCATGGTGTTGCCAACAAAATAGATAGCACTATCAGGCACACCGCATTTCAACAGATTGGTACGTGCTTGCTCGGTGGTTGTAAAATAATAGTCGCAAATGCTGTCGGTTACTATTCTGTTAATTTCCTCGGGCATCGTCATATCTCCTGACCGTATACCTGCTTCAACATGGGCAGTTCGTATGTGCAGCTTTTTTGCTACGATGGTACACGCCATGGTTGATGTAACATCACCCACAACCAGCACGAGGTCAGTTTTTTTGCCGGTCATGTATTTTTCAAATGCCACCATGATAGCAGCGGTTTGTTCGGCTTGAGTACCCCCGCCACATTCCAGGTTTACATTTGGTTCGGGAATGTTTAATTCACGAAAAAATGTAGCACTCATTTTCTCGTCAAAATGTTGCCCCGTATGTACGAGTTGAAAATCGATAGATGCTCCCCCTTCACAGGCTAGTTTTATCGCATTGATGATGGGCGATATTTTCATGAAATTTGGACGAGCCCCTGCTATAAGTGTTATGTGCATACGATAGAGGTTAAAAAATGATGAAGCGAATCTATTTGTGTTTCGCGGTTGAAGAATTGAATGGCTGCATTTCGCCCATTTTCTGATAGGCGTTTCATCTCTTCACGCGGTGTACTTTTTATTTTTTCCAAAACAGCCGACATCTCTTTAAATGAACGAGGTTCACAAATCCATCCGCACCGGTGGTCACGAATTATCTTAGCCCCTTCGCCACCACCTGCAAAAATAATGGGTAATCCTGCAGCCATTGCCTCATAAATTTTTGATGGCACTGCACCGTATATGGGCTTTATCAGCGGAATGATGGTGCATTGGTAGGTGCTCAAGATTGTAGGTATTTCGTTTCGGCCTGCTTTCCCATGATACACAACGCCACATCCGGGATGTGTATCAATGTAGTCGGTTATCATTTTTTGTTCGGCACCGTCACCGTATATATGCAACTCAGCCCCCAGTGAGGCATAATCAATATGTGTACACAAATCATAAATACCCTGTGCCACACCCAGCAAACCCGCATATACAATTCGTAGTGTATCATCGTGGGTTTCGTTCGCACTCTTTTGTGCAAATCGATTTATGTCTACACCATTCCTGCACAGATGTACGTGTTTGATTTTTGCCTTCTTAAGGTGAGTAAGGATTTCTTCTGATTGTCCGGTAGCCGCATAGGAGTTTCTGTAAGATAGCTTTTCCAGCCATTCCAGTACGCTGTACAGTGTGCCTTTTTTAACTGCACCCAACTCAAATGCCGACAATGGCCATATATCTGACACATTCATAATGTGCCGGGCACTGCACAATGCCGATAGGGTAATTCCCGACAGGGCTAATGTAAGTGGAGGAGATTCAGTAAGTATAAATGCAGGTTTGAATTTTCGCAAAGCAAACAGCGTAAGCAAACAGGTAAATGAAAAGCTTAGCATACTTACTATTCTTGGAAAAGCCTTTTTTGAGTTGGAGGCATAAATCCACGTGCGGGTTATGTGTATTCCCTCATGTGTTTCGTGTGAGTATATTTTTCTTTTGTAGCCGTTAAAAATTTTACCTGTAGGATAGTTCGGCATAGACGTAACAATGCGTACATCCCAGCCCCTTTTTTTTAAGCCTTGTGCGGTTTCAAACAGCCTGCTTTGCGGAGCACCCATTTCCGGTGGGTAGTATTGAGTCAGAATGACAATCCTATTGTTCATTTTATCTCCGAGTAAAAATGCTTGATTTTACCGGATGCCGGTCTCTTTATTTCATCCGTTTTATTCAATACAATACGCAATCCCTTTTCCAGGTACAATTCCGCTTTTTGAGCAATCTCTTCGGCCACATCGCTATCCAATTCGCCATCGCATACAATATCAAATACGAATGTATCGGTTGCTGTTTGTCTTATGATAAATTCCTTCAAGGTTCCTTTTGACTCAAGTATGCTTCTGGAAATATAGTAAAATGTAAGTCCGGGCGAAACTTTACCACTGGGCAGTACAATGGTATCATTTGTTCGGCCTAACAGAGCAGATAGGTATGGATTTCCGTTCTTATCGTAATCAATTTGCCCCATATCGCCTATTTCGTACCTGATCATGGGAAAGGCCTTGTTGTATAATGATGTACATAGCAGTCTGCCGTCATCTGTCTGTTCCACAAAAATGGTTTTTGTATTTATTCTCCAGTATCCGTCCGGATTTTCAAAGGCGATGAGGCATAGTTCCGATGCACCGTATTCTTTCACCACAGTCGTGCCTGTTGCTTGTTCAATCAGTATTTTATCTTCCGGTGTACATACCTCAGAGGTTACAATACATACCTGCAGTGAGGGACAAATATCTTTCAGTCGAATATTCTTTTTAAGAAGGTGACGGCAAAATAAAACGATAGAGTTCGTATATCCGTAAATGTACTTGAAAGGTTTTTGTTTAAAGCGGATTATAAATTCATCAAGTACATGTTCAGATAAATCAAACACGGTAAATCTTACCCGATTCAACACCAAATCTTTGGTCTGTTCCAGCAAAAATTTCTTTTTCTCGAGGGGTATTCCGTAGAATCTAGCCTGCAAGTCGCCTGGATGTATGCCATACAACGCATACGAATCATGAATATAACGCCAGGTTAGGGCATGTGTAAATTTATCTTTTGCAAAGTAAAACGGATGGCCTGATGAACCTGATGTATTGCCGATATAGGTGTTTCCACGAGTAAAACCATCCGACAGCAGCGTATCTATACTGCCCTGAAAATCTTTTTTTGTAAGTACAGGCAACTCATTCCAGTGTTCGGGAAGGTGACCACCTAACTTATGTTTATAATAAGCCGTATGTGCAAAGTGGTGCCTTACTATTTCCCAACGCTTTTTTTCTGTTTGGAGTTTCAGCTCTTCTACCGACAGATTATTCAACTTGTTTAGTTCGCTGGCCGCTTTACGTAAAGGGAAGCGCTTTAGGCTAAATACAATAGACTGTAAGTTCATGAATGCAGAATATTCAGACAGGTAGCAGAAATTTTAAAAAGTTGGTTCACGAACGGTTATTCGTTAAGAGCTCTTTCCACAATCTAATTACTTCAGGCATATTGTACATCATCACATAGTCTGCAGCGCTTTTCTGTATGGTGGTGTACAGGTTTTCATTTTCCATCAGTTCAATCACTTTATGTGCAATGTCTTCGGGCTCACCTGTGGTTATGAGTCCGTTTTTCCTATCCTGTATGATGTACTCAATTCCTCCCGCACCGGTGGTGATGACCGGAATATTCATGCTCATGGATTCCAGCAAGCTTACAGGTGTATTGTCTGTAACCGGTACACTTATGGACATATTGCAATGGACCGCAGTGTTAAGCCATTCGTTGCGTAGTTTCACACCGTGTAGCGTAATGTTCTTTTCCAGCTTATGAATACGTATTTTCTCTCTGCACATCGGAATGCGTCCTTCTACATCTTTACCAAACATATGCAGATGAGCTTCGGGATACTTTTGCGTGATGTGAACCATGGCATCGATGATATTTTCAGGCCTATACAGTTTTCCGAAACTACGCAGGTAAAGCATGACCGGATAGTTTCGGTGAGCACGTGATTTTGGATAAATGCTTATATCTATTGGGTTAGGAATTAGCCGTACAGCATAGCCTTTGTTTTCAAAATACTGTTTCAGATAACCCGAAGGCGCTGTTACCGCATGGGCATTTTTAAGCAGCAGGGTAAACATACGCTCTGATTTCAAATACCTGTCGGGTAAACTGCCACCGTGCAGGTTTAGGATATACTTTGTGCCTGATAGGCGAGCTGCTGCTGCTGTGAACAGCGCAAAGTAGAA